>JANYDF010000107.1 GCA_025359905.1 Rhodospirillales bacterium
TTGATGCCTTGTGCCGGTGGTGTCCGGCCGCGCACTCCCACCCGGATAGTTCCGCAGGAGTCTCTCATCACTTAGCTATGGCGTCAATCGAGGGAGGCTCATGCCGGCTTTGCCCTCATTCGGTCCGCCCAGCACGCCCAGCACGCCAAACCGGCAACTGGCCACCGAGCGCCGCTATAGGAAGCGCCGCATTGTCTCGATGGCGCCTGCGCTGTGCAGTAGCGCTAGGGCTTCAGTGTAGGGCTGCACGAAGCGTGGCTCGTCCACCAGGTCGGCGAACACCGCACGGTTTTCGATGAAGGCGGTTGGGTTGGTGCGATTGCGCGCAGCGGCCTGCATGAGGGAGGCTTTCAACGGATCGACCACGATGATCGGATTGCCAGATTCGTCCGTCCCTTCAGCATAGCGTGCCCAACTGGCCACGATCGCGGCGCTGCGGCGGATGCTGGCGGTGCCGGTGGCGAGTTGCTCGCGCACGACTGGCAGCAGGAATTTCGGGATGCGGTCCGACGTCTCTGCACACAAGCGCGCCAGAGTGTCCTTCACTTCAGGGTTGCCGAAGCGTTCCACGAGCGTCTTGCAATACGCGATGAGATCGACTCCGGGCACCGGCCGCAGGGTCGGTATCGCTTCGTCCCTCCAATAGCCCATTAGCAAATCTGGCCAGAACTGGTTGGCCATCACCTCATGCGCATACCGATATCCGGCCAGCACGCCGAAATAGCAGATCGCTTGGTGGCCCGCGTTAAGCAGCCGCAGTTTCATCAACTCGTACGGCAGCACATCGTGCACGAGTTGCACGCCAACGCGCTCAAACGGTGGGCGGCCCTGCGGGAAATGGTCCTCGACTACCCATTGGGTGAATGGCTCGCATACCACTGGCCAAGCGTCCTGCACGCCGAATCGCTCGGCAAGTTGCGCTCGGTCGGCGTCGCTGGTGACGGGCGTGATGCGGTCCACCATGTCGTTTGGGAATGCGACGTTTTGGGCTATCCATTCGCCGAGGCTGGCATCCTTGCGCCGTGCGAAGGCGGTGAACGACCGGCGCGCCACGTCCCCGTTGCCTTGCACGTTATCGCAGGATAGCACGGTGAACGGTGCAATGCCGCGCGCCCGCCGCCGCCGCAGTGCTTCTACCACCACGCCGAACACGGTGCCGGGCACCGCGTTTTCCTCCAGGTCGCATGCCACGCCAGTATTGGCGAAGTCGAACTCCCCGGTGACATGGTGGAAGTTGTAGCCTCCCTCGGTGATGGTCAGCGAAACGATACGCGTGCTGGGGGCGACCATGAGTTCTAACACCGCTTCGGGGTCGTCCGGCAAGAATTTGTAGTCCAGCATCGAACCGATGACCCGTGCCGTGTAATGGCCGTCGGGGTGCTTGATCATCATGGTATAGAGGCAGTCCTGCGCATGCATGGCATCACGCATTTTCGTATCGCCTGGCAGCAGGCCGATGCCGCATAGGCCCCACTGCATTGCCTCGCCACGCGCCATCAGGTCGTCAAGGTACACCGCTTGATGCGCGCGGTGAAAGCCGCCAACGCCGATATGCACGATGCCGACTGAGGCGCGAGCGCGGTCGTAGCCGGGCCGTGCCACTGCGGCGGGCAAATTCGTCAGCGTGCCGTTGCGAAGTTGCAGCAAGGTTCATACTCCTGTCACGTCGGCAAAGCCTGTGGGCAGGCATAGCCTGGTCCATTGGATTGTCCCGCCGCTTGGCCGGGATCACAAGTCAAAGGTTCGCAGGCTGCCCGCCGTTGGGCGGCAGAAGGATGGCAATGACGAAGCGGGCCTGCTGGGAGGCTAGGAACGGGCGCTGCTGCCGTGCCAATGGCGGCAAAAACCGGTCGGGTTGAATGACCGCTTTGGGGCGCAGTCCCGGTCGGACATGAACGATCCCGTCTCGCTACCCGTTCGTGCGGCCAGCACCGGTCTGCGGCGCTGCGCCGGTCATCACGCATGCTGCATCAAAGGCCAGGAAACGCATACCCGCGTCCATCTCGTTCACACGTGCGCCGCGCCGTATTGTTGCGCCCGGCGCCGTGTTGCTTGGTGCGTGATCGATCAAAAGTTACCTTTGCATCCGGATGCAAAATCCTCTTGCATCCGGATGCAAGCTTGGTAGGCTTCCCTTTACGGCAGACCCGGGCATTAGTTCCGCCGGCTGTCATGGGAAGGAAACGCGGCGTGTTCGAACACAGCGGCCAATGCGCATGACACTGCCGGCATGACGATCAAGATCGGAATCGTCGGCACCGGACTGGTTGGAAGCAGTTGGGCTATCGTATTTGCACGAGCCGGCTGTGCCGTCGCCATGTACGACAGCGTGCCGGGTGCTGCAGAGCGGGCCGCCGTAACGATCCGGCTGCGGCTCGGCGACCTGGCGCGCGCCGGGCTCATCGCGGATGCCGAGGCGGTGCATGCCAGGATTAGGGTCGCAGATACGCTCGCCGGCGCGCTGATGGATGCCGAATATGTGCAGGAGAGCGTTTTCGAGCGCGTGGACGTGAAGGCCGCTGTGTATAGCCAGATTGACGGCGTCATCGGCCAGAACACGATCGTTGGCAGTTCTTCGTCTGGCATCCCGGCGTCTGAATTCACGGAGCACGTGGCCTGCCGCGCCCGGTGCTTGGTCGCCCATCCGGTTAATCCGCCCTATTTGATCCCGGTTGTCGAATTGGTCCCGGCACCATGGACGGCACCATCCACTGTGCAACGTGCGCGCGCCCTCATGGAGCAGGCCGGGCAAGCCCCGGTCGAGATGACCCGCGAAGCCGAGGCTTCATTCTCAACCGGCTGCAAGGCGTGCTGCTGATGGAGGCATGGCGGCTGGTCGAGGAAGGTTTGGCCAGCGCTGCGGATGTAGACCGGACCATCAGCGAGGGGCTCGGACTGCGCTGGAGCTTCATGGGGCCGTTCGAAACGATCGATTTGAACGCCCCCGGCGGCATCGCCGACTACGCCGCCCGGTTGGGACCGCTGTACCAGCGTATCGCTGCCTCGCGTTCCGAACACCATGTTTGGGACGCCAGCCTGATTGCTGAGATCGAGCGTCAACGCCGCGAAGTGCTGCCGCACGCGGACTTGGCCGAGCGCAGTGCGTGGCGCGACCGCCGGCTGATGGCTTTGGCCAAACACAAGCGCGACGCGGCTGCCGCCGGAAGCGGTGTTGCGACACCATGAGTGCTGCCGTCACGCTAACCCCGCCACCCGAGGCTGCGCTGTCGCTTGATATCGACGCGGTCACCAAGTCGTACGGGCCGACGATCGCGCTACGCGGCGTTAGTTTTGATCTGCGGCGCGGCGAAGTTCATGCGCTGCTCGGCGAGAACGGTGCAGGCAAGTCAACGCTGGTTAAGATCCTCAGCGGGATCGTGAAGCCTGATAACGGCAGTGTCCGTCTGGGTGGGCAGCGATTCGCGCCGCACTCGCTGATGGCCGCACGGGCAGCCGGGGTGTCCACGGCGTTCCAGGAACTCAGCTTACTGCCGAACTTGACGGTCGCCACCAATCTGACGTTGCCCAAGCAGCGCAAGGGTCTTCTGGGCTTGGCTTCGCGCCGCCTGAACGAGGCATATGCGGCGCAATTGCTGGCCGAATGCGACGCTGCCGATATTTCGCCCGGCGCGCTGGTCAGCGATTTGTCGCTGGCCGAGAAGCAGCGGGTGGAGATCGTCCGTGCGGTCAGCCACCGGCCGCGCCTGCTCATCCTCGACGAACCGACGGCCGCCCTTGCCGAACCCGAATGGTTATTCCGCATCGTCGAACGGTTGGCGGCGTCCGGCACCGGCGTGCTGTACATCTCGCATCGGTTGGCAGAAGTGCGTCGGCTGTGCCGGCGCGGCACGGTGCTGCGCAACGGCGAAAGCATTGGCACCGTCGATCTGGCCAATGCACGGGACGGCGATATTTTCCGCATGATGGTCGGGCGCGGCGCCGAGGAGCCTGCGGACGCGACGGCGACGCCAGTTCGGCGCGACGCACCATTGGCCGTCACGCTCCGCGATTTGCGTGGCCCCGGTGTCGACGGCATTAGCCTGAACCTGCATCGTGGTGAGATTGTCGGCGTGGCGGCCTTGGAAGGGCAGGGGCAGCGCGAGCTGTTCCGTATGCTGGGCGGTGCGGCGCCAATCCTCAGCGGCGATGTCGCGGTGGAAGGCAAACCGGTGCAGTTCGCCTCGCCATTGCAGGCGCTGCGCGCCGGCATCGGTTTCGTGCCGGAAGAACGCAAGATCGAGGGCATTTTTCTCGGCTTGACGACAGCGAGCAATATTTCGCTGCCAATCCTGGGCCGGTTGCTGCGTTTTGGTCTTATCGACCGTACGCGCGAGCGCGCCGAAGTCGGACGCGCGGCAGCGCTGGTTGATTTGGCGGCACGCTATGTCGGCATGCGGATTTCGGCGCTGTCGGGCGGTAATCAACAAAAGGCGTTGATCGCGCGCGTATTGCTGTCGGGCGCCCGTAACTTGGTGCTGTTCGACCCGACGCGCGGCGTCGATGTCGGCACCAAAGAAGTTATCTATGGCGTGATCCGCGACTTCACGGCCAAGGGCGGCAGTGTGCTGTTATATTCGACTGAATTATCAGAGCTGGTTCATCTGTCCGACCGCTGCTTGGCATTGTATCGCGGCCGGATTGTGGGCGAGGCTGCCGGTGCGGCACTAACCGAGGAGCGCTTGGTGTCGCTGGCGACCGGTCATGGCGAATAAGGACCGGACATGAACGCGCCGGTTTCTAATGCTGTTACGCGTTCATTGCTGCGGCGCCTGCTAGGCAATGGCACGCTGATCGTGGCGTTCATTTATGCTCTGCTGTTCACGATTTTTGCATCAAGGCAATCGGATGCATTGTCGCAGACCAGCATTACAGATTTATTTAACAATGCAGCGCCGTTGGCGCTTGCGGCGGCTGGCGGCTCATTGGTGGTGCTGACCCGCGGCTTCGACTTGTCGGTGGCCGGCGTGGTGGCGCTCAGCAACGTGCTGATGGCGACGCAAGTCGGCGAGGGGCCGCAACAGGCTCTGCTCGGGCTCGCTGTCGTTTGCACCGCTGGCCTGCTTGTTGGCGCGGTGAATGGAATCTTGGTCGCCTATATTCGGCTGCAATCCATCGCATCGACACTTGCGACAATGATCGTCACCTCCGGGCTGGCGCTGCTGGTGCTGGATGCGCCGGGCGGCACCGTGCCGGACTTCGTTGCTGATACGCTGACCGATTCCGCTGCCGGCATCGTGCCAGTTGCCGCGCTGATCCTGCTGGCGGTGGTGCTGATCTGGCTGTTGTTGCGGCGCACCGATTGGGGCGTGGCGTTGTATGCGGTCGGGGCCGATGAGACGGCGGCCGGGCTGGCTGGGATTCGCACCCGGCGGGTGAAGTTCTTCGCTTACTGCCTCGCGGGCGTGTTCTACGCGCTGTCCGGCTACATGCTCAGCGCACTGACCGCGACTGGCAATCCGAACGCGGGCAACTCGTATTTGCTACTCACCTTCGCAGCCATCGCCATCGGCGGCACGTCTTTCAGCGGTGGGCGCGGCGGCGTGGTCGGCGCCATGCTGGGGGCGGCAACACTGACGCTGTTGCAGAAGGTGCTGTTCTCCGCAGGCGTGTCGTCGTTTTACACCGGTATCTTCCAAGGCGTGGTGATGATCCTCGCCGTGCTCGTCGCGGCCACGTCAGACCGCTTTGCCAGTGGGAGGCGCGCATGAGTCCACCAGCCGATACGCGTGGTTTGCGCCGCGCCGGGTTGGGCAGCGATGTGTGGAACGCCATCGCCCTGTTCGGGCTGACGGCGCTGCTCATCATCGCGTCACGCTGGATCAGTTCCGGCTTCGGTGGCTGGGAGCAGACCAAGGCGATCTTGGTGCTGTCGAGCTTCGTTGTCGTGGTGGCGTTCGGCCAGCAACTGGTGATCTTGACCGGCGGGCTCGACCTGTCGATTGCCTCGGTCATGACCATCGGCGGTGTGTTGACATTCAATTTCGTTGGCGCATCGCCCACGGCGCTGATCTGGGGCGTGCCATTAATTTTGCTGGTAACGGCGGCGATCGGCGGGCTGAACGGCATCGGCGTTGTGTGGCTGCGGGTGCCGCCATTCATCATGACCTTGGCGATGGGCATCATTGTTTATGGTGCGACGCTGGGCATTACCGGGGGCACGCCGCGCGGCCAGGCGTCGCCGGCATTGTCAGCACTGTTCACGGCCAGCGTGCTGGATGTGCCGCTGGTGATCTACTTCATGCTGGCCATCACAATTTGCGGCAGCGTGGTGCAACTTGGCACCGGCTTTGGCCGGCGGCTGTATGCGGTGGGCACCAATCCCGCTGCTGCCTATATCGCCGGGTTGCCGGTGCGCTGGTTGACCTTCCTCACTTACGCGATCAGCGGCGCTAGCGCAGGGCTAGCCGGTATTCTGATGTTCGGCTATGCGGGCGGCGCCACTCTGACCATGGGGCAGGCCTACCAACTGCCCTCCATTGCCGCGGTCGTGGTCGGCGGCACCTCAATTCTCGGCGGCAGCGGCCTCTATATTGGCGCGGTCGGCGGCGCCCTGCTGCTGACGACGTTCTCGACGGTGATCTCCTCCCTCGGCATCGCCGAGGGCTGGCGCACCGTGATTTACGGCCTTGTCATTCTCCTCGCGCTGCTGGTGCTGCGTGAGGAGCTGTACCTCTGGGCCGGGCAGCTCGTCGCAAGACCTGTCCCGCTCCGTCAACCCGGAGAACCGGCAGCAAAACCGGACGCGTAAACAGCACCTACTCTCAGGAGGACTTTCATGAACTGGAATACGATCCGCAGTGGATTGGTCAATACGGCTGTCGCCGCCGGGCTGCTGGCCGGTGTGGCTGGGGCGGCAAATGCCGACGATAAGAAGCTCAAGATTTATCTAAGCCTGAGCTACAGCGGTAATTCGTGGCAGAGCGAAGCTGCGAACATCGTCAAGGCGCTGGCCGCGACGCCGCCGTACGACAAGGCCATCGAGCTGAAGGAAGTCATCTCCGGCACCGACGTGCAGGCGCAGATTTCCGCTTACGAGAGCATGATCTCCGACGGCGCCGCCGGCATCATCAGCTTCCCGGTCTCGCCGACCGGCCTGAACCGCGCCATTCGCAAGGGCTGCGACAAGGGCACGCTGTTCTTCATGTACGACGGCACCGTGACCGAGCCGTGCGCCTACAACGTCAGCTACATCACCGCAGGCTTCGGCGAGAATACCGCGCAGGCGCTGGTGAACGTGCTTGGCGGCAAGGGCAACATCTTCCTCAGCCGTGGCGTGCCGGGCAACTCGGTGGATAAGCGTCACACCGATGGCGCCATGGCCATCTTCAAGAAGTATCCCGGCATCAAGGTGATTGCCGAATACTACGGCATGTGGAGCGATCAAACCACGCAGTCCGAAACCGCCAAGGCACTCGCGGCGCATCCGGACGTGGACGGTATTTGGGCGCAGGCCGGTGAAGACGGGGCCATCAAGGCGCTGCTGGCGACCGGGTCGAAGAAATTGGTTCCGGTGGTTGGCGAAAACTCCAACGGTTTCCGTTTGGCGCTGGCAAATCCGGCGTACCAGGCTGCTGGCTTCAAGGGCGTGTCGTCCGGCTCGCCGCCGGCCACGGCTGGCTATGCGTTCAAGCTGATGATGGAAATGCTGACCAAGGGCCGCAAGCTCACCACGCACAACATCGAATACCCGTTGCCGTGGGTGCCCGCCGAAGGCGTGAAGCTGTGCCCGGGCGACCGCTTCGAGAACGGCTGCAACACCTTCCCCGCTGGTAAGGTGCCTGATTCGTTCGTGACCGAAGTGTTCGAAGCCAACCTGCTGCCGGAACTGTCGCTGGTGACCGCGCTGGACGGCAAGCCGACCCCCGGCATGACCATCCAGCCGCTGCCCGGCGAAGTGACGGCGGCGCCGGACACCCCCGGCATCAACTGCCAGAAGTGCAATGGCAATGGCGACATCTATGCGCTGACCAAGATCAAGGCGACTGTGCAGCCCTGATCCGAACGGCGCCCGGCCGGCACAGCGATGTGCCGGCCGGTGCGTGGTTGCCAGCTAGGATGCGACTGAATTAGAGGGATTTGAACATGATCCGGTATCTCAAGAAGGGTGCAACCGAGGCGGAGACCGCTGAAGCGGACCGTAAGGTGCGCCACACCGTCGAGGCGATTCTTGAGGACGTTGCCCAGCGCGGCGATGCTGCCATCCGCGACTTGTCGATCCGCTTCGACAAATGGGAACCGGCGCGGTTCCGCTTGTCGGACGACGAGATCCAGGCGCTGATCCGCAGCCTGCCCGATCAGACCATCGAGGACATCAAGTTTGCCCAGGCGCAAATCCGCCGCTTCGCCGAAGCGCAGCGCGCCAGCCTGCAAGATTTCGAAATCGAGACGCTGCCTGGCATCCGGCTGGGCCAGAAGAATATCCCGGTCAATTCGGTCGGCTGCTACGTGCCGGGCGGGCGCTACCCGATGGTGGCGTCGGCGCATATGAGCGTGGTGACGGCGCGGGTGGCCGGGGTGAAGCGGGTGATCGCCTGCACGCCGCCGCTCAATGGCGTGGCCCCGGCGGCCACGGTCGCCGCGATGGCGCTCGGTGGCGCGGACGAAATTTATCTGCTCGGCGGCATCCAGGCAGTGGCGATGATGGCGCTAGGCACCGAAACCGTTCAGGCCGTGGATATGCTGGTTGGCCCAGGCAATGCCTATGTGGCGGAAGCCAAGCGGCAATTGTACGGCCGCGTCGGCATCGATCTGTTTGCCGGCCCGACCGAAACGCTGATCATCGCCGACGATACGTGCGACGCCGAGATGTGCGCGACCGATCTGCTCGGGCAGGCCGAACATGGACCGACTTCGCCGGCCATCCTGCTGACCACATCCGCCAAGATTGCCGAGGGCATCGAGGTCGAGATCGCCCGGCAATTGGCTCGCCTGCCGACCGCCGATGTTGCCAGCGTGGCATGGCGCGACCACGGCCAGGTCATCCTGTGCGACACCGACGAGGAAATGCTGACCGAAGCCGACCGGATCGCATCGGAGCATGTGCAGGTGATGACGCGCGATCCGCGTTGGTTCCTGGCCAATATGACCAACTACGGCGCGTTGTTTCTGGGCAAGGAAACCAACGTTGCGTATGGCGACAAGGTGATCGGCACCAACCACACGCTGCCGACCAAGAAGGCGGCGCGGTACACTGGCGGGTTGTGGGTCGGCAAGTTCCTCAAGACCTGCACCTATCAACAGGTCGATCCGGCGGCGACCGCGATGATCGGCGAGTATTGCTCGCGGCTGTGCGCCATTGAGAACTTCGCGGGACACAAGGAGCAGGCGGATTTGCGCGTGCGCCGTTATGGCGGCAAGAACACCGTCTGATCATCACGGCGGCGAGGGCGGCATGGCGGGCAGCGACATCGGGCGGCAAACCGGCGGTAAACCGGTGACGGCGCGCGAACTCGCCCGCCAGCTTGGCGTGTCGCAATCGACCATCTCGCGCGCCTACAGCCAGCACGCCAGCATCGCGCCTGCGATGCGGGCGCGCGTGCTGGAGGCGGCAGAGACTCTGCGCTATCAGCCTAATGTCATTGCGCGCAGCTTGACCACGCGGCGCAGCAATATCGTCGGGATCGTCATGGCGACCATGACCAATCCGTTCTACCCGGAAATGCTGGAGCAACTCACCAAGGCATTGCAGCAAATCGGCTTGCAAACCCTGCTGTTTCACGTGCCGCCGGGTCAGGAAGTGGACAGCGAATTGCCGCTGCTGATGCAATACCAGGTCGAAGCCGTCGTGATTGCCTCAGCGACGATTTCCTCGGCGATGGCGCGGGAATGGACCGCCACCGGCCGGCCGGCCGTGCTGATCAACCGCACTGTGCCGGATGCCGGGGTGACCACGGTGTCGTGCGACAACGAGCTCGGCGCGCGTCAGATCGCCGATTATCTGCTCGCGCGCGGCCATCGCCGCCTTGCCTACGTGTCCGGCAAGCCCGACACCTCGACCAACGTCGAACGCGAGCGCGGCTTTCGTGGCCGGTTGCAGCAACAGGGTGTTGCCCTGCACGCGCAGGCAGCCGGGACGGAGTACAGCTACGCCGCCGGCTACCAAGCCGCATTGGAATTAGCGCCGAGCCGGCCGGATGCGGTATTCTTTGCCAACGACATCATGGCGGTCGGCGGTATGGACGCGTTCCGCTACGAACGCGGGCTGCGCGTGCCGGACGATGTGGCCATTGTTGGGTTCGACGATATTCCGATGGCAAGTTGGCCGTCGTATCAGCTTACCACGGTGCAGCAACCGTTGGAGCAGATGGTGGCCGCGACCGTGTCGTTCCTCGGGGAAACGCTGGTTGGCCCACCGCGCGATCCCTGCATGCATATCATTCCAGGCACGCTCATCGAACGTGCATCGACGCGGGGCGGGGCGAAGCCATGAAACGTCTTGGCGAAGGAGCGCTGCCGCCCAGTCTGCCATTCTGCGAGGCCTTGCCCGATCCGGTGCTGCCCGCTGTCAATCCAGATGCGCTGGATGACGCCACGTTCGCCTATATCACGGCTGTGCAACTGCCGTTCGAACAGTTGCGCCAGGCTGCCGGCCAAATCGCCGGGGTGCTGGTGCTGGCGGTCACCACCAAGCAAGGCACGGCCGGCCACCCAATGCTCGATCTAGCCGACACTGCGCGGCAAGCCGCCGCCGATGCAGTGCTGGGCCGCCAACCGCCGCCGCGCGGCGCGCACCATCACCGGCATCTGGTGCTGGCCGTACGCGCAATCGCCGCCGCCATTGACGCCGCCCGGCTGAATCGGCGCGGGAGTGATGACACCGGCACAGACGCAGTACTAACGCCGCTGCGGGCGGGGTATCAGGAACTGCAATGGGCGGCTGCGGTTCTGCCCGGCTTCGAGACGGTTGCTTTTTCCCAGGGGTGTTGCGCCCGGCACGGCGCCGCACCGCCCCCGGGAATTATCCGCGCCACAGCTTAATCAACAGGGAGAGAAGAAATCATGGCCGACTACTCGATCTGGGTTCTCGAATACAGCTACGTCAGCAACTACCACCTCAGTGGCATCATTTATGGCGCGCACAATCAGGGCTATAAGAAGCTGCCGTATTGCTACGTCCTGATCAAGGGCAAGGGCACCGCCGCGATGGTCGATGTCGGCTACAACAACAAAGACTACGGCGGCACCATGGCCAATAATTTTGGCGTGGAAAACTGGCACAGCGCCGCCGATGTGCTGGCTGAGTGCGGCGTGACCCCGGAACAGGTGCAGCATGTCTTTATCACGCACGCGCATTTCGACCATATGGGCAACACCGATGCGTTCCCGAATGCGACCTTCTATATTCAGGAGAAGGAGCTTTCGAAGTGGGTGTGGGCAATGTCGCTCGACCGCCGGTTTCGCTGGCTGATGCTGGCCACCGATCCGGGCGACGTGATGCGGGTGGTCGATATTGCCCGCCAAGGCCGCTTGGTCTGCCTCGACGGCGACCGTGCCGACGTGCTGCCGGGCATCGACGTGCATGCCGCGTTCGATACCCATACCTGGGGCTCGCAGTACGTTCATGTCCGCAACGACGGCAAGACCGATAGCGCCGATTCCTGGGTGCTGGCCGGCGACCTCGTCTACAGCTTCGAAAACGTGCGCGGCTACGACGAGAAGGACCCGAACTACATCCCAGTCGGCCTCGCGGTCGGTAGCCAGACCAACCTCGTGCTGACCACCGACGAGATGGTGAAGCGGGCACACGGTGAATTCCGCCGCGTGATCCCGATCCACGAGGAAGGACTGCGCGACGCGTTCCCCTCGCGCATCACCGCCGAGGGCCTGCGCATCACCGAGATCGCGCTGGCCGACGGCGAACCTTCGCGCGTGCGCTGAGGTAGGGACGAGGCGATGCAGCAACCTGCGGCGCTACCGCGCACCCCGTCCTTCCGGTTGGAGGGGCGGCGGGCGCTGGTCACCGGCGCGGGAGTGCGGCATCGGCCTCGCCTGCTCCGCCGCACTGGCTGCGGCCGGTGCGCACGTCACGCTGATGGCGCGTACCGGCAGCGAGGTCGAAGCGGCGGCCGCTGCGATCCGTGATGCCGGTGGACAGGCCGAGGCTTTGGCTTGCGATGTCCGCGACCCTGCGGTGCTGCAAGCCGCGCTGGCCGAGCGGGATCCGTTCGACATCCTGCTCAACAACGCCGGCACCAACCGCCCGGCTAACTTCCTCGACGTGACGCAAGATGAGTTCGATACCGTGCTCGGCCTCAACCTGCGCGCGGCATTTTTCGCTGCTCAGGCCGTGGCGCGGGGCATGCGGGCTGCCGGCCGGCCCGGTTCGATCATTCATGTATCGTCGCAAATGGGCCATGTTGGTGGGGCAAGGCGCAGCGTTTATTGCGCCGGTAAGCACGCTGCAATTCATCCATCTGCGCGAGGACGGTACGGCGTCGGAGGGCGGACCAGCACCCTATCTGGATTGCCGGCCAATCGAGGATGACGAGCGAGCGTTGGTGTCGGGTGAAATCGTCGCGCCCTGGCTGTCGGGCAGCGTGGAAGATCGGGCGATGGCCTACGCTATTGCCGCGCTGGTGCCACAGCATCTGGCCGAGATCAGGCGCCGCCGATCTGCCGAAATCGACAAGGTCGAGCGCGAGGTCAGAGCGCGCCTCGACCGCGAAATCATCTATTGGGATGCTCGCGCTGCCCGGTTGCGTGAAGAGGAACGCGCGGGCAAGGAGCAGCGCATCAACGCGAGCAATGCTGAGGCCACAGCCCAGCGGCTCGTGGATCGCCTGCAGTTGCGGCAGTCTGAACTGACGCAAGAGCGGCAGATAAGCGCGCTGTCGCCAGTGCTTCGTGGGGCCGCGCTGATCATCCCACGTGGACTGCTACTTGCCCGTAGCCAGCCAGCGGCCTTGCAGGCCGGCGCGGGGTTTTCCGACGACCCCAACACGCGCGCGAAGTCGAGCGGTTGGCAATGGAATCGGTAATGGCCGCTGAGCAGGCCCTCGGCAATGAGCCGCGCGATGTTTCCGCCAGCAAGAAAGGCTGGGATATAGAAAGCCGCGACCCGAGGGCCGGGCACCTGCGGTTCATTGAGGTCAAGGGCCGCCATGCCGAGGCGCGCGATTTGATCATCGCGAAGAACGAAATCCTCGCCTCTCTGAACGCGCCGGAGGCGTTCTTCTTGGCACTTGTCAGCGTGGACGCTGGCTTTGCCCACGCACCGGTCTACGTGCAGCGATTCTTCCAGCGCGAGTTGGGCTTTGCGGAAACCGCAGTGGTGTTCAATCTGGCTGATTTGCTGTCGCTGTCCGCCGCGGCGGCGTGAATAAATCGACCTTTTCTGGCGGCTCAGTCTATAATTTTGTAAGCTTTATAGAAGGTGGCACCAATGGCGCTCAGCCTGAAAGACCCGGAAACCAACCGTCTGGCCCGCGCCGTCGCAGCACTGACGGGTGAGACGCTCACCGATGCCGTACGCAAGGCGCTGGCCGAGCGGCTGGACCGCGAAAGGCTGCGGCGCGGTGACACTGCAGACCTTGCCGGGCGGTTGGCGGAGCTTGGCCGGGCCTGCGCCGCGTTGCCCGATTTCGATACGCGCACGCCAGATACGATTTTGGGCTATGACGACACCGGCATTTGGAACTGATGGTGATCGACACCTCGGCCGTGGTGGCGATCCTGTTTGACGAGCCGGATCAGCGCCGCTTCGACGATGCCATCGCCGCCGCGAAATCCCGTCTCATTTCCGCCGTTAGTCGAGTCGAGATGTCGTTCGTCATCGAGGGGCGCAAGGGCGAGGCCGGGCGTGTCATGCTCGATCAGTTTTTCGCCCTCACTGAGGCCGAAATCGTGGCCGTAACGCCGCAGCAAGCCCAGCTTGCCATCGAGGCGTTCCGCCGCTTCGGCAAGGGCAGGCACCGGGCGGCGCTGAACATCGGCGACTGTTTCGCCTATGCGCTGGCCAAGGCGACGGACCGGCCACTGCTGTTCAGGGGCGATGACTTCATCCACACCGATATCCGCCGGGCACTGGACCCCATCGCACCATGACCACCCGCTACGGCAGCCTGTTCCAGATCGCCGATTTCGCGGCACCCACCGCCGCACAGCGGCTGGGGCGGGTGCACCTTGGTGGCGGCAAGGCGGGCGGGGGGTATGACGAGGCGTGGTTGCAGCGGCTGATCGCCAGCCACCCGCAGGCGCTGCCCATTGGCGAAATCGAGGCGTATCTGGAAGACGCTGTGCCCATCTGCCTGGAACTGGCGACCAAGGCCGGGCCGATTGATCTGCTTCTGGTGACGCCGCGTGGCGACATCGTGGTAGTGGAATGCAAGCTTTGGCGCAATCCGCAGGCGCGGCGCGAGGTGGTGGGCCAGATCATCGACTATGCCAAGGAACTGCCCCGCTTGACCTATGAGGCGTTCGAGGCGGCGATCCGCAAGGCGGAACCTGCCGGGGGCGCTGAGCGGTCGCAGTCCCTGTTTCACCGGGCCAGCGCGCATGCGGAGCACATCGGGGAAGCCGATTTCATCGACAGCGTCAGCCGCAATCTGCGGCGCGGGCGGTTCCTGCTGCTGATCGTGGGTGACGGTATTCAGGAAGGCGTGGAGCAGATTGCCGACTTCCTGCAACAGCACGCCGGCATGCATTTCACGCTGGCGCTGGTGGAAGTCGCCATCTTTCACGCGCCCGGCGGCGGCTTCTTGGTGCAGCCGCGCGTGGTGGCGCGCACGCAGATGATCCAGCGCGGCGTGGTGGCCTTCGACGACGGCCACCTCATGCTGCGCCCGCAAGCTGGCCCGGATGCCGCCAAGCCGGGCAGCGGCAAGGCGGCTGCCCCGGTCAGCATCTCCGAAGAGCGGCTGTTCGAATCGCTGGAAGCCAAACTGCCCAGCTCAGCCACCCAGCTCCGCCAAATGGTCGCAGCATTGGACGACCGGGGGGCCGCGCCGCGCTTCACCGCCGCCTATGTCATTCTGCAAGGCCACGCGGCCGGGCGCACGCTGACGCTCGCCAAGATCGGCGCCGCCGATGCCTCCGTCTGGCTGGAGGACGTGGTGGCGCAGGCCACCGCCGCCGGCCGCCGCGATCTCGGTCTGGCCTATTATCAGGCGCTGGCCGCGTTGGTGCGCGACCCCGCGACCCGCAGCAAGAAGCAGGACCCTACCGGCAGCAGCGGCACGGCCGGCTTGCCGCTGGGCGATCTTCTGGCGCAGCCCGCCGCATGGCTGGCCGCGTGCGACGCCTATCTGCGCGCGATGAGTGACGCCTTTGCGGTCCCGGCGTAGCCTGCGGCAGGCAGTGGCGGCGCGGCCGATGGGGCCGCCGGTGGGGCGGAGCTGCGGCGGTGGAGGGGTTGACCAAGGCAATGGCTATCGATCTCGCGCCGTTCGGCATCCGGGTGAATAGCATCGCGCCGACCTTCATCGAAACGCCGATGACCCGGCCCTATTTCGAAGACCCCGCGTTCCGCAGCGCGGTACTTGCCAAGATCAAGCTGGGCAGGCTGGGGCAGGTGGAGGACGTTATGGGGCCGGTCGTATTTCTGGCTTCAGACGCTTCCGCGCTGATGACTGGAACATCGGTGGTCATTGACGGCGGTTGGACGGCCGAATGATGGCCTCGCAGACCGTCTCGGCGCCGGTGGCGTCGATCATGCCTTGCTGCACATCGGGTTTGACATGGCCCGGCGGCATCCGCTTCTCTGGATGCCGCTGCGCCGATCTCTCCCGGCGCGAATGATGCGCGATTGCGCAAGCCTGACAGCCTGCGCGTTATGGCGGCGTTGCCTTGAAGAAATTCGGCGCGTCACCGCAGTTCGGCGATAGCACTCCAAGTGGCGGTACCTCCGGCCGCTGCTATTACTTTAACGTTGATAGATAGGCGATCAGGTCACCGCGCTTGGTATCGTCCTTCAGGCCGGCGTAGCCCATCCTCGTGCCGGGTACGACGGCTTGGGGCGAGATCAAGTAGCGGTCGAGAATTTCAGGCGTCCATGTGATGCCGGAGTTCTTGTTGGCATCGGAGTAGTTGTAGCCGGGCACACTGCCAGTCTTGCGCCCAACGACCCCGAATAGCGATGGGCCGACACGATTTTTGCCGGCCACGGCTTCGTGACAGAGGTTGCAGATGGATTTGAACAACTGCTTGCCGGCATCCGGGTCGCCTGCATGCGCGGGGCCGGCCAAGGCGGCGATGGAGCCGGCGGCGATTATCGCCGCGAAAAGACGCTTCATGAATGGCTCTACAAGGTTCGGGCGATAACGGATGGCGGTTACTGCGGCGGCAACCGGCTGCGCAAGAAGGTGCCGATCAGCAGGATTATCGGCTCAGTAACCTCTGCATCGCCAAGATCGTCGGCGGCGACATCGCGCACGAAGCCCACTGTCACCTCGTCGTGCTCGCTCTCGGCGGCGTCCTGCAGCCCCAGCGCCGCTGCGGTGATGGCATTGTGATAACCCTGAATTTTGTCGTGCGCGGCGAGCACCTTGTCGCTCATTTCAATTGCCCAGCGCATGTCCGGCCGCACGATGCCCTTGGCCAATTCCGGCAGCAGCACCAGCGGCGGCATCTCCACCGCTTCCTCAAACGCCATGTGCGCAGCCAGTGCCGTACGCAACTTCAACGCTACTGCCCCACTGGGCGTCGTGCGCTGTCCAAGATTGTCGAGATAGCGCAGCACGCTTTCATGTTCCATGCGTACGGACTGCGGAATATCGACTCTCGGCTGCGCTTGCGCCGCATTATACGAAATTTCTTGGGCGAGAACCCATGATCCATTGAATCGTCATCGCCGGGCTTGACCCGGCGATCCATGCCAACGCTCGGCGTTAGACGCGAGATGCTCTGTGCAGCGCCATGGATTGCCGGGTCAGGCCCGGCAACGACAATGAGTTTTGGTCGGCGAGATTTGGTATAAATCTTTGATGCGCTGCGCTTCGAAAGCCAAAAACGTCACCGGCGGCCGCCCGTTTGGGTTGTGACCGTGGCCAGCGCGCTCGCTATCCCCCAAATGGGTTAGCCGGTTCAATCGCCGACTGATCCGAGGTGTACGGCAGCGGCACAAGCTTATTTGCAACTTCGGCATCTGGCATGACGGCGATAGCTTGGTGGCCGGAGTGCTGGCTATGAGCAATGAGGCGCGGGCAATCTGGCGGATGTGCGGACGGCAGGCAGCGCCACCGCAAATGATGGCCTGGGCGGCTCCTGGTTGCGGTCCGGCTTGGTGCGAGACCATAGTACGGACCCAATCAGGATGATCCCGTGCCCAGGCCGACCGACCGCGTTGACCAAGCCGCCGAACTTGCGCGGGATATCGCGCCGGATATCGGCGTGGTGCTGCTCACGCATTACCCCGATGTCGAGACGCTCGACACGCTGCGTCCCGGCGATACCAACCTCCCTGCCGCCCGCGCCGTGAACCGCGCGGTGGCTTTGGAGATGCTGGAAGCGGGCGTCGAGGTTTTGGTGCAGCGCGCCGACCGGGCGGCGTTTCGCCGTTGGATGGCCGGGCGGGACGACACGCCAGCGAACCGCTTCGGATGGATCGATCGCGGACGGCTACTGCGAGGCGCGGCGGCGTCGGACGTGCTTGGCCTCGAACAGGCCAGCGCCAGCGCGCGTCCAAACTTCGGCAGACCGCCGGGACCGGTCGCGGATCGGCTGCTGGACGCCTTCGCCGATGAGGATACCGCAGAGTTCGACGCCCTGGTTCAGCAACTCATGGCCGCCGGACGGACCGACGTGCTTGATTTGGCAGTTCGCAAACGCAGCGAGCGCGAAGGCGATGAGGCGGGCGACGAGTTGAATTGGGTGTTGCTGGTTGCGGCCGAGGGCGCTGCCATCGGTCCATCGGGCTGGGCGGAGTTGGTGGCCCTGCCGGTGGCGCTGTCTGCCGGAGACCTGCCGGACGGCGCTGATCTCGGACAAGGATTGATCGAGTCCGGTGCATTGGCCGACACGGAGGACGTGCGGCTGCTGCCCGGCTGGCGATCGCCGGACGCATTGGCGGCGCTGTCGTTCGGCGCGGTCCGCCGGGTGTTGCTCGATCTGGTCGATGGCAAGCCGCCGCGCGATTTGCCGCCCGGCGATACCGATGATCTGGCCCAGCACGGTTTCGGAGTTTTGATCGGCCTTCGCATCGATTGGGATATCCCGATCTGGGAGCAGATCGCCGATGCTGGCGGCTTGCCGGAGCAGCCTGACGAGGCGGCGGACGAAACCCCGGAGGAGGCGCGCCGAGCGGCACGGTTCGACCAGTGGCGCGGCAGCGTTTTCCAGGACAGTCAGGGTTGCGTGCCACTGGACTTGGTCGCGTTTTCGCAGACGGCCAACGAGATTGCCGATTTTCTGGCCGAGGCTGGCGAGCAAACCGGCGGCCTTGAGACGATCCGGGAATTTGTCGCCCGGTGCCGTGGCGCGGCGGAGGGGGGCGATGTGGTTTGCCATCCGCAGGTGATCGCTGACGCGCTGGACCTTGCAGTCTACACCGAGGCAGGGCTGTTCATCGACAGTCTGACGATACGCGCCAGCAAGCTGCCCGCCCCGCCCGGCGAGATGGCGCCGCTGATCGCCGCCTTCGTGCGCGTTGTTCAAGAACGTCCGGGGCACTAGCGCCCTGAGCGTGGCTTCTTGCCGTGACCGGCGCTGCCGTGCCTGCTAAACGCCCGGTTATGTCCCCTCTGCGCCGCTTTGCCAGCTACTACCGCCCGCACCGGCGGCTGTTCATGCTCGATTTCGGCTGCGCGGTGCTGTCCGGTCTGCTCGAATTGGCGTTTCCGCTCGCCGTGCGCGCCTTTGTCGACCGGCTATTGCCGGGACATGATTGGGGACTGATCGTCGCCTCCGCTGCCGGGCTGGTGGCGTTGTATTTGGTCAACACCGGGCTGATGGCGGTGGTGACCTACTGGGGCCACGTGCTCGGCATTGCGCTGGAGACCGAAATGCGCCGCCGCGCCTTCGACCATCTGCAGCGCCTGTCGTTCTCGTTCTACGACGAGCAGAAGACCGGCCATTTAATTGGCCGCGTCACCAAAGATTTAGAGGACATCGGCGAAGTCGCGCATCACGGTCCGGAAGATCTGTTCATCGCCATCATGACCTTTGCTGGCGCATTTGCACTGATGTTCGCGGTGAATGCCGATCTTGCACTGCTGACGGTGCTGGTGGTGCCGCCGATCCTGTTCGTCGCCACGCGATACGGCAACCGCATGACGCAGAATTTTCGCGCCATTTTCGCTGGCATCGGCGTGTTCAATGCGCGGGTCGAGGAAAATATTGGCGGCATGCGGGTGGTGCAGGCGTTCGCCAACGAAGCGCATGAGCGCCGCCTGTTCGCTCGTGACAACGACTCATACCGGCGCACCAAGCTGCAAGGCTACCGGCTGATGGCGGTCAGCACGGCGATGACGTATCTGTCGATGCGGGCCACTCAGATGATGGTCATGGTTGCGGGCACTTGGTTTGTGCTGCACGGCGACCTGTCGTCCGGCGGCTTCGTGGGCTTCCTGATGCTGGTCGGCGTGTTTTTCCGCCCGGTGGAAAAGATCAGCGCGGTGCTGGAAACCTACCCCAAGGGCATCGCCGGATTTCGCCGCTATTGCGAGCTGATCGACACCCAGCCCGCCCTCGCCGACCTGCCCGGCGCGCGCCCGGCGCCGCCGCTGGCGGGCGATATCGTCTATGATCATGTCGGTTTCGGCTACGCCCCCGGCCGGCCCGTGCTGCGCGATGTCAGCTTGCGGATCGCGGCGGGCGAGACGGTGGCGTTCGTGGGACCCTCTGGGGCCGGGAAAAGCACGCTGTGCGCGCTGCTGCCGCGTTTTTACGACGTGCAGGACGGCCGCATCGCCATCGACGGCATCGACATCCGCTCGATGACGCTGGAATCGCTGCGGCGGCAGATCGGCGTGGTGCAGCAGGATGTGTTCCTGTTCGCGGGCACGCTGCGCGAAAACATCGCCTATGGCCGCCTCGATGCGACCGAGGCGGAGATTGTCGAGGCGGCGACGCGGGCCCGGCTTGGCGAAATGATCGCCGATTTGCCGGACGGGCTGGATACCGTGATCGGCGAGCGCGGCGTGAAACTGTCCGGTGGTCAGCGCCAGCGGGTCGCTATCGCCCGCATGTTCCTGAAGAACCCGCCGATCCTGATTCTGGACGAGGCGACCAGCGCGCTGGACAGTGAGACCGAGCAGGCCATCCAGCAGGCGCTGGCGGAATTGGCGGTGGGGCGCACCAGCCTGGTGATCGCCCACCGGCTGGCGACCATCCGCGATGCGGACCGCATTGTCGTGGTCGATGGCCGGGGCGTGGTCGAGCAGGGGCGGCATCAGGAGTTGCTGGCAGCCGGCGGCGCCTATCGGCGGCTGCACGATGTGCAGTTCGGCGGCTGATCAGAAGCGATTGGGCGGAGGGCGAAAATGAACCTTGAGACCGTGCTTGCCATGGCTGCTGCGGCCGGTGTGACGCTGTCCAACGCGCGGGCGGAAGCTGCGTTGCCGTTGGTGCTGGCGATGCAGCGCGCCGACGCGCAGCTTCGCGCGCTGGAACTGACCGAACCGCCCTCCGGCCCGGACCCCGTACCATGACCGGAATTGCCGCGCTCGCGCGCGGCTACCGCACCGGCGGGCCGTCGCCGTTGGATGTGGTGGCGGCGGCGCTGGCGCGGATTGCTGCCGACGAACCACGCCTCAATGCCGTGTCGACCCTGTTGCACGTCAGTGCGATGGCCGAGGCGGCCCGGGCCGCGCGCGAACTTGCGGCGGGGCAGGATCGTGGACCGCTGCACGGCATTCCGGTCGCGGTAAAAGACCTGTTCGCGGTCGCCGGGGTGCCGACGAAGTTCGGCGCCGATCCGGTGTTTCATGGCAATCCGCAAACCGATTCCGCCGTGGTGGCAAGGCTACGGGCGGTGGGCGCGGTGATCGTCGCCACGTCGCAGATGCTGGAATTTGCCTACGGTGCCGCGCACCCCTCGGTCGGCCAGACCAACAACCCGCATGACCCGGCGCGCACGTCGGGCGGTTCTTCCGGCGGCTCGGCCGCCTTGGTGGCGGCGGGACATGTGCCGGTGGCGGTGGGTAGCGATACCGGCGGATCGATCCGTATTCCGGCGGCGTATTGCGGGATTGTCGGCATGAAGCCGAGCTTCGGCCAGGTCAGCCTGGCAGGGGCATTGCCGCTCTCGTGGACGCTGGATCATGCCGGTCCGCTCGCCAGCAATGTGGCGGATGCGCGGACGTTGCTTGGCGTGCTGTCCGGGGCCGCGCTGCCAGCGCATCCGGCCAAGCTTGCGGGCCTGCGCCTGGGTGTCATCGCGGCGCACCGCGACGACGATTCGGTGACCCCGGACATGCGCCGCCAGTTCGATGCGGCTTGTGCGCGGCTGGAGGCCAGAGGCGCCCGGCTGATCGACGTGGCGTTGCCGCATGTGGAGCAGATTTCGGCGGCCCTGATGCTGATTCTGCTGCCCGAAGCGACGGCAATCCATGCCCGCCGGCTGGCGCGCGCGCCGGAGCGGATGGCCGAGGCGACGCGCTTGCAGTTGGACGCCGGCGCACTTGTTCCCGCAGCGGCGCAGGTGAGGGCGCGGCAATTCCGCACCCGGCTATGCGCCGCGTTCGCCGCGATCTTTACGGACGTGGATGCGCTGCTGTCCCCGACCGTTGGCTTTGAGGCGCCGCACGAAGATCCGCCAATTGAGCAGGATGGCGGGAGTTCCGAAATGCTGTGCACCGCGCCGGCCAATCTGGCCGGGTTGCCAGCGATTTCGCTGCCCTGCGGCACCTCCGCATCGGGGTTGCCGCTCGGTTTGCACCTCACCGGACCGGCCGGGGCCGATGCGCGGCTGCTCGATATCGCCGAAGCCGTTGAAGCGGCACTGAGATGAACGGCCCGGCGAATCTTTTCGTCAGCGTCTTGCTGTTGGCGCTTTCGTGTGGCTACATGCGTCTTCTTCCTTCGGCTGAAATCACGTTATGCACGATAAGGGGACCATCGCGATGATCGACGGCAAACGTTTGCGTGGCCTGCTGGGCGGCTTGGCCCTGACGGCATTGCTGGCCATTGGCGGCGGGCTCGCCCCGGCGCAGGCAGCCGATGTGTATGTGCCCGCAGCACCGGAAGCTGGCACCGCAATTCCGGCCGGGTCGATTAAATTCGGTATGCGGCCGTACGCCGACAATACATTCTACATCATCGCGATGAAGAAGGGCTGGTTCAACGATGTCGGCATCAAGATCTTGCCGGAACCCGAGGGCCTGAAGGTCACCGACACCAATGTGATCGCGCTGCTGCTGAATGGCCAGCTCGACATCTCCACGGAATTCTGTCCGCTGTTGCTGCCCACGTATAAGAGCTCCAACAAGCTGAAGTGCATCGCCTTTACCGACAACTTCCTGGGCGAAGCCATTCTGGCCAGCCCGGCGCTGAAGCTGAAGTCGTTCAAGGACTACATCAAGGAAGGCAAGACCTTCGACGAAGCCATCAAGCTGGCGCTGGCGCCGCTGGCCGGTAAGACCCTTGTGGGTGCCCCGGAACTCAGCGACCGCCCGTTCGAGGAAGCGGTGTCGAAGTTTTCCGGCGTGACCTGGCAGTTGCAGGTGCTGGACGACGCCAAATCGCTGGTGCTGGCAAAGGCCGGGCGTGAGGATTTCGTCAATCCTGAAGGTGCGCCCATCGTCTACACGCTGATGCAGGCGGGGTGGACCGATGTGATCGACATCGGCGATTTGTATAATTATGGACCCGGTGGATTGGATTCGCCCATCGAGCATCTGGTGGCCAATGTCGGTATCGCCGGCAACTCCGACTTCGTGCTGAAAAACCAGAACACCGTGCTGCGCTTTCTGTCGGTGGTGTGGCGCACGATTGATGCGATGGGCAAGGACACTTCGCTGATGGACTTGCAGGCGCCGTACCTGAACAGCGTCGCGGGCACCAGCCTGGACGGCAAGGGCGTTGCCAGCACCATCAACATTCTCGACCCGATGACGTCGTTCGCCGACGACAAGCAGTACTACAAGGACGAAAAGAGCGTCCTGTTCTACAAGAATGCCTGGAGTGCCATCATCGCCGATTACGCCTCGCACGGCATCATGCCGAAAGATTCCGTCACTCCTGATGAGATCATCTGGGGTGCGGCGATCTGGAACCAGATGCAGGACTACAAGGCGAAGACCGATGCGATCCTCGCCGGTCTGGCGGGCAAGACGCTGGCGGCGGACAAGGCGGAGCTCGTGGCCAAGGCCAAGCAGTACTACGACTGGTTCGATTTCCTCGACGCTTATCGCTTGGCGAGCGCCGCAGCCGGCTAGTCCGGCCTTGTCGGATACCGCTGCAACTGCCGCACCAGCACAGCCCCGCCCGCAAGGGCGGGGCTTCGACCCTTTGCGGCCGGTGGGCATTCTGCTGTTGCTGGCGCTTTGGCAGGCGCTCACGAGCGTGGTCGCGCGATCATCCCTGCCCACGCCGCTCAGCGTCGCGATCCGCATCCGGCAAGACTTCATTCATGCCGATCAATTGAGCTTTTACGGATTGAACACCGGCCTGCTCGACAGCATGGCCTACACCGCCACCAACGTTGCCGCCGCCGTGCTGATGGGGGCCGTCGTGGGGGCGCCGTTGGGGCTGGTCACAGCGCGGTTTCGTTTGCTGCGCGCCCTGGTGGATCCGGTGCTGATGACGGCCGGCACCATTCCCATCATCGTGCTGGCGCCGTTTTTTCTGATTTGGTTTGGCGTGGACCGCATCAGCGCCATGCTGCTGGTGGCGATATTCGTTACTGTGATTCTGTATGTGTTTGCCCAGCGCGCGGCGGACAATATCGACCCGGTGTATGAGGAATCGGCCTACACCCTGGGGGCCAGCCGCGCCCGCGTGGTGCGCGATGTGCTGCTGCCCGGCACGGTGCCGCAAATACTTGGCGGTATTCGCATTGCACTGGCGGGCGCCTGGGGACTGGAGGCAATTGCAGAGTTGATGGGCGCGCAATACGGCATTGGCAAGATTGTGCAATTGCTGGCCGGTGCGACCGATGTCGAAGGCATATTTGCCGCTCTGCTGGTGCTGGGCGTGGTCGCGGTGGCGTGCGATGGGCTGGCCGCCTGGGTTGTGGCGCGGCTCGCAGTCTGGAACCAGCCAGCGCGCACTGGGGCGGAGTAGGCATGAGCGACGTGAAAATCGAGGCATCGGCGCTGTCGCGCAGCTATCGCCGCGCCGACGGGGCAGAGGTCAAGGCGCTGTCGGCGGTCGATCTACGCATCGAAGCCGGGCAGTTCGTTTGTTTGGTCGGCCCGTCCGGCTGCGGCAAGACCACGCTGTTGCAAATCATCGCCGGGTTGGTGCCGCCTTCGGGCGGCAACATCGTGGTGAACGGCCAGCGCGTCACCGCGCCAGGACCGTCGCGCGGCATGGTGTTCCAGAAGGACAGCGTGTTTCCCTGGATGCGGGTGCACGCCAACGTCGAATACGGCCTGTCTTGCCGTGGCGTGGCCAAGGCCGAGCGGCAGAAAGTCGCCGCGCAATATCTGGAACGTGTTGGCCTTTCGCATGTCGCCGGGGCATGGCCGCGCGAACTCTCGGGCGGCATGTTGAAGCGCGTGGCGGTGGCCACGGTGTTTGCCAACGGTGCCGATGTGCTGCTGCTCGATGAGCCGTTCGGCGCGCTGGACTACGTCACCAAACGGCAATTGCACGATGTGCTGCTGACACTCTGGGCCGAAGGTGAGGCGGGCCGCCGCCGCACCGTGGTGTTCGTGACGCATGATGTGGACGAGGCGATGATCCTGGCCGACCGCATCGTGGTGCTGCGGGCTGGCCGCGTGGTGGACGATCTGGCGGTGGCGGCGGATCGCCCGCGCACCACCGATGCGCTGCTGTTGCCCGGCATGGTCCGCATTAAACACATCCTGCTGACGCATCTGGGGCTGGAGGCAGCGCGATGACGCCACGGCCCGGCTGGTGGTCGCGCAATTGGGCCAGTTTGGCCGCCATTGCCGCCATGGCAGGCGTGTGGGAAATCCTGTCGTTCATCTACACCGCCGAAGCCGCCCCTGGCGAACCGATGGTGCCGGGGTGGGAGATCGTATTCGGACGCACGCTGCTGTCGCTTGCCGACTACTGGGGCGGCGGGCTTGGCGTGGCCTCGGTCGCCGAAGGTGCGCCGCCGAGCTACACCGCCGCCGTTCTGGCCATTATCAGCAACTCGTTCGACACCATTGTGCGGCTGTACACGGGCTTGATCGCCGGTGCAGCGGCGGGCACCGCGTTGGGGCTGGCGGTGTCGTGGTCGCCTTGGCCGCGCCGGGTGGTTGATTCGCCGCTGCAATTCCTGCGTACGCTGCCGCTGCTGGCCATGGTGCCGCTGTTTCAGTTGTGGTTCGGAACCGAATTCATCGGCAAGGTCGCGTTCGTCGCCTACGGCATCGGCGTGATTTTCTTTGCCGGCGTCGCCAATGCGGTGCGCAACGTGCCGCAGATTTTCATCGACAACGCCCGCACCTTCGGCGCCAGCCGCGCCACGCTATACCGCACGGTGATCTTCCCGGCGATCCTGCCGGAACTGCGCGCCACCATGCTGCTGGCCTTGGGCACTGGCTGGGGTGCAGTGCTCGGTGCCGAATATCTCGGGGCGCAGTCCGGGCTTGGCTATATGATCGTTTATTCCGAGCAGTTCGCCTACTTGGACCGCATGTTCTTCGTCGCATTGTTGTTCGTGCTTTACGCGTCGGTGAGCTACGCGCTGTTCGACCGCGTGTCACGTCGATTGCTGGACTGGACGGCAAAATCCGGCCAGGTGAGCGCTACGCTATAGCGGCTCACCGCGATAGTTGCTCGCTCACCAGCCGGGTGCCAGCCGGATAATATTTGCTGCGCTGATCGGCTTGAAAATCCCGCCGGATCGCGCTCGGCGCGGCGCCGAAGCGTTTACGGAAGGCGCGGCAGAAATGCGCGTCGGATTGAAAGCCGGTGACTTCGGCAATGTGTCCAATCGAGTTGTTGCTGTAAAATAATTGCTCGCGCGCCGCCTCCAGCCTTATGTCCAGATAGGTCGCGGCCGGCGGGCGGCCGGTTTGTTTGAGGAACATCCGCTCCAGCCGGCGGCGTGAGATTTGCAGTTTGGTGCAAATCTCCGACAGGTCCATGCGGAACGCGACGTGGTCGTTCATCATTCGCAGTGCACGAAACAGGATGGTTTGCTCGTCCAGCCCGCGCGCCGCGTCGGTGCGCTGCGGGGTTTCGGCCGGGCGCGGCTGGCCATGCACGAAGGCGTTGGTGACCACCTGCGCCAGCCGCGCGCCATGCGCCCGGCCGACCAACGCCACCATCAAATCCAATGAGGCGACCCCGCCGGCGGCGGTCACGATGTCGCGGTCGATGACGAAAATTTGCTCGCACACGTTCACCTTGGGGAAGGCGTCGCGGAACACCGGCATCGCTTCCCAATGCAACGTGACCTGCCGGTCGCGCAACACGCCCGCCGCCGCAAGCGCGAACACGCCGGTGTCGAGTGCCCCGAGAATGACGCCATGCGCCGCCAGCCGCCGCAGCCACGCGAGTAGCGGTTTGTTCAAATGCTGCATCGGCTCGTTGCCGCTGCATACGATCAGGCAATCCGGCAGCGGCCCGCTGGCGATCTGGCTGGTGGCCTCGATGGACATGCCGTTGGCCGCCCGCACCGGCCCGCCGCTGACCGAGACGAAGCGCCAGTCGTACAGCGCCAGCCCGGCATTCTGGTTGGCGATGCGCAGGGCCTCGGTGGCGGGCACCACCGCGTAGAGCGGGAAGTCCTGCACCAGCAGGAAGTGAATGACGTGCGGATGTTCCGCCATGCGATCCTCCCTGGCTGACGTCACGCTATTCGGTGCTGGGCGGCGGCGCGCCGAGCTTGGCGGCATACGGCGCCAAGGCGTCCAGCAAGCCGGGCCGCAGCGCCAAGCCCTCCGCTTTGGCGCGGCGCAGCCCCGCCATTGCCTTGGCCCCCGGCAATCGTAGCGCTTGCGCCCCATCGCGCGACGGCGTGGCGCGGCAGGCTTCGGCGGTGAACGCGGTTTGCCGGGTGAACGCCTCGGCTCCGGCAAACAGCGCCGGGTCGAATACCTGCACGAACACCGAGCAGCCCCAGTTCGTCGGATGATCGGCGCGCCCGAAGCCGCCGAGGCCCTGGCTCAACGCCTCCACCATCCAGGCCAATCCGGTGCCCTTGTGGCCATGATCCACGCCGCCGACTGGCAGCAACGCGCCATCGGCCACCTTCGCCGGATCGTCGGTCGGCTGGCCGGCCGCATCGAGCGCCCACAGGCCGGGAAACCGCTTACCCTCGCGCTTCAACCGCCCGGTCATGCCCATCGTGGTGATCGAGGTGGAAATGTCGATCAGCACCGGGTCGCCATCGGTCGGGATGCCGACCGCCAGCGGGTCGGGCATGAACACCGGCTTGGTGCCGCCATGCGGCGCCACGCGCGCTTCGGAAGGGTCGCTGCACGCGACGATTGCCATCAATCCCTGATCGGTCGCGGCCGTCAGGAAAGTGGCGAGGCAGGCGATATGATGGCTGCGGCGGATGCTGATGGCGCAGACGCCGTGGGTTTGCGCCCGCTCGGCCGCGAGGCGCACCGCGCGGTCGACCAGCCACACGCCGGGCAGATACTTGCCGTCCCACACGCAGGCCGCCGGGCGGTCGGCGATGATGTCCGGCTCGCCCACCGCCAGCATGGCGCCGGAGGCGATGTCGTCGAGGTAGTCGGGCAACTGCGCGAGGCCGTGGGTGTCGTGGCCCATCGCATCGGCGCTGACCAACAGCCGCGCGGTCACCTCCGGCTTGTCGCCATCCAGCCCCGCCGCCCCCAGCAGGGCGGCGGCGTACTCGGTCAGCCGGTCGAAAGCATGGGTCATGCGATCCTCAATAAATCAGCCCTGGGGTCCAGGGGGCGAATTCGTCCTCGCCGTAGCCAAGCTGTTCGCTGGCGGTCCGGTGGCCGGAGGCGGTGTCGAGCCAGGACTGGAAGATCCGCGCGCCGGTTTCGGCCACGGTTTCGCGCCCCTCGGCGATGCCGCCCGCGTCGATGTCCATGTCGCCCGCCATGCGGCGGAACAGTGCCGTGGTAGTGGCGATCTTCAGCGACGGCACCGGCGCGCAGCCGAAGCAACTGCCGCGCCCGGTGGTGAAACAGATCAGGTTGGCGCCGGCGGCAACCTGCCCGGTGGCCGATACCGGGTCGTAGCCGGGCGAGTCCATGAACACGAGGCCGGGCGCGGTGGCGGGTTCGCCATAGCCGATCACCTGGCGCAGCGGGCTGGAGCCGCCCTTGGCCACGGCGCCGAGCGATTTTTCCAAAATAGTGGTGATGCCGCCGTCCTTGTTGCCGGGCGAGGGGTTGTTGTCCAGCGTGCCGCCATCGTCGCGGGCGTGCCCGGTCCACCAATCGATCAGCCCGCGCAGTTTTTCCGCCACCGCCGGGTCCGCCGCGCGGTCGAGCAGCAGGCTTTCCGCGCCATAGATTTCAGGGGTTTCCGACAGGATTGCCGTGCCGCCTTCGGCCGCCAGCAAGTCGGCCGCCACCCCCACGGCAGGGTTGGCGGTGATGGCGGAGAAGCCGTCCGAGCCGCCGCATTGCAGGCCGACCACCAGATGGCGGGCAGGCACCGCCTCACGCCGTGCCGCCACGCGCGGTAGCATTTCGCGCAAGGCCGCAACGCCCGATGCAACGGTGGCCGCCGTGCCGCCTTCCTGCTGGATCACCCTGACCGCCAGCCGGTCCGAGGCGTGCAGGCCCGAAGCGGCGAGGAAGCTATCGACGTTGTTGTCCTCGCAGCCGAGGCCGATCACCAGCACGCCGCCGACATTCGGGTGGCTGGCGTACCCGGCCAGCGTGCGGCGCAGCATGTCCATACCGGGGCCGTCGGCGCGCACCGAACAGCCTTCCTTGTGCGCCAGCGCCACCACGCCATCGACGCCGGGATAATCGGCCAGATCGACCGTGGCGCGGAATTTCGCCGCGATCTGGCGCGCCACGGTGGCCGAACAATTCACCGTGGCCAGCACCAGCAGCATGTTGCGGGTGCCGACGCGGCCATCGGCGCGCCGATAGCCAAGAAATGCCGCCCCGGTAGGCGGCGGCATGGCCGCCATCGCGTTGCGCGGCGTGGCCTGGGCTGGGGCGGACGCCTGGAAACGCAGATTATGCGTGTGGATATGGCTACCCGCCGCAATATCGGCCGCCGCGACGCCAATCGGATGGCCAAGCTTCAACACCGGCGCGCCGCTTGGGATATCGGCCAGCGCGATTTTGTGCCCGCGCGGCACCGCCTCGCGCGCCAGCACACCGCCGAACCCGGTGGCATCGCCGGGCGCCAACGCTGCCAGCGCCACGCCCACCGAGTCGGCCGGGTGCAGCCGCAGCACCGCCGGGGTTGCCTCAGACGGCAGGTGAGACCTCGATCCAGATGGTCTTGGTTTGCAAATACTGCTCCATCGCCTCGGTGCCGTTGTCGCGCGTCAACGAACCGGATTTGCGATAGCCGCCGAACGGCGTCTTGATGTCGCCCTCGGTGAACTTGTTGATCGCCACCGTGCCCGCCGGAATACGCCGTGCGAGGGAGATGGCGCGGTCGATGTCGCGGGTAAAGATGGTGGCGTGCAGGCCGTATTCGGTATCCACCGCCAACCGCAACGCTTCTTCCGGCGTGGTGCAGGACATCACCCCCAGCACCGGGCCGAAAATCTCCTCGCGCGCGATGGTCATGTCCGGCGTCACCCCGTCGAACAGCGCCGGTTGCACCCAGAATCCTGGCCAATCCGCCAGCGCAGCGCCGCCGGTGACCAGCCGCGCGCCCTCGGCGGCACCCTTGCCGATATAGCCCAGCACGCGGGCGCGGTGTTCGGCGGTGATCATGGCGCCGATTTCGGTCGACGGGTCGAACGGGTTGCCAACGATCAGGCTCTCCATGCGCGCCTGCACCTTGGCGACGAATTCCTCCTGCCGCGATGCATGCACGATCTGGCGCATGTTGGCCGAGCAGTTCTGCCCGCCGTTCCAGCACGCCGCCATCACCACCGAGTTGATGAAGTCGTCGTCGATCCGCGCATCGTCCAGGACGATCAGCGGGCTCTTGCCGCCCATCTCTAGACCGACAGTCTTCATGTTGCTGTCGGCAGCGTAGCGCAGGAACATCGCGCCAATTTCGGTGGAGCCGGTGAACGACACCGCGTCGATGTCGTTGTGCCGCCCGATGGCCTGCCCGGTGGTCTCGCCGTAGCCCGGCAGCACGTTCAGCACACCGGGCGGCAGGCCCGCTTCGGTGGCTAACTCGGCGAGGCGGATGGCGGTCAGCGGGGTTTGTTCGGCCGGTTTGACGATGCAGCAGCACCCAGCGGCCAACGCCGGGGCCAGTTTCCAGGCCGCCATCAGCAGCGGGAAATTCCACGGCAACACGAGGCCGACGACGCCGATGGGTTCCTTGACGATCAGCGCCAGCGCCGTCTCGCCGGTGGGCGAGACCTTGCCGAAGCTTTTATCGATCAGTTCGGCGTACCACTGAAAGAAATTTGGCACTTCGTGGCCGACTTCGTTCAGGCAATCGGCGATGGTCTTGCCGCTGTCGATGCATTCCAGCGTGGCCAGCTCATCGGCATGGTCGCGGATCAGGCCAGCGAGTTTCAGCAGCACCGCCTTGCGATGCTCAGGTGCGGCGCGCGACCAGCCTCCGTCGTTGAACGCCCGCCTTGCGGCGCGCACCGCGCGGTCCACGTCGCCTGCGCTGCAATGCGCCACGGTGCCCAGCACGGTGCCGGTGGCCGGGGCGAGGTTTTCGAACACCGCACCTCCCTCGGCGGCGCACAGCGCGCCGTCGATGAACGCCTGCGACGGCAAGGCCAGCCGGGCAGCAATGGCACTATAATACGCCGCGTCGCGTGTGGTCATGGCGAACTCCGGTCAGTTCTTGCCGCGAATGCGGCGCTGCGAAATATCCCACGGGATCAACACCCGCTCGGCCAGCGTCACGAGGCCGAACATGCTCAGGCCCAGCAATGCGAGCAGAAAGATCGCCGCGAAAGCGAGGTCTGGGCGCATGTTGCCGGTGGCAATCTGGATGTAGAAGCCAAGGCCCTGGTCGCTGCCGATGAACTCGGCGATGGTGGCGCCCACGCTGGCGTTCATCGCGGCGTATTTGAAGCCGACGAACACCTGCGGCAACGCGGCGGGCAAACGCACCTTGAAGAACGCCCGCCATGTGCCGGCCCCGGTCGCACGGGTAAAGCGCGTGAGTTCCTCGGACAACGAGACAAATCCGGCCACCGCGTTCAGGACGATGGGGAAGAAGCACACCAAAAAGACGATGATGACCTTCGGCAGCAAGCCGAAGCCGAGCCAGGAAATAAAGATCGGCGCGAAGGCGATCTTCGGGATCATCTCAAGGCTGACCAGCGTGGGATACACGGTGCGCCGCAGCAGGCCGGAAAACGCGATGGCGAGGCCCAAGGGCAACGCTACGACGATGGCGACAGCGTAGCCCAGCACCGTCTCGGTGCCGGTGATGAAGGTGTAACGCAGCAGCAGCGGATAATCCGCCCGCGCGCTGAGCGCGATTTCCGACGGGCGCGGCAGGATATACGCGGGAACATGGAACAAGCCGATGGACACTTCCCAGGCCAGCAAGAGCCCAGCGAAGAACAGCGGAAACGCTGCGGCGCGGCCGAGTTGATTAACCCGGCGCATCAGATTTCACCGTAGCGGTGAAATACGTCGCTGATCTGGCTGACATAGCCAGCGAACGCCGCCGAGCGCTTCACCGTCAGATCGCGCGGCCATGGCAGATCGATATCCACCACACTGTCGAGCCGCCCGGGGCGCGGCGTGATGATGCAAACTTTGGTGGAAAGCTGCACCGCCTCCTCAATACTATGCGTTACCAGCAACACCGTGGTGCGGGTTTTCAGCCACAGGCGCTGCAAGTCGGCGCGGATGCGCTCGCGTGTCATCGCGTCCAGTTTGCCCAGCGGCTCATCGAGCAGCACGGTGTCCGGATCGTGCACCATCGCCTGACAGAACGCGGCGCGCTGCTGCATGCCGCCGGACAGTTCGAACGGCGCACGATTGGCGAAGTCGGTCAGGCCCACGGTTTCCAGCAGCCCGTCGATGCGCTCGCGGCAAGTTTTCGGATTGATGCCGCGCAACTCCAGTTGCAGTTCGATATTACGCCGCACGCTGCGCCACGGCACCAGCGTGTTGTCCTGAAACATGATGCCGACATCGGTGCGGGTTGCCAGCACAGGGCGGCCATCGACGTCGATCTCGCCTGCGCTCGGCGGCAGCAGACCGGCGATCATCAGCAACAGTGTGGACTTGCCGCAGCCGGATGGGCCGACCAGCGACACGAACTCGCCCCGTTCAACGGTGAACGTGGCCGGGCCGAACGCGTGGACACCGCCATCCGCAGTCTCGAAGCGTTTGACCACGTTGCGAATGTCGATATGCGGCATCAATAGGCCTTGGGTGAAAGGCGGCAGCCCGGGCGGCGCTGTGCGGCGCCGCCCGCATTCCGTTAGGGAATGAACTTGTTGGTGTAGAAATCGGTCGCGGGCTTGTCGGTCTTCAAGCCGTTATAGGTCTTCATCAGGTCCAGCATGTCGGCCCAGTCGCCCGGCACGTTGACACCGAGTTTGTGTTCGGTGTTGCCCTTGGAATACAGCACGCCGAGCGTGACCTTCAGCACATCGAGCGCTGCTTTCTTGCCGGCATCCTCGTTCATGGTGCCGCCGACAATGTCACCCATCGCGTCGATGGCGGCCTGCGGATTGGCTTCGGTAAGCTTGTAGGATTCAATGGTGGCCGCGACAAAGCGCTTCACCAGATCGGGGTTCTTTTCCACCGTGTCGGTCTTGGCCGCGATACAGTAACCGACCTGATTGATGCCGTAGTCGGAGTAAGCGAACTGCACCGGAGGTTGCCCGCCCGCGGAAATGATTTCCGACGGCTTGTCGTCCAGACCGCCGAGCATGCCGACAGCACCGCCGGTGCCCTGCAGGTAGCCAGTGACCAGCGCGCCCTCGGCCACGTTGACGATATGCACGCTGCCGTCGGCCAGTTTGGCGTTCTTCATGACCAGCGGGAAGAACGTGTTCACGCCCGCATTGGCCGTGGTCAGGATGGTTTTGCCGGCCAGATCGGCCAGCGTTTTCACGCCAGTGTCCGGGCGCACCAGCACGCCATCGGTGCCCATCGCGTCAATGACGGCCACCGAGATCAGCGGCGCGCCCTTGGCGACCAGATTGACCATCGAGGCGCACGACCCGTAGTCGAACGTGCTATCGCCGTTGGCGACCAAGCGATGCGCTGAGCCGGAGCCGTTGCCGGAGCGAATGTCCAGATCGATGCCGTATTTTTCGTAGATGCCTTTATCTTTGCCCAAGGCAAAACCGGCATGCGAGCCGTAATACATCCAGTTCAGCCGCACCCGCACCTTGTCCGCTGCCTGTGCGCCCTGCATCGAGGCAACGACAAGGGCACCGGCGAGAAGCACCCATCCAGTTCTTTTCATGCTGTCCTCCTTGGTTAACACCGGCCACGGACCTGTCGGAGGAATCGGCATCAGACGGGGAACCGCCTGATCACCGAAATCCCAGTCAGCGTCTCGGATGACGCGATGGTGGCAGAGGCGTTCCCGCTCAGATTGATCCATAGCGTCGCATGTTTGATTTTTCACGCCAAGGCGGTATGCGTCGTGGGAGGGCAATTGCGTGACGCGCGGTGCAAACCCTGGCCTTGGTGGCTACGGCATCATCGTGGCATACGCTCAGGCGGACAGCACTGCGTGGAGTCGAAATGAACACGTCCAAGACACGCGGCCGCGTAACTGGTTGCTACATCACCGTCCCGACGATGTTCAGCGACGCGGATTTGGAAGTCGATACGGCGGCCATTGGCCGGCACGTGCGCTTCCTGCGCGCCAGCGGCGTCGCGGCGGGCAATGCGGTGCTGCTTGCCGGGGGCGCTGCTGGCGACTTCTCCGCCATGACCTTCGACGAGCGCGTGCGCGTGGCCGAAGCGGTGCGCGACGCGGCGGATGGTGCGGTGCCGCTGGCGATGGGTGCGCAGACCACCAGCACGCGCGAGTTGGTGCGTATTGCGCGGGCGGCGGAATCGCTTGGCTTCGACTTCATCCAGGTGTCGTGCCCGTTCTACTTCAACCACACCGAAGGCGACTTTCTCGACTACGTGAAGGCCGCTGCCGAGGCGGCTGATATCGGCATCATCATCTACAACACGTTTTGGACCAGTGCGGCGGTGTCGTTCCAAACGGTCGAAAAGCTGGTCGATATCCCCAACGTGGTGGCGCTGAAATGGGCGACGCCGCGCACCGATGCGATGGAATTCGAAGATGTTGTCTCGACATTCTCCAAGCGGCTGTCGATCATCGATAACCATTTGATGTTCGCGCAAAGCCACGCGCTGGGCGCCACGGCGTTCGAGGTGCATCTGTCGAATTACTGGCCGGCCTGGGGCCTAAAACTGCTGGCCGACCTGAATGCCGGCAATTACGGAGAGGTGCAGCGCTACTTGGTCAGCGAGGCGATGCCATTCTACAAACTCTGGATGGACATCGAACGCGCGTACACCAGCGGCGACGGCTACCTCGACAAGTTGTGCATGGAATTGATCGGCCTGGACTCCAGCCGCTGCCGCCCGCCGACGCGCGACGTGCGCGGCCTGTACCGCGAACGCTGCCGCGCGATGATGCTGCAAACCGGTGTGCCTGGGGTGCTGCCGGCCGGCTGATGGCCAGGGAGCGAAGCGAGATATCCATCCACAGATAACGCAGATTTACGCAGATATTCCTGCGTGACGGCTCCGGCAAACTCTACAGGCCGCTTCGCGCGATAAATTCTTATCTGCGCTTATCTGCGTCATTTGTAGATGAATCGCTTGCTTCCTCCCCTACAACCGTATCGCCACGTTCTTAATCCGCAGGAAATTGCGCACCGCGATCATGCCGCGCTCGCGCCCGATGCCGCTGTCCTTGATGCCGCCGGTCGGCGCCTGGGTGCCGCCGAGATACCAGCCGTTGACCCACACCGAGCCGGTTTCCAGCCCGGCTACCATGGCGAACGCGCGTTGCAGGTCGCGGGTGTAGACGCCTGCAACGAGACCGGTGCTCACGCTATTGGCCATCGCCAGCGCCTCGGCGTCGGTGTCGTAGGCGGTGACGGTCACCAGCGGGCCGAATACTTCCTCACATGCGATGCGGCTGGCGGCATCGACGCGGTCGAACACGGTGGCGGCGGCGAAGTAGCCGCGTGCCAGCCCACCAGGCCGTCCGCCGCCGGTCAGCAGCCGCGCGCCGCTGTGGCGCGCTTCCGCAAGATAGCCCATCACCTTGGCGTATTGTCCGGCTGACACCACTGGGCCGAGGTCGGGATCGTCCAACGCCGGCCCCACCCGCAAAGCGGCTGCGCGGGCTGCCAGCCGTTCGGCCACCTCGTCCGCCACCGCGCGCGCCACCAGCAGGCGCGAGGACGATGAGCAAACCTGCCCAGCATTCTCGAAACCACCCATCATGGCGTCGTCGATCACCCGGTCGAGATCGGCGTCGGCGGCGACAATCATCGCGTTCTTGCCGCCGAGCTCCAGCACGGCGGGCTTCATCCCCGCCGCCGCCGCGATACCGACGGCGCGCCCGGCCTCGACCGATCCGGTAAACGCCACGCCGCGCACCAGCGGATGCGCCACCAGCGGCGCGCCCGCTCCCGGCCCGTCGCCGCACACCACGTTGACCACGCCGGGCGGAAACCCAGCTTCGGCCACCAGCGCCATGAAGTGCAGCACCGACAGCGGCGATTGCTCGGCGGGCTTAATCACCGCCGTGCATCCCGCCGCCAACGCGGGGCCGAGCGAGCGCGCCACCATGCCCAGCGGATAGTTCCACGGCACGATATGCGCGGTCACGCCCAGTGGCTCCAGCCGCGTGTAGTCCACCACGCCGTCGCCGAGCGGGATAACCGCGCCTTCCACCTTGTCGGCGGCGCCCGCGTTGTAGCGCAGGGTCTCCGCCACCCCGCCAATATCGCCGCGCGCCGCACTGATCGGCTTGCCCACGTTGCAGGCTTCCAGCCAGGCCAGCGCCTCAAGATCGCGCGTCACCAGATCGGCGAGGCGAAATAGCAATTTGCCGCGCGCCACCGGGGCCAGTTCGCGCCACGGCCCCAGCCGGGCCGCTTCGGCGGCGGCCACGGCGGCGGCGATCTCGCCGCCGCCGCCGTGCGCCACGTGGCCGATCACCTGTTCAGTGGATGGGTCGATCACCGGCAGCGTGGCGCCATCCGCCGAGGCCACGGTTTTGCCGCCGATCACGTGCAGCAGCGGGGGAAGCGCGAAACCCATGGTCAGCCTTTCAGCCCGCCGGCCGACAGCCCGGCGATGAAGTAGCGTTGCAGCAACAGAAATAAAGCCACGGACGGGATGCACAACAGCGTCACGGCGGCCATCGCCACCGCGTAACCCTCCATCTGCGTATGCGTGCCGACCACCGGCGCGAAGGCGGCGATGCCGACCGGCAGGGTTTTCATGTCCTCGTCGAATGTGATCAGCAGCGGCCAGAGGAAGTTGTTCCAGTTCAGCGTGAACACGATCACCGTGGCCGCAATCGCCGGGCTGCGCGCCAGCGGCAGCGCGATGCTCCAGAAAATCCGCAGCGGCCCGGCGCCGTCGACGATCGCGGCTTCCTCCAGTTCTCGCGGGAAGGTCAGGAAGAACTGGCGGAAGATGTAGACGCCCAGCACGTTGGCGACCGTTGGCAGGATCAACCCCTGATAGGTGCTGGCCCAATCCATGCGGATCATGCCGATCAGCAGCGGCACCACGCCGATTTCCGGCGGGATCATCAATGAGGCGAGGAAGATCATGAAGATCAGCTTGCGCCCCGGAAAGCGCAACCGCGCCAGCGCGTAGCCAGCCAGCGCCGAGGCGGCGATGCATAGTCCGGTGGCTATAGTGGCGGCGATGATGCTGTTCAGTGCCCAGGTGGCGATCGGGTATTTCAGCACCGCGACGTAGTTTTGCAGCGTGAAAGTGCGTGGTATCCACTCGATATCGCGCGTCATCACCTGCGACGGCAGCTTGAACGAGGTAGAGACCATCCACAGAAACGGTCCGGCCCAGGCCAGCACGAAGCACATGCCAACCAGCCAGACCGGCAGTTCACGCCATCTGAGCGTTGTGAGCGGAATACGGCGGCGCAAAATCGCAGGGCTACGCATGTGCGACTTCACGCAAGACCAGCCGCTGCAACAGCGTTACCGCCAGCACCGCCAGGAACAACAGCACTGAACAGGCCGAAGCGTAGCCCAGCATATTGCGCACGATGGCCGACTGATAAATGGTGAAAATCACCGAGGCGGAAGATCCGGCTGGGCCACCATTGGTCATGACATAGACTTGGCTAAAAATTCGCATCGTCGAGATGATTTGCAGCGTCACCACCATGCTGATCGTCGGCCGGATGTGCGGCAGCGTGATGGCGAATTGCTGGCGGATGAACCCGGCGCCATCAATGGACGCCGCCTCGTACAAATCCTTCGGCACATCCTGCAACGCCGCCAGGAACAGCACGAACCCCAGGCCCAAATCCCACCAGATCGAGGCGATCGAGACGCCGATCAGCGACCAGTTGGCACTGGTCAGCCACGGGATCGGCCCGATACCGAACCAGCCAAGATAGTGGTTGAGCAACCCGAATTGCGTGTCCAGCACCCACACCCACACCAGCCCGATCACGGTGGCCGAGACCACGTTGGGCGTGAACAGAATGGTGCGGGCGAGGCCCGACAGCGGCCACGAGCGGTTGACGAACAGGGCGAACGACAGCCCCAGCACCACGACGCCCGGCACCACCAGCAGCGCGTATAGCAACACGTTGACGAAGGCCTGCTTGAACCAGGTGTCGTGCAGCGCCTCGCGGTAGTTATCCAGCCCGATCCAGTTGGGTTCGCCGATGATCGCCCAATCGGTGAAGCCGACATAGATGCCGAACAGCACCGGGGCCACGTTGAACAGCAGGAACGGTACCGCGAAGGCGGCAACGAACGCATAACCGGTCCAATCGATCTTGGACCGGCCAACAAAGGCGACGGCGGAGGTTTCCGCCGCCGCCGTCTGTTCGTCGTTTGCCATCGCCGATTGCTTAGCCGGCGTCGAGGCCCTTCTGCCACTTCTCGGTAATTTGGGCCATCGCCTCCTCCGGTTTGGCTTTGCCCGCCCACACCGTCTCCAGCGTCTTGGCGAGGAAGTTGCCGCCCGAGTAGATCGTGAAGTCCGGTCCAGCCAGCACCGGAATTTCGCCCTCGGTGGCGAACGCCATGCCATCGACGAATGCACCGCGCACCGACCAGTCGTTGCCGGCGGTCTTGTAGTCCGGCAGCGACAGGATCGACTTGCGCGGCGAGGCGCCGCGACCGACCGTGGTCCACAGCTTGCTGTTGTCGGACAGCCACTTCACCGCCGTCATGGTGGCTTCGTAGCGGCCTTTGTCCTTCTGCTGGTACAGTTCCAACCCGCCTTCTTCGAAGTATGTCACCCGCTTGCTGCCGATTTGCGGGAACAGATTGGTCTTGAACGGCAGCTTCTGCGCAACATAACCATTCAAGGTCCACGGGCCGGTCCAGAAGATCGATCCCTGGCCATTGCCGAACGCCTTGTAGCGGTCGGTCACGTCGCGGGTGGAGACCTTGTGGGTGTCGAACAGGGCCAGCACCCACTCCATCGCCGCGATGCCGGCTTTCGGATTGACGGCCGCGGTCTTGAAATCGTCGGACGCGCGCATGAAGCCCATTTGCGCCGAGACAATGCCCCAGGTCACGGTGGGCTGCACGCCCGAGCCCGTCATCATGATGCCCGAGCGCGTTACCTTGCCGCCCTCGCTCTTGGTCATCGCCTTGGCCCAATCGAGCAGCCCGGCGCCGTCGGCGGGGAACTTGTCGGGATCGAGACCGGCTTCCTTGACGTGATCGGTGTTCACTTCCGGTTGCAGGCTCATCAGGTCCATCGGCACCAGGAATAGCCCGTTGCCGTATTTCGGATAGCGCGCCGCCTTGATCGAGAACGGGTCGAAGTCAGCGATGTCGAGGCCCACCGCCTTGGCGAGGTCATCGAGCGGCACGACAACGCCGTCTTTCGCCATCTTGGCGCGCACGCCGGCGGTGCCCCAGCCGAAGTCCGGTGCACGGCCGGTGGCGGCGGCGGCCAAAACCTTGGTGGTGTATTGTTCTTCCGGCACCAGTTCCATGCGGATCTGCACATCAGTGTGCGCCGCGTTGAACGCGTCGATACACTTCTGCCAAACTTCGCCGTCCGACGCGGCGAGCCAGCTCCAATGCACGATTTCCTTGGGTGCGGCGCGCACGATTGCCGGGCGGGCCAGCACGCCCGCGCCGAGTGCGGCAGCGCCAGCCAGGGCGCTGCGTCGTGACAGTCTCAATTCGGACATTCGACTCTCCCTTGTTGGTGCCCCGCCGGGCGGATTGCCGGGCGAGGGGTTACAGCCTCACGCGTTTGGAATGCAGCCCGGTCACCCCGCCAGTATCGCGTTGGTACCAAGCAACAAACACCGAACCGTCGGCGCAAAGCGCCGCGGTCGGATAGCCGGCGTCGCGATTGGGCAAGGACTGCACCACCACCGGATGATCCAAATCCCAATGCGCGCCGAGATCGTTGGAAATATAGGCCAGAATGCCACACGGCTGGCTGCGCCGCCCGGTGATTGCCGCCAGCCTGCCGTCGGGCAGCGTCAAAATATGCGCCGGGTAGGCAGTGATCCCGGCCGGCTCCGGCACGGTCCAGCTTTGCCCGCGATCATACGAGCGGATCGCATGCAGCGTGTGCGACGTATTCTCGCGCAGCAGCATCAGCAGCATACCATCCGGCAGAACATGCGTCGCCGGTTCTTCGTATTCGCAGCCGTCCGCCTCGGCCACCAACTGCGGCGGCGACCAGGTCAGGCCGCCGTCACGCGAACGCACCGAGAAGATGCGCCGGTAGTGCGGGATATCAGACAGCGGCAGCAGAATCTCACCGTCGTCCAGTACTGCGGCGCCACGCATACCGTAGCCGCCGCTATAGGGCGCCACATCGAGGTCGGTAACATGGGCGAACCGCCGCCCGCCATCGTCGCTGCGGCAGATGCTGGCCACACCGCCTCCACGCAGCCACGGCATCAGCCGCTCCGCTGGTCCCGCCGCCGCCGGCGTGGAGTCGAGTTCCGATGATCCCACCAGCCCGGCGCGCAACATCTCAGGTGTGGCCAGCAACGGATCGGGCGGGCCTTCCGGCGGGGCGTCAACCGGATACCAGTGAAACCGCCATTGGTTGAGCAGCAAACCGCCGTCCGGCAGCGCCGTCAGCCCGGCGCATTCGGTGCCCGTCACGCCGAACCCCGGTACGGGTTGGGGCGGCGACCAGGACTCGCCCTCATCGGTGGAGCGCATGACAATGTTGACGAATTCAGGGTCTTGCGGCGGATGCATCGTTACCGCCCGGCGCGGCGCACGGTTGGCGACCAGTACCCAACTGCCATCGCGCAGCGCCGCCATATGCGGATGCGCGATGTAGCGATACGGGTCGGTCAACAGCACGCGCGCCGTCATGCTGGCGTTAGTCCGCCAGCCGGAATCGAGTGCACAGCACATGTTGCAACGGCTGCTCGCGCTCGTCCCACTCATGGTAAGATGCGAGGATCGTGCCGTCGTTCAGTTGCACCACGCTCGGGTAGCCGATGTGCTGGTAGACGCCGGGGTTGTTCCAGTCGATCCGCCCGCCGCCATACTTGCCAGAGGCCGGGCTCATGCGGCTCGATCCTGGCTTGTCCACGGCACTGCGGCCCGGCACGCCGCCGTCGCGAATGACGAACTCGTTCTTGCGGTCCCAGGTGATGCCATCGTCCGAAATACACCCGCGCACGCCGTAGGGCGGGCGGCGGTAGCCGTAGATCATCAAGTAGCGCCCGTCCTGCAGCGCGATCATCTCGGTGGGGAAGCCCCAAATATTGGTGTACCTGGGAGGGGTCCAGGAAAACCCATCGTCGTCCGAGACCACGACGGCGATGTTGCGCGAATCGCTCGACGGGTTGGAGTGGGTGCGCATGGTGCACACCAACCTGCCATCGTGCAGCCGCAGCAGCGCCGGTTCCTCGAAGTCGATGATGCTGGCAGCGTCATAGCCCAGTGTGGAGAAATACTCCCAATTCTCGCCGCCGTCGTCCGAGCGCATCAGCGCCGAGCGGGTGCTCTCGCCTTCGCCTTCTTCTTCATAGCCGCGAATGCGGCCGTACAGCCCCATGAGCAGCGAGCCGGATGGCAATTGCCAGCAGCCCAGACGGCAGCCGCCGTGCTTCAGCGGGCGCACGTTCACTGGGATCGGCGCACTCCAGGTCGTGCCGCGATCGGTCGAGCGAACCACATAAGTGCCAAGCCAGGACTGCAACTTATACGCCCACGTCCAGTCGCCCCATTCCGGCGTGTTCGGGTGCGAGCTCCAGGATACGCCCTCTGGCCGGATGCCCTTCTTGAAGTGTCCAGTAATGGTCAGGTTGACGATCCAGGTACCATCGGCAAGTTCACAAAAGCCGCAATCCCAGTTGCCGGTGGTCGCCGTCCACGGCAGAACGACTTCCGGCGCCGACCATGAGATGCCGCCATCGGCCGACCGCGTCAGCAGGGTTTGGCCACTGTCGTGGTGATAGGGGAATCGTTCTTCGTTGTAGACGGCGATCACCTCGCCGGTACTGACCACGCGGGTGGCCACCTGATTGACGCAGTGTTCCGGGTGGGTGGCGATGGTGTGGTGCGTGACATCAATCAAGCTGGGCACGGGTGAGTGTCTCCGTCTGCAGTACGCGGCTGGGGTGAAGCTTTGCCACTACATAAGCGAACAATAGCTCAGTTGAAAGAAACTATAGCTATCGCACTGGGCGGCACAAACAAGTTGTCGCGGCAGGGTTTCTCCTGCTTATTCATTCATATACGGCGGTTTGGCGACACTATCTTGCGCGCTCTGCTCCGCTCTTCACGAATGCCCGGCCCTACAGGCCGGGCATTCGGCATCGCTCGCCAGCTTCATCCGTCCGCCGATAACCCAAGCGTCTCACGCGCCGTGCGGAGAACATTGACTGCGGGCGACCGAGTTTTGCGCTTGCGCGACAGCCCCCGTGCCATCTGCACGGCACATCGCCTACGTTTTATCGCCCGATTGACAAAACTGCGCGGGCGCTGCCGCACTGACCTGGGAAATCACGCTGCCCTTGCGCACAACGAATTCCGACACGCCGATGGGCGACGCTGCTTGCGGGTCCCAGTTGTAGGCCCATCCCATACCGGTAAACGGGTAACCCCAGTCAGGTGCGCCGCTCGCCGCACGAAACCCGATGCGATCCGAGCTCCACAACTGATTGAGCAGGAAGCGAGCCGTGGTTTCATCTAGTCCCTGCGCCACCGCGTTGCCGCAGCGCGGGGCGGCAATGTCGGTGCCGCCCGGACAGGGCCGGAACAGCGCCTCGCGCCCGACGTTGAACGTGAGCACCTGCCATTCATGTTCCGGCTTGGAAGGCGTGGCCTGCGGCGGCAGTCCGAGCGCCTGTTGGATGGCCAAGACGGCATTCGGCTTGCCATGGCACAGATCCTGTAACTGGCTTGGCAGCGAAACCCAAATCGGCCGCTGCGTTGGCGAGGCGGGGGCGCCCCATTCGGTGAACGTGCCGACGGTGACGCTGGTTTGCCCCGGCTGGATTGTTTGCAGGTCGGCGGCAAAGCTCGGGTCACGCACTGCCGCCGCATGGATGCTCTGCTCATAGAGCGCCGTGAGGCCGGTTGGTGCCTGCGGCGGTGATAAGGCGCAAGCCGACAACACGGTCAGTGCGGCACAGCAAGCTACATTCAACCCAGGATTCGGCATTGCGGGCTCCGGTTGCTACGCCGCAATGGCAGCGGCGGTTGTGACGATCGCGCCGCACCTACGGCTGCGGGCGTTTCCCCGAGCCAGCCGCATCATCGGGCGGTGTTTATGGCTGCTTCAAGCGCCATTGGCCGCGCCAAGGTCCGTATCATCTCATAGACGATTGTTGCGGATTGCGACAGCGGCCGGTCGCGCACTGTGATCAAGCTATAAGGCCTGACTCTGATTGCAAAATTGATCGGCAATTCGGTCAGTGCCCCTGGCGTCGCTTCGTCCACAATGAATCGGGCAGCGCCGGTCGCGATTGGCGCCAACGCATCGGAGTGCGCCACCATCATCAATGTCAAAATAATCGATGTCGTGTTGATCAGGCATCGGGGCGGCTGCAGGTTGGCGAACAAGAACAGGTCATCGACTGCCCGGCGGATCATTGCGTCGCGCGGCTGCATAATCCATTCCCATTCGCTGAGGGCGGCGATCCCAACCGGCGCTTGCGCGAGCAGCGGATGGCCACGCCGCACGATGATGCTGGCCTCCTCGATGCCAAGCGTCACGCAATGGAACATGCGCGCATCCATATCGTCCGGCACGCGCGCCAAAATGAAGTCGAGCCTTGAGGCGACGAGCTCCCGGGCCAGCGCGACTGAATTGTCGACCTGCATCGTAATCTCGATCCCAGGCGCCCGGGCGCGGATGTCGTTGATCGCCGGCGCCACCAAATCGCAGGCTGGCGCAGTCACGGCCCCGACCGCGACCACGCCTTGCCGGCCTGCGCGCAGGTCGTCGAATTCCTGCTCGGCACGCATCAATTGCAGCAGGACGGTGTGCGCATGGCCAGCCAGCGATTGTCCAAGCGGTGTCAGGCGCACGCCGCGCGATAGCCGCTGGAACAGCTTGGCGCGCAACAACGACTCCATCTCGGCGATCATGCGCGAGGCGGCTGGTTGCGACATATTTAATGCCTGCGCGGCCTCACTGATGGACTGTTTGTCGTCGATGGCAGCGATCAGCCGGAGATGAGCGAGTTTCAACCGAATTTGCGGGTTCGCAATGCCGCCCGCAGAGAGCGCGTGCCCTGCACGACACAAATTTTCTCTCTGATCAACCAAGCAACGCCCTTTCTGGCTACCGGAACGATATATCAAATAGACATATCACCGATCAAGAATGGCATTTGACATCATATCAAATTTCCGCAGTTTGCCGGCAAGGACGTGTTTTATGGACATGACCAGCCAGGGGCTGCAAAGGCTCTTCACGGCGTGTTTGAGCATGACCGGGCGCTTAACGAAGTACGGGAGGACGAGTATGAAGTTCACGGTTTTTGCAACCGCGCTGGCGTTTGGCGTTGCCGCTGTCGCTGGCGTTGCCTCCGCACAGGACAAGGGCACCATTGGCATCGCGATGCCGACGAAGTCCTCGGCACGCTGGATCGCTGACGGCGACAACATGGTGAAGGTGCTGCAGGCGAAGGGCTACAAGACCGACCTGCAGTACGCCGACAACGACATCCCCAACCAACTCGCGCAAGTCGAGAACATGATCACCAAGCACGAAAAAGTGTTGGTGATCGCGGCCATCGACGGCACCACGCTGTCGAACGCGCTGCAGGCTGCGGCTGACGCTGGCATCAAGGTCATCTCCTATGACCGTTTGATCGTTGGCTCGGGCAACGTCGACTATTATGCGACGTTCGACAATTTCCAGGTTGGCGTCCAGCAGGCGACCTCGCTGGTGCACGGCCTCGGCCTCGACGCCGGCAAGACCGGCCCGTTCAACATTGAGCTGTTCGGCGGCTCGGCCGACGACAACAATGCGTTCTTCTTCTACGACGGCGCCATGTCGGTGCTGAAGCCGTTGATCGACTCGGGCAAGCTGGTGGTGCAGTCCAAGCAGATGGGCATGGACAAGGTTTCCACGCTGCGCTGGGAAGCCTCGGTGGCGCAGTCGCGCATGGATAACCTGCTGAGCGCGTTCTACACCAAGAAGCATGTCGATGCGGTGCTGTCGCCGTATGACGGCCTGTCGATTGGCATCATCTCTGCGCTGAAGGGCGTCGGCTACGGCTCCAAGGATGTGCCGATGCCGTTCATCTCCGGCCAGGACTGCGAAATCCCGTCGATCAAGTCGATCATCGCGCATGAGCAGTATTCGTCGATCTTCAAGGACACCCGTGAACTCGCCAAGGTTGCGGCGAACATGGTTGACGCAGTGGTTTCCGGCGGCAAGCCGGAAGTCAACGACACCAAGACCTACAACAACAAAGTGAAGATCGTGCCGTCCTACCTGCTGAAGCCGGTGCCGGTGGACGCCAGCAACTGGAAGGCCGCGTTGGTTGACAGCGGCTACTACAAGGCCGACCAGCTCAACTAGTCTCGACTTGCTATATACCGCCCCGTGATCCGAGGATCGCGGGGCGGTATTATTGTACGGCGAGCGGGCGCCGCCGTGCGCGATAGGCTTTCTCGTCAGGCTAGGCTGCCGTGCCGTGCCGGGCTTATAAGCAGACATGGAGGAGGCAGCCATGAGCACGATTCTGGAAATGCGCGGAATCTCGAAGAGCTTTCCAGGCGTGAAGGCGCTCAGGGACGTCAATCTGTCGGTCGAGCGGGGCGAAATTCATGCCATCTGCGGCGAGAATGGCGCGGGCAAGTCGACCCTGATGAAGGTGCTGAGCGGCGTCTATCCGCACGGCACATACGAGGGCGATATTATCTACGAAGGCGAGGAGCGGCGCTTCGCGCGCATCGCCGACAGCGAACACCTCGGGATCATCATCATCCATCAGGAACTGGCGCTGGTTCCGCTGCTCTCGATTGCTGAGAACATTTTCCTGGGCAACGAGACCTCCAACAAATTCGGCGTAATCGACTGGAATGAGGCGATTGCGCGCACCCGTGATTTGCTGGCGAAAGTTGGCCTTCGGGAATCGCCGAACGCGCTGATTACCAACCTTGGCATTGGCAAACAGCAATTGGTGGAAATTGCCAAGGCGCTGGCCAAGAAGGTGAAGCTGCTAATTCTGGACGAGCCGACCGCCAGTCTGAATGAAACCGATAGTGCGGCGCTGCTGAAGCTTCTGGTTGGCTTTAAGAGCCAGGGCATCACCTCGATCATTATTTCCCATAAGCTGAACGAAATCGCGCAAATCTCGGATTCCATCACCATCTTGCGCGACGGTGCGACGGTTGAGACCATCGACTGCCGCACCGAGACGATCAGCGAAAACCGCATCGTCAAGTCCATGGTCGGCCGGGAGATGTCGGACCGCTACCCGCCGCGTTCAGTGGAGATCGGCGCGCGGCTGTTCGAAATCCGCGATTGGCGGGTCGACCATCCCTTCCATGCCGGCCGTGAGGTCATCAAAGGGGTGAACCTGCATGTCAGCCGGGGCGAGGTGGTGGGTATCGCCGGGTTGATGGGCGCTGGGCGCACCGAACTGGCCATGAGCGTGTTCGGGCGAGCCTATGGCCGCAACATTCGTGGCGAGGCGTTCCTGGATGGCAAGCCGCTCGATCTTTCGAGCATTCAGCGGGCCATCCGCGCCGGGCTGGCCTATGTTACCGAAGATCGCAAGTCCCTTGGTTTGGTGTTGACCGAGGATATCAAGAACAATGTCACCCTCGCCAATTTGCCCGGCATCGCCCGGCGTGGCGTGATCGATAATCATGCGGAAACCCGTGTGGCGCAGCGCTACCGCGAGATGCTGAACATCCGCTCGTCGGGGATCTTCCAGAAGACGATCAACCTGTCGGGCGGCAACCAGCAGAAAGTCGTGCTGAGCAAGTGGCTGTTCGCCGGCCCGCAGGTACTGATCCTTGATGAACCGACACGCGGCATCGACGTCGGGGCGAAGTACGAAATTTATAGCATCATCAACGACCTCGCAGCCGCCGGTAAGGGCGTCATCGTGATTTCCTCGGAAATGCCGGAACTGCTGGGCACCTGCGACCGCATCTACGTCATGAACGAAGGGCGCTTCGTGGACGAAATGCCTGCCGCCGGCGCTAGTCAGGAAAAAATCATGGCATCGATCATGAGACAATACGGAGTGGCAGCATGAGCCAGAAGAGCAATTCCCAGGCGGCGCCGAGCAACGCCAGCTACTGGCGTAATCACCTGCGTGATTACGGCATGCTGGCATCGTTGCTGCTCATCATGGGCTTTTTTGAGATCGTGACAGGCGGTGTGCTGCTCGATCCCGTCAACATCACCAATTTGATCCTGCAAAACAGCTACATCGTCATCATGGCGCTGGGCATGTTGCTGGTGATCGTCGGCGGCAACATCGACCTGTCGGTCGGCTCCATTGTCGGTTTCGTCGGCGCCATCGCCGCATCGCTGATGGTGTATCAGAAAATTCCCTATGTGCCGGTGATCGTCTTGTCGCTGGTGCTGGGCGGCATCATCGGCGCGGCGCAGGGCTATTTCGTCGCCTACGCCAAGATCCCGGCCTTCATCGTCACGCTGGCGGGCATGCTGATTTTCCGTGGCCTGACCGGCAATTTGCTGCTGGGGCAGTTCGTCGGCCCGTTCGCCAAGGGCTTCCAGTCGATCAGCGCCGGCTTCATCCCTGATTTCCGCGACTTTGGGCTGTTCGTCGCGGCGGACGGTCAGGATCAGTTCTACTGGCTGACCATGCTCATTGGCATTATCGGCGCTGCCTTGCTGGTGCTGGTCAGCGCCCGCAAGCGGATGCGTGACGCTGCGGCCGCGATGGACGTGGAACCGGTGGCGCTGTTTATCGGCAAGAACGTGATCTTCGCGCTTCTAGTGCTCGGCGGCACCTACCTTCTGGCATGGCGCAAGGGCCTGCCGAACGTGCTGGTGATCATGGGCGCGCTTGTGCTGCTGTACACGTTCATCACCACGCGCACGACCATCGGCCGCCGCGTCTATGCGATGGGCGGCAATCGGCTCGCCGCCGAGCTTTCCGGCGTGCGGGTCGAACGGCTGACGTTCCTCACCTTCGTCAACATGGGCGTGCTGGCCGGGCTCGCGGGCCTGATCGTCGCCGCCCGGTTGAACTCGGCCACGCCAAGCGCCGGTAATTCGTTCGAACTCGACGTGATCGCCGCCTGCTTCATCGGCGGCGTGTCGGCATCGGGCGGCGTCGGCAAGGTGATGGGCGTGGTGATCGGCGCCTTTTTCATGGGCGTGATGAACAATGGCATGTCCATCCTCGGCATCGGCATTTTCTGGCAACAGGTGGTCAAGGGCATCGTGCTGCTGGCCGCCGTCTATGTGGACCTCTCGCAAAAGAGCAAGCGGTGACATTCCGCGCGATCGCCCGTACGGCCGGCACGCAGGCTATCGCCATTTCTGCTTAGTTCATGGTATTTCCTCTGGCGGCAACGATTGGCACCCGAGGGGCACATGGCGCTGAGTTTGACCGACTATGCAGCGCATGACGGGCTGGCGCTGGGAACGCTTGTGCGCACCGGCCAGGTGTCCGCCACCGAGGTGTTGCAGGCGGCGCTGGCCGCCATCGACCGGCTGAACCCGCACCTCAACGCCATCACTTACACGATGCGGGCCGAAGCCGAAGCGGCGATTGCCGCTGGGTTGCCGGACGGGCCGTATCGCGGCGTGCCGTTCCTGCTGAAGGATTTGTCGCCCACCGCCGCCAATGTGCCGACCAGCGGCGGCAGCCGGTTTTTCACCGACCCCGGGCGTCCGTACGAGCCCGAGATTGTGCAGCGGTGGCGGCGCGCCGGTTTGCTGTTCGTGGGCAAGAGCAATACGCCGGAACAAGGGGCTTCGGCCTCCACCGAGCCAGTGGCGACCGGACCAACGCGCAACCCGTGGGGGCTACAATACTCCACCGGCGGATCGAGTGGCGGCTCAGCGGCGGCGGTGGCGGCGGGAATTGTGCCGGTGGCCCACGCCAGCGATGGCGGCGGCTCCATTCGCGGCCCGGCGGCAAGTTGTGGCTTGGTCGGCATCAAGCCGACGCGCGGGCGCAATACGCTGGCGCCAGACGCGGGCGATGCGTGGCAGGGCTTCGTGGCTGAGCATGTCGTCAGCCGCACGGTACGCGACAGCGCCGCGTTGCTGGACGCGACCGCCGGGCCCGCGCCCGGCGATCCGAGCATCGCGCCCGCCCCGGCGCGCCCGTTTCTGGACGAGGTGGGCGCACCGCCCGGCCGTCTGCGGATCGGCGTGGCGCTGCACCACGCGGCCAACAATACGTTTGAGCCGGATTGCGCCGCAGCCGTCGCCAAGGCGGCGCGGTTGCTGGAGGATTTGGGCCACCATGTCGAGGAGGCGTCGCCCGACTACGACGCCGCATTGTTGCTCGAAGGCTTCATGGTGTTCTTTGCCGCTGGCGTCGGGCACGCCATCGAGGAGCACGCCAAAGCCACCGGCAAGACGCCGTCGCGGGCGGTGATCGAAGGCAATAACATGTGGCTGTGGGAACAGTCCAAGCGCCTGAGTGCGACCGACTATCTGCGCGCCATCGCCAAGCAGAACACCGTCACGCGGCAGTTTTCCCGGTTCTTCACCGGCTATGACCTGTGGCTGACGCCCACGACCGCCACACCGCCGCCGTTGCTGGGCCACCTGTATGCCGATGTCGACGACGGCGCGGAATTCTTCCGCCGGCTCTGGCGGGTCAACCCAATGCAGTGGGTCTACAATGCCACCGGCCAGCCCTCGATCACGCTGCCGCTGCATTGGAACGAGGCCGGTCTGCCGCTCGGCGTGATGCTCGGCGCCCGCTTCGGCGATGAGGCTACTTTGTTCCGCGTGGCGGCTCAGCTTGAAGCGGCTGCCCCGTGGCGAGACCGGCATCCGCCGGTCTCGGTATGGGCCGCGCAGGGGTAGTCCCGCGCGGCGTCAGGCGCGCGCGGCGATCTGCTCCGCCAGATGCGCCGCATCGCGTTCAACGCCGAAGATGAAACTCGACGCGCGGCGCGACAGCCAGCTAAGCCCAAGAAAATACAGGCCCGGCACAGCGGCGACACCATTTTGATGCACTGGCGTGCCGTTGGCGTCGAACGAGTCGACTTGGAGCCAGCCGAAATCGAGTTCGAACCCGGTCGCCCAAATAATCGTGGTGATCCCAGCAGCTTGCAGGTTGAGTTGCAGAATGGGGTCGGTCACGCAGGCCGGGTCGGGTTCGCGGATGCGGGCGGTGGGTTCCTCGGGCAGATCGAGCCCGACCCGGGCCGCGTAGGCATCTGCCGCGTCCAGCAAGGCATAGTACGACGCGTCGCCGTCCGTCAGATTGGCAGCAAGGCCGGGCTCGAAGTGCATCACGCCATCCGTGTAAGCGCCGGCCCGGCCCACCAGCGTTAGCCCGCGCGCCGCAAGCCGCCGGAAATCGATGGTATTACCGCCATATGCGCCGCTCACCGCGATGGTGACGTGCTTTGCCGCCGGATCGCGCGGAAAGCTCCATAGGCCGAGCACATCGAGCCAAAAGCAGAAATCCCGGCCACGATACTTCCTGGGGGGGCGCTGATGCTCGCCGACCGACAGCAACACATCCCGCCCGGCGCGCGATAATTCGTCGGCGATCTGTGCGCCGGATGACCCGGCCCCGATCACCAGAATCTTACCCGGCGGGATCTGGCCGGGGTTGCGGTAGAGGTTGGAATGCATCTGCAATATGCCGGTATCGGGCGGCACCACGTCGGGCACCACCCCGCGCTGAAATGGCCCGGTGGCAGCAACCACGTTGGTGGCTTCAATCACGCCCGCCGATGTTTCGGCGCGAAAGCCGGTGCCATCGGCTTTCTTCGTTAGCGCCGTTACCGCGACGCCGCTGCGCACGGGGGCAGCGATTCGCTCGGCGTAGGCGACGAAATAGTCCACCATCTGGTCGCGCGAGGCGAAGCCGTCAGGATCGACGCCAGGAATCGGCATACCCGACAATCTGTCGTGCCACGCCGGGCCGTTCGCGTGCAGTCCGTCCCACCGCTCGGTGCGCCAGCGTTCGGCAATCCGGTGGCGCTCGACGATCAGGTGCGATAGGCCGCGCTTGCTGAGTTGCTCGCTCATCGCCAACCCGGCCTGGCCGCCGCCGACAATCAGCGTCTCGACTTTCTCAACTGACACGTCGCAATCCTATCTTGACCGGGGTCGAGTCATGCACGGGTGACACGGTTGCACAAGCTTGACTTGGGCACAGCGATGCTTCCCGCGATGGCCAGCCGGCTGCTATCGGGTGCGGTGCCGGTGGCATTGATTTTGGAGGCGATAGCGCGTGACAAATCCCTACGAGCGGATCGGCGGCGAACCCGGTGTGCGCGCATTGGCCCGGCGCTTCTATGAACTGCTGGACACCTTGCCCGGGGCCGCTGCGGCGCGCGCCATTCATGCCGCAAGTTTGGACAATTCCGAGCGCAAGCTGTTCGAGTATCTCACGGGCTGGCTCGGTGGGCCGCCGTTGTTTACCGACAAGTATGGCCCGCCGATGCTGCGGCGCAGGCATCTGCACGCGCCAATCGGGGCCGCCGAAATCGACGGCTGGCTGGCGTGTTTCCGGCAAGCCTGGGCTGAAACCGTCCATGATGACGAGGTCAGCGAGCTGATCTGTCCGCAGATCGAACGGTTGGCGCGGCATATGCAGAACCGCGCTGAAGCTGAATCGGGGCCATCCACGTCAAGCTAAGCCGCGCCAGCGCCACGCTCGCGCAATGCCGAAGCGTATGCGGCGATGCCGCGCGCCAGCGGATAGGCCGGGCGAAAATCCAACTCACGCGCGATGCGTGATATATCGAAACGCGTTTGCACGTCGGACACATCGTCGGCGCCGGGAACAAGGCGTACTCGAAGTCCCGCAATCAGCGGGCGAGCGATTTCGACGATCTGCGTCATGGTCAGTGCTGCGCCGGAGCCCACGTTGTAGACCCGCGACGGCAGCGTTTTGGCAGACAGTGCGGCCAAAATGGCGGCGGACACATCGCCCTGCCAAACGTAATGATATAGGAAGTCCGTGGCGCAGGGTATCACGGTTTCCCGGCCCGCCGCCGCGTCCTCGATCATCGATTTGATCACGCAGTTGCCGCGCCGATACTGGCCATAGACGCGCCCGATGCGCAGGCTCACGCCATCCAGCCCGTATTCGGCGGCGAAGGCCTCCACCAATTGCTCGCCTGCGGTCTTTGACGCGCCATAAACCGATGTCGGATGCGCCGCCATTGCTTCGCCCAGCGTTACGTCCCCGGCATTCCCATAGACACTGATCGACGAGCAGAACACGACCCGCGCCACACCGGCCAGCCGCGCCGCCTCCAGCACGTTGGCGGTGCCGGTGATATTGGTGGCGACGATGTCCAGCGGCCGTCCGCGCGCCATCATGGGGCCAGAGATCGCGCCGCAATGCACCACCGCAGTGGTGCCGTGCTGCTCCATCAGCCGTTGGAGCTCGGCTGCGTCCGCCAGATCGATGCGTAGCAGTGCCGGATCGTCGCGGCCGTGCGATGTGTGATCCACAGCGGCCACGGCGTGGCCGTCTGCCGCCAGCCGCTGGCGCAGCGCCATGCCGATCAACCCGGCGCCGCCAGTGAGCAGAACCTTCACGGTGTGGCCCCGGTGAAAAAGCTGCTGCCAGCGATATAGCGGCGGCCATCGGACATATCCGGCGCCGGCCCCGGCTCCGACGCGCCATCGAAGGTCAGTTCCAGTTGCACGCCGCTGGGGTCGTACACGAACAATTGCCACAGCGTGGTGCCGGGCACTTTGAACTCCCGCCAGTCATACTTGGCGGCTCTAAACGCCGCGATGTAGTCGTGGTAGCCGGTGGCCGACAGCGACACGTGGTCGATGGCGGCGGTGCCGTACGGCGCCTTGCCCTGCGTGCCGAGCGCTGGGCCGCCGGCATAAATATGCATGATTGCAGCACCTTCCGGCGTTGCCAGCCACGCGCCGGGGTAGCCGAAATCCGGCCGCCAAACCGATTTCAGTCCGACGACATCCTCGTAGAAGCGCACGGTGGCGGCAAGATCGTTGGTTTTCACCGCAACATGGAACAAGCCGGAGACAGGCATCGCGATACTCCTGCACGAAGATTCAGGGTTAGGCACTGGCGGCGCGGCAGCACTTAAGCACGCCGCATGCCACTTGACTTCGCCGGTTGCGCTCGCCCAACTCAGAGCGAATTGCCGTGCGCCCGCTGCACGTCGCAGATCAACAGCATTGGGCCCGACAACATGAATTCCGCTGCCGCCACGGATACCAATATCAACCTCGTCGAACTCACTGTCGCCCAAGTCCAGGCCGGTCTCGCCTCCGGCGCGTTCACCTGCGAGGCGCTGACCCAGGCCTGCCTCGATCGGATTGCGCAGTACAACCCATTTTACAACGCACTGATTTTCCTGAACCCCTCAGCGCTCGATGACGCGCGCGCGATCGACCGGCGGCTGGCGGCTGGTGAGGCGCTGCCGCCGCTCGCTGGCGTGCCCGTGGTGATCAAAGACCCGATGGACATGGCGGGCATCCCGACCACCGCCGGCTGGTCGCTGCTGACCAGCCGCAAAGGCGGCGTGGATCTGATCCCGGCCACCGACAGCCCGGTTGTCGCGCGGATGCGCTCGGCGGGAACGATTATGCTGGGCAAAACCAACGTGCCGGTGCTCAGCGCCAGCGGCAGCCATGCCAACGATAGCTGGGCAGGTCCGACCATCAACGCCGCCGCACCCGATTGCGTGCCCGGCGCCAGTTCCTCCGGCACTGCGACGGCTGTCGCGGCATCGATGTGCGTGCTTGGGCTCGCCGAAGAGACCGGCGGATCTATCCAGAATCCGGCCTCGGCGCAGGGATTGGTCGGGATCAAACCGACGTTTGCGTTGGTGCCGAATGCCGGCGTGGTGCCGCTGGCCAGCCAGCGCGACGTCGTCGGGCCGATTGCCCGCTGCGTGCGCGACGCGGCGTTGTGTTTGGACGTGCTGGCGGGCTTCACAATGGCCGACCCCAAGACCACGGCCAGCATCGGCAAGATCCCCAAGGGCGGCTACACTTCGCGCCTCAGCCTGGCGGCGTTGCAAGGCAAACGGCTGGGACTGTTCGGCCCCGGCTGGCGTCCGCAACCGCTGTCTGACGGCACTGCCGCGCTGTATCAGCGCGCCCAGCGCGAGATTGCCGGGCGCGGCGCTGTATGCGTTGACGATCCCTTCGCTGGTACTGGCTTTGCCGCCATCGGCCGCCCCATGCCGGGGCCAGGCTACTACGACGAGCGTGGCACTGAATCGGTGCCGTACGACTTGCAGCAATATCTCCAACGCCTCGGCCCCAACGCAGCGTTGCGCAGCTTTGCAGAGTTCGCCAAGGCGACGGCGGCGCAAAGCGCCTTCGGCCCCAAGGGCGTGCTGCGCTACCTCGCTGACATGCCGGCGTTCAAAGCGAGCGTCGCCGACCCCAACGTGCCGCCCGACATGTCGGAGTTCGCTGCGGTGCGCGAGGCGTATCTGGATAGCTTCAACACCGTCATGGATTCGCACCGGCTCGACGCGCTGGTGTTCCCACAGATGCGGGACCCGCTGCCGCCACTGCACGGTGGCGAGCCGATTCATGAAACGACGGTCTCGGAAATCAATATTGCGGGCCTGCCCGGCGTGGTGGTACCGGCCGGCGTGTACGACACCGGCGCGCCATTCTGCCTGATTTTTGTCGGCCGCCAATGGAGCGAAGCCGATTTGCTGGCGTTCGCGTTCGACTACGAACAGGCGACGCAATACCGCCGCGCGCCCGCCCTCGTAGCGCCTGCCGCCACCTGACCGGTTCGATATTTTAAGGAGTTGCGGCGATGACCGATACAGCAACCGGGATCGACGACATCGCGGCGCCAGACAGCGGATTTCGCCCGCACACCTCGCACTGGGGCACGTTTTCCGCTCGGATGCGCGACGGCAAACTCGACGTGCGTGACCACGCTGGCGACCCCGATCCGAACCGGCTGGTCGACAACTTTCCGGCAGCCCTGCGCCACCGCGCGCGGATTGCGCAGCCGATGGTGCGCCGTGGCTGGCTGGAGCATGGCCCAGGCCCTGAGCGCAAGCGTGGCCGCGACGAATTCGTGCCGGTGTCGTGGGATCGCGCGCTCGATTTGCTCGCCGCCGAATTGGCGCGGGTACGCGATACGCACGGGCCAGGTGCGGTGTTCGGCGGCTCGTACGGCTGGGCCAGCGCCGGGCGCTTTCATCACGCGCAAAGCCAGGTGCACCGCTTTTTGAATATGTCGCTCGGCGGCTATGTCCGCTCGGTCAACAGCTACAGTTCCGGCGCCGCCTCGGTGGTGATCCCGCATATCATCGGCGATTACGAAGATCTCACCAAGAGCAACGTCACCTGGGAACAGATCGCCGAGCACAGCGAAATCGTGGTCGCGTTCGGCGGCATGGCGCTGAAGAACGCCATGATCGCGGGCGGCGGCATCAGCGAGCATGTCGAGCGCGGCGCGATGCAGCGGGCCCAGGCGCGCGGCTGCGAATTCGTGCTGGCCGGGCCGTTGCGCAGCGACTTACCCGACGAGGCCGGAGCGGAATGGCTCAGCCTGATCCCCGGCACCGACACTGCGCTGATGCTGGCGCTGGTGCATACCCTTGCCGCCGAAGGGCTGCACGACCGCGCATTTCTGGATCGGTTCACCGAAGGCTGGCCGATCTTCGAGCGATACCTGATGGGCCTGGATGACGGCCAGCCAAAGGATGCGGCCTGGGCCGCGCCGATCACCGGCGTGGATGCGCAGACCATCATCGCCCTCGCGCGCCGAATGCACGGCAAGCGTGCGCTGATTGTGGTCGCCCATTCACTGCAACGCTCGGAGCACGGCGAGCAGCCGGTGTGGATGGGGGCGGTGCTTGCCGCTGCCTTGGGCCAGATCGGCTTGCCGGGCGGCGGTTACGGCTATGCGCTTGGCGCCATCGGCTACTACGGCCGCCGCGCGACCGCCGTGCCGTTGCCGAATCTTGTGCAGGGCCGCAACACCGTCACTGACTTCATTCCGGTGGCGCGGATTTCCGACATGCTGCTGAACCCCGGCAGCCCCTATCGCTACAACGGCGAAACGCGCACCTATCCCGACATTCGGCTGGTCTACTGGGCGGGCGGCAATCCGTTCCACCATCATCAGGATCTGAACCGGCTGCGCCGCGCCTTCGCACAGGTCGATACGCTGGTGGTGCACGAACTGGCCTGGACCGCCACCGCGCGGCACGCCGATATCGTGCTGCCCTGCACGATGACGCTGGAGCGGGAAGACATCGGCGGCAATCCCAACGACCCGTTGCTGGTCGCCATGCACAAAGTCACCGAGCCGTTCGAGCAGGCGCGCGACGACTACGCCATCTTCTCCGGTCTCGCCGAACGGCTTGGCGTCGGGGAGATGTTCACCGAAGGGCGCACGCCACGGCAGTGGCTGGAATATCTGTATGAGCGCATCCGCGCCGGATTGGCGCGGCAGCAGCTACCGGCGCCAAGTTTCGACGAATTTTGGGCCATGGGAACGCTGAGCCTGCCGATGCGCCCAGACGATGGCGGTGCGCTGCGGCGCTTCCGCGACGACCCCGATGCCAATCCGCTGCGCACGCCGAGCGGAAAGTTGGAGATTTATTCGGCAACCATTGCCAGCTTCGGCGAAGCCAGTTGCCCGGGCCATCCGGCGTGGCTGCCGCCCGAGCATGTGCCGGATGCGGCGGCGCCATTGGTGCTGGTCGCCAATCAACCCGCGACCCGGCTGCACAGCCAGTTCGACTTCGGCGGCCACAGCAGCGGCGCCAAGCATCGCGGGCGTGAGGTTGCACGGCTGCACCCCATCGACGCCGCCGCGCGCGGCATCGTTGACGGCGATATTGTGCGTCTTTTCAATGCGCGCGGCGCATGCCTTGCGGGCGTAGTGGTGACCGATGGCATCCGGCCCGGCGTGGTGCAAATCCCAACCGGCGCCTGGTACGACCCCGAAGACCCCGAGGACGACATGGCGCTCTGCGTGCATGGCAACCCCAACGTGCTGACCCGCGACGTCGGCACATCGGCTTTGGCGCAGGGCTGCACCGGGCAGTTGACGACCGTTCAGGTGGAGCGGTTCGACGGCAATCTGCCGCCGATCCGGGCTTTTGATCCACCGCAGGCAAAAATTATATAACATAATAATTGCCGTAGAGGCGTGGCTCTGCCAGCGGCAGGGCCACGCCGTTGGCTCAATCGGCAGCGGCCAGCTTGTCCTGCGTCTTGGTGTCGAAGTCGCCGGCGTCGTGGCGTTCATGCAACTGGCTGGCCAAGTCGCCGAACGAGCGATTGACCATGCGGCCGCGCTTCACCGCAGGCCGGCCGGCGATGGCGGCTGCCCAGCGCTGCACGTTCTTGTAGGACTGCACATCGAGAAACTCGGCGGCACCGTACAGCGTGCCCAAGGCCAGGGCCCCATACCAGGGCCACACAGCAATATCGGCAATCGTGTAGTCCTCGCCAGCCAGATACGCGGTTTCGGCCAGACGCCGGTCGAGTACGTCCAGTTCGCGCTTCACTTCCATGGTAAAGCGGTTGATCGGGTATTCCATTTTGCTCGGCGCGTAAGCGTAGAAATGACCGAAGCCGCCGCCGAGATACGGCGCGCTGCCCATTTGCCAGAACAGCCACGACAGACATTCCGCGCGCGCCGCGCCGCTGCTAGGCAGCAAGGCGCCGAACTTCTCGGCTAGGTGCACCAGAATAGCGCCGGATTCGAAGACGCGGACCGGCGTGGGGCCGCTGCGGTCCAGCAGCGCCGGGATTTTGGAATTCGGATTGACTGCGACAAAGCCACTGGAGAATTGGTCGCCTTCGTTGATCCTGATGAGCCAGGCATCGTACTCCGCGCCGGTGTGGCCGAGCGCCAGCAGTTCCTCCAGCATCACCGTCACCTTCACGCCGTTCGGCGTGGCCAGCGAATACAGTTGCAGTGGATGGCCGCCGACCGGAAGCTCCTTGTCGTGCGTCGGCCCGGCGATGGGGCGATTGATGTTGGCGAATTGGCCGCCATTGGCTTTGTCCCAGGTCCAGACCTTGGGCGGGACGTACTCGGTCGGGGTGCTCATGCGGCAAGCTCCTGTCATCATGCGCGGGCGTCATCCACACCGCGACGTTGAGCGGTGACATGGCGACTGCGGAGCCTGAGGCAATAGCTGCGCCGGCTTGCGCGCTACGTGGCGTAATCGGGTTCCTCGCGATCCAGCACCCGGCGCCAGGCGTTCAAATGCAGGCGCGCGTCCATCACCTCGCCCCATGCGCCGCGATGCGGAGGGCGTTGCGGCGGCGGCAACGCCCCGAGCCGCCCACCCGAGGCAGACGCGGTCATCTGGTACATCGCCGTTCGCTCTGCCATGTACAATTCGTCGAATGCGTCGTGCGGCGTTGGGCCCACGACGGTGACGCCGTGATGGCGCATTACCAGAATGCTGCGGCCATCGAGCGCGTTGGCGATGCGGTCACCCTCCGCCACATCCACCGCCGGCGCGAACCCGTCATCGTCGTAAGCGATCCGCCCGTTCAGCAGCAGGTTGTTGTGATGCACCATCTCCAACCGCCCATTTTCGAGCAGCGACAGCGCGGTGAGGTATTGCGGATGCACGTGCAGCACGCAGGCGGCGGCCGGGTGGCGCAGATGGATGCGCGCATGGATGGCGAAAGCGACCTTGCGCAATTCGCCGTGCCCGCGCAGTACACGGCCGTCGAGGTCGCAGACGATCAGCGAACTGGCGGTGATCTCGCGGAACAGCATCCCGCGCGGATTGATCAGGAACGCCGGGGCATCTCCCGGCAGCATCAGGCTGTTATGGTTGCCGATTTGCTCATTCCAATTCAGCCGGGCAGCGACGCGGAACACCGCCGCGAGATCGCAGCGCAGCGCCCACTCGGCGTCCTCGGTCGCGGTCCGGCTGTTCATGCGCGTGGCCCCGTCTTGCTGGCGAAAGGCGATCACGATAACGGCGGCAATCGCCGCCAGGAAGGCATGGCCGCTGAACGCCGTTCCGGGCTGTCAAACGCGCGTCCGCGTTGGTCAAGAGCGCCGTGGTCTGCCCGCTAGACTGCTGCGATGACAGGATTCAGCAACGCATGACCGACGACGGACCGGCTCCGCAGCCCGATTTCGCGCCGTTCGACCGGCTGGCGCAAGCATCGCTGACGCGGTGGGGGCTGCCCGAGGGCGCGCACACGCGCCTCGTCAACCACTCGGAAAACATCACCTATATCGTCGACCGCGCTGACGGCGGGCCACGCAGTGTGCTGCGGCTGCACCGCCCCGGCTACCACAGCGACGCGGCCATCCATTCCGAGTTGGCGTGGCTGAACGCACTGCGCACCGAGGCTGGGGCGGAAGTGCCGGTGGCGCTACCGGCACTGGATGGCAGCATCTTACAGGTGCTGCACAGCGCCGAACTGCCCGAACCGCGCCGCGCGGCGATGTTCAGCTATCTGGACGGCCACGAACCCGAGGGCGAACTCGGCCCGTCCTTCGAGCAACTGGGCGAGATCACCGCGCGGCTACATGTTCATGCACGGCAGTGGCGCCCGCCCGCCGGATTCACCCGCTTCGCCTGGGATTTCGACACCATGCTCGGCGGCGAGCGGCGGATTTGGGGGCGCTGGCAGGATGGCCTGGGCGTCGCGGGCCCGGTCGCCGCACTGCTGCAACGGCTATGCGACACGCTGGAGCGGCGGCTGGCTGCGTTCGGCTCCGGCCCGGACCGGCGCGGCTTGATCCATGCCGATCTGCGGCTGGCCAACTTGCTGGTGGACGGCGGCCGCGTGAAGGTGATCGACTTCGACGACTGCGGCGGCGGCTGGTTCCTGTACGATTACGGCACCTCATTGAGTTTCATTGAGAACCGGCCGGACGTGGCGGAACTAACCGGCGCGTGGCTGAGCGGCTATCGCCGTGTGGCGCCGCTCGGCGCCGAGGAGGAGGCGGAATTGCCGACCTTCCTGCTGCTGCGCCGCCTGATGCTGGTGGCGTGGCTCGGCTCGCACCGCGACACCGACCTGGCCCGGCAATTGGGCGTGCCATACACGCTGGACAGTTGCGCGCTGGCCGAGACCTATCTGAGCCGTTTCGCTTGATCTTTTGCATCGGGAGCCGAATGCCATGCTGACCTCCATCGCCGGACGTTCTGTTATCGTCACCGGGGCCAGCCGGGGCATCGGGCGCGGGATGGCCCGCGTGTTCGCCGCCAAGGGCGCGAAGGTGCTGGTGGTGTCACGCGATCAGGCGCAGGCCGATGCCGCCGCCGCCGCGATCCGCGCCGAGGGCGGCATTGCCAGCGGCTTCGCCGCCGACGTGGCCGCCGCCGAAGCCGCCGCCCGCATGGCCGAAGCCGCCATCGACCGGCACGGCGGCATCGACATTCTATGCGCCAACGCGGGTATTTTCCCCGGCGCCAAACTGTTCGAGATGACGCTGGAGCAGTGGAACCATGTGTTGTCCAACAACTTGTCCAGCACGTTCCTGAGCGTGTCGGCCTGCATTCCCGCATTGGCCAAAACCGGGCGCGGGCGGATTGTGATTACTTCGTCCATCACCGGCCCCATCACCGGCTCGCCCGGCTGGTCGCATTACGGCGCCAGCAAGGCCGGGCAACTGGGTTTCATGCGCACGGCCGCCATCGAACTGGCCCCGCGCGGCATCACCGTGAACGCGGTGCTGCCCGGCAACATCCGTACCGAGGGATTGGACGGCGTGGGCGGCGACTACATCGCCAAAATGACCGCCTCGGTGCCGCAGGCGCGGTTGGGCAGCGTGGAGGATATTGCCTACGCGGCGCTGTTTTTTGCCAGCGATGAGGCGGGGTATATTACGGGGCAGACGATTGTGATCGATGGCGGGCAGGTGTTGCCGGAGTCTTTGAGTGCGTTGGAGGAGATGGGGGGCTGATACCAAATCTCGCTGATCAAAACGCATTGTCGTTGCCGGATGAGCTTTGGCGATTGCAAGTGCAACGAAACCGCCGATCCTGCGCGTGGCCCTCATCGGCGGATTGCACTCGCCTTACGCAACGGCAACGCTCGTTGCCATACTCAATCCACTCTCCCCATCCCCGCCAAACTCTGCTTGCGATACCGCATCGGCGCCATCCCCGCCCACTGATGAAACGCCCGGCTGAACGCGCTGAGTTCCGAATACCCCAGCAGAAACGCAATCTCGGTCAACGGAATATGTGGCGTCGCCAGATATTGCAGCGCCAGATCGCGGCGCGATGCGCGGACCAAATCGGTAAACGTGTGGCCGCGTTCCTGCAAACGCCGGTGCAGCGTGCGGCTGGTCAGGCCCAGGTCGGCTGAGACGCGGCCGATGTCTGGGCCGCTGCCGGAAAAGCCGCGTTCGATGGCGTGGCGCACCAGCCCCACCAGATCGTCGGCGTTGGCGCGGGCCATGCGGTCGCGCAGTTGCGGTTCCAGCAGCGTCAGCAGATAGGCGTCGGCACTGGGCATCACCGTGTCCAGATCGCTGGCGCGGAACACGATGGCGTTGGTGGGGCGGGCGAAATAGGTGGGGGCGCGGAATACCTGCGCGTGCTCGTGCCCGTCCAGCGGGCGCGGGTGTTCGAAATGGATTTCCAGCGGCTGCCAGTTGCGGCCGATACCGTGCCAGAACAGGTTGCAGAACATGCCGAGCGACAATTCCGCATCTTGGCGGCGCTGGGCGATGCGGCCGTCCTGCACCTGATAATTCAGCGTGGCGATGTCGCCCGCCACGTGCAGTGACAGGCGGGAGCTTTCCTGATGCGCCGGGAAATAGCGGCTCATGTTGCGCAGCGCCGTGGCCAGCGTGGGCGAACTGATCGCCACGTAGCCGATGGGGCCCAATTGGCGCGGGGTGAAGCCGTGGCCGAAATGCAGGCCGAAATTGTCGTCGCGGGTTTGCCGCGCCGCCGCCTCGAACAGCGCGCAGTAGCGCGCCAGCGTGAGTTCGCGCATCGGGTCGGCCAACTCGGCGGCGCGGATCGACGCGGCGCCCAGCACCCGGTCCGGGTCGGCGCCGAGGGCGGCGATGGCGTCCACCACGCCGTTGGCGGCGGAGGCGAGGATGCGCGGTTGGATAGCGGCGGCGGTGCCGCTCATGGGTGTGGCCTCCGGGGCTGGCGCGCGATGTGTCCAGCGTGATTGCGCGTCAGGGTCGCGGCGCTGTCAAGGATCGGGCGGGCGCGGTCAAGTTTACCGCCCGGGCGGCGCTACGCTTGCCGCCCTACTTCCAGGCTCCGGACCGCACGCGATGTATCAGATCACGCCGGACGACCGGCAATATGTCGAGGAATTCCGCAAGACGCCGGTGGGGCGGCACTCGCCCGGGCTGCAACGCATCCTGAATTTGTTTCGCGGCGAGGCGATGGCCGGCAAGTATGTGCTGGTTTGCACCAAGCCGCACCGCGAATGGATGCTGGGCCAATTCACCGGCGTGCGCGGCGAGAAGATCCGCATGACGAATCACAGCTTCACCTCGCTACACGAGGCCGAGTGGTACGTGTTCAAACAGCGCTGGAAGCGGCACACCGGCGAGGATCTGCCGGATTAGGCGGCACCCCACCCAACGGCATTCCAACGCGCGCGGCGTGCCGGCCTCGGCCGGCGGACCAAGGGACCAGCGATGAAACGCATCATGGGCTATAGCGACCAGATCAGCGTGTGTCCGGACGACACCATCCGCTTCATGGTCAATTGCGAGGCAGCGGGCGACTATAGCGCGCGCATCGTCCGCGTGATCCACGGCGACACCAACCCGGATGGCCCCGGCTACAAGGAAGAAGCCATCGAAACCGCCGTCACCGGGCGCTACCCGGCGCGGCGGCAGGCGATCCACGCCGGGTCGTGCGCCGTGGTGCCCGATCATGCGTTTCTCGCCGCATTGGGCAGTTTCACCGTGCAGGCGCTGGTCTGGCCGACCACGCCGGCCAAGGGGCGGCAAGGCTTGGCGGGGCGCTGGAACGGCCGCACCGGGGCGGGATTCGCGCTGGGCATCGACGAAGGCGGCGGCTTGGCGCTGCGCTTGGGCGACGGGCGCGGCGGTGTTGCCGAAGTGGCCGCTGGTAAGCCGATGCTGGCCCGCGAATGGTATTTCGTCGCCGCCAGTTACGACGCCGCGACCGGGGCGGTGAGCCTGTATCAGGAGCCGTTGGTGCCATACGCGCGCACCGACACGGCGGTGGCCATCAGCGCCCCAGTCGCCTTGCGGCTGCCCGCCAATGTGCAAGCCCCGGTGGTGTTCGCCGCGCGCCATGCCGGTGTTGCCGGCAAGCGCACGCTGTTCGCCGAGCATTTCAACGGCAAGATCGACCGTCCGCGGCTGGCGAACCGCGTGCTGTCGCGGCTGGAAATGGAGCAGGTGCGCGGCGACCTGATTCCGGTGGCGCTGCAAAGTTCCATGCTGGGCGTGTGGAATTTCTCCAAGTGCATTTCCAGCGAGACCATCTGGGACGACTCGCCCAACCGCCTGCACGGCGAGACGTTCAACCTGCCCGCGCGCGCCATGACCGGCCATAACTGGACCGGCGAGGAAATGGCCTGGACGCACAAGCCCGAGCAGTACGGTGCCATCCATTTTCACGACGACGATCTGCACGATGCCGGGTGGGAGGTGGATTTCGCGCTGAAAGTCCCCGCCGGTCTGAAAAGCGGCGTGTACGCCGCGCATGTCGCCATCGACGATGATGAGGATTTCATCCCGTTCGTCATCCGCCCGCCGCGCGGCACCGCGAGCTCGAAGCTGTTGTTCGTGCTGCCAACAGCCAGTTATCTGGCGTATGCCAACGAACACATGGTGACGGACGCACCGCTGGCCGAGTTGCTGACGGGTCAGGTCAGCACCATGCAGCCAGCGGATATGTTCCTCAACGAGCACCGTGAATACGGGCTGAGTTGCTATGACTCGCATTCGGACGGCAGTGGCGTGTGCTACACGACGCGGCTGCGGCCGATCATCACCATGCGGCCGAAATACCAGTCGTGGCTCGGCGGCAAAGGCTCCGGCCTGTGGCAGATGAACGCCGATCTGCACATCACTGACTGGCTGGAAGCCGAAAAACTCGGCTACGACGTGATCACCGACGAGGACGTGCACGCGGAAGGTTACACCGCGCTGGCCCCGTACAGCGTGTTCGTGACGTCCACGCATCACGAATACTGGACCAAGCAGATGTGGGACGCGCTGGACGCGTTCAAGAAACACGGCGGGCGCTTGGTCTATACGGGGGCGAATGCGTGGTATTGGCGCATCGCCTATCACCCGACCCGGCCGGGCGTGATGGAAGTGCGCCGCGCCGAGGGCGGTATTCGCGCTTGGGCCGCCGAACCCGGCGAGGCGTATCACAGTTTCAGCGGTGAATATGGCGGCCTGTGGCGGCGCAATGGCTTGGCCCCGCAACGCATGGCGGGCAGCGGTTTCACCGCGCAGGGCTTCGATATTTCCTCGTACTACCGCCGCAAACCGGACAGCTACGACCCGCGCGCTCGCTTCATTTTCGAGGGTGTCGGCGCCGAGGAACTGATCGGCGATTTCGGCCTGATCGGCGGCGGTGCTGCGGGCTTGGAACTCGACCGCGCCGACCGCGTGTTGGGCACGGCCCCGAATGCGCTGGTGCTGGCATCGTCGGAAAACCACACTGGCGTGTATATGGTGGTGCTGGAGGAAATCTACATCAACTCGCCCGGCCTGTGCGGCGGCGAAAGCGATCTGGTGCGTGCCGATCTGGTGTTTTACGAAACGCCTGCGGGCGGCGCGGTGTTTGCGACCAGTTCCATCGCCTGGGCGGGCAGCCTGTCGCATAACAACTACAACAACAACGTCGCCCGCATTACCGGCAACGTCATACGCCGCTTCCTCGATCCGGCGCCGTTCTAGTGGCGCACGAGGACACCAAGATCCTGTCGCTCAGCGCGTTCGACGCGCGGCGGGCAGGCGATGTCGATCCGGCAATCCGCGACCTGATCGCGCGGCGCTATCGCAGTTTCGGCGGATCGTCATACCTGCTCTACAACGAACCACTGCATGTGGCGCGCGCCAGCGGGGCTTGGCTGTACGCGCAGGATGGCACGCCGTATCTGGATGCCTACAACAACGTCCCATCGGTCGGGCATTGTCACCCGCATGTGGTGGCGGCGATGAGCCGGCAGGCGGCGGTGCTGAACACCAACACGCGGTATCTCTACGAGATCATTTACGACTACGCCGAGCGGTTGCTGGCGACGTTTCCGGCAGCGCTGGGCAATGTGGCGTTTACCTGCACCGGCAGCGAGAGCTCCGATCTGGCATTGCGGATTGCGCGAAGCGCCACGGGCGGGCAGGGGATTGTCGTGACCCGCAATGCCTATCACGGCAACACCACGGCGGTGGCGGCGATCTCACCATCGACGGGAGCCGACGTGCCAATTGGCATCGATGTGCGTACTGTCGCACCACCCGCGTTTGGCCCGAAACCGACGCGCAAGCGCATTGCCCAGTTTGCTGAAGATGTTGCCGCCGCCTTCGCCGACTTGAAACGCCACGGCGTCCGCCCCGCCGCCTTCATCTGCGATTCCATTTTCGCCAGCGACGGAATTTATGCCGACCCGCCCGGCTTTCTGGTGCAAGCCGCCGAGGCTGCGCGTGCCGCCGGGGCACTGTATGTGGCGGACGAAGTGCAGCCCGGCTTTGGCCGCACCGGCACGCATATGTGGGGCTTTCAGCGCCACGGCGTCGAGCCGGATTTGGTGATACTCGGCAAGCCGATGGGCAATGGCCTGCCGGTCGCAGGTGTGATCGCCAAACCCGACATTTTGGCCGCGTTCAGCAAGTCCAGCGGCTACTTCAACACCTTCGGCGGCAGCCCGTTGGCAGCCGCCACCGGGATTGCGGTGCTGGAGGTGATTGAGAACGAAGGTCTGATGGCCAACGCCGCGCGCATTGGCGCTTACCTTAGTGATGGCATTCGCAAACTTGCTGCACAGCACGGCAAGATCAGCGATGTGCGCGGCGCGGGGCTTTATGCCGGTGTGGAATTCCGCGACGCGGCAGGTCATCCCGATCCGCACACGGCGCAATTCGTGGTCAACGATCTGCGCCGCCAGCACGTGCTGATCGGAACATCCGGCACCGGGCACATCCTGAAAATCCGCCCGCCATTGTGTTTCACCAGCGGGAACGCGGATCAGATGCTCGACGCGATGCGCAACGCGCTCGCGGCGCCGGCCAGGTAGGAACCCGCCGGCGCTGCACCGGCGTTAAATCATGTAGTCGCCGCCGTTCATGTTCATCGTGGCACCGATATAGTACGACCCCGCGTCGGACGCGAGCAGCACCACAGTCGGCGCCACTTCATCGGTGCGCCCGAACCGGCCAATGGCCAGTTCCTTCTGCTTCATGTCGAGCCAATCTTGCGGAATGCCGCGCAGCAGCGGTGTTTCAATCGGCCCCGGGCAGATGGCGTTCACCGTGATGCCCTGGCGCGCCACCTCGTAGGCAAGGCTGCGGGTAAAGCCGATCACGCCAGCCTTGGCCGCGCAATAATGCACCATGTTCGGGGCGCCCTTATGGCCAAGCTGCGACGCGGTGTTGATGATGCGGCCCCACTGCTTGCGCTGCATCGCCGGCAACACTTGCTTGCTGCACACGAACATGCTGCGCAGGTTCACCCGGATCATGTCGTCCCACATTGCGGCGGACATATCGACCAGCAAGCTGACCGTATCAATACCGGCATTGTTGAACAGGATGTCGATGTCGCCGCCAAGTGCGGTAGAAATCGCCGTAAATGCCTCGGCAACCTGCGTCTCGTCGGCCACGTCGGCGGCGGCAGCAGCGGATTTCACGCCGAGCTTGGCGGCTTCCTCGGCCACCGCCTGCGCGCCGGCCAGATTGCGGTCGACGATGCCAATCGCCGCACCCTCGGCGGCCATGGCCAAGGCGGATGCCTTGCCGATGCCGCTCGCGCCGCCAGTGACCAAGGCGATCTTACCGTTCAGCTTACCCATTGTGCCCTCCGTTACAGGTTAATTAGCCGGCGCCCACGCTGAGGAGCCGTGTCGAGTCCTCCTGGAAGCGGGCGAAATTGTCGGTGGTGTGATCCAGTGCCGCCACTTTGGCGTGATGGAAGCAACTGACGAAGTGCTGCGGTGCGACCATCACCGGGGGCGGTTGCTCGGTCTTGCAGCGCGCATCGGCGAACGGGCAGCGCCCGGCGAGCGGGCAGCCCGGCGGCAGGTCAATCGGGCTCGGGATTTCACCCTCTAGCTGTATAGCGCTGGAGCGCGTCAGTTCTGGGTCGGGTAACAGCACCGACGCGAGCAGGCCGACCGAGTACGGATGGAGCGGCTTGGCGAACAGTGTTTCGGACGGCGCTTCCTCGACAATGCTGCCGAGATACAACACCGCCACGCGGTGGCTGACGAAGCGCACGGTGCTGAGATCGTGCGTAATCAACAGATAGGCGGTGCCGAATTCAGCTTGCAGGCGAATCAGCAGGTCAACAATCTCCGCCCGTGCGGTCGGGTCGAGCGCCGACGTGGGTTCATCGAGCACAATCAACTCTGGGCGAGTAATAATGGCGCGGCCAATGCCGGCCCGCTGTTGCAATCCGGCGCTGAGCTCGGACGGATAGCGGTCGAGTGCCCGCTCCGGCAGACCCAAATGCGTGGCGGTGTCACGCACCCGGCGGTCCCGGTCCGCACGGTTCATCCCGAGGTAGCGTAATGGCTCACCCAGGGTTTCGCCGATGCGAATGCGTGGATCGAGCGATTCGGCCGGCTCCTGAAACACCAGCTGGATGCGCCCGCGCAGAGCCTTCGAGCGGATGTTGCGCCCGCGCCCCATCTGCTCGCCATCGAAATACACATCACCTTCGGTCGCATCGATCAAGCCAAGGATGCAGCGTCCGACAGTGGTTTTGCCGGACCCCGATTCACCGACCAGCGACAGCGTCTCGCCGCGATTAATTGTAAAGCTGACCCCGTTGACGGCCTGTACTACTTTGCCGCCCGCCAGCGGAAACAGTTTAACCAGATTTTGCACATCCAGCATCGCGCTCATGCCTGCGCCTCCACCGGGAAATGGCAGCGCACGGCATGGCCCGACGCCAAGGGCCGCAGGGACGGGGCCTCATTTAAGCAGCGCGTCTGACGGCGCACGCACCGGCTGGCAAACGCGCAGCCCGTGCTGGGTGTTGCTCCCGCTATTTCCTCGGCGCGCGTCCAGCGGGCGCGCAGCGCCGGATTATGCGAGAAGGCCGCCAACAACATGATGCTATACGGATGGCCTGGGCGGGCAAAGAACCGCCGCCGGTCGGCGATTTCCACCACTTCGCCGGCGTAGATAATGGCAATGCGCGAGCAGAAATGCGCAGTGATGGCGATGTCGCGGGTGATGAACAGCGTCGCGGCGCCTTTCTCGCGGACCATTGTCTGCAGCAGGTCAAGCACCTGGGCTTGCACCGTGACATCAAGGCCGCTGGTGGCGTCGTCGGAAATCACCAATCGGGGTGAACAGACCAGGGCAATCGCGATCACCACGCGCTGCGCCATGCCGCCGGACAGTTCGTGCGGGTAGGCGTTGAAACGGCGTTCTGGGTCTGGGATGTGCACGGCGCGCAACATGTCCAGCGCGATGCGGTCGGCTTCCTGGCGCGACACCCCCAAGTGGTAGAACGCGATGTTGCTGATCTGGCGGCCCACACTCAATACCGGGTTCAACTCGGCGCGTGGATTGGGGATGACCATCGTCAGTTCGCGGCCAAGCACGCTGCGCCGCGCTGCATCCGATTGCGCGCTGAGATCGCGGCCATTAAATAGCACCCGGCCGCGCTCGATCACGCCGGGCGGTGGCACCAGGCCCATAATCGCGCGCGCCAGCGTGGTCTTGCCCGAGCCAGACTCGCCCACCAGCCCGATCATCTCGCCTGCCTCGATCCGCAGATCGATGCCCTTCAGCGCGTGCAACGTTTGTTCGCGATAGCTGGGGAAGCCGACCCAAAGATCGGATACTTCCAGAATGGCGCTGCCAGCAGCCGGAACCCCTGTCATGCGCGCGTCCGTGGATCGAGGGCGAAGTACAGCAGATCGACCAGCAAATAGATGATGAGCGATAGCACTGCCGAGAACACCACGAAGCCAAGTACCGGATTGAGGTCGGCGTTCAGCACGCCTTGCACAGCGTATTGCCCCGCACCGCCCCACGAAAAGACAATCTCAACCAAAACCGCACCGCCAATCAAGAATCCATAGAGCACGCTGACGATGGTGATGATCGACGGCAACGCTGCGCGCACGGCTTGGCGCAGCACCACGCGGCGCGGCAGGCCGCACATGTCGGCGTAGCGTACAAAATCGGAATCGAGCGTCCGTTCGACTGTCGATTGCGTCATTTTCAGAATCGGACCGGCATTGATCAGGCCAAGCGTCAACACCGGCAGCACCAGATGTCCGAACGATGACCAGAGAGCGTCCATGTCACCGGCGATGAGACTGTCGATCACCATGCTGCCGGTAATGATCTCAGGCGGCAGCACGGCCATGTCGATGCGGCCGAGCGGCGCCGGAATCCAATTCAGCGTCGTGTAGAACACGTAGATCAGCACCAGCGCCAGCCAGAAATCCGGCATTGCCCCGGCCAGCAGGCCATAATAGTCGGCAAACTTGCGGATGGGACCGCGCTTCAAGCGCGCAGCGGCGACACCGAGCGGAAAGCCGATCAAGATGGCGAGCAGCAGACCGAAGCTGATCAATTCCAGCGTCGCCGGAAAGCGCTGGAACAAATCTTCGGTCACGGGCTGCGTCGTTTGCCACGATGTCCCAAGATCGCCGCGCACCACATCGTGAAGATAGTGCATCAACTGGGTTAGCAGCGGCTTGGTGAAGCCCATCCGGTCGCGCAATTCCATCAAGCTTTTCGCGGAAGCCGTCGGTCCCAGCATCATCACCGCCGGATCGCCGGGGATGAGTTTGACGAGGAAGAAGCTGACCAGGATGATGCCGAACAACTGTGGTATCACGAACAGGATGCGGCGGCCGATATAGCGAAGGATGCGCATGCCCAGATCCTAGCTCAACGAGCCGGATAGAATGCGTCGCCGTCCGGGATCAGCCAGCACTTCGATGCTCGCGCCAACCAAGGCGAAGCCGAACACCGTCAATCCCAGCGCGATGCCCGGGAAGACCGACGGCCACCATTGCCCGGTCACCACGTTCTGGAAACCCATGGCGATCATGCTGCCCCATTCCGGCGTGGGAGCGACCACGCCCGCACCGACAAAGCTGAGGCCCGCCGTCAGCAACACCGACCAGCCGATGTTGACCGACAGTTGCGACAGCACCGGGGCCATCGCGTTCGGCACAATATGGCGGACCAAGATGGAAATGTCGGACGCTCCGGCGACGTAGGCTGCTTCGACATAGCGCATCCGGCGGATCGACAGCACTTGGCTGCGCATCAGCCGCAGATAGATCGGGGCGTTCACGAAGGCGATGGCCAGGATGATGCTGCGCACGCTTTGCCCAAACACCGCGACCAGCGCGATAGCGAATACAAAGACGGGAAAGGCTTGCAGCACGTCGGTGGACCGCATGACGAAGGTTGCAATGGCGGTGCGCCAAGTGCGCTGGCCTTCGTAGTAGCCAACAATAGCGCCAATGCTGCTGCCGATGCAGGCTGAGAGTAGCGTGCCGAGCACGGCGATGGTTAGATCAACGCGCGGTGCGAACAGCACGCGGCTGAAGATGTCCATTCCGGTGCCGTCGGTGCCGAGAATATGGGCTGCATACGGCGGTAGCAAATACACATTCGGGTCTGCCACCAACGGCCCGTACGGCACGATCCATGGTGCAATGATGCCGATCAGCACGGTCATGCTGACAATGGCGTAGCCGACCGCAAACGCCGGGCGTGCGCGCAGCACCGCGAGAAAGAAGCGCAACCGCTGTCCGCCGCGCGCCTTGGGCGCTGGGGCAGCTTGCGCTGCCCCAGCCGTTGCTGTTGCCACGTCCTGCCTCACGCGTCGCGCGAGAAGTCCTGGAAGCGGATATTGTTCGACGTATAGTAAGTAAAACCCTTCAGGTTCGAGCGGTGGGCGAAGTGATAGCCGGGGAAGGCGATGAACACCCAGGGCGCTTCAGACATTACAATCTCCTGCGCTTTGGTCATCATTTCCACGCGCGCCGCCTGATCGGCGGTACGGGCGGTATCCTTCAATAGCCGATCGACTTCGTCGTTCTTGTAGTTGCTATAGTTCACGAACGAGCCAGAATTGAAGTACAGTGTCATTGAGTAGCCGATATCCGGGCACCACGGACTATCGACGTAGAAGATCATCGGCTGCTTGCGCTCGGACACGGCGTTGTAGAACGTCGCGGCCGGAATCTTCTTCAGTTCCAGCTCGACGCCGATCTCGCGCAGCGCGGTCTGATACAGAATGGCAATCGGCTCCTGCACCGGGTCGCCTGCGTTGTAGGCCAGGCTGGTCTTGAAGCCGTTCGGGAAGCCCGCGTCTTTCAGCATGGCCTTGGCCATCATCGGGTCGTACTTGTATTTCCAGAATTTCTCGGTGAAGCCGGCATAGATATTCGGCATACAGCCGGTCAGCGGCTCACCAAGGCCCTGGAATACGGTCTTCAGCACCTGTTCCTGCGGGAAGGCAAAGTTCATTGCCTGCCGCACTTTGACGTTGTTGAACGGTTCGATGTTGGCGTTCAACTCCAGCCAGATCATGAACGACGATGCCACGCTATCGATCGTCACGCCTGGCGCGCCGCGCAGCTTCATGACTTCAAGCGGCTGGAGATACTGCGCGATGTCCACGGCGCCGCCCTGGAGCAGCGACGCGCGCGTGGCTGAGGTCGGCACTTCCTTAAAGATCACCGTGTCGATGGCTGGCTTGCCGCGATAATAGTCAGGCCGCGCCTTGAAGATCGCCTGCTGGCCGCGTGTGAGCGAGTCGAGCCGGTACGGGCCGAAGCCGGCCGAATTGTTTTCGATGAACTTGCGCGCCCACGGGTCGTCGGCGTTGGAGACCTCCTTGCACTTCTTGCTGTCGTAGATCGGCGCATACAGGTTGGGCTGTAGCTTGGCGAGCAGCGGGTTCGGATTGTCGAGATTGATCGAGACGGTGTACTTGCCTTCAACCTTGACGCCTTCTGGCTTTTCCAGGCCCAGCGTTGAAAGGTAAAAGGCGCCGATGGCTTGCAGGCCGAACTTGCGGTCCCAGGTCCATTTGACGTCGTCGGCGGTGAGTTCATTGCCCCAGTTGCTCTTGACGCCCTGGCGCAACTGGAAGCGGATAAACTTGCCGGCTGGATCAAGCTCGAATGATTCGCACAGCTTGCCGCGCACGTTGAGTCCGGCCTGCTTGTCGGGGTGGTCGGCAATGTCCTCGCGGAATGCGCCGCCCACTTTGGGATCAGGCATTGGCGCGAATTCAAGCAGATTGTCGTAAAGTGCTGCAACTGCCTCGAAAGTGCCCAGGCTGACGTCAAAGTTACTGTCCAGGCTTTGCGGTGTCGCGGGCGCTGCAATCACCAGCGTGCTCACGGTGGCAGCGGATGCCTCGGTTGCGCGAAGTGCGGCGGGCACCACAGCGCCAGCGGCCAGCGCTGAACCTGCTTTCAAGACATCGCGCCGGCGGACGGGCAGGCCTTGGATTGGATTGTCAGTCATATCTGTCGTTCCCCCCTGAATGCGGCCGGTCAGCGTGGCAGCGACGCAGGCTAGCAATAGTCGGGCCACGGCGCAATCTTTCATGGAAAGAAAGTTTGTTCGCCGTGCGCCGAGGGCGTGCTGCGTCTACGCCCGTCTCCGTCCGGCGAGCAGCGGTTCACGGCTTCGCCCAGTTGGTGTAAGCGCGCCGCAACCGCCCCGGATGCCGAGGACCCATGATTCGCCTGGACAACATCACGAAACAAAACGGCAAGCGCCTCGTCTTTATCGAGGCCACGGCCGCGCTCCAGAAGGGCGAGAAGATCGGCTTGGTCGGTCCCAACGGCGCGGGTAAGACCACGCTGTTCCGCTTGATCACGGGCCAGGAAGAGCCGGACGAAGGCCAGATCCTGGTCGATCGCGGCGTCAGCATCGGCTTTTTCAGCCAGGACGTCGGTGAGATGGCCGGCCGCAGTGCCGTGGCCGAGGTCATGGAGGGTGCCGGCGCGGTCAGCGAAGTGGCGTCCGAGTTGGCCGAACTCGAAGCAGCGATGGCTGACCCGGACAAAGCTGACGAAATGGACGCCATCATCGAACGCTTCGGCGATGTGCAGGCGCGCTTTGAGGAACTCGGCGGCTACGCGCTGGATGGCAAGGCACGCGAAGTGCTCGACGGCCTGGGCTTCAGCCAGGAAATGATGGACGGCGACGTGAGCAAGCTATCCGGCGGCTGGAAGATGCGCGTCGCCCTTGGCCGCATTCTGCTGATGCGCCCCGACGTGATGCTGCTCGACGAACCGAGCAACCATTTGGATCTTGAAAGCCTGATCTGGCTCGAACAATTCCTCGCCGGATTCGACGGCGCGCTGCTGATGACATCGCACGACCGCGCGTTCATGAACCGCGTGATCAATAAAGTCATCGAGATCGACGGCGGCAGCCTCACGGCGTTTTCCGGAGACTATGAATTCTACGAGCAGCAGCGGGCGCTAAATGAAAAGCACCAGCAGGCGCAGTTCGAGCGGCAGCAGGCAATGCTGGCCAAGGAGATCAACTTCATCGAACGCTTCAAGGCGCGCGCCTCGCACGCGGCCCAGGTGCAAAGCCGGGTCAAGAAGCTGGACAAAATCGAACGGGTCGAGCCGCCGAAGCGCCGCCAATCGGTGGCGTTCGATTTCCTTCCGGCGCCTCGGTCCGGCGAGGACGTGGCCAGATTGCGCGCTGTGGACAAGCGCTATGGCAACCGGGTAATTTATCAGGGGTTGGACCTGCTGGTGCGGCGGCGCGAGCGCTGTTGCGTGCTTGGCGTCAACGGTGCGGGCAAGTCCACGTTGTTGAAGCTGGTGACGGGCACCACGGAGCCGGATGCGGGGACGGTCACGCTCGGCGGCAGCGTGAAGTTGGGCTATTTCGCCCAGCACGCCATGGACTTGCTGGACGGCGAAAGCACCGTGTTCGAGACGCTGGATGCCGGTTTCCCGCACGCCGGCCAAGGTGCATTGCGCACATTGGCGGGGGCATTCGGCTTTTCCGGCGATGAAATCGACAAGCGCTGCCGTGTGCTGTCAGGCGGCGAGAAGGCGCGGCTGGTGATGGCGCTGATCTTATTCGATCCGCCGAATTTCCTGGTGTTGGATGAGCCAACCAACCACTTGGACATCGCGACCAAGGAAATGCTTATCGCGGCGCTGGCGCAATACGAGGGCACCATGCTGTTCGTATCGCACGACCGGCACTTCTTGGCAGCGCTGTCTAATCGCGTGCTGGAACTAACGCCCGAAGGCATTCACCAGTATGGCGGCGGCTACACCGAATACGTGGCTCGCACCGGACACGAGGCGCCCGGCCTGCACGCTTAAGCACAGCCGTCCTGCCCGCCGATGGGCAGGACGGCTGCTTGTTGCGGTTACTGGTACTTACGCGACCACAGATTATCGATGGTCTTGATCGTCGCCGGCGTGGCGACGCGGCCCTTGGCAAGGCAGCCGTCGGCGCTGCAGCCCGGGTCTTTGCCCAGAGCGATGGCGATCAGCACGCGCACGGTTTCCTTGCCGTGTGCATAGGCGTCGTAGCTGGTCGAGACATCGATATAGCCGTCCTCCATCGGCTTTACCGCCGCCGGCAGCAGATCTTGCGTGGCGAGCCACATGTGCTTCGGCTGGCCGGACGGCGCCCACTTGTCGGCTTTCTCAAGGGCCGACTGGATCGCGGTGAAGGCAAAGTCGCTCGCGGCAAACACGCAGTTCGCTTCCGGGTGGGCCTTCAGTGCATTGGTCAGACCGGAGAGGAACAGTTCGGGATTCCACTCGGTCGGCACCTGAATAACGGTCTCGATCACGCCGCTTTTGTCGGTCACGTCGTGCCAGCCCTTGGTGCGCTTGACGGCGTTGATGTCGGTCAGCGCGCCTTCGAGCTCGATGCACTTGCCGTGCACATTGTTCTTCTTCAGCAGATCGACGAACACGGTCGAGGTCGTGATCGCCTGATCGTAGCTATCGCCGCCGACATGCGCGGTCGGCTTGGTGTTGGCTGAGGCGCGGTCGAAGGTGACGAACGGGATGTTCGCGGCCTTGGCGGCGCGGATGGAAGCGCCGATTGCGGCGGCGTCCTCGGCGCGGGCCATCACGATGTCCACGCCTTTGTTGATCATGTCTTCGATGTTTGCGGCCTGGCGGGTCGGGTCGCCGGCGGCGACGTTGAAGATCCAGTTGATCTTCACCCCGGCGGCCTTGCCCTGCTCAATCGCCTCGGACTGGAAGTAGTCCTCCCACGCCGTCTCCAGCGACGATTCCTTTTGGTTCCAGGACATGCCGACGGTGATGTCTTTGGCGTGCGCGAGCACCGGCAGCGTGGCGAACAGCGCACCGATCGCCAGAATTGAGAGTTTCTTCATTGTGATTTCCTTCCCAGTTTCGCTTTGTCGTCAGCCAAGCCGTTCCGCTTAGGCATCCCGCCGGGTGAGTAGCCGCGCCGCAGCGCCCCGCACCCCCGACTTCAGTGCGTCCGCATACATCGCCGCGAAGATCACCGCACCGCTGACCAGCCGGTAAGCGTACGGGTTGGCGCCGACATGGTTCAGGCCGTTGCGGATCATTTCGAACACCAGCGCGCCCAGCACCACGCCGGACAAAATCGCGCCGCGCCCGCCGAACAGGCTGATGCCGCCAACCACGATCACCGCAACCGCGTTGAATTCGAGCCCTTTGCCCAGATAGGCCGAAATCGCGCCGATTTGCAGCGTGTCGAGCACGCCGCCAACCGCCGCCAGCACGCCGCTGAACACGAAGGCGGCGAACACCAGCCAATCGACCGGCATGCCGATCCTGCGGGCCACATCCTCGCCATTGCCAATTGCGGTCAGTTGCCGGCCGAACACGGTGCGGCGGTGCAGCAAATGCACGGCAATGACGATGGCGAGCGCGATCAGCGTATCGCCGAACACCGGGCCGACCGACCAATTGCCCAGCACGCGCACGCCTTCCGGCAGCCGGGCTACTTCCGCGTTGGTCAACTGCAAGCCGACACCGCGATAGGCGATCATGGTACCCAGTGTGGTGATCAGCGGATTGACCCGCAGCACCACGACGATCAGCCCATTGATCGCGCCGAGCGCAGCGCCCACCGATAGTGCCGCTAGCAGCGCCGGCACTGGCGGCCAGCCGAGGCGCAGCATCAGCAGCGTGCCGCATGACGCCGCGACATAGGCGACAGACCCCACCGAGATGTCGAGCTTGCCCGCCATCACCACCAGGGCGAGACCGGCGGAAATGACCATCAGCGGCGACATCGCGTGCAGCATGTCGACGATGTTGCCGAAGGTGAAGAATGTGTCGGTGAACACAGCGAAGACTATGAACACCACCACCAGCACAGCGACGAAGCCGTGTTGCAGCAATAGCCCGCCGATGCGCCCAGCGACACTCATGCCGCACGCGAAGGCGTGGGGGCCGCAGCGACGGCCGCGAGCAGGTCGGTCCGGTTGGCGGTGCCTGGCAATTGTGCGGTGATTCGACCGCGCGACATCACCAGATATCGGTCGCAAATGCGAAGCAATTCCTCGGGTTCCGATGAAATCACCAGCACTGCCGCCCCGGCGTGCGCCAAGGCCGCCGTCAGTTTTAGGATTTCAGTCTTCGCACCGACGTCCAGACCGCGCGTTGGCTCGTCGAGCAGGAACAGGCGGGGGTTGGTGGCAAGCCAACGGCCTACGACCACCTTCTGCTGGTTGCCGCCGCTGAGTGTGCCCACGGTCTGCCCGCTGCCGGACACCTTGATGTGCATCTGGCCGATCATGTCCGTGGCCAAACGTTCCTCTTTGCCGCGATCAATCACCCCGAATGCGTAGAGCAACGACCGCAGGCTGGTCAGCGAAAGATTGGCGCGCGTCGTCAGTGGCAACAGCAGCCCTTCGCCGCGCCGGTCCTCGGTGACAACACCGGCAATGCGGTGCAGGTTGGCGGGGGTGATCGGCTGCAATTCGCTATCGGCGCGCCAGCGCAGCGTGCCTGATTCAATTGGGTCGAGGCCGATCAGCGCCCGCACCAATTCGGTGCGGCCCGAGCCGAGCAGGCCCCACAGCCCGACGACTTCGCCCGCGCTCACGGTCAGATTGATGTCGCGCAGCAGGCCGCCGGACAGGTTGGCAACGTCCAGCACCACCGGGCCCGGGCCGGTTGAAGCGTCGGCCAGCCGTTCGGCGCTGTCCGCTTCGCCCAGCATCAAATGCACCACGTCGGCCGGACTGGTCTGCGCAATCGCCCGGTCGGCGACGGTTGCGCCGTTGCGCATGACCGTTACGCGCTCGCAGATTTCGAAAATCTCGTCGACGAAATGGGTAATATAGATGATCGCAACGTTGTCGCGTTTGAGCCCTTGCACGATGTCGAACAGGCGGGCTTTCTCGCGGCTGGTCAGCGATGAGGTCGGCTCGTCGAAGATCATGATGCGCGGCGCGCGCCGCAGCGCGCGAGCGATCTCCACCATCTGCCGGTCGCCGGGGCCGAGCGTTTCCACCAAGCGGCCGGTGGGCAAGTTGCAGCCAAGCCGCGCCAGCAGCGTGGTGGCCTCACGGTGCATCCGGGCGCTATCGACCACGCCGAAGCGGGTCGGGAAGCCGTCGGCGAACACGTTCTCGGCCACCGTCATCGACGGCAGCATGGCCAATTCTTGATGCACAAAGGCAATGCCGTGCGCCAGCGCCTCACGCGGTGATCGCAGATGCACCGCCGCGCCGTCGATGGTCACGCTGCCCTCATCCGGCAGCGTCACGCCGCCCAGCACATTCATCAACGTCGACTTGCCGGCGCCGTTCGCCCCCATCAGCGCCACCGCCTCGCCGCGCCGCGCTTCCAGCCGCGCGCCGCGCAGCGCCACCACGCCCGGATAGGCCTTTGAAAGTCCCTCCATGCGCAGGTAGGCGGCTTGGGTCATGCCGTCCGCCGTTTCAGACCGTCGAGCGCCACGAAGCCGATGATCACCACGCCCTTGATCATCAAGTTCAGGTAATACGAAATACCCAGCAGATTGAGGCTATTGCTCAGCACGGTGATCAGCAGCGCGCCCAGCACCGCGCCGGTGACGCGCCCTGCGCCGCCATAGATGCTGATGCCGCCCACCACACAGGCGCTGACCACATCCAGCACCACGCCATCGTTGCCCATATTGGCGGAAGCCGAACCGAGCCGGGCGGACAGCAGCACGGCGGTCAGCCCGGCCAGCAAACCGGCGACGGCATAACTGGCACAGGTGGCCGCACGCACCGGCACGCGGGCGACACGCGCGGCGCGGGCGTTGATGCCGATGGCGTATAGATAACGGCCGAACGGCGTCGCACTCATCGCAAGGCCCACCGCTGCGAGGGCTGCAAGCAGCACATAGACGGCGACCGGAACCCCTGCGACACGGGCCAACAAGACGTCGAAGAAACTGTCCGGGAAGCCTGCGACACTGACCGAATGGGTCATCCACACCGCCGCCCCGGTGGTCACGGTCATCGTCGCCAGCGTGACCACGAACGGGATCATGCCGAGCACGGCAACCGCCACGCCGTTCAGCAACCCCACCAGCGTGGCGGCGGCTACCATGATCAGCGAGCCAACCACCGGGTTGCCGCCTGCTTCGATGAACAGCGCGCCGAATACCGCGCCCAGTGCCATATTGGCCGGGATCGACAAATCTATGCCGCCCGCGATCATCACCGGCGCCATGCCAATCGCCATCAGGCCAAGGCTTGATGTTTGAACCAAAACGTTGATTAGATTGTTGCGGCGGAAGAAGCTTGGCGCGAACAGCGCCAGCAAGATCAATATGGCGGCGAACAGCACCGCAGTGACTGCCTGCTTGGCGTCGATAGCGCCCAACAGCCCGGGACGGCGCCCAGCCGGATGCTCGACCGATACCGCCACTTGCGGAGTTCCCTCACGTTTTTTCAACTGACATTCTTCGTCAATGCGCCGCTGTCTGCAAGTGGCTACATCGAACGCGCCGCCAGAATTTTGCCAGTCGCCCAGGCCGGCGCGCCAGTGTGTCAATTTATTGCCAAGCGGGAAGATTTTTCAATTGTTGATCCAATCCGTCCGCCGCCATAGCGTGGCCCGATGAACAGTCCTGCCACGCCATCCTCGCCATGACCGCGCGCGTCCTGCCGCTGTTGCGTCTGGCCGCCAGCGATAAGATCGCCGTCGCGGCGCGCGATCTGCTGGCCGGTGAGACCGTCGTGGTGGAGGGCATCGAACTGGTGCTGCGTCACAATGTGCCGCTCGGCTACAAATTGGCGCTGCTGCCGATTGCGGCCGGTGAGAAGGTCGAAAAATATCGTGTGCCGATTGGCAGTGCGACGGCCGACATCGCGCCGGGCGATATCGTGCATACGCACAATCTGCAAAGCGACTACCTGCCGACCTATACGCTGGAAGCTGGCCGCAAGTTTGGAGAGACCGGGGCATGATCGGCTATCTCCGCCCGGACGGCCGCAAGGGCATCCGCAATACCATTGTGGTGGTCTATCTCGTGGAATGCGCGCGGCATGTCGCGCATGAAATTGCCGAAGCATTTCGCGGGGGTCCGGTGCATGTCATCGGCTTTCCTGGCTGCTACCCCAACCCATATGCGGCGCGCATGTTGGAACGGCTGTGCACGCATCCCAACGTCGGCGCGGCGCTGCTGGTCTCGCTGGGCTGCGAGGGATTCGACCGCCATGGCTTGAAAGACGCCGTTCGCGAGTCTGGCCGTCCGGTAGCGGTGATCGGCATCCAGGCCAATGGCGGCACACGGCGTAGTATCCAGGACGGCACCGCCTGGGTGCAGCAAACGCTCGCCGGGCTGGAACATACGCCGCGCGTAGCGATGACGCCGGGCGATTTGATTGTCGGCACCATCTGCGGCGGCTCGGACGCCACCAGTGGGCTGACCGCCAATCCGGCGATGGGCATTGCCTTCGACAAACTCGTGGCCGCCGGCGGGCGCGCCATCTTCGAAGAAACCGGCGAGTTGATCGGCCTCAATCACTTCATGGCCGCGCGCGCCGCCACACCGGCGCTGGCGCAAGAAATCATCGCCTGCATGGACAAGACCGAGGCGTATTATCGCACGCTCGGCCACGGCAGCTTCGCGGCGGGCAATGCCGATGGCGGACTGACCACCATCGAGGAGAAGTCGCTCGGCGCCTACGCCAAGTCGGGTCAATCGCCGATCAGCGGGCTGCTGAAGCCGGGCGACGAGCCGCCACAAGCTGGGTTGTATCTGCTCGATGTGATACCTGACGGCGAAGTGCGCTTCGGCTTTCCCAATATCAACGACAACGCCGAAATTGCCGAGTTGATCGCCTGCGGCAGCCACATGATTTTGTTCGCCACCGGGCGCGGCTCCGTCGTTGGCTCCGCCATCGCGCCGGTCATCAAGGTTTGCGCCAATCCGCAAACCTATCGCCGCATGGCGGACGATATGGATGTCGATGCTGGGCGCGTGCTGGAAGGACGCGGCACGCTGGAGGACGTCGGCAGCGAGATTTTCGCGCTGATGCAGCAGGTGGCGGGGGGCGCGCTCACCAAAAGCGAAGCTCTGCTGCACCGCGAATTTATTCTGACCTACAAATCGTTTACGCCGATTGGGCCTGCCTGCTTGCCGAGCGCCGCTTAGGCGGCGTGGTCGCGGCACCACGCCGCTACTTGCGCGTGGGTTGCGAACCAGCAGCCGCCTTTGGCCTGCATATGCGCCACCAGCCGTTCCAACAGAGCAATGCGGCTGCGGTGGCCGATGATGTGCGGATGCATGGTCAGCAGGAACAAACCGCCTTCCTGCCACGCGCCGTCGAACTCGGCGCGAAAGATTTCCTCTACAGCAGAAGGCGGCGTGTAGGGCCGCAGCGCCGAGAAGCGCAGCATGTTGAAATACACCGCATCGTCGCGGATCCACTCCGGCGGCAGTTCGACGATGCCGGTGGCTTCGCCGTCATCGAGCAGTTCGTACGGTTCGTCGTCGGCCATCAGGCTGCTGTCGTACAACAGCTTCATCTCGCGAATGACCCGCAGCGTGTTGACCGAGAAATCCCAACTTGCAGTGCGCACGCCAACCGGATCGCGCCCGGCCAGCCGTGACAGCACCTCGGCGGCGCGCAGGCTCAGGTCGCGTTCAACCTCGTAGGTCAGCGTGGTGTTGACCTCGTGAATCCAGGAATGGATGCCGATTTCGTGGCCGTCGCCAGCCACGCCGCGCACTTCGTCGGGGTGCAGCAGCGCTGAGACAGCAGGGTAGAAAAATGTCGCCGGAATGCCGGCGCGTTGCAGCAAGGCGCGGATGCGCGGCGTGCCGCGCCGGTTGCCGTATTGGCCCTGGCTGATCCGCATCGGGCTTTCGTCGGCGTCGCGCAGCGGGATGGTCTCATGGTCGGCATCGAACGACAGCGTCACCGCGCAGCGCGCGCCATCCGGCCAGTGCGCCGGGTGCAGGCTGCGCCCGGCACGCGCCCGCCCGACGATGCGCCGCCACGTCGGCTCCGGCCATTGCCAGGGTTCGCCGTCCGGATGGGCTGTCGTCATCATCAATCCTCCTGCCGCATTGTTGCCGCCCGCAATGGTGCCACTTGTCCTATGATCGCGGCAGGGGCAGGCTGCCGCCGCTGTCGTTCCAGATCATTGCCTGTCATGGGGGTCAAGATGAAGCGAACACTTCTCGCTTGCGCTGCAATCGCATTGACGTTGGGGGCAAATGCTGCCTACGCCGACACTACGCTGGTGATCGGCATGGCGGCTGACCCAACCGGTCTCGACCCGGAAGCGGTGGAGAACAATACGTCCGGCTTCATCATGTCGACCGTCTACGACAGTCTGGTGCGCTATAAGCCGGGCACCACCGAAGTGATTCCCGGTGTGGCGGAGAAATGGGATGTCTCGGCGGATGGCCTCACCTACACCTTTCACTTGAAGCCCGGCCTGAAGTTCAGAGACGGCACGCCGCTGGACGCCAAGGCGGTGTTCTGGAACGTGGACCGTCAGCTCAATAAGGCCAACCCCGAATACATCTACAATACCGGCCCGGTGGAAGGCTACGAGGACTTCACCTACGGCGATATCGCCAGCTACAAGGCGCTGGACGACCTGACGGTGGAATTCGTCTTCAAAAACCCGTCAGCACCGTTCCTCAACTCCATGGCGATGGTGTGGAACGGGCTGGTCAGCCCGGCGGCGGCGGCCAAGTGGGGCAAGGACTTCCGCAACCATCCCACCGGCAGCGGTCCGTTCATCTTCCGCGAGTGGCGGCAGCGCGATCAGGTGATCCTGGACGCCAACCCGAACTACTGGGGCGGCAAGCCGAAGGCCGATCACCTGATCTTCAAGGAATTGCCCGACGCGCAAGCCGCCGTGCTGGCGTTGAAGCGCGGTGAAATCCAAATCCTCGGCGACGTTGGCGCGCAGGTGATCCCGGCGATTAAGGCCGATCCGAACCTCGAACTGCTGACCCAGCCAGGCCTTGCGGTCAGCGGCGTGGCGCTGCCGCTCAGCGTCGCCCCGTTCGACGACAAGCGGGTGCGTCAGGCGCTGAACTACGCGGTGGACAAGGAAGCCATCAACAAGGCGCTGTTCAACGGCATGGCGGTGACGATGACCTCGCCGCTGCCGGCCGCCCAATGGGGCTATGACCCGACGATCAAGGGCTATCCCTACGATCTGGACAAGGCCAAGGCGCTGCTGGCCGAGGCCGGGGTGAAGCCGGGCACCCATGTCGAACTGCTCACCTACAATTCGCCGCGCGGCTACAATCCGGCCGGCGCCAATCTGGCAGTGGCGATCCAGGGCTATTTGAAGAAGGCTGGCATTGAGGCCGACGTGCGGCAGATGGAAATCGGCGGCTATCTGAAGACCGTGCGCACCGGCAAATACACCGGCTTGGCCATGGAAGGCTGGACCGGCGACAATGGTGACCCGGATAACTTCATCGGCGAGATGTGGGGCGCTGCCAACATCCCGGTGGTGAACTGGAACGGCTATAAGAACCCGCAACTGGAAACGCTGCTGGCGGCCGCGTTGAAAGTGGCCGACCCGGCCAAGCGCACCACAATCTACGCCGACGCGCAGCGCATCGTGGTGGATGACGCGCCGTGGATCTTCCTCAACTCCACGCTGCAAGTCCGCGCGATCCGCAAGGAAGTAAAGGGCTTCCAGCTCAACCCGACGCAGATGTACTTCGACATGGAGCAAGTCTCGCTCCAGTAGCCGCAGTCCGGTCAGGCAGCGCGCTGTCCCGGCGCGCTGCCGATGCCGAGGGCTTCGCGCAGCAGTGTGTTAATGCGCGATTGCTCGCGCGGTATCCACACCAGCACCACGCAACGCTTGCGTAAGTGTCCGTCGGTGATGAGGCGGTCCTATCCATCGTCGCGGCGCATGTCCTGCACGACTACAACTCATCTGCCCGAATACACGCCGACACATGCCCGTCGCCGACCGACCGCAGCGGCGGCACCGCCTCGGCGCAGGCGGCGATGGCGTGGCGGCAGCGGGTGCGGAACACGCAGCCGCTGGGCGGGTTGATCGGGCTTGGCAGGTCGCCTTGCAGCACCTCGCGGGTGTGTTTGCGGTCCGGGTCCGGTTCCAGCACCGCCGACAGCAGCGCCTGGGTGTAGGGATGCTTCGGTGTACGCACGATCTGCCGCGCCGGGGCCAGCTCCATAATCCGGCCCAGATACAGCACCGCCACCCGGTCGGAGACGTATTCCACCACCGCCAGATCGTGGGCAATGAAAATCATCGCGAGACCCAGCCGTTGCTGCAAATCGCGCAGCAGATTGACGATCTGCGCCTGGATCGACACATCCAGCGCCGATACCGGCTCATCGGCCACGATCAAGTCAGGCGACACCGCCAAGGCCCGCGCGATGCCGATGCGCTGGCGCTGGCCGCCGGAAAACTGGTGCGGATAGCGCGTCAGGTGCTGTTCGCTCAGGCCGACGATGTTCAGTAACTCCGCCACCCGCGCCCGCCGCGCGGCGCGGCCTTTGGCCAGCCCATGCACCTGTAACGGCTCGGCGACGATCTGCTCCACGGTCATGCGCGGATCGAGCGAGCCGAACGGGTCCTGAAAAATCGGCTGCGCCCGGCGGCGGAACGCGGCCAAGGCGGCTTCGCCCGCCGTGGTGATGTCCTGCCCGTCGAAGCGGATGCGCCCGGCGGTCGGCTCGTCCAGCCGCAGCACCAAGTTACCGATGGTGCTTTTGCCGCTGCCTGACTCGCCCACCAGCCCGAGCACCTCGCCGGGGGCGACGCTGAACGACACGTCTTCCACCGCGCGCACCGGGCGGCCCGGCGTGAACAACCCGCCGCGCGTTGGGAAGTGGCGCACCAGTCCATCGACTTGCAACAGCGGCGTCATGGCCCGATCTCGCGCCACAGCGCGCAGCGCACCGCGTGGTCCGGGCCGCAAATTTCCAACGTCTGCGCCACACCGCACACGCTGGGCTGCATATGTGTGCAACGCGGCCCGAACGCGCAGCCGGGCGGCAGGTCGGCCAGATTGGGCACGTTGCCCGGAATGGCCTGCAACGGCGCCGCATCGCGGTCCCAGCCCAGCCGGGGCACCGAGTGCAGCAGTCCGGCGGTGTACGGCATCCGCGTGTTCTGAAAAATCGCCCGCGCGCTGCCGGTTTCCACCGCTTGCCCGGCGTACATCACCAAAATCCGGTCGGCGATTTCCGCCGCCACGCCGAGGTTATGGGTGATGAACACCACCGCCATACCCAATTCGGCCTGCAAGCGGCGGATCAGGTCGAGGATCTGCGCCTGCACCGTCACATCCAGCGCCGTGGTCGGCTCATCGGCGATCAGCAGCGACGGGCGGCAACTCAGCGCCATCGCGATCATCGCCCGTTGCCGCATGCCCCCGGATAACTGGTGCGGATAGGCGTCGTAGCGCCGCGCCGGGTCGGGGATGCCCAGCAGTGTCAGCATCTCGATGGACTTGGCCCGCGCCGCCCGGCGGCTGAGCTTTTCGTGCAGCAGCAGCGTTTCCGAAATCTGCGCGCCGATGGTGTAGACCGGATTGAGCGCGCTCATCGGCTCCTGGAAGATCATCGCGATCTCGGCGCCGCGCAATTGCTGCATGGTGCGTCGATCGGTGCGCGCCAGATCGCGCACTTGCCCGTCGCGCGAGCGGAACATGATCTGCCCGCCGGCAATCCTTCCGGGCGGGCGCGGCACCAGCCCCATGATCGCCAGACTGGTGACCGACTTACCCGAGCCTGATTCACCCACGATCACCAGCGTCTCGCCCGGCGCCACCGAAAACGACACGCCGGCCACTGCCGGCACCACCGCGCCCGCGGTGGCGAATTCCACCCGCAGATCGCGCACATCGAGCAACTTGCCGTTCATCGCGCCAGCCGCCGTGGGTCGAACCGGTCGCGCAAGGTGTCGCCCAGCAGGTTGAAGCCGATCACCACGATAAAGATCGCCAATCCGGGGAAGGTGGCGATCCACCACGCGGTAAGGAAATAGCTCTGCCCGTCCGACAATAGCGCGCCCCAATCCGGCGAGGGCGGTTGCGCCCCCAGCCCGAGGAAGCTCAGCCCCGCCGTCTCCACGATCACCGATCCCGCCTGCAACGTTGCCATCACCAGGATCGGGGTAAAACTGTTCGGCAGCACATGGCGCAGCATGATGCGGATGCGCGCCGCCCCCAACGCGCGGGCGGCGCGCACGTAGTCGGCCTGCCGCACCGCCAGCACCTGGCCCCGGATCAGCCGGGCGTATTGCGGCGTGTAGACGATGCCGATGGCGATCATCGAGTTGGTCAGCCCCGGCCCGAGGGCCGCGACAATAATCAGCGCCAGCAGCAAATACGGAAACGCCAGCAGCACATCGGTCAACCGCATCGCCACCGCATCGACGCGCCCGCCGAAGAACCCGGCGATCAGCCCCAGCCCGCAGCCCAGCACCAGCGCCAAACCGTCGGCCACGACCACCGCGAGAAGCGCGGTGCGGGTGCCATGCATCACCCGGCTCAGCATATCGCGGCCATATTGGTCGGCACCGAACCAGTGCTCGGCCGAGGGCGGCGACAGGGCGGCGGACAAGTCCTGATCGAACGGATCGTATGGCGCGATCCAGCCCGCGCCGGCGCACAGCGCCAGAAACACGACGACAATGGCCAAACCGATGCGCGCTGGCGTGCGGGTCATGCGCGGCGGATTCTCGGGTCGAGCAGCGCGTAACACAGATCGACCAGCAGATTGACCAGCACGAACACGAAGGCGATGAACAGCGCGCCGGCCTGCACCACCGGGTAGTCGCGCGATAGAATACTGTCCACCATCAGCCGCCCCAGGCCGGGCAGCGCGAAAATCGTCTCGGTCAGCACCGCGCCGGATAGCAGCAGCCCCAGTTGCAGCCCGATGACGGTGACCACCGGGATCAGCGCGTTGCGCAGGATATGCCGCACAATCACCAGCCGCTCCGGCATTCCCTTGGCGCGGGCGGTGCGCACATGATCGAGCGAGGCGGTGGCAAGCATTTCCGAGCGGGTGATGCGGGTGATCATCGCCAGCGGAATACTGGCCAGCGCCACGGCGGGCAGCGTGAGGTAGCGCAGGCTGATCCACAACAGGTCGGCCCGCCCGGCAATCAGGCTATCCAGCACCGTCATGCCGGTGATGCGCGGCACATCGACGCCGGTCGGCATCAGCCCGCCGATCGGCAGCCATTCCAGCCACGCGCCGAACAGTAGCAGCAGCATCAAGCCCAGCCAGAAAATCGGCATCGACACGCCGAACAGCGTGGCGGTCAGCACGATGTTATCCAGCCACCCATTCGGCTTGGTGCCCGCCAGCACCCCCAGCGGCACGCCAATGCCGGTGGCGAGGATCAGCGAGGTCAGTGCTAACTGAAATGTGACCGGAAACGCGGTCCACACATCGGCGAGTGCGGCGTGGTTCGAGCGCAACGAGACGCCAAGCTCGCCGCGCACCGCCTGGGCGGCAAATTGCAGATATTGCAGCCATACCGGCTGATCGAGCCCCAACTGATGCCGCAACTGCGTCAATTGCGCCTCGGTGGCGCGTTCGCCCAGCAGCAACGTCGCCACATCGCCGGGCAGCACATGCATGGTGAAAAACACCACGATGCTGACGCCAACCAGCACCAGGATGAGTTGGCCGAGGCGGGAGAGCGTGTAGCGGGCCATGCGATCTCCGTTGCGGTGCAGCGGAGTGTCGGGGAATTTTGGCGGGGGCGCTAGGGTGGGCGTTGCGGCGGGGCAGGGGGGGGGCGTCGTTGGCAGCGAGGTTAGCAGGGGATCACAGCGGCACGGCTAGTCGTTGCATCCTCTGACCAGCGGGCGCAGGTCGGCGCGGTGCGCTGCGAGGGCCTCGGAGGGTTTCATGCCGGGATCATGGGCGGCGGCGCGCATCGCTGCAACAGTGCCCGCTACCCGCTCGGCGTTTTGCGGTACGGATTTTGGCGCTGACATGGTGGCCGATCCGGTGATGCAAGAATGGTGGGAATTCTGCGGGACGTTGGAGAGTCCGCTCGAAACCGGCAAGCCGGGTGAATGGTGGGCGATGCCGCAGGATGTGTTGCGCCATGAATGAGCCGAGCTGTTCGCGGAGCGGGCGGCGGCGGCTGGTGGCCCGGCGCCGCTGGCGGCAGTGTGACCCCCAGCATCCGGCAGAGCGGGCGCAGCGCCCGGCGCAACTGCGGGGCTGAGTTTAGCAGTGCCGGGATTTCCGGATCGGCCAGTAAGGTTTGCAACTGCGCGGCGCTCCCGGCGGTCTCCGGGATCAGCGCCACCAGCCATGCCTTGCGGCAGGGTAGCGCGCGCGGCGCTGACGGGCGGCGCTTGGAGGGGGAGCGGCGGGGCGGACGGCGGGCGGGATAGCGCCGCAATTGCCCGGCCTGCATCCGCGCCAGCAATACGCCAACCTGCGCGCCGATGCCCTGCACGCGGCCCCAGATCAGCACAATCAATGGCCCGGCCAGACGCCGCGCCAGACCGTGCCGCGCGATCAGGCCGCACAGGGCCTCGATGCCAGCGGCGAAGCGGGCGGTGGGGAGGGTGGGGTGCATGTTAGTTTCAATAACATGTGTTGGCCGGGCGGGGCAAGGTGCGGGCGAGACCCCACCTCACCCTAGCCCGCTCCCCCCGACGAGCGCGGGCGGAGCGGGCGTTTTCGGTTGGCGCGACCGTTTATGCGGGCAGCCTATCACAATTCCGGCCCCCCATGGACAACCCGCTTCCCCGGCAGGAAACTCCGCGCCTCAACCCGCCGGGAACCCGTCCATGTCCGACTGGCGCTTTTCGCTCGTGCCCCCGCCCGCGCCCGGCACCATCGAGCGCGGCTTGATCGACTTTCAGGACCGCCTGCTCACCGGCTGGGACTTCCCGTATGTGGCCGTCCACGGCGCCAAACCTGGCCCGGCGGTGCTGGTGATGGCGGGGGTGCACGGCTCGGAATACGTCTCCATCGACGCCGCCGTGCGGCTTGGCGCCACGCTCGATGCGGCGGAGGTGTGCGGGCAAGTTCTGGTGCTGCCGCTGCTCAACCCGGCGGCGTTCTGGCAGCGCACCGCGTTTGTCTCGCCGATTGATAACTTGAACCCCAACCGCGCGTTTCCCGGCAAGCCGCTCGGCACGTTCACCGAGCGCCTCGCGTATCACGTGACGGAAAAGGCCATCCGCCACGCCGATGCGCTGATGGATTTGCACGGCGGCGACATCCCCGAGGCGCTGGTGGCGTTCACCATTTTCGAAGTCACCGGCGATGCGGCGCTGGATGCGCGCACGCGGGCCATGGCCGAGGCGTTCGGGCAGGAATCGCTGCTGGCGCAACCGGCAGCCAACGCGCCGATTGGCGGCACCACCTATGCCACCGCCGCGCGCTTGGGCATCCCGGCCATTCTGACCGAGGACGGCAACGCGGGCGTCTACGACGCGGCCAAGGCGGACGGCATGCTGGAGGGCACGCGCAACGTGCTGCGCTTGCTCGGCGTGCTGCCGGGCGCGGCCGTGCCGCCACCGCCGCAGCGCAGTTATGGCCGCTTTGTCTGGAGCTATTCGCAGCACGCCGGATTCTTCAAACCGCGTGTGCAGGTGGGCGACTATGTAACCGAGGGGCAATTGCTCGGCAGCGTCGGCGATATGTTCGGCGCCACGCTGGAAGACATCCACGCCACCGACACAGGCCGCGTGCTGTTCCTCACCATCAGCGCCGCGGTGGGCGCGCCCGGCCTGCTGTGTGCCATCGGCACCGATTGAAGGAGACCCGCGATGCGTGTCGGCAATATGAACTGGATCCAGGTCGAGGACTGGCTGAAGCATGACGACCGCTGCGTGGTGCCGCTCGGCAGCACCGAGCAGCATGCCTATTTGAGCCTGTCGGTGGACAGTATTCTGAGCGAAAAGGTCGCGGCCGATGCCGCCGCACCGCTCGGCGTGCCGGTGTTTCCGGTGCTGGCGTACGGCATCACGCCGTATTTCAGGGCCTATCCCGGCTCGGTGTCGCTGCGGGTGGACACGTATCTGGCGGTGGTGCGCGACATTCTGGACGGGCTGGCGCAGTCCGGGTTCCGCCGCATTCTGTTGTGCAACGGCCACGGCGGCAATTCCCCGGCGGCTGGGCTGGCGGTGGAGTGGGTGGCGGACAATCCGGCGTGCCGGGTGCGGTTCCATAATTGGTGGAACGCGCCGAAAACCTGGGCGCAGGTGCAGGCCACCGACAAGCTTGGCTCGCACGCCTCGTGGATGGAGAATTTCCCCTGGACCCGGCTGGGCAACGTGGCGATGCCGCCCGGCGGCAAGCCCGCCGCCGATCTGGACACGCTGCGCCTGCTGCCGCCCGCCGAGGTGCGCCAACGGCTCGGCGACGGCAATTTCGGCGGGCTGTATCAGCGCCCGGATGAGGACATGCAGGCGTTGTGGGATGTCGCGGTGGCGGAAACCCGCGCGCTGATCGAAGGGCCGTGGGCATGAGCGACACCATCCTGATCTGGGGCGCTGGCGCCATCGGCGGCACCATCGGCGCGTATCTGGCGCGCGCTGGGCACGATGTACTGTTGGTGGACAGTGCCGCCGAGCATGTGGCGGCGATCAACAGCTACGGCCTGCTGATCGACGGCCCGATCGAGACCTTCACCCAGCAAGTGAAAGCGGTCACTCCCGGCGATGTCGCTGGGCGATTCAGCCGCATCATGCTGTGCGTGAAAGCGCACCATACCGAAGGTGCTGCGCGGCAACTCGCACCGCATCTGGCGCCGGGCGGCTACGTCGCGTCGTTCCAGAACGGGCTGAACGAGTTCGTCATCGGCAAAGTGCTCGGGATCGAGAACGTGGTGGGCGCGTTTATCAATTTCGGTGCCGATTACATCGACCCTGGCCGCATCCTGTTCGGCGGGCGCGGGGCGGTGGTGCTGGGCGAACTCGATGGCGCGATCACGCCGCGCCTGTCCGGCCTGCACGCGCTGATGACTGAATTCGATCCCGCAGCCGTGATGACGGATAACATCCTGGGCTATCTGTGGGGTAAACTCGGGTATGGCGCTTTGCTGTTTGCCACCGCGCTGACCGACGACAGCATTGCCGACGCGCTCGACGGCCGCACCTGCCGCGCCGTGCTGACCCGGGTGGGGCGCGAGGTGATGGCGGTGGCGGCGGCGAAACGGATTGTGCCGCAGGGGTTCAATGGCTTCGATCCGGCAGCGTTCGCGCCGGGCGGTACGGCGGCGGCGGTGGATGCGTCGATGGACGCGATGGTGGCGCATAATCGCAAATCGGCGAAAACCCATAGCGGCATCTGGCGCGATCTGGCGATCCGCAAGCGCAAGACCGAGGTGGACGCGCAGGTTGGGCCGGTGGTGGCGGAAGGCGCGGCACTCGGCGTGCCAACGCCGGTCAACGCGCGGATGGTGGCGATGATCCACGAGATCGAGGACGGCATCCGCCCGCTGAGCCGCGCCAATTTGGCCGAACTGGCGGCGGCGGTCTGATGGACATTCGTTTTCCCGGCCGCACGGTGCTGGTGACCGGGGCGGGCCACGGCATCGGGCGTGGCATTGCGCTGGCGTTTGCCGGGCTGGGGGCGCGGGTAATCGCCGCCGATATCAACCCGGTGGCGGCCGAGGCCGGGCTGGAACCGCTGACGCTGGACGTGGCGGACCGCGTGGCTGTGCAGGCGGCGGTGGCCTCCATCGGGGCCGTCGACATTCTGGTGCACAGCGCCGGTGGCGTGCGCGGGCAGGTTGGGCGCCCGGCGGAGGCTGTGCCGGAAGCCGACTGGCACGCCATTTTGGCCGCCAACCTGACCGGCGCATTTCTGGTGGCGCAGGCGGTGATCCCTGGCATGAAGGCGGCCGGGCGCGGGCGGATCGTGACGATTTCCTCCGGCGCGGGGCTCGGCATCAGTCTGACCGGCATTCAGGCCTATGCGGCGGCGAAGGCTGGCGAAATTGGGCTGACCCGGCAATTGGCACATGAACTGGGGCCGTTCGGCATCACGGTCAACAGCGTGGCGCCGGGCTTCGTGCGCTCCAACCCGGCCACTGAACGCCAGTGGGAGGCGTATGGCGCGGACGGGCAGCAGAAATTGCTGCAAAACATCGCCATGCGGCGGCTTGGCAAGGTCGCCGATATCGTCGATGCGGTGCTGTTTCTGGCCAGCGAGCATGCCGGGTGGATTACCGGGCAAACCCTGCCGGTGGATGGCGGCAAATGAGCGAAGCGGCAGCGCGCGCCTGGGTGGATGCGCGGCGGGACGACGTGTTGCGGACGCTGACCGAATACGCGTCGATCCCCAGCGTCAGCACCGATCCGGCTTACGCCGAGGGCATCGCCAAAGCGGCGGATTTCCTGGTCGAATTGCTGACCAAAAGCGGACTGGAACACGCGAGTGTGCAGCCCACGGCGGGGCATCCGGTGGTGACCGCCGATTGGCTGCACGCGCCGGGTCAACCGACGTTGCTGATCTACGGCCATTACGACGTGCAACCGCCCGATCCGCTGGAGAAATGGCATAGCCCGCCGTTCACGCCGGCGATCCGCGACGGGCGGCTGTATGCGCGCGGCGTTTCGGACGACAAGGGCCCGGTGATGGTGGCGATCACCGCCATCGCGGCGCTGCTGGCCACCTCGGGCAGGCTGCCGGTCAACCTGAAATTCCTGCTGGAAGGCGAGGAGGAGATGGGCAGCGCCCATCTGGGCCCGTTCGTGGAAGCCCACGCCGCCGAGCTGGCCGCCGACTTTGTGCTGTCGGCCGATGGGGCCGGATGGCGGGCCGATCTGCCGACGGTGACGGTGGCCAGCCGTGGCCTGTGCGCGCTGGAAGTCACCGTGCACGGTGCGGCGAAAGACCTGCATTCCGGCCGCCACGGCGGCTCGGTGGGCAATCCCATCCAGGCGCTGGCGCGGTTGCTGGCCAGTTTGCACCGCGACAATGGCGCGGTGGCGGTGGCCGGGTTCTATGACCGGGTGCGAACGCTGTCGAATTCCGCGCGCGCCGAAATTGCCGCGTTGCCGTTCGATGAGGCGGCGTATCTGGCCTCGGTCGGGGCGCTGCCGGGTTCGGGCGAGGCGGGCTGGTCGCTGCTGGAGCGCAACTGGATTCGCCCGACGCTGGAATTCAACGGCATTTCCGGCGGTTATGCCGGGGCGGGTGGCAAGACGGTGATACCGGCGTCGGCCAACGCCAAGATCAGTTGCCGGCTGGTGCCGCACCAGGACCCGCATGAGATTCTCGGCCTGATCGCCAGCCATTTGACCGCGCATTGCCCGCCTGGGGTCACGCTGGATATTCACCGCCATGCCGGGGTGTCGCAGCCATACGCCATCGCCGAGGATCATCGCGGGCTGGTGCTGGCGCAGCAGATCTTGCAGGAGTTGCACGGCAAGAAAGTGCTGCCGGTGCGGATGGGCGCCACCATTCCGATCGGCGAAATGTTTGCCCGCTGCTTGGGCATCGACACGGTGTTTTTCTCGTTCGCAACCTCGGACGAGGACTACCACGCGCCGAACGAATTCTTTCGCCTATCGAGCCTATGGGACGGGATCGGCGCCTGGATTGCTTATTTATCGCGGGTTGGCGAAGCGTGGCGGTAGCCTCAATCGTTCAGCACATGCATCGCGTGGCGCACCACGGTATTGTGCGATAGCGCCAAATACTGTGCGAACAGCTTGCCGTAGGTGGCGGCGGTTGCCGGGTTGGGGTGCCAGTCGGCAAAACTGGCCGCGCCAAATCGCCGCGCGCCGTCGGCGTAGCCGCTCACCACGCCGCTGGCGACCGCGCCATGAATGGCCGCCCCCACCGCCGTGGCATGGGCGATCTGTGGCACCTGGATGGTGCGGCCCAGCACATCGGCCATCATTTGCATCAGCAGCGGGTTGTTGCTGGACAGGCCGCTGGTCAGCAGGATGCGCTGGATGGGCGCGCCACCGGCTGCCATGTGTTCGATGATGGTGCGGGCGCCAAAGCACAGCGATTCGAGCAAAGCGCGGTAGATGCCGGCCGAGGTGATTTGCAGATTGAACCCGAGCAGCATTCCGCTCAATGAGGCATCGCCGAACGGCACGCGGCAGCCGTTCCACCAGTCCAATGCAATGAGGTGGTTTTGCCCCGGTTGCAGTGCTGCAGCGGCGGCATTGTAGCGGGCGAAGTTTTCGGCCGGCTGATCGGCGCGCGGAAAGGCGCTGACGAACCAATCCAGCATATCGCCGAATCCCGCCTGCCCGGCCTCGTAGCACCAAAAGCCCGGCAGCACGCCGTCCTTGGCCACGCCTTCGAGCCCCTTGGGGAGCGGGCGCTGCTGATCGTCGAGCAACAGGAACGCCGCGGAGGTGCCCAGCGCGCCGACCAGCGTCCCGGCTTCGACCGCACCGACGGCTGGCATGACGATGTGCGAGTCGATCACCGCGACCGCCACGGCGGTGCTGCCCAGAATGCCGGTGCGTTCGCGCCATTCGGCCGAGAGGCCGCCGGCGGCATGGCCGATGGGGAACGGGTTGGCCAGCTTGGGCAGCAGACCGGGGATTGCATCGGGGTAGCCGATCCCTGGTTGAAATTGCGCCTTATACCAGATCTCGCTGACCAAGACTCATCGTCGTTGCCGGGCTTGACCCGGCAATCCATGGCGCCGCACAGAGCATCTCGCGTCTAACACCGAGCGTTGGCATGGATCGCCGGGTCAAGCCCGGCGATGACGATCAAATAGATCACGGGTTCTTTCCCACGAGATTTGGTATTATAGGCGGCGAAGCCTTGGCTGCGGGCTTCCTGGCCGGTGAACTGCCACACCAGCCAGTCGCCGCCTTCGATGAAGCGGTCCGCCGCCACCCACAACGCGGGGGCCTCGTCGGCCAATTGCGCTGCTTTTGCCAGCAACCATTCCGCCGACACCTTGCCGCCGAACGGGTCCATGAACTTGCCATGCGCCGCGTTCAGGCGGTCCGCCCAAGGTTGCGCCGCCTGATGTTTCCAAAGTTTGACGTAAGCGTGCGGCTGATCGGAATACAACACCGAGAGCGGCGTGCCATCGGCGCGCGCGGGCAGCGGGGAACTGGCGGTGAAGCCCAAGCCGATGCCGTGGACGATCTTGCCGCGCCCGATTGTGCCCAGAATCTGCTCGGCTGCCTCGGTATAGTCTGGCGCATGTTGCAATGCCCAGGCGGGCGGCAGGCGTGTGCCATCGGGCAGCGTGTCGGACATCACCCGGTGACGGTAGGTGTGGGTGTGACTGGCTTCGATGCGGCCGGATGCGGCATCGATCAGCACGCCGCGCGCCGACAATGTGCCGTAGTCGAGCCCGATGATGTAGCCGCCGCTCATGTCAGCCGCCCCGCACGCGCAGATTGGCCGGATCGTACAGCGGTTTCAGCGATGCCGTCGCGGGGTGGCGCACCCCGGCGATGTCGATCTCGTAGCGTCCACTGTTGACGAAGTCCGCAGTAACCGGCTCGCCATTGTTGGAGATGTAGCCTAGGCCGATGGCGCGGCCGATGGTGTGCCCGTACATCGCCGAGGTGATGCGCCCGGCAATCGCCCCGTCGCGCAACACCGGCTCGTTATGGTACAGCAGCGGCTCGGCGTCGTGCAGCGCGAACTGTACCAGCCGCCGGGTCAGGCCGCGTTGTTTCTGGCCCAGCAACGCGTCGCGCCCGATGAAGCCACCGGCTTTGTTCATCGCGACTGCGAAACCCAGCCCGGCTTCGAACGGCGTGTCCTCATCGGTGATGTCGTGGCCCCAATGGCGGTAGGCCTTTTCCATCCGCAGCGAATTCAGCGCGTGATAGCCCGCGTGCTTCAGGCCGAACGCTTCGCCTGCCGCGATGATGGTCTCGTAGACGCCGTGGACAAATTCGGTGGGCACGTAAAGTTCCCAGCCCAGTTCGCCAACATAAGTGATTCGGCTGGCGCGCACGCGGGCGTAGCCGAGGTCGATGATCTGCGAGGTGGCGAACGGGAATGCCGCGTTCGACAAATCCGCATCGGTCAGCGTTGCCAGCAGATCGCGCGCGCGCGGACCCATCACACCCAGCATCGCGGTGCCGGAGGTGGCATCGAACGCCACGGCCCTGGCGCCATCTGGAATGTGGCGCTTCAGCCATGCCAAATCGCGCGTCTGCGCCGCCGCCGCTGTTACAACCAGAAACCGATCCGCCGCTTCGCGCGTGACGGTCAAATCAGCCTCGATGCCGCCGCGTTCGTTCAGCCATTGCGTGTAGACGATTTTGCCAACCGGCACGGCGACGTCGTTGGCGCAGATGCGGTTCAGCACTGCTTCGGCATCCGGGCCTTCGACAATGTATTTGGCGAACGAGGATTGATCGAACAGGCCGGCCGCCTCACGCACCGCGCGATGCTCGGCAGCCGAGGCATCGAACCAGTTTTGCCGCTGGTAGCTGTAGCGGTATTCGGGCGTTTCGCCGGGGGCCGCGAACCAATTGGGCCGCTCCCAGCCTGCGGTTTCGCCGAAGCAGGCCCCGGCGGCCTTAAGCGGCGCGTGCAGCGCCGAGCGCCGCACGCCGCGCGCGGTTTCCGGCTGGCGGAATGGCCAATGCATCGCATACAGCAAGCCCAGCCCTTCAACCGTGCGCGCTTGCAGGTAGGTCTTGTTGCGCTGGAACGGCATCATCCGGCGGATATCGACGTCCCACAAATCCATCGGCGGATGCCCGTCGACGATCCAATCCGACAGCACCTTGCCAGCGCCGCCCGCCGACTGGATGCCGATGGAATTGAATCCGGCGGCGACAAACAGGTTGCGCACTTCCGGCGTTTCGCCCAGCAGATAGCGGTCGTCCGGCGTAAAGCTCTCCGGCCCGTTGAAGAACAGTTGAATGCCCGCCTTGCCCAAAACCGGCACGCGCTTGATTGCCCCGGCCAGCAGCGGTTCGATATGGTCGAAATCGGCCGGCAACTGGTCGAAGCTGAATTCTTCCGAGATGCCTTGCATGCCCCAGGGCTTCGCCACCGGCTCGAACCAGCCGACCAGCAACTTGCCTGCGTCCTCCTTGAAGTATGTGCAGCCGTCGGCGTCGCGCAGCACCGGCAGATGGCGCTGCAACTCCGCGATTGGCTCGGTGACGATGTAGAAATGCTCGGCGGCGTGCAACGGCACGGTGGTTCCGGCCTTGGCACCGAGCTCGCGCGCCCACATGCCGGCGCAATTCACCACGATGCCGGCCTGGATATCGCCGCTGGCGGTGCGCACGCCGATAGCGCGGCCGTTTTCCACCACGATGTCGGTAACTTTGATGTCCTCGAACACCCGGGCACCACGGCTGCGCGCCCCCTTGGCCAGCGCCTGCGTGGTGTCGATCGGGTTGGTCTGGCCGTCCTTCGGCAGATGCACCGCGCCCACCAGATCATCGGTATTCAGCAACGGCCACAATTCCTGCGCGCGTTGCGGCGTCAGCACGTGAACGTCCAGGCCGAAGCAGCGCGCCATGGCTGCTCCGCGCTTGAGTTCCTCCATGCGCTGATCGTTCGTGGCGACCGCCAGCGAGCCGATTTGCTTGAAGCCGGTGGCCTGGCCGGTTTCCTGTTCCAGCGTGGTGTAAAGCTGTGCGGTGTATTGCGCGAGGCGGGTCAGGTTGTGCGTGGCGCGCAACTGGCCGACCAGCCCGGCGGCGTGCCATGTGGTGCCGCTGGTGAGCTTCTTGCGCTCCAGCAGCACCACGTCGGTGCAGCCACGCAGAGTCAGGTGATACGCGACGCTACAGCCGACGATGCCGCCGCCGACGATGACCACCTGGGCGCGCTTCGGTAGATCAGCCACGAGCGATCCTCCATGTCAGCTTATATCGTTGATGAAAAATTATGGGAAACTTTCATTCTTGTGAAGATGAATTTTTCTGGATTATGCTGCTCGGCGCCTCCCAAGCCGGAACCGGAAAGGCCCATCAGAATGGCGGACCATGCGCGCGTTGTGATTATCGGTGGCGGCGCGGTTGGCGTCAGTTCGCTGTATCATTTGGCCAAGCTGGGCTGGACAGATTGCCTACTGTTGGAACAGAACGAGTTGACCTCCGGGTCCACATGGCACGCGGCGGGCAATTGCCCGACTTATTCGACCGGCTGGGGTTCGCTAAAGCTGCAAAAATATTCTGCCGATCTGTATCGCCGTCTGGGCGATGAGGTCGATTACCCGATGAATTACCATGTCGTCGGCGCGGTGCGCTTGGCGCACACACAAGAACGCATGGATGAATTCGCCCATGTGCGCGCCATGGCGCGGTCCAACGGCATGGAATACGACATCCTGACGCCCGCCGAGATCGTCGAGAAGCATCCGCTGATCACGCTGGACGATTTGAAGGGCGCATTATGGGACCCGTACGACGGCGACATCGACCCGGCGCAGTTGACCCAGGCGCTGGCCAAGGGGGCGCGCGATCTGGGGGCCAAGATTAAGCGGTTCACCAAGGTGACGGCACTGGCGCAATTGCCGGATGGGCGCTGGCGGGTGACGACCGACAAAGACGGCGAGATTATCGCCGACAACGTGGTGAATGCGGCGGGCTACCGGGCGGGCGAGGTGATGGCGCTGGTTGGCCGCTCGCTGCCCATAGTGACCATGTCGCACCAGTATTTAGTGACCGAGGATGTGCCCGAATTGGTGGCGCGCAGTGAGCGCCTGCCGCTGATGCGCGACCCGGATGTGTCGTATTATTTGCGCCAGGAACGCCACGGCTTCATTCTCGGCCCATACGAATGGCAGGCCACGCCGATGTGGCTGGACGGCGTGCCAGAAGATTTCGCTTTCAAATTGTGGAACGACGATCTCGGCCGCCTGGACACCTATATTCAGGCGGCGATGGAACGGGTGCCTCCGCTGGCCAATGCTGGGGTGCGCCGCGTGATTAACGGTCCGATTCCGTATTCACCGGACGGCAACCCGTATATCGGCCCGGAGCGCGGGTTGAAGAATTTCTACCACGCCAACACGTTTTCCTTCGGCATCGCGCAGGCGGGCGGTGCGGGCAAGGCGCTGGCCGAATGGGTGGTGTATGGCGGGCCGGAATGGGATTTGTGGTCGTTCGACCGCCGCCGTTACACCGGCTATGCCGATCAGGTCTACACCACGGCCAAGGCTATTGAGGTTTATCAGAACGAATACGCCCCGGCGTTTCCCAACGAGGAAAAGCCCGCTGGCCGCCCGCTGCAAACCTCGCCGCTGTATGAAACGCTGAAGGCCAAGGGCGCGCATTTCGGCGCGCGCAGCGGCTGGGAGCGGGCGATCTTCTTCGATCCGGCGCACACGGTGGCCGAACATACGCTGTCGTTCCGGCGCAGTAAAAGCTGGCTGGATGTGGTGGGTGCCGAGGTCAAGGCGGTACGGGAAGCCGTGGGGATTCTCGATCTGCCTGGTTTCACCAAATTCGAAGTCTCCGGCCCTGGCGCTGCAGCTTATCTCGATCGGCTGAGTTGCTCACGTCTGCCAAATTTGGGCCGTGTCAGTCTCGCTTACGTGCTGACGGAGCAGGGCAAGCTGCTGAGCGAATTCACCATCACGCGCACCGCGCCGGATGCGTTCAATCTGATTGGGGCCGCCATTTCGGAGTGGCACGATCTGGACGTGTTGCAATCGGGCTTGCCCGCCGATGGCTCGGTCACCATCGACAACGTCTCGGCGGCCATCGGGTCGCTGATCATCGCCGGACCGCGCGCCCGCGATGTGCTGGCGCGGATCACCGAGGCCGATCTGTCCAACGCGGCGTTTCCTTGGCTCAGCGCCAAGCGGATCGTTGTTGCCGGATGCGAGGTGTTCGCCATGCGGGTGAACTATGTCGGCGAGCTCGGCTGGGAGTTGCACGCGCCGATGGCCGAGTTGCCAGGTATTTATGCGGCGGCCTGGGCGGCGGGCGCGGCATTCGGGATGCGCGATTTCGGGCTGTACGCGATGGAATCGCTGCGGCTGGACAAGTGCTATCGCGGTTGGAAGTCCGATCTGGAAACTGGCTTCACGGCGCACGAAGCCTCGCTGGAGCGTTTCGTTTCCCTGCAAAAGCCGGTGTTTCAGGGCCGCGATGCGGTGGCGGCGGAAGTGGCGCGCGGCATTGCGCGGCGGTTTGTTCCGCTGACACTCGATGACGACGGCGACGCCGATGTGCCGTTCTGCGCGCCGATTTTCCACGGCGGCGTCAACGCGGGCATCGTCACGTCCGGCGGCTGGAGCTTTACGCTGAACAAAAGCATCGCCCTGGCCTATGTGCGGGCCGATTTGGCTGCACCCGGCACCAAAGTGGACATCGAGATTTTCGGACAGAACCGCGCGGCCACGGTGGGCAGCGAGCCGTTGTTCGATCCTGAAAACCTGCGCCTGCGCGCTTGATGGATGGGATCGGCATCGGCGCGCAGTTGCGCGAACTGCGCCGGGTCAAGGGACTGACGCTGCAACAAGTGGCCGATGCAGTTGGCGTGTCGATCGGCTATCTCAGCCAGATCGAACGCGACCGCTCGAAGCTGCCGATTGGCACGTTGAAGAAGCTGGCCGATCTGCTCGGCGTGCACATGAACTGGTTTTTCCAGCCGGAAGTGCAGGGACCGGCTGGCGAGCGCGACTTCATCGTGCGCGCCGGACGGCGCCGCAAAATGTCGTTCACCGGCACCGGCATTCATGAGGAGCTGCTGTCGCCCAATCTGAACGGCCCGCTGGAGATGCTGCTCAGTGTGATCGAGCCCGGCTCGGACAGCGATTTCTATAGCCATGACGGGGCTGAGGCGGGTTACGTGCTGTCCGGCACGATGGATTTGTGGATCGGCGAAAGCTATTTCCGCCTGGAGGCTGGCGACAGCTTTTCGTTCAAGAGCACCACGCCGCATCGCTGCGCCAATCCGGGCAAGGTGGCGGCCCAAGTGGTCTGGATCATCACGCCGCCGCACTATTGACGGCAAGATTTGGCGCGTGCGCACACTATAACCGGCGTGGAGGCGGCGATGAGCGAGCGATTTTATCTTGGGATCGATGGCGGCGGCACCACCTGCCGCGCGCGCGTCACCGATGCCGCCGGGCGCACGCTGGGCGAGGGCGTGGCCGGTGCGGCTAACGTGACCCTCGGTGTCGATGTTTCGGTCGCGGCCATTCTGCAAGCGGCTGACAGCGCCTTCGCGGCAGCCGGGCTGGATGCTGCGGCCAAGGCGAAAACCCGCGGTGGCTTTGGACTGGCGGGCGCCAACGTGCCAAGTTTGGCCGATGGCGTGCGCGCCGCGCGCTGGCCGTTTGCGGCCATTGCGGTCGCGTCCGATGCCGAAATTGCCTGTCTGGGCGCGCATGGCGGCGGCGATGGGGCGATCCTGATCGCCGGCACCGGCTCGCAGGGGCTGGCCATTGTCGGCGGCAAAACCACCACGGTCGGCGGCTGGGGCTTTGCGGTGTCCGATGACGCATCCGGCGCCATTCTTGGCCGCGCCGCCGCGCGGGCCGCTGTCTCGGCCGTCGATGGGCTGGAGCAGCAAACGGCATTGACCGATGCGGTCATGGCGGGCTTGGGCGGCAGCCCAGCGCACGCGGTGGAATGGGCGGCCACCGCCAAACCGCGCGACTATGCCGCGTTCGTGCCATTGGTGCTGGACCATGCAGCCCAGCACGATCCGGTCGCCAACCAGCTGCTTGCCAATGCCGTCGCCGAGGCGGCGCATCTGCTCGACCGGCTGGTCGCACTCGGCGCGCGCCGCGTATGTTTGATGGGCGGCCTCACGGACGTGTATCTTGCCCGCTTGCCGGAGCGATTTGCCACCGTGATGGTGCCGCCGCAGGGCGATGCGATGGATGGCGCGCTGGCCTTGGCCCGAACTGCCGTTCCAAAGCAATGAAAGGCCGCGCCGCATGACCGCCAGCACGTTGATGGCCGCCGAGATTGCCGAAACCCCGGCTGCCGTGGCGCGGTTTTTCGACCATGAAGCGGCAGCGCTGCGCGACCTCGGCGCCAGACTGCGGCGGCTCGCGCCCCGCTACGTGGTCACCTGCGCGCGTGGCTCGTCCGACCATGCTGCCAGCTATTTCAAGTATGCGCTGGAAATTCTGGCAGGCATTCCGGTGGCCTCCATCGGTCCCTCGGTCGCCTCGATCTATCGCGCGCCGCTGCGCCTGGATGGCGCGCTGCTGATTTCGGTCTCGCAGTCCGGTCAAAGCCCCGACATCGTCACCCTGCAAGCTGCCGCGCGCGCGGCGGGCGCGTTCGCGGTGGCGGTGGTGAACGATGCGGACTCACCGCTGGCGCGCGAGGCCGACGCGGTGCTGCCGCTGCAGGCCGGGCCGGAACGCAGCGTTGCCGCCACCAAAAGCTGCATCGGCTCGGCGGCGGTGCTGGCCGCGCTGATCGGCGCATGGCAGCAGGACGACGCGCTGGGCGGAGCGGCGCGCGACTTGCCGCAGGCGCTCGACCGCGCCAACGCCGCCGATTGGACGGCGCCGCTGCCGATGCTGATTCAGGCGCAGTCGGCCTACGTGATCGCACGCGGTCCGGCCTATCCGGTGGCCATGGAAGCGGCCTTAAAATTGAAAGAGACCTCGGTGCTGCATGCCGAGGCGTTCAGTGGTGCCGAGGTTATGCACGGGCCATTGCAATTGCTGCACCCAGGCTTCCCGGTGTTGGCGTTCCGTCCGCGCGACGCTGCCCACGCCGCGATGGGCACTGCGATTGACCGGCTGGCGGCTGCTGGCGGGCAAGTGTTCACCTGCGAGGACGGCCCGGCGGCACCCAATCGCCTGCCGTTTACCGCCACCGGACACAGCGTGCTCGACCCGCTGGCAATGTTGCTGTCGTTCTACGGACTCGCCGAACAAACCGCCCGCGCCCGGGGCCACGATCCGGACCGGCCGTCGCATCTGCGCAAAGTGACCGAGACGGTCTGATCAGTCTGCCGCCTGCCTGCTGGCGGCGGGGGAGGCGTGCAGGAAACAGGCGGTGCTGCGGCCAGGCGAAACGTGATGCACGGCGGGAATATCGCTGGCGCAGATTGCCAGTTGGCGCGTGCAGCGCTGATGGAACGCGCAGCCATCCGGCGGGTTCATCGGGCTGGCGGCCTCGCCCTCGGCCAAGCCCAGGTCGCGCACCCGCATCCGGCGCGGGTCGGCGATGGGGATGGCGCGCAGCAACGCTTCCGCGTACGGGTGCAGCGGCCCGCGCACCAATTCATCGGCCGGCCCGATTTCGACGATGCGGCCGAGGTACATCACTGCAATGCGGTCGGACACCCGCTTCACCACGCCCAGATCGTGCGAAATGAAGATATACGACAGCCCCAATTGCTGTTGCAGATCGAGCACCAGCCGCAAGATCTGCGCGCGGATCGACACGTCCAGCGCCGACACCGCTTCATCGAACACCACGATGTCCGGCTTGAGGATCAAGGCGCGGGCAATGGCGATCCGCTGACATTGGCCACCGGAGAATTCGTGCGGATAACGCTCGGCGTCCTGCACGCGCAGCCCGACCCGTTCAAGCAATCCATGCGCGGCCTCGCGGCGTTCGGCGGCATTGCCGATGCCTTGCAGCCGCAGTGGTTCAGCAATGTTGACGCCCACCGTCATGCGTGGATTGAGCGAGGACAGCGCGTCCTGAAACACAATCTGCATACGCCGCCGCAACCGGCGCTGCGCCTCACGCCCAGCGCGCGTGAACGCGTCGCCGCCGATGGTCACGTGGCCGCTGTCGGGCGGGATCAGGTTTAGCACCAGCCGCGCCAGCGTCGATTTTCCGCAACCGCTTTCGCCCACCAAGCCGAGCGTTTCGCCGCGCTGCAACGTGAAGCTCACGTCGGACACCGCGCGTACCGGGCGGCGGAACAATCCGGTGCCGCGCGCACGAAAGCTCTTGCTCAGCCCTGCGACCGTCAACAGCGTCTCAGTCATCGCCCAGCGCCTCCATGGCCCGGAAGCAGGCAACGCTGTGGCCGTCTGCGATCGTTTGCAGCGCTGGCACTGCCGCAGTACACGCGGCCACCGCATGCACGCAGCGTGGTGCGAAGCGGCAGCCGGGCGGCGGGTTGCGCAGGTCGGGCGGCAAGCCTTCAATGGGTTGCAGCGGGGCGGTGCGGTCATCCTCAATGCCCGCGATGCAGCCGAGCAGCGCGCGGGTGTACGGATGCTTCGGCGCGTGAAACAGCGTGTCCACGTCGGCGTGTTCCAGCACGCGCCCGGCGTACATCACCAGCACGTCGTCGGCCATCGAGGCCACCACGCCGAGATCGTGGGTGATCAGCAACAGCGAGGCGTGCATTTCCTGTTGCAGATCGTGCAGCAGGCGCAGGATTTTGGCCTGCACCGTCACATCCAGCGCCGTGGTCGGTTCGTCGGCGATGATGATGCCGGGGCGGCAGGCAATGGCGGCGGCGATCAGCACGCGCTGGCGCATGCCGCCGCTGAAATGATGCGGGTAGTCCTGCGCCCGCGCCGCCGCGTCGGCCACGCCGACATGCTCCAGCAACGTCACCGCGCGTGCGTGCGCCGCCGCTGCCGAGACGGGTTCGTGCGCCAGGATGGTCTCGGCAATCTGGCTGCCGATGGTCAAGGCCGGGTTGAGCGAGGTCAGCGGGTCTTGAAACACCATGCCGATCCGCGCACCGCGAATGGCCTCCATCTCGCGGTCACTGGCCGTCCGCAAGTCGCGCCCATCGAGCAGCACCGTGCCATCGATCACCCGCCCCGGCGGCTCGATGAGCCCCATGATCGAGAGTGCCGTTACCGACTTGCCCGAGCCCGATTCACCGACCAGCGCCGTGGTCCGGCCCCGGCGCAGCGTCAGGCTCACGCCGTCCACCGCGATCACGCCGCCGTGCTGCGGACCAAAGCGGGTGCGCAGGTTGCGGACATCCAGTGCGATATCCCCCCCGCTCATCGACGGCCCGGTCATCGACGGCCCGCTCATCGGCGGCCCGTGCGCGGATCGAGCGCGTCGCGCAGGCCGTCGCCGAGGAAGTTGAACGCCAGCGACACCGCCAGGATCACCACGCCGGGCAACACCGTGACATGCGGGGCGCGGCGCAGCACCACCCGGCCATCGGCCACCATGGCCCCCCAATCCGCCACCGGCGGCTGCACGCCAAGGCCGAGAAAGCTCAAGCCGGAGCCGACAACGATCATCAGGCCCATCAAGGTCGTTGCGTACACCACAATCGGGCTCAGCACGTTCGGCAGCACGTAGCGCAACAGGATCGCCAGTGGCGAGCCGCCCGCCGCCCGCGCGGCCTCGATATACGGCATGGTCACCACGCTCAGCGTCGCGGTGCGCGCCAGCCGCCCGACATACGGGATCAGCACGATGGTGATCGAGACGATCTCGGTGCCGACACCCGGCGTGAGCACGCCCGCCACCGCGATGGCCAGCAATACCATCGGGAAGGCAAACAGCACGTCCAGCACACGCATGATTATCTGATCGACGATGCCGCGCGCGTAGCCTGCCAGAATGCCCAGGCCGAGGCCGATGATACTGGCAAGCACGGTCGGCACCACGCCGACCAGCAACGAGACCCGTCCGCCCCAGACCAGCCGGGCCAGCATGTCGCGGCCTTGCTGATCGGTGCCGAGACTATGGCCGGGTGCGCCGGGCGGGGCGAAGCGCAGCAAGTTGTTGGCCTCGTACGGGTCGTACGCGCCGATCAGCGGCGCCAGCACCGCCATGCCGCCGATGGTCAGCAGCAACAGCGCGGCAGCCACTGCCGCCCAGTCGCGCCCGAACGCGGCCAGCCGCCAATGGCGCTGACGGAACGGCCGGGGCGGCGCTATTTGCGCGGCACTCATGGCTCAGGCTTCCCGCAAGCGGGGATCGAGCAACACGTTGATGACATCGACGGCGATGTTCACCAGCACGAACGACAGCGCAATCAGCAGCGTGGTGGCCTGCACCACTGGCATGTCGCGCGCGGTGATCGAATCGTACAACAGCGCGCCCAGGCCGGGCCACGCAAACACCACTTCAGTCAGCAGCGCGCCGCCGAGCAAATAGCCGAGTTGCAGCCCGGTGATGGTGATGATCGGCGGCAGCGCGTTCAATATCACGTGGCGCCGCAATAGCGCGCCGCGCTTCAGCCCCTTGGCGCGCGCCACCCGCACATGCGGCCGGTCCAGCGCCTCGCGGATCGAACTGCGCACCATGCGGGTGATGATGGCCGCCGGGCCGAGTGCGGTGGTGACGGCGGGCAGCACCAGATGGCGCAGCACGTCCAGCGCGCCCCCATCCCCCGCCATATCGACCATGCCCGATACCGGCAGCCAGCGCAGCCGGATGGCGAACAGCAACACCAGGATCAGCCCCAGCCAGAACGGCGGCGTGCTGCCCGCCAGCAGTGTTACGGTGATGGTCACCCGGTCGAACACCGAGCGCGCCCGCAATGCGGCGAACAGCCCCACCGAATAGCCGATCACAATGGCCAGCAGCAGGCTGGCTACGGTCAGCACCAGCGTGTTGAGGAAGCGCGGCAACACCAGGGCGGCGACGTTCAATTGGGTTGCAATCGAGGTGCCGAAATCGCCGGTGACAGTGCGCAACAGCCACTTGCCGTATTGCAGCGGCAGCGGCTGATCCAGCCCCAGCGCATGGCGCAATTCGGTTTTGGCGACCTCGGTCGCTTGCGGCCCGAGCAAAACGGTGGCCACGTCGCCCGGCGCCAGATGCATCAGAATGAAGATGATAACCGACACCCCGAACATCACGGGCAGCACGCCAAGCAAGCGATGACCGAGAAATCTGCCCAAAATGCCTCCGCCGGATCGAAACGGCGGCGGGCGCGCTGCCCGCCGCCGGTGTGTCGGTGTTAGTCGAGCGAGACGATGGACAGGTCGAACCAGTCCTCCGGCGGATTGACGAAGCCCTTGACCTTCGGCGACAGCACTATGGGCTGCAAATCGTCGATGGTCGGGACGAAGGCGGCATCGTCCATGATCAGCCGGTTGGCCTTCTGGTAGATGTCCTTCATCTTCGCGGTATCACGCTCCAGAATCGCCGCGTCCAGCAGCTTGTCGACTTCCTTGTTGCAGTACCAGCCGGAATTGATGCCGCCCGGCGGCGCGCTGTCGCAACGCGAGACGATGTCGATCCAGGCTGGCGTGGACATGCCCCAGCCGATGGTATTCATCGCAACGTCTGGGCCCATGCCGCCGGCCCATTTGCCCATGTAGGTGATCCACTCGTATTTCTTCAGCTCGACATCAATGCCGACTTTCTTCAGGTCGCGCTGAATCCAGGTCTCGACGATTTCGCCGGTGCCGTACTGGGCGAGTTCGAAGGTCAGTTTCAGCCCGTTGGCGAACCCGGCTTCGGCCAGCAGCTTCTTGGCGCCGTCAGGATCGTATTTGTAGCTGGCGAATTTCGGGTCGTAAGCATCGGTGCCCGGCGACAGCATGCCGTATTCGGCGCGGCCCGTGCTGCGGTAGATTTCCTTGGCGATCCCCTCGCGGTCGATTGCCATGTTGATCGCCTTGCGCACCCGGATATCGGCAATCGCAGGGTTCTTGAAGTTCAGATGGATGAAGTTGATGTACGGCACGTTCGGGCTGGTGGACAGCTTGAACCCGGCATCGACCAGGCGTTGAATTTCATCCCATGGCGGCGTGCTGATGATCTGCACTTCGCCATTTTCCAGTGCATTCACCCGCGTCGCCGGGTCTTGCAGCGGGCGGATGATGATGCGGTCGAGTTTCGCGGGCGTGCCCCAGTAGTCCGGGTTGCGCTCGATCACCGTCTTGACGCCCTGGTCGCGCTGCACGAACCGGAACGGCCCGGTGCCGATCGGGTGCAGCGCTATGCCGTCGTTGCCGTATTTCTTCACCGCTTCCGGGCTGACCATCAATGGTTGGCCGTAGCTTTGCAGGCCCTGGCGCAGCCACTGATAGTTGGCCGCCTTCAGCGTGACCTTCACTGTCATCGGGTCGACGATTTCGACCGCCTTGATCCATTTGGTGTAGGCGATCACGAAGGCCTTGGCCTTCTTGTAGAAGTTCGGCGAGCTTTCGTCCCAGAACCGCTCGAAGTTGAACTTCACCGCCGCCGCGTCGAACGCCGTGCCGTCGTGGAACTTGACGCCCGGGCGCAGCTTGAAGGTGTACACCGTGCCGTCCGGCGAAATATCCCACGACGTGGCAAGGCCGGGCACCAGCGGCGGCGAGGCGACGTCGGCTTTGGTCAGATCTTCTTTGGCGAGGCCCTCGAAGATTTGATAAGTGACCTGATAGGTGCTCCAGCCGCCGGTGGCGTGCGGATCGAGAATATCGGTTTCGGCCGGCATGCCCCAAATCAGCGTGCCCGCCGCGCGGGCGCTGACCGGCAGCGTGGCGGCAATCGCCAAAGCGGACGCGGCCAGCAATCCGGCGCGCAGGGCCATTTTCAGCTTGCTCATACAGTCCCCCAGTTATTTTGCGTTTGGCATTTAACCCCGCGCCCGGAGCTTCCGGCTGCGGAGCGTCTTTCGCATCACGAAGTGGGATTCTTTGGCAGGAATATCGGCGCCTGTCACGCGGCTTCGACGATAAATTCGCAAACGTCGAACCCTTCAGCAGCACAGCGCCGTTCGCGCCCGTGCAGCCGCCAGCCGCGCCGCTGCGTATCGCTGACCCAGGCCAAGGCGCCAGGGGCCCAGCCAGCGCAAAAGCCGCAGGTCTTTTTGGCCAACGGCGCCGTTTGGGTGTTCAGGGCATCGGCCACGAACGATGAGTGGCGCAGCAGCACACGCCCTGTCCCGTTGAGCGGGTCGATGCCGGAACCGTCGAACAAACCCCAGCCGCGCTCGGACAGGCGGCGCATGTAGTGGTGAAACACGTCAATGCCTGCGAGTCCGGTCTGTGTGGCCTCCATGGCGCACCAGCGATACGCGGCATCGGCGGTGGATTTGTAGAAATGCTGATCCGCCGCTGCTTCGCCAAGCGCCTCGTAGACTGTCCGCATGACCCCCATCATGAAGTGACGCGGCACGTAAAGCATCGGCATGCCGCCGGTGCTCCAGGCGCCGGTTTGCTCATCGACGGAAATATCCACTTTGGGCGCTGCCATATGCGTGCTGCTCTCTACAGATCCGCAAGAGTATTACGATAGAATACGCCGTCCTTCACAATGGCGCGCAAGTTGCGTTCCGGATCGCGCAACACAGCGAGGTTGCGCAGCGGGTCGCCGTCGACCACCAGCAAATCGGCCCGCGCGCCCGGCGCCACCACGCCCAATTCGCCGCTGCGGCGGAACAGGGCGGCGGCGTTGACGGTGGCGGCGCGGATCACGTCAATTGCCGGCTGCACCTCGCCGCGCAGGGCGAATTCGAGCAGTTGGTGCTTGTGCATCGGCCCAAGCAGGTCGCTGCCGTACACCATCGTCACGCCGCCGCGATGCGCCCGCTCCAGCGCCTGTAACCCGGCGTCGAGCACCTGAAACACCTTGGCATGCAGCGGGGCCGGCATCCCGGCCGCCAGTCCTTCGTCGGCCAGTGCCCGGTAGGTGGACAGCGTCGGCACCAGGAACTTGCCGGTCTCGCGGAACAGCGCCACCGAACTATCGTCGAGCAGATTGCCGTGTTCGATGGAGTCCACCCCGCCGCGCAGCGCCCGATTGATGGCGCGCGCCGTATAGGCATGCGCCATGACAGGAATATTCGCCGCCTCGGCTTCCTCGACCGCCGCGCGCAGTTCGTCCATCGAGAACTGCGTGCTGTCGATCCGGTCGGTCGGCGAGGCGACGCCGCCCGAGACCATCAATTTAATCTGCGTGGCGCCTTTGCGGATTTCCTCGCGGCAGGCTTTGCGCAGCGCGTCCACACCGTCGGCGACCAAGCCGAACCCGGCGCAACAGAAACATCCGTTGATGCTGTTATCGCCAGCGCCGCGCACGTCGCCGTGACCGCCGGTTTGCGACAGCGCGTGGCCGCAAAACAAAATGCGCGGCCCTGGCAGCAAACCTTCGTCCACCGCCTGCGCCAGTCCGTAATCCGCGCCGCCCGCGTCGCGCACCGTGGTGAAGCCGCGCATCAGCATGCCGCGCAGGATTCCACCGGCCTTGGCGGTGATGTAGCTCGGCGCCGTGTGCACCAGCGTAGCGAAATCGGCGCTGATCGCGGTGACGTGCACGTGGCCGTCGCACAGGCCCGGCATCAGCACCCGGCCCTTGAGGTCGTATTTTGCGCCGTCCCACGCCGGAGCGACGCGGGCGATTTCGGCAATCCGTCCGTTGCGCACCAGCACGTGCTGATCCGGCAGGTAGGTTCCGGCCACCACGTCCAGCACCAAGGCGTTGCTGAACAGCATCCCGTCGCTCATCGCGTCACCGCCATTCCCGGATACGACATTATCTTTCGTCGCACGGTAGGAATCGAAGCGGCGGAGAGTCAAGCCGCCGGTTGTTCGGCTTGCGCGATGGCGGCGGCCCGGTTCCCTCCGACGGCGTGGCCGCGCCGCTGCCGCGCTGTATCAGGTAATCCGCTGAATGCTCGCGGCGATTTCCGCCGGTTCGAACACCCGCTTCCAATCCGGCTGCATCAGTGCGGGTTTGCCGAACTGGATGGCCTTGTTGCAGGCGTCGGAGAACACGCCGGGCACTTCGCCGAACGTGACGGCCGCCAGCACGTTCATGTGGCCAAGCAGGAAGTCGTACGCGGCTTGTTTCGGCACGCCGCGCTTCACCACTTCGTCGATGGCTTCGCGCATCACGTCGAGCAGCGAGGCGCATACGGTTTCCGACAGGCCGGGTTCCAGCAGCGCCATCTGTTCCACCGTGACGCGGTGCGAGCGCATCACCGGGGCCCAGATCACTTTGGCAATCGCCTCGCCGATGGCGTAGTGCGCCTCCGGGCCTTGCATCAGCGAACTGACGATGTGCTGTTTGGCCGCGACGCCGCCGAAATGGTCGGCCTTGGCCACCGGGTCGGTCTCGTCGTTGAAGATCGGCGGGTGGCAGGGATGGGTGACGAAATAGGTCAGGTCCGGGCGGTTCGGCAGATGGCCGGCGAACGGGGCCGCCGCGTCCAGCACGATCACCATGGTGCCCGGCTTCAATTGCGCCGAGATGCCGGCGGCCACGCGGCCGATCAACGTATCGGGCACCGCCAGCACCACGACGTCTGCGCCGTCCAGCGCCGCATCGGGGGCGACGGCGGTGAAGCCCAGGCCCTCGGCCAAACGCTGCCGCCCGGCCTCGCTGACTTCGACATGGCGCACGCTGTACGGCGAGGCTTTTAGGTTGGTCGCCAAGCGGTAGCCCATTTTGCCGCCCGCCCCGAACAGCGCAATCGTGGTCATGGTTTGGTTCTCCGCATCCGGGGGGTGTTCCC
>JANYDF010000026.1 GCA_025359905.1 Rhodospirillales bacterium
AGCGCTCCGATCACGCCCAAGGCTTTGAGATACTGCCCAAGCGCTGGATCGTCGAACGCACGCTCGCCTGGCTCAATCGCTGCCGCCGGCTCGCAAAGGACTGGGAAAACCTCAACCGCAAAGCACTCGCCTTCCTCCGCCTCGCCTCCATCCGGATCATGTTACGAAAACTTTGCAATCCATCATGATGTTCCCGGACAGACTCTAAAATCTCGCGATCATACACGATGCTACCACGCAAACCGGCCACCCACCGGGACGCTCGAAGCACTGCAACAGCAACACACCTTGCGCGGCCGGACGCACTAAGTCGCGGGACGGGGCGGACCTGATAGTCGGATACAGAAGGCTACTGCGTGGTAGCGGAGTTTGCTACTGTGACCCTGCCCATTGGAGGGACGTACTATCAGGTGTCAATGCGCCGCGACTCCCAAGTCAGGCATCACCGGCCGTGACCATACCGATCGTCACGCCGCGCGCGCCGCGCTCCGCCGGATACAGGGCCCGGTAGCGCGCCAAGCGTGGCGCGTATGCGGCGCCGGCTGCCGCATGCGGGGTGAACACGGCCGACACGTCCGGCGCGAAACAAACCGAAGCCTCGTCCCCCGCACCGGCCGCCAGCATTCCCAGCCGCGCCGCGCCCAATGCCGCGCCGGTCTCGGCACCTTCCGGCAGGCTCAGCGGAATGCCCAGCACATCGGCCAGCATCTGCCCCCAGAACCGGCTGCGCGCACCGCCGCCCACCAGAAAGCAACTGGTCAGCGGCGCACCGGCGGCGCGCAGCACGTCCAGGCCATCGGCCAGCGCGAACGCGACACCTTCCAGGACCGCATACACCATAGCTTCCTGCCCGTGCCCGGCGCGCAGACCGGCGAACACACCGTTCGCCTCCGGATCGTTATGCGGCGTACGCTCGCCGCTCAGATACGGCAGAAACACCGGCGCCTGCGCGCGGTGCTCGGGCGTCGCCCATGCTTCCACCCGGCCGAGCAGTGCCGCGATATCGCTCTCGCCGACAATTTCCGCCACCCAGGACAGTGCCGCGGCGGCGGACAGAATAACCGACATGCCGTGCCAGCGGCCCGGCACCGCGTGGCAGAAGGCGTGCAGCGTGCGTTCCGGCGCGCTAGCGTATTGGTTGGCCACCGCGAACACCACGCCGGAGGTGCCGAGCGAGAGGAACCCCTCGCCCGCCCGCACCGCGCCGATGCCGACCGCCGAGGCCGCGTTGTCGCCGCCACCGCCCGCCACCGGCACCGCCGCCACGCCCCAGTCCGCCGCCAAACTGGCCGACAAATGCGCCGAAACGGCGGAGCCTTCGACCAGACTTGGCATGTGGCTGCGCGTCAGCCCGGTTGCGGCCAGCAGCGCGTCGTCCCAGTCGCGCGCCGCGACGTTCAGCCACAACGTGCCTGCCGCGTCCGACATCTCCGAGACATAGGCGCCGGTCAGGCGGAAGCGCACGTAGTCCTTCGGCAGCAGCACTTTCGCCGTGGCGGCGAATACCTCGGGTTCGTGATTGCGCACCCATAACAGCTTGGGCGCAGTGAAGCCGGGCATGGCAATGTTGCCCGCCCGCGTGGTCAGGTCCGGCAAAATGCGGTGCAACTCGGCGCATTCCGCGCCGCTGCGGCCGTCGTTCCACAGGATGGCCGGGCGCAGCACGCAGCCGTCCGCGTCCAGCAATGTCGCGCCGTGCATCTGGCCGGACAGACCGATGCCAGCCAATTGCGCCCATGCCGCAGGTGCCGCAGCGCGCAGTTCGGCCACCGCCGCCAGCGTGGCTTGCCACCAATCCTCGGCGTTCTGTTCCGACCACAGCGGGTGCGGGCGGGATACGTCCAGCGGCGCGTTGCCGATGGCGATCACCCGCTGATCGGCGCCGATCAGCAGCGCCTTGACCGACGAGGTGCCGATATCCAATCCCAGATACGTCGCCATCCGCGTTTCCCCCGATTTCACGGCAGAATACGCGAGGTGGCAGCGCGCGGCTATTGCCGGTCCGCTATTCGAGGTTGGTATGGTTGGCCCGCATCGCCTCGGCAGTGACGCCGAGCCGGTCGCGCAGCTTCAGCAGCATCACCTCGAACAGCACGAACATCGCCCCTTCGAACACCGAGCCCATCGGCAGCACCGAGACACTGGGCCCCCGATCATTGGCCATGGTTTGCGCGGGCAGGATCAGCAGCCGGTCGGCGAGCCTGGATGTCGCGCCGTCCGGCTGCGCGGTGATCAGCATTGTGCGCGCGCCGTCTTTCTTGGCGACCCCGATCAGCGCGCTGGCGGTCGACAGATAGCCGGGGCCCGCCGTGACGAACAGCAAATCGCCAGGGCCGACCGGGAATGCATTCATGTCGCCGACCATCGTGACGGTGCGGCCGAGATGGTACAGCCGCATGCAGAAGCCACGCATTTGTAGCCCTTCGCGGCCGCAACCGTAAAAGGCAATCCGCTTGGCGGCGGCCAGTTCAGCGATCGCGGCCTCCACATTGGCGTCATCGATGCGGCTGAACACCGCAGCGAGATCCGCCAGCGCCGCGTCGTAAATGGTTGGCATCGTTGTATCCTCCCGATGCCGTCATTCAAGCAGACGCGGCGGCACGGCAACAGCTGGGCAGCGGGACTTACTTCGCGGCGGCGATCAGCCGCTCGTAAACCGCGACATAGTCCTGGGCCATGCGGCGCGCGGTGAAGCGCTGTTCGAAATAGCGGCGCACGCCGGCGCGGTCGATCCGATCGAGCTTACCGGCGGCGGCAATCGCTTCCTCGACCGTATCGACGACGAAGCCGCTGACCCCATCGCGCATCACCTCGGGCACCGAGCCGCGGCGGAACGCGATGACCGGGCAGGCGCAGGCCATCGCCTCGATCATCACCAGGCCGAACGGCTCCTCCCAATTGATCGGCACCAGCAGCGCGCGGGCGCCGGACAGGAAGGCGGGCTTTTGCGCGTCGTTGATCTCGCCGATGAATTCGATGTTGCCATGGCTGAGCAGCGGGGCGACGTCGTTGTCGTAATACACGCGGTCGGCGTTATCGACCTTGGCGGCGACTTTCAGCTTCACACCGCAGGCGTTGGCGATGCGGATCGCGCGTTCGATGCCTTTTTCCGGCGAGATGCGGCCGAGGAACGCGAAATACGGCTCCTCGGCCGGCACCGGCACCGGCGTCAGCAGTTTTTCCGGCAGGCCGTGATAGACGGTGGCCGCCCAGCCGATATCCAGCAGCGGCTTGCGCTGATTGTTGCTGATGCTGATCATCGGCACTTGCGGAAACATCCGGTAGACGGCGGCGAACTCGGCAAGGTCGAGCCGGCCGTGCATCGTGGTCAGGAACGGGGTGTCCTGGCGGGTGAACACCGAGTTCGGCCAGTAGTCGATATGAAAATGCAGCACGTCGAAGTCGTGCGCGCGCTGGCGCACATGCTCGATCATAATTGCATACGTCGCCGGCCAGTCGCGCATATCCGGGTCCAGACGCAGCGCACGCGGCCACGGCGCATCGAGCTTGGCCGCGGTGACGGAATCGCCGCTGGCGAACAGCGTGACGTCGTGGCCCATCGCCACCAATTCCTCGGTGAGGTTGGAAACCACGCGCTCGGTGCCGCCATACAGCTTGGGCGGCACGGCTTCGAACAGCGGGGCGATCTGGGCGATACGCATCTAGGCGAGTCCTTTTGGTATGGGCCGATCCTGCGGCGCGGGAGATAGGCAGGCAAGGTGGCGAAATTGGGGTCGCGGCCAGCGATCGGTTGCTGAAAAATTTCAATTGACTTTTGGCATATAAACCGCTAACTAAAACGCAAGATCTCTGAGGTAGGCTCGATGCCCGCCCTGGTGAGCGATGCGCGGGCGATCTGAAGCAGGAAATGGCCGGTCACGATGCATGAAGGCAATGGGTTCACGGACGGCCTGATCCGCAATATGCTTTTCGTTGTGAGCACGGCGCTGCTGATTTCGGGCGCCAGCCTGTTCGGCTATCAGACGGAGCGGTGGTTTTTTGGCGACGCGTGGCCGTCGATGCCGTTCGGGTCGTTTTGGATTAGCAGCGGCGGCGCTTATCCGGCGACACCCTGGCCAATGGTGAACGATGGCATTCTGTGGGCGTTCCGCCAGCCGTTGTGGGCGGTGACTATGGCGGCTGGGCTGGTGCTGGCCAACGGCCGGGCCTGGGAGGCGCGGGGCAGTGCCGGCGCGCACGCCCGCCACAGCTATCGCCCGGCCCGGGCAATGAGCCGCCGGTAAAGCGCCACGTATTCATCGGCCATCCGCCGCGCGGTCCAACGCTCCTCGAACCGGCGGCGCACGGCAGCGCGGTCCAGTGCCGTCAGCCGCCCGACTGCCGCGACCGCACCGGGAACGTCATCGACGATAAAGCCGGTCAGCCCGTCCTCGATCACTTCGGGCACCGAGCCTTTGCGGTAGGCGATCACCGGGCAGCCGCACGCCATCGCCTCGATCATCACCAGCCCGAACGGTTCCGGCCAATCGATCGGCACCAGCAGCGCCCGCGCCCCTGACAAGAACGCGGGTTTTTGGCTGTCGTCGATTTCGCCGATGAACTCCACCCCGCCGCCGGTCAGCAACGGCGCGATCACCTGTTCGTACCAGGCCGCATCCTCGGCGCCGACCTTGGCGGCGATCTTGAGCTTCATGCCGCAGGCCGCCGCGATGTGCAGCGCGCTGTCGATGCCCTTTTCCGGCGACATGCGGCCGAGGAAGGCCAGATAGCCCGGCTCCACCCCCGCGACTGGGCGCAATTTTTCGGCGGGCATGCCGTGCAACACGGTGGCCGCCCAGTGCAAATCCGGCAGCGGCGCGCGCTGGTTGTTGGAGATGGACACCAGCGGCACATCGGGGAACATCGGGTAGATGTCGCGGGCGAAGTCGCGGTCCATGCGGCCATGCATGGTGTTCACGAACGGCACATTCTGGCGGGTGAATAGCGGGAGCGGCCAGAAGTCGATGTGGAAATGCAGTACGTCGAAGTCGTCCGCATGGCGGCGCACCAGTTCCAGCAACTTCATGTACGGCGCGCCGTTCACCTCGAAATTCGGCACGAAGCGATGCGCCATGGTGCGGGCCGGAACCAATTTCGCCGAAGTGCTGCTATCGCCGGTGGCGAACAGCGTCACCTCATGGCCCATCGCCACCAGTTCCTCGGTGAGCCAATGCACCACTCGCTCGGTGCCGCCGTAATGCTTCGGCGGCACGGCCTCGAACAGCGGGGCGATTTGGGCGATGCGCATTGGGCGAATTTCCGGCTGGTAGGACGGCAAGGCAGGTAGACCGCTATGATGGCGAAACCGGGGCGGGGCAGGAATGCTCGGCTTGCTTGCCGGATACGCGAGGGCGTCAAAATTGAGCCGCAAACGCGTCGCAGAGGGTGCATTGTAGGCCTGCCCAAGAGAGACCGACCGTGACCGCCAAGACCGCCGCCATTCTGCGCTACCGCAACAGCCCCATCGGCTTCCTGTTGCACTATGTCCGCCGCCATCCGTGGGGGCACGCCGTGGTGCTTTGCGCTGTGCTGGCCGCCGTGGTGGCCTCGGTTTCCACGCAATACGGCATGAAGCGGGTGATCGACGTGGTGTCGCGCGGTCCTTCCACCGGCAACGAGGTGTGGTGGGCGTTCGGGCTGCTCTGTGGGCTGATTGCGGTGGACAACCTGACGTGGCGGCTGGCGGGCTGGGTGGCGGCGCGGTCGTTCGTAGCCGTCACCGGCGACGTGCGCAGCGATTTGTTCCTGCATCTGGCCGGGCACTCGCCAAGTTATTTCGCCGAGCGGCTACCCGGGTCGCTGGCCGGGCGGATCACCGCGACCTCGAACGCCGCGTTCCAGACCGAGAACACCACGACCTGGAACGTGATCCCACCCACCGTCGCGGTGTGCGTGGCGATCGCGCTGATCTCCTCGGTGAACCCGACGATGGCGCTGGCGCTGGTCTGCGTCAGCAGCCTGCTGGCCACGGTGATCTTTCTGCTCGCCCGGCGCGGCACGCCGCTGCACCGCGAATTCGCCGTGCAGGCGGCAGGCGTGGATGGGCAATTGGTCGATGTGATTTCCAACATGGCGGTGGTGCGCGCGTTCGGCGCCACGCTGCGCGAGCACAAGCGCATCAACGCCGCCATCGCGGTGGAAATGGGCGCGCGGCGGCACAGCCTGATCTACATGGAAAAGCTGCGGCTGATCCACGCGCTGCTGACAGCACTGCTCACCGCCGGAATGCTCGGCTGGGGCGTGATGATGTGGCAAGCGGGTCTCGCCTCGGCGGGCGATATGGTGCTGATCGGTTCGCTCGGCTTCACCATTCTGCACGGCACCCGCGACCTCGCGGTGGCGCTGGTGGACCTGACGCAGCACGTCGCGCGGCTGGAGGAAGCCATCGGCACGCTGCTGGTGCCGCACGATCTGCCGGACCAGCAGCGTGCCCCGAAGCTGGTGCACGGCCCGGGCGCAGTGCGGTTCGAAGATGTGCGCTTTTCCTATCCGGGCCGCGTGCCAGTGCTGAACCGGCTGAATCTGAACATCCTGCCCGGCCAGCGCGTCGGGCTGGTCGGCGCGTCGGGGGCCGGAAAATCCACGGTGCTGGCGCTGCTGCAACGCTTCTACGACGTGCAAGGCGGCCACGTGCGGATCGACGGCCAGGACATTTCCGCCGTCACCCAGCAAAGCTTGCGTGAGATGGTGGCCGTGGTGCCGCAGGACATTTCGATGTTCCATCGCAGCGTGCTGGAAAACATTCGCTACGCCCGCCCCGAAGCCAGCGAGGCCGACGTGCTGGCCGCAGCCGACGTGGCGCGCTGCCGCGACTTTATCGAAGCGCTGCCGGACGGCTTCAACACCATGGTCGGCGACCGTGGCGTTCGGCTGTCGGGTGGCCAGCGCCAGCGGCTGGCCATTGCCCGCGCGCTGTTGAAGAATGCGCCGATTCTGCTTCTGGATGAGGCGACGAGCGCGCTGGACACCGAAAGCGAGCAGGCCATCCAGCAGGCGCTCGATATCCTGATGCGCGGCCGCACCGTGGTGGCCATCGCGCACCGGCTCTCCACGCTACGTAACTTCGACCGCATCGTGGTGATGGAAGCCGGCACGGTGATCGACGACGGCGCGCCGGATGAACTGGCCAACCGGCCAGGACCGTACCGTGAGTTATTGCGAGCGCAAACCCAAGTGATGACCGAAGATGCCGAGACCGAGGCGCAAGTGCTGCCTGCGACGGCGTAAGGCGCGGTTCGCGCAAAGTCCGCCTTGGACAATGTCCGCCTTCGACAATGTCGGCACCGGCGACGGCGGCCCGCCATCGCCGGTGCGTCTCGCTTCAGGGCACGATCAGCGTGCCCAGCCCGGCCTCGATAAACAGCTCCAGCAAGCAGGCGTGCGGCTGCCGCCCGTCGAGGATGACGGCACCCTTCACGCCGCGCCGCACCGCATCGACGCAGTTTTCGACCTTCGGGATCATGCCGCCGGTGATGGTGCCATCGGCAATCCGCGCCGACACATCCGCCACGGTCAATTCGGGGATCAGCTTCTTGTTGGCGTCCAGCACGCCCGGCACGTCGGTCAGCATCAGCAGCCGCGTGGCATGCAGCGCCCCGGCGATGGCCCCGGCGACGGTGTCGGCGTTGATGTTATAGGTCTGGCCATCGTCGCCGATGCCGACAGGCGCGATCACCGGAATCAGCCCGGCGCCGGTCAGCGCGTGGATCACCCGCACATCGACATGCGTCGGTTCGCCGACAAAGCCGAGGTCGAGTTCGCGCTCGATCCGGCTGTCTGGGTCGCGGATGGTGCGTTGCAGCTTGCGGGCACGGATCAGGCCACCGTCCTTGCCGCAAATGCCGACCGCGAGCGCCCCGGCGCGGTTGATCAATCCAGCAACCTGTTTGTTGACGGTGCCGGCCAGCACCATCTCGACCACTTCGACCATGGCCGCATCGGTCACACGCAGACCATCGACGAAGGTGGAGGTGATCTTCAGGCGCTTGAGCATGTCGTTGATCTGCGGGCCGCCGCCATGCACGACGACGGGATTCATGCCAACCTGCTTGAGCAGCGCGATATCGGCGCCGAACATCTCGGCCAGCTTCTCGTCGCCCATCGCGTGGCCGCCGTATTTCACCACGATGGTGGCGCCGGCATAGCGGCGGAGGAACGGCAACGCCTGCGACAGCACGCGCGCCTGTTGCTCGGCGCTTTCCTGGGTGGAGTAGTCGATGATGGGCAGGCCGGTCATGGTGGGTTCCGTGGCAGACATCTGCCACGGTTCTTAGCCCGGCTCGGCGACCTCGGCGAGACCCGCGCGCAATTCGTCCATGCCCAGGCCCGTCTCAGCGCTGGTGGTGACCACGAAGGGGAACGCCGCCGGGTGTTTGGCCGAGAGCGCCAGGATTTCCGCCTGCTTTTTGGCCAGCGCGTTTGGCTTCACGCCGTCGGCCTTGGTCAACACCAATTGATAGGTCACCGCTGCGCGGTCGAGCAGGTCCATCACCGCGCGGTCGCTGTCCTTGACCTCGATGCGGCTGTCCATCAGCAGCACCACGCGGCGCAGCGTCGGGCGGCCGCGCAGGAAATCGAACATCAGGCCCTGCCAGTCTTCCTTCACCGACAGCGCCGCCTGGGCGTAGCCGTAGCCCGGCATATCCACCAGTGCGAGGCGGTTGCCGAGTTCGAAGAAGTTCAACTGCTTGGTGCGGCCAGGCTGATTCGATGCGCGGGCCAGCGCCTTGCGCCCGGTGAGCGCATTGATCAGCGAGGATTTGCCGACGTTGGAGCGCCCGGCGAACGCCACTTCGGCCAAGCCGGGCGGCGGCAATTGGTCGATGCGCTGGGCGGCGAAGTAGAATTTGCACTCGCCCGCAAACAGCCGCCGCCCGGCGTCGAGCCAGGCGGCGTGTTCTTCTGGGGTGCGGCCCGACTGCAACAGCGAAGCCGGAGGAGGCGATTCGGTCATGGATGCTACCTGTCATTCCGGCGCACGCCGGATTCCAGGGCCACGGCACCGGCCGTCGCGCGGCCCTGGACCCCGGCCTGCGCTGGGGTGACTCGAAGGGTGTTAGGTCCGCGCCAGTCCAGGACGGCTCAGCCGGGTCTGGCGCATGATCAGCCATTGCTGCGCGATGGTCAGCGTGTTGTTCCAGCTCCAGTAGATCACCAGCCCAGCCGGGAAGCGCGCCAGCATGAAGGTGAAGATGATCGGCATGAACTGGAACAGCTTGGCCTGCACCGGGTCCGGCGGCGGCGGGTTCAGCTTCTGCTGGAAGAACATGGTGATGCCCATGATCAGCGGCCACAGCCCCAGGTGCAGATACGGCGTGATGATCGACGGATCGAACGGGATCAAGCCGAAGGCGTTGAACACGTTGGTGGGGTCGATGGCCGACAGATCGTGGATCCAGCCATAGAAGGGCGCTTGCCGCATCTCAATGGTGATGAAGATCACCTTATACAGCGAGAAGAACACCGGGATCTGAATCAGCATCGGCAGGCAGCCGCTGGCCGGATTGACCTTTTCCGCCTTGTAAAGCTTCATGATCTCCGATTGCTGCTTCGCCTGATCGTCTTTGAACTGCTCCTTGATAGCGGCCATTTTCGGGCCGAGCAGCTTCATCTTGCTCATCGAGCGGTACGAGTAGTTCGCCAGCGGGAAGAACACGCCCTTCACGCAGATAGTGAACGCCAGGATCGCCAGCCCGAAATTGCCCAGGACCGAGTTGAACCAGTCCAGCATCAGGAAGAACGGCTTGGTGATGAAGAAGAACCAGCCCCAATCCACCGCGTACGAGAAGTGGGTGATGCCGCCGGTCTCTTCGTACTGCTTGAGCAGCTTCACGATCTTGGCGCCGGCAAACGCGCGCGAGGTCAGTACCGCCTCGCCGTGCGGCGGCACGGCCTGCGCCGTGGCGGGAACCACATCGACCTGATAAGCGCCCTTGCCACCAGCGAAATAGCGGTACGTGGTATTAACCGGCTGTGCCTGATCCGGGATCACGGCGGCCAGCCAATACTTATCGGTGAAACCCGCCCAGCCGCCGGTGCTGGCGCCCGTGAAGGCGACGCCTTCATGCTTTTCGCCATCGCTTTTGGCCGATGAGTAGGTCACGTCGTGCTGGCTGCCATCGACCCAGCCGATCAGCCCTTCATGCAGCACGCTGTAGCCGGCCGTTTCCGGCGTGTAGTCGCGGCGCACCAGCGACCACGGCTTCAGCGTCACCACCGCATCGGTGGCGTTGCGCACGCGCTGGCTGACGGTGAACATGTAGTTGTCGTCGATGGCCAACGCGATCTCGAACGTCAGGCCGGCGCCATTGTCCCAGCTCAGCGTGACCGGCTGCGCGCGGGTCAGGGCGCTGGCCGAAGCAGTCCACAGCGTGGCGTTGTCCGGCACTTTGGCGCCAGTGTCGCTGGTCCAGCCGAACTGGATGAAGGCGGGTTCCTTGTCCTGGCTCGGCTCCAACAAGCGCACCAGCGGCGAGTCTTTGTCGATGCTGTCGCGGTAGTCGTTGAGCACGATGTCGTCCAGCCGCGCGCCAAGCAGGCTGATGCTGCCGCCGAGATGGGCCGAATCAATCTTGATGCGCGGCACCAAGCGGGGCGGTTGCACGGCGGCACTGCCGGCGGCCGGCGGTGCGGCCGTGGCGCCGGTGGCGGCAACGATGCCAGTCCCGGTGGTCTGCGACGTCTCGGCCACCGACGCCGGCTGCGCGCCGTTGGCGATT
>JANYDF010000135.1 GCA_025359905.1 Rhodospirillales bacterium
CCCCCCCCCCCCCCGGCCCTGCGGCGCGCTTGCGGTTGCGCTCGCGGCGGCCATCCTCGTAGCCGTTCCGGCCAGCGCTGCGCCATTCGTGCCAGTCGATGACAGCGAAGTTCTCGAACAACTGCCGCAAGCCGGTAACAGCGCCGCGCGCGCGCTGCGCCATCTACATCAGCAGTTGGCACATGATCCGTCCAATCTCGAACTGGCGCTGCGCATCGCCAAACTCGACCTCGACGAAGGCCGCACGCTGGCCGATCCGCGCTATCTGGGCCGCGCCGAAGCGGCACTGGCAGCCTGGCCAGACGCGGCGGACGCACCCGCCAGCGTGCTGCTGCTGCGCGCCGTGCTGCGCCAAAGCACCCACGACTTCGCCGCCGCCCGCGCCGGTTTGGCGCGCGTGCTGCAGCAGGAGCCGCGTAACGCCCAGGCTTGGCTGACCCGCGCGACGATCGAGACGGTGGAAGCCAACTACCAAGCCGCCCTGGCCGATTGCGGCAAACTGGCGCTGCTGGATATGGGCTTGTCGCCCATTGTTTGCACCGCCTCGGTCATCAGCCTCACCGGCCATGCCGTTGTAGCGCTGGCGGCGTTGCAGGTGGCCGTGCGGCAAAATGCCGCTGAACCGGACGCCGTCCGGCTGTGGGCCGCCACCGTGACTGCCGAATTGGCGGCACGGCTTGGGCAAACCGCGCTGGCTGAGGCCCGCTTCGCCGATGCGCGGCGGCTCGGCCCGGCAGATGCCTATCTGCTCGGTGCCTACGCCGACTTCCTGCTCGACCAGCAGCGCCCGGCCGAAGTGGTGGCGTTGTTGCACGCACAGACCCGCGCCGACCCACTGCTGCTGCGCCTGGCACTGGCCGAGACCGCGTTGCAGCAGCCGGACGCCGCCGCCCATATCGCCGATTTACAGTCCCGCTTCGATACCGCGCGGCTGCGCGGGGAGACCATCCATCGCCGCGAGGAAGCTCGCTTCACGCTGTTCTTGCTGCACAATCCAGCCGAAGCGCTGCGGCTGGCGCAGGCCAACTGGCAGGTGCAGCGCGAACCGGCAGACGCCCGCATTCTGCTGGAAGCGGCCAGCGCCGCCGGGCAGCCCGCGCAAGCGGCGGCGGTGGCCGATTGGGTGCGGACCAACCGCGTCGAAGACATCGCACTTCACCGCCTGCTGCCCCCCACTCTCTGACAGGTGCACGCCATGATCCGCCGATTCCGGCTGCGGATGCTGCTTATCGCCACGCTGCTCGGACTGCTGAGCAGCGGCGCGTGGGCGCATAGTTCCAGCAACAGCTATTTGACCATCGATGCGCGGGGCTCGGTGCTGACCGTGCAATGGTCCGTCGCCTTGCGCGATCTGGACTACGCGGTCGGCATCGATACCGGCGGCGCCGGTGCGATCACGTGGGGTATGCTGCGCGAGCACGAAGCGGCAATCGACGCCTACGCGCTGGCGCGGCTTCGGCTGAGCGCGGACGGCGCGAACTGCCCGCCCGGCCCGGTCACGCATCTTGCCGACCGGCTGAGCGATGGTGCCTATGCGGTGCTGCGATTTCAGGCCCTCTGCCCGGCCGCCCCGCGCCAGCTTGGCGTGGGCTATTCGCTGCTGTTCGACCTCGACCCGCAGCATCGCGGGCTGCTGCGCCTGACCTTCGACGGCACCGTGCACGCGCTGGCGCTGTCGCCCGCCCAGCCAACGGCGGAGTTCGACCAGCGTCCCGGCCTCAGCGCCACGTTTAGCGGGTTCTTCCTTGCGGGTATGGAGCACCTGCTGACCGGCGCCGACCACATGCTGTTCGTCGGGTTGCTGCTGGTGCCAGCCATGCTGCGGCGCCGCCCGGCGGCCACCGGCGCCTTCTCGCGCTGGGATGCCGCCCCCAGTTTTGCCCCGGCATTCTGGGAAGCGGTGCGGGTGCTCAGCGCCTTCACCGTGTCGCACGCCCTCACGCTCAGCAGCGCGGTGCTGGGGTACGTGCATGCGCCAGCGCAGATGATCGAGGCGGGCATAGCCTTGACCATCCTGATCACTGCCATCGACAACATCTGGCACGTGCTGCCGGGGCCGCGCTTGTGGCTTGGCTTCGGCTTCGGGCTGATCCATGGCTTCGGCTTCGCCAATGCGCTCGGGCCGCTCGATCTGCCGCCCGGCCAATTGGCGGTGGCGCTGCTGGCGTTCAATCTGGGGCTGGAGGCCGCACAGGTCGGGCTGGCGGCGCTGGTGCTGCCCGCCGGATTTCTCGCCCGCCATACCGCCGCCTACCGGCAGCGCGTGCTGCCCGGCGTGTCGTGCGCGGCGGGGCTGCTCGCCCTGGCATGGTTCGCCGACCGGGCGGGCGGCTGGCAAATCATGCCGTTTTGAACGCGCTGCGGGTACGCCACGAAGCCTTAAGGAATTGGCCGTATTCCATTGGCCGCAACGCCAGACAGCGGCGTTCGGTCAACGGGGCAGATCCGGCAATGAAACTCTTCAATCGACTCTCGCTGCGCGTTGGCCCCCGGCTGGGCCTGGCCGCATTGTGGTTCTTGTTCCCTGCCGGGTATCTGATATGGTTGCTCACGGCGGCGCAGAATGCCGGTATCGACTTCGCCAGCAAGGAACTCGATGGCGCGCGGCTTCTGCGCGGCCTGATCGCGGTGCAGTCCGCCACCGAGCAGGCCGTGCTGGACAACACGGCGTTGCCCGCCGCGCAATTGGACCGTTTGCGTCAGGTCCAGTCCGATGCGGCCGAGCGTTTGGGCCTGGATGCCGCCGCCGCCGCGACCGCGCGCGCGCTGGCAGGCGCCGACAGACCCGCCGCCCAGGCAAAGCTGCGCGACCTGATCGCCATGCTGGGCAACAATTCCAACCAGATTCTCGATAATGTGCTGGATAGCTATTACCTGACCGATGTGGTGCTGAACCGGCTGCCCGACCTGCTCGACCGCATCACCGGGGTGGCGGCTGGCGCGCCGGCGGCGGGCAGCGACATGGCGGCGCAGGCGAAATTCCTGGAAAGCGCCGGCGGACTGGCCAGCGTGCTGGACGGCCTGAACGGGTCGATTGGCTCGGCGATGGAACACAATACCGACGCGTCGCTGAAAGCCGCGCTGGACGCTGCGTCCACCAATTTGCGCGCTGCCGCCGCCACATTCAGCGCTTCGCTGCAAGCACCGGGCGGCAAACCGGATGCGCGCGGCCTGATAGCGCAAGCCAGCAAGTTCGCCGATCTTGCCGCCGCCGAACTCGACCGCTTGCTCAGCGAGCGGGTCGCAGCTCTGGAATTCGCCGAGTTGCGCTACTTCGTGGTGACCGGGGCGCTGTTCCTGCTCGCGGCTGGCGCTGTGCTGCTGGTGGCGTGGCGCAGCGTGATCCGCCCACTTGCGGCGCTGACGCAAACCACCACCAAACTGGCGGCCGGGCAACTGGATGCCGAAGTGCCGGACAGCACGGGGCGGGACGAACTCGGCGACCTCGCGCGGGCGCTCACGGTGTTCAAGGCCGCTTTGCAGGAAAACCAAGCGCGGCAAGCGGCGGTGGCGCGTGATGCCGACGGCCGCAAGGAGCGGCAGGAGACGATGGAAACGCTGGCGCGCGACTTTAAGCAGGCCATGAGCGGCCAGTTGAAAATGGTCGCCGAGGAAGCCTTGGCGCTGCGCCAGACGGCGGGCGAACTGGCCGCACGGGCCGAGCGCACCACCGCCAATTCCGGCGTGGTGGAAAACAGCGCCACGGTGGCAACCCAAAACGCTGAAACCGTCGCCGCCGCTACCGAGGAACTTGCCGCCTCCAGCCGCGAAATTGCCTCGCAGATCGCCACCGCCGCGCGCGCCACGCAAGGCGTGGTGGAGCAGGCGGAACTGGCCCGATCCTTGGTGGACGAACTCACCAAGGTGATGGCGGGCACATCGCAAGTGGTCGACTTCATCGGTGGCATCGCCCGGCAGACCAATCTGCTGGCGCTGAACGCCACCATTGAGGCGGCGCGGGCCGGTGAGGCGGGCAAAGGTTTCGCCGTGGTGGCGCAGGAAGTGAAAACACTGGCCACGCAAACCGCGAATGCCACCAGCGACATCGGCGGCCGGTTGGGTGCTGTCGGCAAGTCGGCCACCGATGCCGCGCGGATCATTCGCGGAATGGCCGATCTGGTGCGCGATGTGGAGGCCAGCAGCGGCGCCATCGCGGCGGCGGTGAGCCAACAGAACGCCGCCACCAACGAAATCAGCCGCAGCGTGCATGAATCGGCGCGTTGCACCAGCGCCGTGTCCGAAGGCATCGCCACCGTGCGGAGCGACGCCGGCGACACCGGCACGTCGGCGACGCTGCTGCTGGAATCAGCCACCGAGATGTCCGGGCAGGCGCAGCGGTTGCGCGAGGAGGTGGAAAATTTCCTCGACGCCATGACCCGCAACAACGAGCGCCGCCACTATCCGCGTTTCGATCTGGCACGCGCGGTGACGCTCACGCAGCGCGGCGGCGCCGCTCTGCCGGGCAAGCTCGTCAACATCTCCAGCAATGGCGTGGCAATCATCAGTGAGGCCGAGTGGCGGGTCGGCCAGGAAGTGACTGTCAGCGGCCTGACGCGCGAGCCGCTACCGGGACGCACGGTGAATGCGCGCGACGGCATGGTGCACATCCAGTTTCGCAATGATCGGACAACCCAGGCCGCCCTCGATGTGTTCCTGGAGGAACATGTCAACGCCACTACACGGCTGGCGGCCTAACTCACCACGCGGCGCACCGCCACCCAGGCGGCGGCGAAGCAGGCCAAACCGATCACCGCCATGGGCCAAGCAGCGTGCAGGGCGATGCTGGCGGGCATCTCCTGCAAGAATATCCCGCGCGTTATCACCATCATCCAGCGCACCGGATCGGCGCGGCCCAGCAACTCAACAATGGCGGGCATGTTTTCGACCGGCGCTGCATAACCGGACAGCACCACCATCGGCGAGGCCAGCACGAACACGCCCAGCATCGCCTGTTGCTGGGTGTGCGCGATGGAGGAAATCACCAATCCGATCCCAACGCCCGCCAGCATGTAGATGGCCAGCAATGCTTCCAGCAGCGGCAGGTTCCCGAGCAATGGCACGCGAAACCACACGCAAGTAACGATGATCACGATATTGGCGTTGATCAGCCCGACCACGGCACCCGGCAGCGCCTTGCCGATCAGGATTTCCGCCGGGCGCAGCGGCGTGACCAGCAGTTGCTCGAACGTGCCCAGTTCCCGCTCACGCGCCAGCGAAAGGGCGCTGACCAGCATCGCCATCAGCACCGACAGCACCGCGACCAAGCCGGGCAGGATGAACCACTGGCTGGACAAATTCGGATTGAACCAATCGCGCACCAGCAGCGCAGCGGGCGCCGCCCGGCTCTTGGACATCTCAGCCGCGAACGTAGCGACGATGCTGGTGGCGTAGCCGTTGGCCAGCAGCGCGGTGTTGGACCGCCGCGCGTCGAGAAGCAATTGCGGATGCGCGGTGCGCCCGGCCAGCACATCGGCGGAGAAATTCTGCGGCACATGCAGTACCGCTGCCGCGTCCTTGGCGTCGATGGCGGCTGCCGCTTGCGCCGGATTGTCGATGCTGAGCGCCACGCGAAACGCCGGGGAGCCGGCAAAGCGGCGCACCAGTTCGGCGGATTGCGCGCCGTTATCCTCGTTCCAGATGCCAAGCGGCAAGTTGGTGACGTCGTAGCTGGCGGCGTGGGCGAACAGCACTACCTGGATCAGCGGCGGGATCAGGACAACAAAGCGCGTCTTGCGGTCCTTCCACAGCCCGGCAAGCTCTTTCCACATCAGCGCCGCGATGCGTCCGAACATCTCAGTCGAGCCTGCGGCGGGTCACCGCCAGCGTGGCCACCATCGCCAGCGCCGCTGCGGCCGCGAGGCCGGCCAGATTGGGCAGCAGCACCGGCCATACGTCGCCCGCCAGGAACTGGGTTTGCAGAATGGACACCAGATAACGGGCGGGCACCGCGTAGGTCAGCCATTGCAGCCACCACGGCATCGAGGCGATGTCGAACAACATGCCGGACAGCATCATCGCCGGCATCATGGTGGTGAGAAACGCCACCTGCGAGGCAACGAACTGGTTGCGCGCCACGGTGGAAATCAGCAGCCCGAGGCCCAGCGCGAAGATCATGAACAGCGATGCCGCCGGGGCCAGCGCCAGCAGGCTGCCGCGAAACGGCAATTGAAACAGCGTCACCGCCATCGCCACTGACAGCGCCATGCTGCCGATGCCCAGCACGAAATAGCAACCTAGCTTGGCCAATATCAGTTCGCCCATCTTGGCAGGCGATGCCAGCATGCTTTCCATCGTGCCGCGCTCCCACTCGCGCGCCACGATCAGCGCGGTCAGCAGTGTGCCGCTCATGGTCATCACCAGCGCGATCACGCCGGGCACGATGGCGTCGGCGGAGCGCAGTTCCGGGTTGAACCAATAGCGGTGTTGCAGATCGACGCCGCCGGGCTGCGGCAACCGCCGCTCGCGCACCTCGCCGCCCATCCACGCGGCCAGCGCACCGGAGGTGTAGCCTTCCAGCAGGCGGGCGGTGTTGGGATCGGTGGCGTTGATGTCCAGCGCCAAACCCGCCGGAGCCCCGCCGCGCCGATGCAGATGCGGGGCGAAATCCTCGCGCGCCACCAGGATGCCGCGCACCGCGCCGCGCGCCAGCGCCGCCTCGGCGGCCGGCATGTTCGGCAACAGCAATGGGTCGAGATACGGCGAGGCCTGCAACGCTTGCAGCATGCCGCGCACGGTCTCGTCCGGTGCGGTAGCAACCACCGCGAGGCTGACTTGCCGGGCGTCGAACGAGATGCCGAAGCCGTTGACCAGCATCAGCACGATAGGCAGCAGAAAGGCGATCAGAATGGCGGACGGGTCGCGCAGGATCTGCTTGATCTCCTTGCGCGCCAGCCCGCGCAGCCGTTGCGCGGCGCTCATGCGGCCAGCCTTTCCGGCGGCACTTGGCCGACCAGTGCGATGAACGCGTCCTCCAGCGTTGGGTCCGGCAATTCGGCTGAGCGGGCGCGCTCGCGCAGTTCAGCCGGAGTGCCGGTGGCAATCAGCCGCCCTGCGTTCACGATGGCGAGGCGGTCGCAGTATTCCGCCTCGTCCATGAAATGGCTGGTCACCAGCACCGCGACCCCGGCATCGGCCAGTGCCCCGATGCGCCGCCAGAAGGCGCGCCTAGCCAACGGATCGACGCCCGAGGTCGGCTCATCGAGGAACAGAATGTCCGGGCCGTGCAGCAGCGCCGCCGCCAAGGCAAGACGTTGCTTCACGCCGAGCGGCAGGTCGCCGGACACGGTATCGGCCACCTCACGCAATTCGAAGCGGTCGAATGCCTGCGCGATGGCCAGCTCGCGCTGGGCGCGGTCCAAGCCATAGACCCGGGCGAAGAAGCGCAAGTTTTCGCGGGCGGAGAGCTCGGCATACAGCGAAAAGCGTTGCGCCATGTAGCCGATGCGGGCGCGTGCCTCGGCGGGGGCTTGCAACAAATCCTGCCCGGCCACCCGCGCGCTGCCGGCGCTGGGGCGCAGCAGACCGCACAACATGCGAAACGTGGTGGACTTGCCGGCACCATTGGGGCCGAGCAGCCCGAAAATCTCGCCTGGCGCGACAGTGAAACTCACATGGTCCACGGCGGTAAAATCGCCGAAGCGGCGCACCAGCCCAGCGACTTCGATGGCCGGTTGCGCGCTGGCCGGGCGGGCGGGCGGTGCCAGAAACGGGGCGTTGGTTTGCGGTTCCTTGGCGGCGATGGCGTCGAGAAACCCGTCCTCGAAACGCGGTGCCGCTGGGCGCAACGCCGTGCCGCCGAGTGCTGCCGCATCCGGGACGGCTGCATCACGTTGCAAAACGATGCGAATGGCAGCGCCTTCCACCACCGCATCCAGTACTGCCTTGTCGGCCCCGGCCCGCTGGGCGGCGGCACGGCGGGTCGCGGCCTGCGCATCAAGCCGGAACACGCGGCCTTGCAGCGGTGCCAAGAAGGTTTCCGGTGGCGCATCCGCCAGCAACGCGCCCTGGTGCAGCAGCAGCACCCGGCCGCAGCGCGCCGCTTCGTCCTGATAGGCGGTCGCCCACACCACGCCCATGCCATCGGCGCGGCCTTCGTCCAGCATCGCCGCGACAATGGCCCACAACTCTCGGCGCGACGCCGGATCGACGCCGACCGACGGCTCGTCCAGCAGCAGCAAGCGCGGCCTAGCCAGCAACGCGCAGGCTAGGCCGAGCTTCTGCTTCATGCCGCCGGACAATTGCCCGGCGAGCCGCGCGGTAAAGCGAGTCAGCCCGGTAAAATGCAGCAGCCGCTCGGTGCGCACCGCCCGCGTGTCACGATCCAGGCCATGCAGATCGGCGAACAAATCCAGGTTTTCCGCCACGCTGAGGTCTTCGTACAGGCCGAAACGCTGTGGCATGTAGCCGATGAACGGATGGGCAGCGGCGGCATTGCGCAGCATGTCGAAGCCCATCACCTCGACCTGCCCGGCCTCGGGCCGCAGCAGCCCGGCCAGCAGCCGCAGCAGCGTGGTTTTGCCCGCGCCATCCGGCCCGACCAGACCGGTGATGATGCCGGGTTGGATTTCGGCCGAGATACCAAGCAGCGCCTTACGGCCCTTGAAGCTGTGCCGCAGGCCGGTGAACCGGGCGAGCGGGCGGCTCATTGCTTCGCGCCGCCACCCAAATCGATGCTGACCGGCTGGCCCTGGCGGATGCCGCTGTCAGGATTGGTCAGCCGGATACGCAGCCGGTACACCAGTTGCGTGCGCAGGTCCGGCGTTTCGACGGTTTTCGGGGTGAACTCGGCGCTGGGCGACACGTAGCCGATGCGGCCCTCGTATGGCTGGCCGGGCCGCCCATCGGTCATCACCCGCACCGCAGCCCCCGGCACCGCGCGGGCCAACAGCGGTTCGGGCACAAAAGCGCGCACCCAGACCTCGTTGGTCAACGCCACCGAATAGACCGCAGCCCCTGGCAACACCACGGTGCCCGGCTCGATCACCCGCGTCATCACCACGCCGTCGCTGGTGGCGGTCAGCACGGTCCGCAACACCTGGGTTTGCGCCAGGGCCACCGACGCATCGGCCTCGCGCAACTGGGCGCGGGCGATGTCGATATCTTCGGCGCGCGGCCCGCTGACCGCTTCGGCCAGCGCCGCCTCGGCCAGCGCGACCTGCGCACTGGCGGTATCCAGGCCCCGGCGGGCATCATCCACCGCCTGCTTCGGGACGGCGTTGGTTTGCACCAGCGTTTGCTGACGGTCGAAGGTAATTTGCGCGTTGGCCTGCACCGCGCGGGCATTGGCCACCGTGGCGCGCGCCTGCGCCAAATCCTCAGCCCTTGTGCCGTTCAGCGCCTTGGTCAGCGCCGCCTTGGCGGCATCGCGCCGCGCCTCGGTCAGTGCCAGCGCGTTGCGGTAGGTGGCAGGGTCGAGTGTTGCGATCGCCTCGCCCGCCTGCACCGGATCGCCTTCGCGCTTGGCCAGCGTCAGCACGGTGCCCTGGCTGTTGAACGCAAGATCGACCTGGCGGATTTCGACGTTGCCGTACAGCCGGTCAGCCGGAGCACTGGCGGACAGCCGCTGCCAGCCGGTCCAGCCCAGGCCACCGAGCACGACCAAGACGGCCACGGCGATAGCGACACGTTTCATTGCAATCTACCTACGAACATCTCAGCCGAGAGGCGGGTTAGGCCGACCGGAGGCGAGCGTCGTTGATACACGTCAAGCGGGCGGCGGTGCTGCCGGATCGGCCCAATCGGTATTGGGCAGCAAGGGGAACCAGCCCGGGCGGCCAGGGTCGCGGTCGTACGCGTAGCCGCCGAGTTCCTTATACAATTCCGCGTATTGCGCTAGCTTGCCCCGGTCCAGAGTCACACCCAGACCCGGCCCCGTCGGCACCGCGATGGCGCCGTTCACGTAGGGCAGCTTGCCGCCCACGATAATGTCATCGGCCAGATGGTGGTAATGCGCGTCCGCCGCGAAGGCCAGATTGGGCACCACGGCACCCAGATGCAGCATGCTGGCCAGTTGAATGCCCAGTTCGCCCGACGAATGCACCGCGATGCCGAGCTGGAAGGTTTCGCACACCCCAGCCGCCTTCACGCAGGCGCGGATGCCGCCCCAGAACGTGGTGTCGAGCAGGATCACATCCACCGCCGGGTCGAGGATGTTGGCGGCCAGTTGCTCGAAATTGACCACCACGGTGTTGGTCGCCAGCGGGATTCGCACCGATTTGCGCAGGCGGCGCATGCCGTTCAGGCCCCAGGTGGGGTCTTCGTAATAGTCGTTGTTGAGGTCCTCGATGGCGTGGCCGAAGCGGATGGCTTCCTCCACGCCCAGCGCCGCGTTGGGGTCGTAGCGCAGCTTGTCCTTGGGGAAGGCGGTGCCGAGGGCGCGGAAGGCTTCCAGTTCGTAATCGGGCGGGAACACGCCGCCCTTCAGTTTGTGGACGGTGAAGCCGTAGCGTTGCTTCAGGTCCGCCGCGTGCGCCACCAATTGCTCGGCGGTGCGCACCTCGTGGCGGCCATGCGCGTCCGGGTAGCGGAAGAACAGGTAGCTGGCGAACGGCACCGTTTCCCGCACTTTGCCGCCGAGCAGATCGTGCACCGGCACACCGAGCGTGTGGCCGCAAATGTCCAGGCAGGCGAACTCCAGCGCCGCATGCATCTGGGTGCGGTTGTTGTACAGGCTGGCGGTCGGGTTGCAGATTTTGTAGCGCATGGCTTCGAGCTCGAACGGGTCGTGCCCGATCAGATAACTGCGCAACCCGCGAAACGCTGCCTCGGCGCTTTCGCCGCCGCCGCCCATCTCGCCCAGGCCGACCAGCCCGGTGTCGGTTTCCACCTCGACCACGGTGCGCACAAAGCGGCCCCAATGCGCGCCGTTGGCGTGGCGCAACGGCGCTTCCAGCGGCATGGTGACCGTGGTGGCGCGCAGATCGGTGATTTTCGGGCGCCGCATGGCACGCTCCTCGATTTTGAGCGGCAGACTGGCATGGTAGACTGCGGGCGGGAAAGAGTGGGGAAACGATGAGCGAATTTGCGGGCAAAGCCGCCTTGATCTCCGGCACGTCGGGCATTGCCCGCGCCACCGCGCTACGGCTGGCGCAGACCGGGGCGCAGGTGCTGGCCTGCGGCATCGACGCCACAGCCAACGCCGAAATGGCAGCCCTTGGGGTTCCCGGCATCGTCGTGCGGATGGCCGACATGGCAGACCCGGACGCGGTACAAACCGCAGTGGCCGCCGCTGTGGCGGCGTTCGGCGGCCTGGACATCATCGTCAACTCGGCTGCGGTGCATCCGTACGGCAGCGTCACCGAAACCGATCCGCAAACCTGGGCGCGGACCATGGCGGTCAATATCGGCTCGATCTACCTCACCGGACATTTCGGCGTGCCGGAACTGGCGCGGCGCGGCGGCGGGTCGATCGTCAACGTCGCCTCGGTGCAGGGCCATGCCTGCCAGCAGGGCGTGGCGGCCTATGTGGCGACCAAGGGCGCCATCCATGCGCTGACCCGTGCGATGGCGCTGGACCATGCCGATCAGCAAATCCGGGTGAATTCGGTCAGCCCCGGTTCGGTGCGCACGCCGATTCTGGAGCGGGCGGCGCGGCATGCCGATGGGCCGGATGCGGATATTGCGGCGGTGTTCCGCCGCTTCGGCGCCGCGCATCCGCTCGGGCGGATCGGCGAGCCGGAGGAGGTGGCGGAACTGATCGCCTTCCTGGCCGGACCGCGCGGCAGCTTTTGCACCGGCGGCGATTATCTGGTCGATGGTGGATTGACCGCAGGCCTCGGCGTGCGGTGAGGCAGCCCTAGCGCCCGAGAGCCTTAAGCCGCAGCCGTTCGACGGCTTCTTCGGTCACTTCGTCGGAAATCTGCGCCAGTGTCGATTCCATCGCCAGCGAAGAACCGCCACACGCCGCCAGTGCGGCTTGGCGGGCTGCGGCGCGCAGCTGCTGATAGTGCGTCATCGCCGCGCCGCTCAGCTCAGGCTTCATCTTGTCAGTCATGGTGACGCCCCCGGCCCTTGACCCGCCCGGCATATAGTGCCGGGCGGGCTGTCGCAGACCAGCTAAATTTGCCGGATCAGGCTTCGCCGTTCGCCGATTTTTCGGTGTGCTCGGACACCGATGCCTCGGTCATGATCAGCAGCCCGGCAACCGACGCGGCGTTCTGCAACGCCACACGGACCACCTTGGCAGGATCGATGATCCCGGCAGCGACCATGTCCTTGAACTCGCCCTTCTGGGCGTCGAAGCCGAAGTTGTAGTCGCTGTTTTCCAGCACCTTGCCGGAAATCACCGCGCCATCTTCGCCAGCGTTCTCGGCGATCTGGCGCATCGGCGACAGGATCGCCTTACGCACGATCTCGATGCCGAACTTCTGGTCCTCGTTGTCGGCCTTCATGTTGGCCAGGATCAGCGAAGCGCGGGCGAGTGCCACGCCGCCGCCCGGCACGATGCCTTCTTCGACCGCGGCGCGGGTGGCGTGCAGCGCGTCGTCGACGCGGTCCTTACGCTCCTTCACTTCGGTCTCGCTGGCCCCGCCGACGCGGATCACCGCAACACCGCCGGCCAGCTTGGCCAGACGCTCTTGCAGCTTTTCGCGGTCGTAGTCGGACGTGGTCTCTTCCGACTGCGCGCGGATTTGCGCGCAACGGCCCTTGATGTCCTCGGCGTTGCCTGCGCCTTCGACCACGGTGGTGGTCTCTTTCTCGATCAGCACGCGCTTGGCGCGGCCGAGCATCTTCAGCGTGACGTTCTCCAGCTTGATGCCGAGATCTTCGCTGATCACCTGACCGCCGGTCAGGATGGCGAGATCTTCCAGCATCGCCTTGCGGCGGTCGCCGAAGCCCGGCGCCTTGACGGCGGCAACCTTCAGGCCGCCGCGCAGCTTGTTGACCACCAGGGTGGCCAGCGCCTCGCCTTCGATATCCTCGGCGATGATCAGCAGCGGCGCGTCGGCCTGCACCACGCTCTCCAGCAGCGGCAGCAGCGCCTGCAAGCCGGACAGCTTCTTCTCGCTGAGCAGGATGTACGGATCGTTCATCTCGACCAGCATCTTCTCGGCATTGGTGATGAAGTACGGGCTGAGGTAGCCGCGATCGAACTGCATGCCCTCGACGACTTCAAGCTCGGTCACCATCGCCTTGGCTTCCTCGACGGTGATGACACCCTCGTTGCCAACCTTCTGCATCGCTTGCGCAATCATGGCGCCGATCTCGGACTCGCCGTTCGCCGAAATCGTGCCGACCTGGGCGGTTTCCGCTTCGGTGGTGATCTTGCGGCTGCGCAGCTTCAGTTCCTCGACCAGGGCGATCACCGCCTTGTCGATGCCGCGCTTCAGTTCCATCGGCGCCAGCCCGGCGGCGACGGCCTTGCCGCCCTCACGTACGATGGCCTGCGCCAGCACGATGGCGGTGGTGGTGCCGTCGCCCGCCAGATCGTTGGTCTTGGTGGCGACTTCGCGCACCAGCTGCGCGCCCATGTTCTCGGACTTGTCGGCCAGCTCGATTTCCTTGGCGACGGTAACGCCGTCCTTGGTCAAGCGCGGCGCGCCGTAGCTTTTGTTGATCAGCACGTTGCGGCCCTTGGGGCCGAGCGTGACCTTCACCGCGTCGGCAAGCACGTCCACGCCGCGAACCAAACGGCTGCGCGCGTCAGCGCCGAATTTTACGTCTTTGGCTGCCATTGTCTTATACTTTCCTAAAATGCGTGGAGCGTTAGGCTGCGGCGTCGATCACGCCGAGCAGATCGCTCTCTTTCATAATCATCAGCTCTTCGCCGTCGATCTTGACCTCGGTGCCCGACCACTTGCCGAACAGCACGCGGTCGCCGGGCTTCACCGACAACGCGACAACCACGCCCTGCTCATTGCGGGCGCCCGGACCGGCGGCAAGGATTTCGCCTTCCATCGGCTTTTCCTTGACGGTGTCGGGAATGATGATCCCGCCAGCCGATTTCATTTCGGCCGTGACGCGGCGCACGACAACGCGGTCGTGCAGGGGGCGGAATTTCATGCTTCAAGCTTTCGTAAGAGGTGCAGGCAAGTCACTTCGGATTCTTCAGCGCGATCGACTTCACAGCCTGTGTGTTGCGCGCTTCGGCGGCCGCGACGGTCGCGGCCGGCTTCTTGACGCCGCCCTTCGGCTTCTTGGCTTCGCGATTGCTGCGAACTTGTCCCTTGGCCATGGCGGCGTCCTTTTCCCGTTGGCGCCCCAACACGGGCGCGTTCGCCGGGACACGCCCCGGCCTGATCGACACGGCAAGCACCGAGGCGCTTTGCGACCCGGGTGGCGGCTCGGAAAATTTTGGGCTGTTATCGAGCGGCGCTGTCCGGCAGCGGTCTCGCCCAACGTCCGCGCGATGCTGAATTGCCCGGCATGACGCGCTCAAGCTCGCTAAATGGCAGCCATGACGGGCAGATACAAGGCGGTCCGCCGACAAATTACACGGCGCGCAAATCGGCGAAGCGCACCAGACAGGCTTTGTCCTCGTCCCACAATGCGTAGCCCGGCGCCCGCCAGGCTTGCAGCAGCGACATCGCCGGCAGCGCCGGCACCAATGCCGCGCAGGCGCGATGGCACGCTTCCAGCCGGTAGTTCGGCACCCGCGGCACCAGGTGGTGCATGTGATGAAAACCGATATTGCCGCTGAACCACTGCAACACGCGCGGCATCCGCAAATACGAACTGCCAAGCAGCGACGCGCCGGTGGCGTTCCACTCGGCTTGGCGGGCCCACAGCGAGGCCTCGAAGCGATGCTGCACCGAAAATAGCGCCACGCCGAGAATTGCCGCCAGCGCCATCGCCGGCAATTGCACCAGCGCCACCGGCCCGGCGCCGAGCAGCAGCACCAATCCGGTGAACAGGCCGAGCAGCCCCAGATCGGTCAGCACCACGCTGGCCCGCTCCCGCCGCCAGGCCGCCGGCGTGTCGAACGGAAAGCGGAACAGCAGCATGAACACCACCGGCGGCAGCACCAGTTGCGCCATGACCGGGTGGCGCAACAAGCGGTGGCCGAACCGCTGCCAGCCGGACAGCGCGCGGTATTCCGCCACGGTCAGGCAGGTGGAGTAGATGTCCGCGCCACGGTCGCGGCGGTCCAGATTGTTCCAGTCGGCATGATGGTTGGCGTGCTGGCGCCGCCAATGCGCATACGGCGTCATGGTGAACAGGCTGCAAAACCGGCCCAGCCATTCATTGGCCGCCCGGTTGCGGAAAAACGCGCCATGGCCGCAATCGTGCTGAATGATGAAGATGCGCACGATCAGCCCGGCGGTTGGCACGGCGAGCGCCAGCGTCAGCCACACCGAGACGCCGCGCAGCAGATACATCGCCGCCACCAGGGCAAAGAACGGGCCGAACGTCGAGGCGATTTGCAGCAGGCTGCGGCGCAGCACCGGCGCTTGATGCGGGGCCAGGGCTTCCAGCAGCGCGCGCTTGTCGAGCAACGCCGAGGCAGCCGCAAGCTTGGCAGCGACAATTGGCTGATTGGTCATGGCAGTCTCCGCCAGGGTCTTCGCCGGAGACTCGCGCCGCAAAACCACGGGACGATCCGGCACAGGATTGAAAAAACCGCAATCCCAGTTGGCTGCGCCAACGCCCTGTGACCCGAGCGATATGGGCGCGCGCCGCCGCCGCCACAAGACAAATCGGTGGCGGCGAGTTGTGCGGCGCGCGGCATAGCGGCAAGCTCCGCCGGAAAAATGGGGGAGCCGCCGACAATGACGCCATCCGCAGCAACGCAGCAGGCCATGCGCTGGCTGGATCAATTCGGCGCGATGCTGGGCGTCTGCAACGTGGCCGGCGCGGCGGCGTTGTTTGGCCCGGATTGCTACTGGCGCGATCTGGTCGCCTTCACCTGGAACATCAAAACCCTAGAAGGGCGCGGCGAAATCGCTGCCATGCTGAGCGCGACGTTGAAGCCCACCGCGCCGCACGGCTGGCAGATCGACGGCCCGGCCAGCGAGGCTGATGGCGCGATACAGGCTTGGTTCACCTTCGAAACCGCCGTGGCGCGCGGGCGCGGGCTGGTGCGGCTGAAGGACGGACTGGCCTGGACCCTGCTGACCACCATGCAGGAACTGAAGCGGCATGAGGAGCACAAGGGCGCCAAGCGCGACCTTGGCGTGCAGCACGGCGCCTTTCGCGGCCGCAAGAATTGGCTTGAGCGCAAGACCGCGTTCGAGGCGGCGCTCGGCGATACCGTGCAGCCCTATTGCCTGATCATTGGCGGCGGACAGGGCGGCATCGCGCTCGCCGCCCGGCTGCGGCGGCTCGGCGTGCCGGCCATCGTGGCCGAACGCAATCCGTGCGCCGGTGACTCATGGCGAAATCGCTACAAATCGCTCGTGCTGCACGACCCGGTTTGGTACGACCACCTGCCGTATCTGCCGTTCCCGGACGACTGGCCGGTGTTCGCGCCCAAGGACAAGATCGGCGATTGGCTGGAAGCCTACGTCAAGATCATGGAGATCGATTACTGGGGCAGCACCGAGGTCACCGCCGCGCACTGGGACGCCGAGGCCGGGGAATGGCACGTCGAGCTGACCAAGGACGGCGAGGCGCGGACGGTGCGGCCCAAGCAATTGGTGTTCGCCACCGGGGCCTATGGTCCGCCGAACGAGGTTTCGCCCCCGGGGGCCGCAAGCTTCGCGGGCGAGCAGTTCCATTCCAGCCGCTACCAGAGCGGCGCCGCCTATGCCAGTAAAACTTGCGTGGTGGTTGGTTCCAATAGCTCGGCGCACGATATCTGCGCTGATTTGTGGGAGAACGGCGCGAACGTCACCATGCTGCAACGCTCGCCGACGCTGGTGGTGAAGTCCGAGACACTGATGGAGTTCGGCTTCAAGTCGCTGTACTCGGAGGAGGCGCTGGCGCGCGGCATTTCCACCGACACCGCCGATTTGCTGTTCGCCTCGATGCCGTTCCGGCTGATGCCGGACAGCCAGCGAGTGCTGTACGAGCGCATCGCCGAACACGACGCGGCGTTCTACGACGGGCTGCGCCGGGCCGGGTTCCTGCTGGACTGGGGCGAGGACGGCTCTGGCCTGATGATGAAGGCGCTGCGCACTGGCAGCGGCTACTACATCGATGTCGGCGCGTCGGACCTGATTGTCCGTGGCGACGTGGCGGTGCGCAGCGGCGTGTCGATCGACCATCTGGAGCCGGACGGGCTGGTGCTCAGCGACGCCAGCCGGTTGCCCGCCGACCTGATCGTATATGCCACCGGCTACCGGTCGATGCATGAAACCGCCGCCAAACTGATCTCCCGCGAGGTGGCCGACGCGGTCGGGCCGTGCTGGGGTATCGGTTCGGGCGTGTATCGCGACCCCGGCCCATGGCAGGGCGAATTGCGAAATTTGTGGAAGCCGACCGCGCAGCCCAACCTGTGGTTCCACGGCGGCAATCTGCACCTGTCGCGGCACTATTCGCAGTTTCTGGCGCTGCAATTGAAGGCGCGCATGGAGGGCATACCGGCCCCGGTTTATGCCGCCCCTGCTCCGCTCGGCGCAGGGCGCCCTTGACTTTCCGCTCCGGCCATTCTTTGTAGCGCGCCTCGGCCCAGCCGTTCCGTCAGCTACGATGGACGGCGCGCCGGTAGGGGTGTAGCTCAATTGGCTAGAGCGCCGGTCTCCAAAACCGGAGGTTGGGGGTTCGAGACCCTCCACCCCTGCCAAGCCGGACCGGAATGTCTGCCGGCGCGGCATTCCCCTGGATTGCGAAAGGCTTTGTACGGAGCATGAGCGGCGTGGCGTGGAACCCGGCGAAATTTTTCCGCGAAGTGCGGAGCGAGGTGGCAAAGGTGACTTGGCCGTCGCGCAAGGAGACGCTGGTGACAACCGGTTTGGTGTTCGCCATGGCGGCTCTGGCCACTGTGTTCTTCTTCGTGGCCGATCAGGTGATCGGAATTGGCGTGCGCGCGCTGTTCAGCGCCGGCGTCTGACGGAGAGCATCATGGCCAAACGCTGGTACGTCGTTCACGTCTATTCCGGTTTTGAGAAAAAGATCGCGCAGCAGATCAAGGAGCAGGCCACACAAAAGGGCCTTGCCGACCAGTTCGACGAAGTGCTGGTGCCGTCCGAAGAAATCGTCGAGCTGCGGCGCGGCCAGAAGGTCACCGCCGAGCGCAAGTTCTTCCCCGGCTATGTGCTGGTGAAGATGGAGCTCACCGACGACGCTTGGCACTTGGTGAAGGATACCCCCAAGGTCACCGGCTTCCTTGGCACCAAGCTGCGCCCGACCCCGATCACCGACGCCGAGGCGGACCGTATTCTCAAGCAGAGCCAGGAAGGCGTGGAGCGTCCGCGCCCCGCGATCCTGTTCGAAATCGGCGAGCAGGTGCGCGTTGCCGACGGCCCGTTCACCAGCTTCAACGGCACCATCGAGGACGTGGACGAGGAACGCGGCCGCGTGAAGGTCAGCGTGTCGATCTTCGGCCGCTCGACCCCGGTCGAGCTGGAATACAGTCAGGTCGAAAAGGTCTGATGCGATCAGGGCCGGGGCAGCACCCCGGCCCTTTTGCTGTGTGGTGTCCGGCTAGATCGCCGTGACGTTGTTGCCTTCGTAGCGGTCCATTACCGCACCTACCGGGCCGTCATCGCGGATGCGGCCCTGGTCCATCCAAATCACCCGGGTGCACCATTGCCGCACCACCGGGGCTGCGTGCGACGACAGCACCATGATCTCGGCGCCGCGCACCATGTCCTCCAGCCGTCCGCGCGCCTTGTCCATGAACGCCGCGTCGCCGGCCAGGAACCATTCGTCCATCAGCAGCACTTGCGGGCGGATCGAGGTGGCCAGGGCAAAGCCCAGCCGCACCATCATGCCCGAGCTATAAATGCGCACCGGCAGATCGATGAAGTGGCCCAGCTCTGCGAACGTCGCCACGTCTTCTTCCAAGCGGGCGATCTCGGGGCGCGACATGCCGTTGAACAGGCCGCGCAGGCCGATATTTTCCCGCCCGGTCATATCCATGTTCAAGCCAAGCTTGGGATCGAGCAGCGCGCTGATATTGCCGCGCACCAGCAGCCGGCCGACAACCGGCTCGAAAATCCCGGCCAACGTGCGCAGCAGCGTGGTCTTGCCCGCCCCGTTGGTGCCAACCAGCCCGAGCCGGTCGCCGCGCTTGAGGTTGAAGCTGATGTCGCGCAGCGCGTGCACCACCACGCGGTGCTTTTCGTCGTTGGCCATTCGCCCCGTCATGCCGGTCAGCACCGTGCGCTTCAGGCTACGGGCGTTGCCGTGGTACAGCGGGAAATCCAGGCTGACGCCCTGCAGGTCGATTTCGGTAACCATCGGCTAAATCCAAAACGCGATGCGCCCGCGCACCCGCGCGAAGAATACCCAGGTGAGGCCGCACAGCAGCACCGAATAGAACAGCGCCGAGCCGTAGTCGGCCAGCGTGGGCACAGCGCCGAGCAACGGGGCCCGCACAATTTGCAGTAAGGCGAAAAACGGGTTGAACGGCAGCAGCCATGTCCGGCTCGGGCCGACCAGTTCGGGCCGCCAGATCACCGGCGTGACGAAAAATGCCATTTGTAACAGGCTGTTGACGATAGGCGGAATATCGCGAAACCGCGTGCACAGACCGCCGAGCAGGATGGCCACCGCGATCCCGTCGACCAGCCAAACCAGCATCGCGGGCAGCGCCAGCAACGCCTCCCAGCCGGGCCACGTGTTCAGCAGTGCGAACACCGCCACGATGACGACGAGATTATGCGCCAATATCAACAGATTGCGCAGCACAATGCGTACCGCGTGGATGGTGAACGGCATCCGTTCCGACCGGATGGTGCCCTCGGCGGCCAAGAATGCGTTTGACCCATCGTTGACCAGCGCGCCGATGAAGCCCCACAGGACCAGCGACAGTGTGAGGAACGGCAGGTAGTCGTGCAGGTCCATGTGAAACAGCGTGGCATAGATGCTGCCCATGGCACCGACCATCACCGCTGTGGATAGCGTCAGCCAGAACGGGCCGAGCAGCGAACCGCGATAGCGCAGCTTGATGTCGAGCCAACTGAGAATGCAGCACAGCCGCCATAGCCGGGCCGCTTCGGCCACATCCCGCCGCGCGAAACGGAACCGCGCTGCCCAGGTCACATCCGGGTGGAGATCGAGAACAGCGACCGCACGGGCCGCGCTGTGCAAATTGCCGCTCATCTGGGACAGGGCGATACAGGATCGCCACCGCCGCCGCAACCTTCCTCAGATCCAACGGCGCTACGCTGCAGGGCGTGGACGCAACAGCCGGGTCCGCCCAGCGAATGCCAGCAACACCCGTTCGCCAAGTCGCAATTGATCGGGATTGGCCTGCACCACCGACACGGTACGGCCCGCATCGTCGCGCAAAATAAATTCGCTCGCCACGCCCGCGTCGCCAGCGCTGGCACCCAGGACAGCCAGAACTGCGGCCCGTGAATTCGGCCCAATGCCGGGCCGACCAATGCCGGGCCGAATGGCGACGATGGTGGCGAATTGATCCGCCATCGGTGCTGGCCCGCGCTCCGCCGCCAAATGCTGCGGCGTGCATGCGGCGCATGCCAATCCTGCCAGCACAGCCACACGCGCGGCAAATCCGGCCTGGCCTTGCGTGTTCCACATTTCTCCGCCCCCGCTTCGGTCAGACGCGGAACTTTATCCGAACCGCCGCGACATGCCACGCCATCGCCACAACAACCTGCAATACGAGTCGCACCGGGTAAAGACTTGCAGCGAAGCAGTCATTCGGATAAGGGTTTAGCAGAGTTTTCTATCTGTCGCGTTCAACGACACCCGGCAAGGTCATTGTCCTGCTGATTTGGACAGCGCCGAGCCTCAGTTCGGAGCGGTGCCTAATATGAGCAAGCCAAGTGTGCTGCGGCGGGCAAAGCGGTCCGTCGACTCGCTCGCGGGGCTCGCTTTGCTGGCGCTGCTGGCAGGTTGCTCCGGCCACCACGGCACCATCAGCTCCAATCAAGAAGCCGCGCAGTACGCAGCCAAGGCGCGCCGCGACTACCACCCGCCGGGACCGCCAAGCGACCCGTGGGGCCCGTACATTGTTGAGGCTGCCTCCAAGTATGACCTGCCGGATCAGTGGATCCGGCAGGTCATGCGCCAGGAATCGGGCGGTCGGCTGTATGAGAACGGCGAGCTTATCACCTCCAACGCCGGTGCGATGGGGCTGATGCAGGTCATGCCCGCCACCTATGACGAATTGCGCGCCCGGTACACGCTCGGCGACGATCCGTACGACCCGCACGACAACATCAAGGCTGGCACCGCATATTTGCGGGAGCTGTACGATCTGTACGGCAATCCCGGGTTTCTGGCGGCCTACAATGCCGGACCGAAGCGGCTGGACGACTATCTGAGTCACGGCCGCCCGCTGCCTGACGAGACGCGCAACTACGTCGCCCGGATCGGGCCGCATCTTGCGGGTGCGCTGCCGCAGCGTGTGTCGCCCGCCTCGCAATACGCGATGAACCAATTGCCGCTGAATATTCCGCCCGGCCCGCGCTATCCGAAGAACCGTGGCCCGGCGCCGGTGGCGCTGGCCAGCAATGCGCGCGGTTCCGCCGGCTGGAAGCGCGGCGATGTGCAAATGGCGGCACTGCCCGAGCCGCCGCGCCAGGCTCCGCCGCCATCGCAGGCGCAGTTGGCTGGGTACGAACCGGCCCCGAAGCCCGCCAGCGGCGGCTTCCACATCATTCCGCGTGCCATGGCCGATACCTTGCCCGCGCGCACCGGCGGCCCGTCTACCGGCAATTGGGCCATTCAGGTCGGCGCGTTCAACAGCGAAAGCCTTGCCCGCAGCGCGGCGGAAACCGCCAAGACGCACGCCCAGCTGGCCAGCGCTCAGCCGTTCGTCGGCACGGTGAAACAGGCCAAGGCGACGCTGTATCGGGCCCGCCTGGTTGGTTTGTCGCGCGAGAAGGCCGTGCAGGCCTGCGAAAAGCTGAGCCAGCACGGCAACTGCATGGTCGTCTCGCCTGACGCCCAGTCGTAGTCTGGGCGCCAGGCGGCAACCTTAGGCGGCAACCTTAGGCGGCAGCCAGCGCCGCCGTGTGGCGGCGTGCGAGCGGCGAGGGCAATGCCCCGCCGAGCACCGCGAACGCCGCCCCGGCAGCCAGCGCCGCGATAGCGGCAGCGTAGCCAACCAATCCCAAGCCCGGCACCTGCGGCAGCGCAGCGGCGGCAAGCGACGCGGCAACCGGCAGCAGCAGCGGCTTCACGGTCAGCGGCAGCCGCACTTGGCGTTGCGACAGCACCAGGAACAGGACGAAGCGCGCGGCTTGCGCCAGCACCGTGGCGGCAATCGCCCCGGCCACGCCGTAGCCAGGAATGAAGGCCGCGTAGCCAGCCAGCGCCACGACGGCGGCCATCGAGTTGATTGCCATCGGCATCGTGCCGGTGCGCCGGGCGTAGCAACCCACGTTCACCAAGCTGCCCAGGCTTTGCAGCGCCATCGCAGCGGCCAGCCACGGCACCATCGCAGCAGCGGCGTGATACGCGGGCGGGGTCAGCGCATGGATCAGGATCGGGCCAACCACCCCGGTCGCCGCCGCCGCAAGCACGGTCAGCGTGGCGCCAGAGGTCACGGTGCGGGCGCTCTGCGCAATCCCGTCCGGGGCCGACAGCAGGCCGACGCGGCGCGGGTACCACCACAGTTCGAACGGCTGGGTCAGCAGGGCGGCGATCATCGCGATCTTGGCGGCCAGGGCGTACTGCCCGAGGCTGCTGGCGGGCACCGTGCCGGCCAGGATCCAGCGGTCGGCGGTGCCGAGCGCGAAGCTGGCCAACCCGCCGCCAACCAACGGCAGACCATAGGCCAGGAAGCGGCCGGAATGCTGCGGCGCAATCACCAAGCCGGTCTCACGCGCTTGCCGTGCCGCAAGCAGGGCACCGGCGGCCACCGCTGCCACCATGCCGCCCGCCAGCACGCCTTCCACGCCCCAGCCCATCGCCACGCAGCCAGCCACCAGCGACGCTTGAAAGGTGGATCGCAGAGCCGTTGCAGCCGAATAGGTGCTAGCCTTGCCACGCATACGCATGAAAGCCAGCGGCACCGCGATCAACGCTTCCAGCGCCACTGCCGAGCCAAGCAGCACAATCTCGGCCGGCTTCGTCGCCAGCGGCATCATCGCCGCAAGTTGCGAGGCGAACGCCATGGTCACCCCGATCCCAGCCAGCGCGATCAGCGTGCCGAGGCCGAGAATTTCCGCCGCCGCCCGCCGCCCAGATGCATCGTCGCCGCTGGCAAAGCGATAAGCGGTATCGACCAGCCCGGCGCCGGCGAACAGCGCGCCGATTTCGGCGGCGCTCGATAGCAACTCCAACCGGGCGAAGTCCGCCGGGGCCAGCATCGCGGTCAGCAGCGGCAGCGTCAGCATGGCCAGCGCCTTGGTCCAGCCCAGGCTGACACCATAGAAGACCGTGTCGCGCAGCCCCTTCGATAGACCGGGCCATATAGCCAATACGCGCAGCAGCCCTGCGGGAAGCTTCAAACGGGCGGCTTGCATGGGGCGGCTCCTGCAATCTGGTATCTTGGCAGGTCAACTGCATTTCGTGTGCCACCCGCTTCCGCTTACGCTGCCTCGCAATCTGCGAATCATCCCTTAAAGCCCCGCCCGCCGCCAGCTTGCGGACGATCGGTGGCCGGCGGCGGCATCGCGCCGCCACCGTGGCATCGCCCGATTCGCAAATTGCAGCGCGCCACCGCCCTGCCGCGGCCAGAAAGTGGCCTGCAAACGTGGCACGCCGATTGCTGACGTGTTGGCAACCTCTCGACACCAGGACACGTGACATGACCGCAATCGCCATCAGCACCAAAATCTCCAACGGCCAAAACGAGGTCCGTCTGCAGGTGACCGGCGCGATGAATGCCGCCAGCATCGAAGATTGGCGCGCTGCATTCGAAACTGCCGCTGCTTCCAATGCCCGCCGCGTGGTGTTGGACTTGGCTGGCGTGCAGGCCATCGACGGCTCTGGCATCGGCGCGATTTCTTATCTGTTCAAGCGGCTGATGTCGCGTGGCCGCAAGCTCGTGGTCAGCAGCGTCGCCGGCCAGCCGCTGAAGCTGCTCACCGAACTTGGGCTGGACAGCATCCTGGGCGTCGAAACCGTCCCGGCGATGGGCATGCCCGGCCGCCGCAGCTGGTTCGGCGGCTTCGCTGCCGCCCACAGCGTCTAACCCGCGTTCGCTACGTCCACTTCGGCTCGCATGTTGCTGAAAGGCTCTGCCATGACCACCCTGTCCCCCTACGATCCGGAGATCGGTACGCTGTGGCGCGCCATCGCTGCCTCTGGCGCACGGAGCGTAGCAGTGGTGTCCGGCGGGCATGGCGAAGGTTCTACGATGATCGCCAGCGCACTGGCCCGCCGCGCCGGCATCGAAGGCGTCGCGACATTGCTGGCCGATCTGAATACGTCCCGCCCGGCGGTCGCCCGTCTCCTCGGCCTGCGGCCCCGCCACGGTGAAGTGGTGAAACTGACCAGCCTCGGCATGAGCGTGCTGGCGGCCCCTGACCGCGAAGACCTGGAGGCTTGGCGCGATTGCAGCGTGCTGGCCAACGATGTTCATCGCTGGCAGGCGGAATACGGCTTGATCGTATTCGACGCCGCACCGGTACTCGCCGATCCGTCCGCCCCGGTGCGCGGCGTTACGGCTGCCGCCGCAGCGGATGCGACCGTCATCGTCATGCAGAACGGCCAGAACAATGCACAGGCCGTGCTCGACCTGCGTAGCCGCTTGGTGGTGGCCGGAGCCCGTCTGCTGGCCACGGTGACCACCGAACGCGACAAGGTTTCGTTGTTGACCAAGCTAGAGCCGGGCACAGCGCGCGCACCGGCCAAACCGGCGCGTCCGTCCGGCCTCGCGGCCCGGATCAGCGCATCGATGGTCGCCGCAGCGCAGCGTGCCCCGGCCGCGGCCTTCGCGCGGGTCGGCCACCTGCTGCCGGCGCAAATGCGCTTGGCGCTCCGTCTGGCCGGCTAAAGCACCAGGGTTAGCAACGCGCCGGCCACGCCCCAGCCAATATCGATCCCGACGCCCAGCAGTCCGTCGGTGCTCGCCTGCAAGCGGCCTTGCAGGCCTGCCCGGCGCAACTGCGGCGCGCGGCGCACCGCCAGCCAGACGCGGGCACCGGCGGCGGCGGCACTGGCAACGCTGGCCGCCGCGAACGCCGCCGCCAGCTTCAAGCCGATGGCCACCACCGGCAAACCGGCAATCAGCAGCAAAGCGACAATCGTAACCAGAACCTTGGCGCGCAGCACGTGCGCCGGATGGGTGGGCGAGGTTACCGCCAGCGCTTCCGCCTGATCGCCCTCAAACGGCCCGGCGGCGACGATCTTGGCGATGCGCCCGGTCATCATCGCGGTCAGGAACACCACGCCCGCCACCGACTGCTTGCCGTTCGGGCCGATATTGGTCAGCGCGATGGTACCTGGCACCAGGAACACCATCTGGTAGAACATCTGGGCGATCAGCCCTGGATGGCGGATCAGTAACCGGCGTTCCTTACGGCGCAGGGCGTCGAGCGGGCTGTCGCGGAAGTGCCGCGCCACGCCGTCCATGTGCGCCGCGCGCGGCAACGCCAGATTGCCCATCACGCCGCTGCCGTAGGCGCGGCCAAGCGCCGCACTCACGCCGAGCACGGCAAGCAGTGCTGCGGCCATCAGCGCCAGTACCGGCATGGTATCGCCCAGCGCCGCGCGCGCCGGCCACCAAAGCGGGCCAGACGGCGTGCTGCCCGGGGCGGGCATCAGCGCTTGCCAAACCGCCAGACGAAATTCGGCCGGGATCAGCACTTTAAGCTGAATGGTGATGAACGCCACCGCACCAAGCAACGTTGCAATCGTGCGGGCGATCAACTTGGTCCAGCGCGGCCCCGCCCAGGCGAGCAAACCAAAGGTAACCGCCGAGCCGAGCGATGCCGCCAGCAGGCTGAGGCTGACCAGCACAACATATGCGCCTGCCCAGGCGAATTCACCGCGCAGCATCATGCCGTTGAGCAGCGGCACCAACAGCAACATCGGCATGAACCCGGCATTCAGCGCGATGGCGGCGAGCCGCGAAATCAGCACCCGGCGCATCGGCAGCGGCGAGGACATGAGCAAGTCCAGATCGCCACGCTGAAACAGCGACTCGGTCGATTCGCTGATCGCCTTCGATAGGAACAGCGCAAACGCCCCGGCGATGGCGAACGACGCCACCAGCAACGCCGGGGCCCGCGCAGTGTCGTGCAAGTGCGCCAGTTCCGGGGCGTACAGCAGGCCGCCCAGATGCAGCAGCACCACAACGCTGATCACCACATAGCGCAGCACGAAGCGCTTGCGCTTGCTGGCCGACCGCAACTCGCGGCCCATCAGCCGCAGATCGTGACGCAGCAGCCAGAGCGCCGAGCCCGGACCAAAGACCGCGCTCATGCCAGCGGGCCAGCCGTGACATGCAGAAACACGTCTTCCAAGGTTTCCTGGCCCGGCCCGGCGCCGCGCCGCAGTTCCTCGAAACTGCCCTGCGCCACCATCCGTCCGGTAACAATGATGCCAATCCGGTCCGCCAGCCGTTCGGCGACCTCCAACACATGCGTGGTCAGGACCACGGTACGCCCGGTCTTCACCCGGGCGCGCAACAGGTCTTTGACCTGCCGCGACGCCGCTGCATCCAGCCCGCTCAGCGGTTCGTCCATCACCAGCAATTTCGGATCGTGCAACAGTGCCCCGGCCAGCGCGGTCTTTTGCCGCATCCCGCGGGAAAATCCCTCGCAGTGCTCGCCCCGGTGCGGCCACAACCCAAGCTCGGTCAACAGCGCTTCGGCAAGCGGGCGCGCCGTGGCGGCGGGTACCTGCCAAAGTCCGGCGACGAATTCCAGATACTCCAGCGGCGTCAGCCGATCATACAGCAGCGGCTCATCGGCCAGCCACGCGGTGACCTGCTTGGCCTGCGCCGGGTGCGCCAGCGCGTCGACCCCGGCAATGGCGATGCTGCCCGCGTCCGGCGCCAGCAGCCCGCACACCATGCGCAGCGTCGTGGTCTTCCCCGCGCCATTCGGGCCCAGCAGCGCGTAGATCTCACCCTCGGCAATGCTCAAATCGAGGTGGTCGACCGCCGGCCGGCCGAACGACTTGCAAAGCCCGCGTACCTGCAACATGCGGGATATGCTCCTGAAATAATCGGTGGCGCGCCCAACGAACCAACGCGTCATGTTAGGCCAGAATAGTCCCATGCAACCACCGGGCGCCCGATTTCACCCGCTTATCGCCGCCGCCAACCGTGGCTCCGCGTCCTTACCCAACCAGCCGCAATGCGCGATCCAAACTGGTCAACGAGACAGCGCCACCTTCGGTGATCAGCACATCGTCCTCCACCCGCACACCGACCTCGCCGTTGCGATACAGACCCGGCTCAATGGTGATCACCATGCCCGGCTCCAGCACCTGCTGATTGCCGATCATCACCTGCGGCGCTTCATGCACTTCCAGCCCCAGGCCATGCCCAGTCTTGTGCACCACCAACTCCGGGAAGCCGCCGGCGCGCAATGTGGCGGTCACTTCGCGGTCGAGCGTATCCAGCGTCATGCCTGGCTTGGCAATCGCGCGGCCGAGCGCATTGGCAGCGGCAACGGCATCGTAAATCGCGCGATGTTCGTCCGACACCGCTTCGACAAACACCGTGCGGGTGATGTCGGCGTTGTAGCCGCCCCAGGCGGCGCCATAGTCGATCAGCAATGCATCGCCCCGGCGCAGCAACCGGTCAGGGCTTGGCGCGCCATGCGGGTCGGCGGCCGCTGCCCCGGACAACACGATCGGCTCGAAGGCCATGCCCTCGGCGCCCTCGGCGATCATGGCGCTGACCAGATCTTGCCGCACCGCCGCTTCGCTCATGCCCGCGCGCACCCGGCCCATCACTGCCAGCCATGCGCGCTCGCTGATGGCGATGGCTTGCCGCATCGCAGCGATCTCGGCGGCGTCCTTGTGCAGCCGCATGGCCGATACCGCGTCGTGCGCATCGCTCACCAGCGTGTTGCCGAAGCTGCGGCGCAGCACCTCGGCCTCGAAGAAGCGCATCCGCTGACCTTCTACGCCCAGGCGGCCCGGCGTGAAGCGGCGCGCCAGCATTGCAAACGCCGCTGCGAAGCCATCAGCGTCTTGCCAATACACGGTCTCGACATCCGGCATCGCCGCCTGCCAGCGCGCCCGCTCCAGCACTGGGATGATGGCGTGCCGTGCGCCAGTGGCCGCAACAAACAAGACTGTGGGGCGTTCCATCAAATGGAAATGCACCCCTGTGAGGAAATAGAAATTGGCCCCCGGCACGACCGCCACGGCGTCCAGCCCGGCACGGCCGATCGACGCGACCAGCCGGCCGAGGCGAGCGTCGAGCAGATCGGAGGATGTCATAGAATCGGCTCCTTTGCCCGTATCCGCGCGCCGTCCATCATCGCAACCGTCAGAATTTCCATACTCAGCTCCAGCCAGCGCCCGCGCACCATGCCCCGCCAGCTTATCCACAGAGCTCGGCGCGCGCCAAATCGCAGCCGGCTGCAGCGCCGATAAGTTCGCGGCGCGATCCCGTGATAGCCTCGCTTCGCCCCCATGGGGTGAGGAGACCGAGCGATGGAACCCGTTGGCATAATCGCGGGGCTTGCGGTCCTGCTTTATTTCATCGCCGGTCCTGGGCTTGGCATCGCCGGCTACCGCCGGGCCAAGCGCAACGACGACTTGCTGCTGACGCTGGCGGCACGGCTTGAGTCGGCGCGCCATGACATTCAGGCGCTGACCCGTGCGGTGCACGAATTGCAGGAGCATCATGCCGTGGCACCGCCCCCGGCTGCAGCGCCCCCGGCTACAACGCCCGCAGCGGCGCGGGCAGTGCAAATTGCCGCCGCGCCAGCGGCCCTTCCATCGGAGACACGCACGCCCAGCCCTTGGGCCGCGCTGGCCGCTGCGCCGGAAGACGTCGAACCAGCATTCGATGGCGCGATCTTCCAGGCGGCGCTGCCGCAAACGCCACGTCTGCCAGCACCCGCGCCGGAATCGCTGGAACAGGCGCTCACTTCGCGCTGGATGCTGTGGCTCGGCGCGGTCACGCTGGCGCTGGCGGGCGCATTCCTGGTCAAATACGCCATCGACGAAGGCTGGCTCGGTCCCGCAGCCCGGGTGAGCATCGGTTTCCTGGCCGGTTGCGGATTGACCGCCTGGGGCGAATGGCTGCGACGGCGGCCGATGCAGCGCGCCATCGCGACGATACGGCCAAACTATCTGCCGCCCTCGCTGAGTGCGGCGGGCGTCTGGATTGCCTTCGCCAGCGTGTATGCCGCGTCGGAACTCTATAATCTGCTGCCGCCGCTGGCGGGCTTCGGCCTGCTGGGCGCGATCTCCGCCGGGGCGGTGTTGCTGGCGTTGCCGCAAGGCCCGTTTCTGGCGCTGCTCGGCATTATCGGCGGCTACGCGACGCCGTTGCTCGTCCCGTCCGACCAACCGCTGGCCTGGGGCTTGTTCAGCTACTTGCTGTTCATCGCCGCAACCGCCTTCGTTGTGGTGCGCTTCACCGCAGCGTGGTGGCTCGCGCAGTTGGCGCTGGCCGGCGCCGCCGCCTGGGCGCTGCTGTGGTTCGCGGCGTTCTGGCACCCGGCCGATGCCGCGCCGCTGGGCATATTCATGCTGGCGCTCACCGTGCTGACCCTGCTGGTGCCGCGCCGGGAGCCGTTTGCCGCAATGCCATCCACGCTTGAGACCGTGCTCGCAGGCTTCCCGGATGCCCGCTCGACCATCTGGATCGTCTCGGCGGCCTGCGCCGTGATGGTCTACGTGCTGGTCCGCATGGACAATTTCGATGTGACGTCGCTCGCCACATTCGCCTTGTTTGCCCTGTTGTGCCTCGGGGCAGGTTTTCGCTGGCCACCCCTCGACGGCCTGCCGGTGCTGGCGGCCGGGCTGACGGTGTTCACCTTCGCCACGTGGTCCGTTCCAGACATCGCCGACCCTGGCGCCGGTTGGCCATTTCGCGCGCCGCCGCAAAGCGAAGCGTTGCCCGGCAGCTACGCCCCGATTCCACTGGCTTCGCCGGGCGCGCTGTACTTCCTGATGGCGGCAGCCGGTCTTGCTGTGTTGCTCGGCGGCGGCTGCTTCGCCGCACTTTGGCGCGCCCGCCGGCCGGCGCTGTGGGCCAGCGCCTCTGCGGCCACCCCGGTGCTGCTGCTGGTGCTGGCTTATTGGCAAACGGAGGACTTCCACGTCAGCTTCAGTTGGGCCGCCGTGGCGCTGGCGATTGCCGCACTCGGCGTGGCCGCCGCTGCCGCCGCCGAGCGCCGGCGGGCCGATCCCGGCTTCACCCTTGCATTGGCCGCGTATGCGGCGGCGGCCACGACCGCGCTCAGCCTGGGTGCGGCAATGGCGCTGCAACAAGCCTGGCTGACCGTGGCGCTGTCGGTCGAACTGCCGGTGCTGGCCTGGATCGGCTTGCGGCTGAAAATCAATGAACTGCGGCCAGTGGTGTGCGCGGTGGCCGCCGTGGTGCTGGTCCGGCTGCTCGCCAACGCCAGCATCGTTGACTATCCGCTTGGCACGCTGCCGGTGTTGAACTGGGTGCTGTACGGCTATGGCGTACCGGCGGCGGCATTCTTGCTCGCGGCGCGCTGGCTGCGGCGCACCGCAGACGGCCGTGCGGTCATGCTGCTGGAGGCTGGCGCGTTGCTGTTCGCAGCACTGCTGCTGACGCTTGAGATCCACACTCTATTCGGCCAACCGCTTTACCAAGCGCAACGCGGACTGCTGGAACAAAGCCTGCACGCGAATGTGTGGTTGGCCATAGCGATTGGGCTGGCCACCACCCCGCGCTGGGCAGCGCGGTCAGTCGCCATTTGGGGCGGCCGGCTTCTCGCAGGCACCGCCACGCTACAAGTGTTGTTCGGCCATGTGCTCGCCAACAGCCCTTTGCTCGTCCGCGAGCCGGTGGGCGATGTGCCGCTGTTGAACCTGCTACTGCTGGCCTATGGCCTGCCCGCTGCGCTTTTGCTGGTCTACGCACGCGTTGCCTTGCGCGGCACCGGGTTCCGGCGGGCCGCGCAAGCGATCGCTGCCGCTTTGTTACTGCTCGATGTGTCGCTTGAAGTGCGCCATGCCTTCCAAGGGGCCTACCTGGAGATCGGCCGCACATCCGCTGCCGAATGGTATGCCTATTCAGCAATTTGGCTCGGCTACGCTGGCGTGTTGCTGGCCGGCGGCATCAGCACAGGCAGCAATGGGCTGCGCTACGGCTCGCTGGCCGTGCTGCTGCTGACGGTGGCGAAGGTGTTTCTGTCGGATATGTCATCGCTGACCGGTCTGCTACGGGCAGCATCTTTTGCCGGGCTGGGGCTTTGCCTGCTTGGTGTCGGCTATCTGTACCAGCGCTTCGTGTTTCCGGCGGTGGCGCGCCCTGTGACCGGTGCTGGGCCGCAAAGCCGCAAGTAGCATCTTGCCGGCAGGCGCAGCACCTGCCGGCAAGACTTAACGCATTACTCCGGCGTGCCGGCGAGAGCGGCCTGGAAGCCAACTTCCGGCAGGTCCGGATGATAGACCGAGGCGAACCAGCCCGGATTCGATACCAGCGACGGCGGGAAGGCGTTGCAGCCCGCCTTCATTTCAGCGTACGACCCAGTGTCGCACACCTTTACGGTATCGTTGGTCACGGGGCCCGGCGACAGCAGAACGGTCTTTTCGACCTTCTTGCCGTCCAGAACGTCCATGGCCATCTTCAACGCGTAAGCGCCCGGCGTGATTTGCGAGCTAGCCGAGATGCTCGGCGCGCCCATCGGGCGATAGGTGCCATTGGCGCCCGTCACCTTGGTCGATGCCGGCAGCATCTGGATACGGTGGCCGTTGGAGCCTTCGCCAGCGCAGGGCTTCAGATCCTTGTCGGCGATGCCCGACTCGCTCTGCATCGAAAACGCAGTGTAGCAACCGGCCTGCATCCAAATGCCGTCGATGCTGCTCCACGGGTGCGTGGCCAGGATCTTCGTCAGTTCGGTGCGAGCGACCGCTTGGCTCCACATGCCGTTCGCCTCGGCGACGACCTTGATGCCAGGGTACTTGGCGAACACTTCGCCCGCCGCCTTGTTGCGCAGCGTATCGACCGAAACGCCAGCGACGCCGGTGATCTGCACCACGTTGCCCTTGCCGCCCAGCTTGTCGACCAGCCACTGCGCGGTCAGCTTGCCCCACTCGTACTGGTCAACGTGCACGTTGTACGCGCAAGGCTCTTCGATCACGCCGTCGTAGGCGACAATCACGACGCCCTTGCCGCACGCCGCCTTGACGGCTTCGTTCAGCGCGGTCGGCGAGATCGGGTAGACCACGATCGCCTTGGCACCAGCCTGCACCATCGCGTTGATCTGCTGAATCTGCTTCTGCGCGTTCGGGCCGGCGACCTGCACGCTCAGATCGACCTTGTCCTTATAGTGAGCGGACGCTGCAATCGCCTTGACGTCGTTGGCGGCTTCGGCCTGCCAATCGTTGCCAATGTAGCTCATGCTGAGATAGACTTTATACTTCTCGGCAGCCTGGGCGGCGCCCGGCGCCGAGACGGCGGCGGCGATGCCGGCAGCCGCGGTGGCGGCGCACAGCAGATTCTTGAGCTTCATACTTTCCTCCCGAAACGGAGCCATGAGCGGCCCCGGGTTAGCGTTATTGATTTCGCGTCCATCTGCTGCCCGCACCGTGCGGGATCTGCAGATGGCCGTTTGGCATCCTGCGCGGGCGGCGCTTACTTAATTGCCACCACGTTAACCGGCGAACCGGTGGCGCCCGCCACCTTAAGCGGTGCGGCGACATACAGGAAATCCCACTGCCCGTCCTTGTGACAATCGGCGGCGAGTTCCTCGAAGTTACAAATTTCGTTGAACGCAATGCCAAGATTGCGCATCAACGAGCAGTGCAGCGGAATTTGCACGCCGACTTCCGGGTCCAGCTCGCATTCGTTGCTGATGGTGTCGGTGGCGAACGCCGGAATCTCCATCTGGTGGAACCAATCGACCAGCTCGGGGCTGTAGGTCAGGCCCGGCTCGTTGAAGTTCTTGTAAAACTCTTCCTGAGTCTGCTTCAGGCGCAGTTGCAAGAAGCCGATGCGCAGACAAAGAATGTCGTGCTTCTCGATCTTCACGCCCTGCTTCTCGGCGCAATCCAGCAGATCGGGCAGGCCGATCAGATCGCCCTTATCGAGCGCGAACTTGCCCTTGTAAGCTGCCATGTCGAGCAGCACGCCACGCCCGACCACGCCACGCTCGGCGATTGGCAGCACCGAGGCCTTCTGCATTTCGCCCACGCTCTCAGACGCCGAGTAGCCGTTCCACAGCTTGTCGTCGTACCAGACATGGCCCAGTGCGTCGTATTGCGTCGAGCCTTGCAGAAACATCGTGATCTGGTCGTCGGCATATTCCACGCCGCCAGGAAACGCCGTCACGCGGCCATCGTCGTAGTAGCTTTTGTCGCGCACGTTGTGGCGCGTGGCGGGCACGCGGCCCGGCCAAATCGGATCGCCGGCCGGGTTGCCGATCAACTCGCCGCAGGTAAACACTTTACCCTGACGGACAGCGCGCACACCGCGCAGAATCTCAGCGTTGGTGAGGAAGTTCAACGACCCAATTTGATCGTCAGCGCCCCAGCGGCCCCAATTGCTCGGCGAACCCGCCAGCAACTGACCGGCACGAAGCTGCTGTTCCTTAGACAATCCGGCACTGTTTGCCACGTTATCTCTCCCCTCGGTGCGATACGGGTATGCCCGCCGCGTCCATGCTTATTGAGTCAAAGTCAGGCGCAATTCCCGCTTCAGCATCTTGCCGTTAGCGTTGCGCGGCAAGGCATTTTCCACCCGATGGAATTCTTCGGGTACCTTATAATCGGACAGTTCACGCGCGCAGTGCGCCGCAAGCTCAGCGTCCGCCACGTCATCGCGCACCACCACGAACGCATGCACCCGCTCGCCCAGCACCGGGCAAGGCTTGGCTACCACGGCGACTTCCACCACCGCCGGATGATCGAGCAGTACGTTCTCAACCTCGGAGGCAAAAATCTTGTAGCCGCCGCGATTGATGACGTCCTTGATCCGGTCGATCACCCGCAGATAGCCGCGTTCGTCCATCATGCCCAGGTCGCCGGATTTCCAGTACCCGGCTTTGAACTCGCGTTCGGTGGCTTCCGGATTGCCCCAGTAGCCCGGCACCACCATCGGCCCGCCGATATAGATTTCGCCGGGCGTGTTCGGCGGCACTTCGACACCGTCGAAGTCCAGCACGGTAATATGTCCGCACGGCACTTGCAGGCCGACGTATTCCTTGCGCGCCACGGCTTGATCCGGCGGCATGAACACGGCGGGCGATGTGGTTTCGGTGGACCCGTACGTGTTGATCAGCTTGAGGTTCGGCAGCTTGGCCGCAATCCGCTCCAGCGTCACTTCCGGCATGATCGCGCCGCCGTAGCCGGAAATCCGCCACGACGACAAATCCGCACCCTCGAAATTCGGTGCCATCAGGCACAGCGCGAACATTGCCGGCACAATCAGCGTGAATGTCATGCGGTGCTTCACCGCCAGGTCGATAAACTCAGCCGCCTTGAACGACGGCATGATGATCAGCGTGCCAGCGCAATGCGCCATGGTGTCGATCATGGCGATCACGCCGGTCACATGGCTCATCGGCACGGCGATGATGCAGCGATCCTCCTCGGTCAGTTGCATCACCGTGGTGTAGTGGATCGCCGAGTGCACCATGCTGAAATTGGTCAGCATCGCGCCCTTCGGCCGCCCGGTGGTGCCCGACGTGTACAGAATGGTCGCGGTGGCTTCCTCGGTCACCGCCGTCACCTCGGTGCGAATCCCCGACGACAGCAGATCGGCCAGCGGCACCGCATCGCCGCGCCGCACGGCAATGGCGTGCTCCAGCGCCGGCACCGCATCGCGGCCCGGAATCTTGTCGGCCAGCGAGTCCTCGTAGACCACCGCCTTGGTGCCGCAATCGGCCAGAATATGCCGGTTTTCGGCCTCCTGGTGCCGAATGCTCAGCGGCACCGAGATCGCGCCAAGCCGGGCCAGCGCGAACATAACCACGACGAATTCAATGCTGTTGCCCAGCACGAGCGCCACGCGGTCGCCGCTGACAATACCGCGCGCCGCGAATCCGGCGGCGGCGCGGCCAGTCAATTCGTCCAATTCGCGGTAGCTAACCGATTGCACGCCACAAATCAGCGCAATGCCATCCGGGCGGCGGGCAACAGCGTTGGCAAGAATTTGATGCACGCTGGCCGGCCGGTCCACGAAGCAACGCAGCATCCGGGTACCGTTATAGTGCAGCTCGAATCTGGTAGCTGGAACCTGAATACGGTCAAACCAACTATCCATCGGCGTTTCCTCTGCCCCGCGTTGGTTAAGGCTGGACACGGTTTCTATGAACCATTTCCCTGTCGCGCCAGTACTATCGACGCCGCTTCGGACCCACCCGCCAGCGGTATCGCCCGCTTTGCTGGAATGTCCGACAACCCGACTGTAGGGCTGTAGCGCCGAACGTGTCAACTACCCAGGCGCGCGGTGCCTCAGTCCTCCGAAATCGCGCCAGGCAGCGTCACCGGCACATCCAGGCTCAAATTCGCCATCTCCCAGCCGCGCCGGAAATCGACGATGTGCTTGCGCATCCACAGTTCGGCCTCGCCCGCGTCGCCTGCGGCAATGGCGGTGGCAATCTTGTCATGCGCCGCCAGCATCCGGCCCAGCGCCTGCGGCAATAGCGGGTGCAGCATCTCGAACGCCGGATACAGCAACAGGCCAACCGGCTCACGCGACAGCAGCAGCGCCGAGTTGCGGGCACCCTCGGCGATCAGCGAATGGAACTGGGTATCCAGTTCGGTTGACCACATTGCGTTGGCCAGCATGTGGCGGGTGTGGACGATATTCTCCTGTATCGCATCGCCCTGCGCCGCCGAGCGATTGGTGGCGCACAACGCCGCACAGGCCGGTTCCAGCACGCGCGCCACTTCCCACAATTCCTTGAACGTCACCTGATGCATGATCAGCGCGCGGCTGGCGCGCGGCGCCAGATCGCTGCTGGTGGGCACCGACACGTACAGCCGCTTGCGGCCTTCGCGGCGCACGAAGCCGTCGTTCTCCAACTGCCGTATGCCTTCGCGCACCGTCGAGCGGTTGACGCCGAACTGCTCGGCCAGTTCCGCCTCGCTCGGCAAATGGTCGCCGGGCTTCAGTTCGCCCGACACGATGATGCGGCGAATTTCACGCGACACCACTTGGTAGGCGGCCGGCACGTTCAGCTTCTCGAATGTCAGGCCCATGCAGTTTCGCCCCTTTCTCTCATCCTTGCGCGGCATCCGGCAACAGCACCACCTTACCCACCGTGTCGCGGGACGCGATGGCTTGCAGCGCCCGCTCGGCCTGATCGAGCGGGAACACATCACGCACCAGCGGCCGCACCACGCCGACCTTATGCAACGCAAAAATGTCACGGAACAATTGCGCGACGATCTCCGGGTGGTGGGCGCGATATTCGCCCCAATAAACGCCCAGCGCCGCCGCATTCTTCAGCAGCAGCCGGTTGGCCGGCAGTTCGGCGATGCTGCCACCGGCGAAGCCCACGATCACCAGCCGCCCGCCCCAGGCGAGGCAGCGCAGACTCTCCTTGGTAACGTCGCCGCCCACCGGATCGATCACCACATCCACGCCGCGCCCGCCGGTCTCCCGGCGCACGGCAGCCGCAATCGGCTCGGCGCGGTAGTCGATCACCGCATCGGCGCCCAGTTGCAGGCACAGCGCGATCTTGTCCGCCCCGCCTGCGGTGGCAATCACGCGGGCGCCCCAATGTTTTGCCAACTGAATGGCCGCCGACCCCACGCCGCCCGCGCCGGCATGCACCAGCACGGTCTCGCCCGGCTGCACATTGGCGCGCTGGCGCAACGCCAGGAATGCGGTCGGATAGACAATCGGCAGCCCGGCGGCTTCCAGCGCGGTCATTTCGCCCGGCACCGGCTCAGACCCATTGCGCGGCACCACGACATATTCCGCATAGCCGCCCAGATCGAGCATCGCGCAAATCCGATCGCCGGCCTTGTACGGGCTGTCAGGCCCCGGCTGTTCGACGATGCCGACCACTTCGATGCCCGGCGTGAACGGCACCGGCGGCTTCACCTGATATTGGCCGCGGATCATCAGCGTATCGAGAAAGTTGGCCCCGGCCGCTTCCACCCGAACCAAGCTGCTATCGCCGCGCGCTTGCGGCGTGGGGATGTCCCGCCAGTGCATCCGGCCCTCGGCCGATACACTCTCGACCACCCATGCCCGCATTCCCGTTCCCCCTGGTGCCGCCCTGGTTGGGGCGCGCTGCCGCTGACCGGCATTGACGTTCCGGGGAGACTATTCGATAGTGGGTCTGTCCGACAATCGGATATCTTGCCGAAGCGCGGCGTCGGTCCCCTTTCAGCAAGCCCGGGCAGTCGGCGATGCGTGTCGAGGCGGAGCGTCCCAACCAAAATGACCGTAGAATCGCCTCCGTCCACACCAGCGGACGGCAGCACACACCACGCCAGCGGCTTTGAGTTCGACCCAGAAGTGCTGGAGCGCTTCTTGCGCGCGCAGCTTCCAGGCGAATCCGGTGTGTTTTCACTTGAGCGCATCGCAGGCGGCCAGTCCAACCCGACGTTCTTCGCCAGCCTCGGCAACCGCCAGATGGTGGTCCGCAAGAAGCCCGCTGGCGACGTGCTGCCCTCCGCCCATGCCGTTGACCGCGAGTACCGCGCCATCACCGCACTCGCCGCCACCAATGTGCCAGTGCCGCGCGCCCTGCTGTTCTGCGACGACACCTCAGTGGTGGGCACGCCGTTCTATGTCATGGAGCGGCTGGAAGGCCGGGTGTTCCACGACGCTGTGCTGCCGGGCGTGCCGCCAGCCGAACGCACGGCGATGTATTACGCCATGGCGGAAACCCTGGCGAAATTGCACGACGTCGATCCGGCGGTCATCGGGCTCGGCGATTTCGGCCGCGCGGGCAACTACTTCGAACGGCAAATCCGCCGCTGGACCACGCAGTACCAACTGGCGCGCTGGCGCGATCTGCCCGACCTCGACCTGATCACCGCGTGGCTGCCCGAGAACCTGCCGCCGGAAGAACCGGCGCGTATCTGCCACGGCGATTTCCGCATCGGCAATCTGATGTTCCACGCCAGCGAGCCGCGCGTGATCGGGGTGCTGGACTGGGAACTCAGCACGCTGGGCCAACCACTGGCCGACGTCGCGTTCAGCGCGCTCGGCTGGGAAACCTACCCTGAAGAATACGGTGGTCTGCGCGGGCTGGATCATGCGGCGCTTGGAATCCCAAAGCGCGAGGACTATCTGGCGCGTTACGACGCCAGCCGCACCACCCCAGTGCCGCACAAGGTCGAAGCGTTTCACACCATCTTCGCGATGTTCCGCTTCGCCGTGATCTTCGAAGGCATCGCCGCCCGCGCCAGGGCAGGCAGCGCTGCCGCCGACAACGCCGCCGCCGTGGGCGAACTTGCGCCGATTTTCGCGCGCCGGGCGGTTCAAACCATGCAGGCCGCGTCGAGCGCCGCCTGAACCAAGCGGAGCCGCTCCCATGAATTTCGAATTCCCCACCGAAACCGCCGCGTTGCAAGCGCGCGTCAGCCGCTTCGTCGGACAACATGTCGCCCCCGCCGACGCCGCGTGGCAGGCCGAAGCCAAAGCCGGGCGCGTGCCGCTGGCGGTGATGGAGCCGATCAAGCAAGCCGCTCGCGCCGAAGGCTTGTGGAACCTGTTTCTGCCCAGCCTGCGCGACGACCAGCCCGGCACACGGCTGACCAATCTGCAATACGCTCCGCTGGCCGAAATTATGGGCCGCTTTCCCTGGGCGGCCGAGGTGTTCAACTGCAACTCGCCCGACAGCGGCAACATGGAGGTCTTGCAGTTATGCGCCTCGCCCGAGCAGCGCGCGGAGTGGCTCAACCCGCTGCTCGACGGCACCATCCGCTCGTGCTTCTCAATGACCGAGCCGGGCACTGCGTCGTCCGACCCAACCACGTTGCAAACCACAATAACACGTGAGGGCAATGGCTACCGCGTGCGCGGCCGTAAGTGGTTTTCCACCGGCGCGCTGCACCCGAACTGCAAATTCGCCATCGTGATGGGCCGCTCGGATATCGAGGAAAAGCTGCCGCCGCATCAGCGCTATTCGATGATTCTGGTGCCGTACGGCACGCCCGGCCTGCAAATCATCCGCAGCGTGCCAATCATGAATCATCATTCGCCGGAAGGCCACTGCGAGATCGACTACGACGTGCTGGTACCGGCTTCGAACCTGCTCGGCGAGGAAGGCGACGGCTTCACCATCGCGCAAGCGCGGCTTGGGCCGGGACGCATTCATCACTGCATGCGCACTATTGGCCAGTGTGAACTGGCGCTGGAATTGATGGTGGCGCGGGCGAAAAGCCGCAGCGCGTTCGGCGGCAAGCTGTCCAGCTTTGCCAATATTCAAGACTGGATTGCCGAATCGCGCATCGAGATCGATCAGGCGCGGCTGCTGATTCTGCGTGCGGCCTGGACGATGGATAAGTCCGGCAACAAGGCAGCGCGCACCGACGTGTCGGCGATCAAGATCGTCGCCGCACGGCTGCAAACCCGCGTGCTGGATCGCGCGATCCAGGTATTCGGCGCAGCAGGCCTGACCGACGACACGCCGCTGGCCTATTTGTGGACTTGGGGCCGCGCACTGCGCTTCATCGACGGGCCGGACGAAGTGCATCTGCGCACGGTCGCCAAGGCGGAAATGCGCAAGACCGACGCGCCGTCCAAGCACCACTGAACGACACTCCCACATCCCCCGACTGGCAGGATTCTCCATGACCGCCTCGGCTTTCATCGCGGGCTATGTTCGCACCCCGTTCACCCCGGCCCGCAAAGGCGCACTGGCCGGGATGCGCCCCGACGATCTTGGCGCCTTCGCGGTGCGTGCGCTGCTGGAACGCACCGGCGTTCCGGGCGGTGACATTGAAGACGTACTGTGGGGTTGCGCCTTCCCAGAGGGCGAGCAGGGCTTGAATATCGGCCGCATCGTCGGCTTGCTCGCCGGACTGCCGGTGACGTCATCTGGTGCGACTATCAACCGTTGGTGTGGATCGGCGGTGCAGGCGATTCAGATAGCTGGTGGTATGATCGCGATGAACGCCGGTGAGGCGTTTGTCGCCGGCGGCACCGAATGCATGTCGCGCGTGCCAATGATGGGCTTCAACGCGCTGCCCAATCCGAAGTGGTCCGAGCAGGAAGTGCTCGACTGGGTCAATGTCGGCCTGACGGCCGAACGCGTGGCCGCGCAATACGGTCTGACCCGTGAGGATCAGGACCGCTTCGCGCTGCACAGCCACACCAAAGCGCTGGCCGCGCAACAGGAAGGCCGTCTGGCGGCCGAAATCGTCCCGATCCCGGCCGGCAACGCGTTGGTGAGCGACGACGGTTGCGTGCGGCAAACCTCGTTGTCCAAGCTGGCGGATTTGAAACCGGCGTTCAAAATCGATGGCACCGTGACGGCGGGCAGTTCCTCGCCGATGACCGACGGCGCCACCGCCGTGCTTGTGTGCAGCGAGGCTTACCTAAACCGAACCGGCCTCGCACCGCTGGCGCGCATCCGCAGCTTCGCGGTGTCCGGCTGCGAACCCGGCGTGATGGGCCTCGGCCCGATTGCCTCCACCCGCAAAGCGCTGGCACGCGCTGGGCTGACCATCGGCGACATCGACATCATCGAAATGAACGAGGCATTCGCCGCGCAAGCCGAGGCCTGCCGCCGTGATCTCAACATCCCCGCTGAAAAGCTGAATATCGATGGCGGCGCCATTGCCATCGGCCACCCGCTCGGCGCCACCGGCGCACGGCTGGTCGGCAAGGCGGCGCAACTGCTGCAACGCGAAAAGGGCCGCTATGCGCTGGCCACCCAGTGCATCGGCGGCGGCATGGGCATCGCGATGATCCTGGAAGCGGCTTGAGGCACATCCGATGACAACCACCGTCACAGCCGCCGCCGTGATCGGCGCGGGATCCATGGGCGCGGGCATCGCCGCGCAATTCGCCAATGCCGGTGTGCCGGTGCTGCTAATGGATGTTTCCACCGCAGCAGCCGAAGCAGGCATCGCTCGGCAGTTGAAGTCGGGCGGCTTCATGCATCCTGGCCGGGCGGCGCTGGTCACGCCGTGCAACACCACGGACGATCTCGCCAAGCTGGCGGACGTGGATTGGATCGTCGAAGCGGTGGTCGAGAACCTTGCGATCAAACGCGAACTATTCGCCCGCGTCGATGCGGTGCGCGCGCCGCATTCGGTGATTTCGTCGAACACGTCCACCATCCCGCTAGCCAAACTCATCGAAGGCCAAAGCGAACGGTTCGCCCACGACTGCCTGATCACGCATTTCTTCAACCCGCCGCGCGTGATGCAGTTGCTGGAAGTGGTGACAGGGCCCGCAACATCGCCCGATGCAGCCGCCTGGGTGACGGCGGCCGGCACCGATGTGCTCGGAAAGACCGCGCTGGCCTGCCGCGACACGCCCGGCTTCATTGCCAACCGCATCGGTTGCTTCTGGATCGCCCTGGCGATCATCGAAGCCATCAACGCCGGACTGAGCGTCGAAGAAGCTGACGCCATCGTTGGCGCGCCGTTCCGGATTCCGCCCATCGGCGCATTCGGTGTGCTCGACTTGATCGGCGTCGATTTGGTTGAGCATGTCTGGGGCAGCTTGCAATCGCTGCTGCCGAAATCCGACCTGCTGTGGTCGTACGACCTCGGCGCGCAACCGCTGATCCAGCAAATGATCGCGCAGAAACTGCTCGGCCGGAAATCCGGCAGCGGCTTCTATCGGGTCAACCGCGACGGCGCCAAGCGCACCCGCGACATTCTGGATTTCGCCACCTGCACCTATCGCCCGGAACGCAAAGTCGCGTTGGCGGCACTCACCGCTGCCGGGCGCGACCTGCGGAAATTATGCGAGCAAGACGACACCGTTGGCCGCTTCGCCTGGCGCGTGCTGTCGCAACTGGTGGTCTATGCGGCCACCGTCGGGCCGGACATCGCGGGCAGCGTGGCCGATGTCGATCTCGGCATGCGCCTCGGCTACGGCTGGGCGGAGGGACCGTTCCAGATCGCCGACCGCGCAGGTGCGGCCTGGATCGCCGGACGCCTGCGCGCGGCGGGCGAAACCGTGCCGCCGCTGCTCGCCAAAGCAGCCGAGGCGGGCGGTTTCTACGCTGCCAGCACAGCGCCTTTGCCAAGCACGCCGCTGGTGCGGCTCAGCCGCAGCATCGTGTTCGACAACCCCAGCGCTGCGCTGCATGACATTGGTGACGGTGTGGCGTGCCTCGAACATCGCACCAAGATGAACATCTTCGACAATCAGGTGTTCGACGCCATCGGCGTTGCCTTGGCGGACGTGCCGAAGCATTTCCGCGCTTTGGTGATCGGCAGCGACCATGCGCGCGCGTTCTCGGCTGGGGCGGATCTTGGCTGGTATCTCGCGCAAGTGAAGAACAGCGATTGGGCGGCGCTGGAGGCCTTCCAGATTGCCGGGCAGGAGCGGTTTCTGGCGCTGAAATACGCGCCGTTCCCCGTCGTGGCGGCGGCGTTCGGCTTGGCGCTGGGCGGTGGATGCGAGGTGCTGCTGCATTGCCATGAGATCGTGGCGCATGCCGAGTTGAACGTGGGCCTCCCGGAATCCAGCGTCGGCCTGATCCCTGGTTGGGGCGGCTGTACGCAAATGCTATTGCGCTGGACTCGTCAGCCCGGCGGCAAACGTGGCCCGCTGGCACCGGCCAGCGAGGCGTTTTCGCAAATCCTGCGCGCGAAAGTCTCCAGTTCAGCACTGGAAGCGCGCGACATGGCGATCCTGCGCGCGCAAGATCCTATCGTGATGAACCGGCAAAACCTGCTCGCCGCCGCCAAAGCCCGTGCGCTGGCGTTGGCCGATGCCGGTGTCGCTGCGAAGCAGCCTGATCTGCTGTATCTGCCCGGCCCGTCCGGCCGCGCCGCGATGATGGTAGCAGCGCAAACCGAACACGCCGCCGGTCGCTTGTCGGCCAACGACCTCGCTATCGCTGAGGGCTTGGCCACTGTGATGAGCGGCGGCGACACCGATTCGCTGACGCCGCTGACCGAGCGGCAAGTGTGTGCGCTGGAACGCGAGGCGGTGCTGACGGTGGCGCGCCGCCCGGCCACCATCGCGCGTATCGAGCACATGCTGGCCACGGGCAAGCCGTTGCGCAATTAGTTTACCATGTGCATCGTCTGCGGCTCCGGCTCGGAACATCTGCTGCGCGCCATCGTTAACCGGCACGCCGCCCCGCGCCGGGCCAGCCGGCTGACCGCGCGGGCGGTTGCACCCGAGGTGCAACCCACCCTCGACCCCGGTACAACCGAAGGGCTGACCGGCTCCGCCGACGTGATCCTGCGCGGCGGTCCGATCATCACCATGGCGGGCACGCCAGATGCCGAGGCCATCGCGGTGCGCGCCGGGCGCATCCAGGCGGTGGGGACGGCAGACATTGTTATGCCGCATCGCGGACGGCTGACGCGGGTGATCGACCTGCAAGGCCGCGCATTATTGCCGGGCTTCATCAACGCGCATTGGCACCTGCCGTTCACGCTGCTGTGCGATTGGGTGGACGCGTCGTCTGGATCGAACGCGTTGGCCGAGGCCGTTGCCAAGGCTGCGCCGGGCGAGTGGATTGTACTGAGCGGCGCATCGGCGGAGCTGGAAATTTCGGCGCCAGACAATCCGGTAATCGTCACAGACCAGAACAGCAACATTTTGGCGGGCAACAGTCTGGCCGCCGGAGATGAAGGCCTGCCCGGCCATGTTTCGGCGCTGCTCGACCGCTTTGCCGCGCGGCTGGCTGTGTCCACCGAGCCGATGCAGGCGCGGCTACTGCGGCTGTTCGCGCAATCCGCAGCCGGGGGCGTGACGTGCCTGCGTGTGTGCGGCATCGGCACGCTGTCCGGTGCGGGCGACCTGGATTTGCTGCACGCGGCCATGGCCGAAGCGCCGCGCTTGCGGCTGCGCGGCACGCTGGATTGCAGCCTGCTGAGTGAGTGGAACGACCTGCAATTGCGGCCGGGGTTCGGCAACGACGTGTTTCGCGTGGATACCGTGTCGGCCTGGCTTTCCGGTGCCGCTGCGTTGCGCGACGCCAAACATGCAGGCTGGCACGTCACGTTGCACGCCAGCGATGCGGCGCAGGTGGATCAGGCATTGGCCTGCTTCGATGATTTCACCGCGCGCGATGCAGGCGACGGCATCGAGTGCCGCAGCGCGCCACCGGCAGACTCGCAGCGCCGCGCTGCGAACTTGGGCTTGTCGCTGGGGCTGACTGTCAGCGAGGGCGAATCGTACGGACAGGTTGCCACGGCAGCGCCGCTCTCGCTCGGCCTGGATGCCGCCGTGGGTGCGTCGCTGCCGCTGGCGATGCTGGCGCAGGCTGCGGCCGATGGCATGGACATGGCGCAGGCGCTAGCCGCGCTGACCATCGGCGCGGCAAGGCGCTGCGGCATGGATGCCATCACCGGCAGTCTGCAACGCGGCAAATACGCCGACTTCGTGTTTCTCGACCGCGACCCACGCAGTGTGGCAGCGCATGACGTGGCGGCACTGCGCTGCACCGCCACGTGGTTGAACGGCCTGGATGTGTTCAGGGCGTAGCGGCAACACCGCGCAACATGCGGATGATGGCAGAGAAATCCTCGCCGCCATGCCCGAGCTTTTCAAACAGCGAGTACAATTGCGCCGCCTGCGCGCCCATCGGTGTTGAAGCGCCGCTGGCCAACGCGGCTTCCTGCGACAGCTTCAAATCCTTCAGCATCAGCGCCGCCGCAAAGCCCGGCTGATAGTCGCGGTTGGCCGGTGATGCAGGCACCGGGCCGGGCACCGGGCAATAGCTGGTCAGCGACCAGCACTGGCCCGACGACGTGGACGCCACGTCGAACAGCGCCTGATGCGACAGGCCGAGCCGTTCGGCCAGCACGAAGGCTTCGCACACCCCGGCCATCGAAATGCCGAGGATCATGTTGTTGCAAATCTTCGCCGCCTGACCGGCGCCGGCACCGCCGCAATGCACGATGCGCTTGCCCATCTTCTGCAACACCGGCTCGCCGCGCGCGAACGCGTTCGCCGCACCGCCCACCATGAAAGTGAGCGTGCCAGCGGCAGCCCCGCCGGTGCCGCCGGACACCGGGGCATCCAGCGTCAGACAGCCTTTGTCCGCCAGCAACGCGTGCGCCTTGCGGGCGCTGTCCACATCAATTGTCGATGAGTCGATCAGCAATGTTCCGGCTGGCACAACCGCCGCGAGTTCACTCCACACCGACAGCACATGCCGCCCGGCTGGCAGCATGGTGACGATAACATCCGCACCAGCCGCCGCCTCGGCGACCGAGGCGGCAATGATCACACCGCGCGCTTGCGCTGCGTCACAGGACGCTGGCACCAGATCGAAGCCGGTCACCCGATAGCCCGCCGCCACCAGATTGGCCGCCATCGGGCCGCCCATGTTGCCCAGGCCGATGAAGCCGATTGTCCCTGCCATGTTGGTTCCCGCCGTTCGATTATTGGTCTTTGCCGATCACGGCGCGCGCCACGATCAGGCGCATGATTTCGTTGGTGCCTTCGAGGATTTGATGCACCCGCAGATCGCGCACGATTTTTTCGATGCCGTAGTCGGCCAGATAGCCGTAGCCGCCATGCATCTGCAACGCGCCGTTGGCAACCTCGAAGCCCACGTCTGTGACAAACCGCTTGGCCATCGCGCATAGCTTGGTGGCCTCGGTGGCCTTCGCATCGAGTGCCGTCGCCGCGCGCCACAGAAACGTGCGGGCCACTTCCAATTCGGTGGCGTAGTCGGCAATACGGAAGCGCAACGCCTGAAAATCGCTCAACGCCGAACCGAACGCGCGGCGCTGGCGTGCATACGCAATGGCGCGGTCGAGAGCGGCTTGCGCGCCGCCCAGTGAGCAGGCCGCGATGTTGATGCGCCCGCCGTCCAGTCCGCTCATGGCGATCGAGAAGCCCTTGCCCTCCGGCCCCAGCACATTGGCGGCGGGCACGCGCGCGCCGTCGAAGATCACCGCGCGAGTCGGCTGAGCATTCCAGCCCATCTTCTTTTCATTGGCGCCGAACGACACGCCGGGCGTGTCCTTTTCGACGATGAAGCAGGAAATGCCGCTCGCCCCTTCGGCCCCGGTACGCGCCATCACCAAGTAAACGTCGCTAACCCCAGCGCCGGAGATGAACTGCTTTTCACCGGTCAGCACATAATGCGCGCCATCGCGCACTGCGCGGGTGCGCAACGCCGCCGCATCGGAGCCGGCCGAGGCTTCTGTCAGACAGTAGCTGGAAAGTTGGTCCATGGTCAGCAGACCGGGCAGCCAGTGCTGGCGCTGCGCTTCGGTGCCGTAGCGGTCGATCATCCAGGCGCACATATTATGGATCGACAGATACGCAGCGACGGTCGGGCAACCTTGCGACAACGCCTCGAAAATCAGCGCCGCATCGAGCCGCGTCAGCCCGGTGCCGCCGATGTCGTCGCGCACATAGATGCCCGCGAGTCCGAGCGCTGCGGCCTTGCGCAGCGTGGGCACCGGAAAGTGCTTGGTCTGATCCCACTCGACCGCGTGCGGGGCGAGTTCCTCGGCGGCAAAATTGGCGGCCATGTCACGGATGGCGGCCTGCTCTTCGGTCAGACTGAAATCCATGCTGATCCCACTAAGTTGGTCCGTTGGCACGGCACCGTGGCCGGATCAGGTCCGGCCACGGCGTGAGGTGTGTTAGCGCATCGTCGGAATAACAAACTCGGCACCGTCCTTAACGCCGGACGGCCAGCGCGCGGTGACGGTTTTGGTTTTCGTATAAAAGCGGATCGAGTCCGGCCCATGCTGGTTCAAATCGCCGAAGCCCGAACGCTTCCAGCCGCCGAAGGTATGGTAGGCGATGGGCACCGGGATTGGCACGTTGATACCAACCATGCCGACTTCGACGCGTGAGGCGAAGTCGCGGGCAGCATCGCCATCGCGGGTGAAGATGGCAACGCCATTGCCGTATTCATGATCGGTCGCCAGCGCCAGCGCCTGCTCGTACTGCCCGGCGCGCACCACCGACAGCACCGGGCCGAAGATTTCTTCCTTGTAGATCCGCATGTCGGGCGTGACGTGGTCGAACAGACTGCCGCCGATGTAAAACCCGTCCTCGTAGCCTTGCAGCTTGAAGCCGCGGCCATCGACCGACAGCGTGGCGCCTTCATCGACGCCAATGCCGATGTAGTCGCGCACCCGCTCCAGCGCCTGCTTGGTGACCAGCGGGCCGTAATCGGCGGTGGCGTCGTTCGATGGGCCGATCTTCAGCGCTTCGACGCGCGGAATCAGCTTGCTCATCAGCCGCTCGGCGGTGTCGTGGCCAACCGGCACGGCGACCGATATCGCCATGCAACGCTCGCCAGCCGAACCGTAGCCGGCGCCGATCAGCGCATCGACGGTCTGGTCCATGTCGGCGTCCGGCATGATGATGGCGTGGTTCTTGGCGCCGCCGAAGCACTGGCAACGCTTACCGGCCGCTGCCGCGCGGCTGTAGATGTAATGCGCAATCGGGGTGGAGCCGACGAAGCCGACCGCCTTGATGTCCGGATGATCCAGGATCGCGTCGACCGCTTCCTTGTCGCCGTTCACCACGTTGAACACGCCAGCCGGCAGCCCGGCTTCCAGCAGCAATTCGCCGATGCGCATCGGCACCGACGGGTCGCGTTCGGACGGCTTGAGGATGAAGGCGTTACCGCAAGCCAGCGCCGGGGCGGCCTTCCACAGCGGAATCATCGCCGGGAAATTGAACGGGGTGATACCCGCGACCACGCCGAGCGGCTGGCGCATGGAATACACGTCGATGCCGGTGCCGGCTGAGTCGGAGAACTCGCCTTTCAGCAGATGCGGAATGCCGAGGGCGAATTCAACCACTTCCAGGCCGCGCTGGATATCGCCGCGCGCATCCGGCACGGTCTTACCATGCTCGCTGGACAGCAATTCGGCGAGCGATTGGTATTCCTTCTGGATCAGCTCAAGGAACTTCATCAGCACGCGCGCACGGCGCTGCGGGTTGGTGGCGGCCCAGCCCCGCTGGGCTTCCTTCGCATTGGCCACCGCTTCGTTCAATTCCAGCGTGCTGGCCAGCGCCACATGCGACTGCACAGCACCGGTCGACGGATTGAACACCTCGGCGGTGCGGCCGCTGCGGCCTGCCACGCGTTTGCCGCCGATGAAGTGACCGATCTGATGCATGCGCGTTGCTCTCCCGTTTCGTGCTGCTGCTTACCCGGATTGGCGCACAGTGGTAGACCCGATTTTCCACTACCATCGTGCAAAAATTCACATGAGCCTGCCGTTCGACTGGGACCTGCTGCAATCCTTCCTCGCGGTGGCGCGCACCGGCAAGCTGACCGTGGCGGCCAAGCGGCTGCGCATCGACCATTCCACGCTGAGCCGCCGGATCACCGCGCTGGAATCGGCCCTCGGCACCAAATTGTTCGAGCGGCAATTGTCCGGCTATACGCTGACAGCGCAGGGCGACCGGCTGTTGCAGCGCAGCGAGACGCTGGAAAGCACCGTGCTGGCGATCCAGTCCGACGTGGGCCAGAGCAGCACGCGGATTTCCGGCGCGGTGCGGATCGGGGCACCGGATGGGTTTGGAACAGCGTTTCTGGCCCCGGCGATCGGGCGGTTGCTGGCGCTGCATCCCGACCTGGATATCGATCTGGTGGCGACGCCGCGCAGCTTCAGCCTATCGCGGCGCGAGGCGGATATTGCCATCGGGCTGGCGCCGCCCGCGCATGGCCGCCTGCACACCCGCAAGCTGACCGACTACGCGCTGGGCATCTATGCCGCCAAGGCGCATCCGGCGCTGTGGCAAGGGGTCGCCAGCATCGATGACGTCGCGGCACGGCCGTTCATCAGCTACATCGACGACCTGATCTTCACGCCCGAGCTCGACTACGTGCCCGCCGTGTCGAAGGCCATCGTGCCGCGCCTGCGCAGTTCGAACCTGATCGCGCAATGGCAGGCGGCAGCGGCGGGCGCCGGGCTGTGCATCCTGCCGTGCTTCATGGCAGACCCAGACGCCCGGCTGGTGCGGGTGCTGCCGGATAGCGTGACGCTAATCCGCACGTTCTGGATGATCGTGCATTCCGATCTGCGCGATCTGGCGCGCATTCAGGTGACGCTGGACTTCATCGCCGGGGAAGTGCGCCGCCACGCAGCGCACTTCCTGCCGGCAGAGACGCCTCAGGTGGTCATCGGCGCGCGGTAGGTTTCGAAATTGGCGTCCACGCCAATGGATTGGCCGGTGATGTGCTTGGCCTGATCCGAGGCCAGGAAGACCGCGACCGCCGCGATCTCGTCCATCTCGATCATGCTGTGCATCGAGATATTGTGCAGCACGAATGGCAGGTATTGCTCCAGCGTCATGCCGCGCGCCTTGGCCTGCTCGTCCATCACCCGCCGCCCGCGCGGGCCGTTGACGAGGCCGGGCAGGATGGCGTTGACACGCACGTTCAAGCCACCGAGCTCGACAGCCAGCACATCGGTGAAGCCGCGCACGGCATATTTCGACGCCGAATACGGTGAGCGCATCGGCATCCCGATCCGCCCGGCCACCGAGGACATGTTGATGATGACGCCGCCGCCCTGGGCGCGGAACAGCGGCACCGCCGCGCGCACCGCGTAGAACTGGCCGGTGACGTTGACCGCCATGGTGCGGTTCCACTCGTCGTCGGTGATGTCCTCGACCGCCTTGGTCGGGCCGGAAATGCCGGCGTTGTTGACCAGCACATCGAGGCCGCCAAAACTTGCCTTTAGTTCGTCGAACACCCGCGCCACGTCGGCTGAGTCCGACACATCGGCGCGCACCGCCAGCATCTGCGGCGCTTGCTGCGCGCAATCGGCTAACGCCGCCTCATCGACATCGCACACCGCGACGCGCGCACCTTCGGCGAGGAAGCGATCCGCCATCACGCGGCCGATGCCGCCAGCGCCTGCGGTGATCAGAACGCGCTTGCCGTTGAGGCCGAGATCCATCTTGAAGCTCCCCGATACTTGGTCGAACGCCGCAGTGCCTTACGCTGGCGTGGTGCCATGCCGGCAAACAACGCGTCAATGCGCCGCACTGCAACTCAGCCGCCAGCGTAACCCGCGACATCGACCGCCCGCCCCATGCGCGCCGATTGCAACGCTGCACCCAGAACCTGCATTTCCTTGACCCCATCGGCGAAGTTCGCCGTGATCGAGCAACCGGTGCCGATAGCATGGCGAAAGTCGGCCATCGCGTTCACGAAGCTATGCTCATAGCCGATGATATGCCCCGGCGGCCACCAGGCTTTCAGGTACGGGTGCTCGGATTCCGTCAGTCTGGATCTTGCTTCAACAACCCCTTGGCGCTGAGGGCTTCTGCGGCCTCGCGGATATAGGCGCCGGTTTCCGGGGCGTCGTAGCGCGCCGCAATCTCCTGCGCTGCGGCGAGCAATTGGTGATAAGTCGCCCGATACGGCCGCAGCTTTTCGTAAGTCTCCAGCAGCACCGGATTGGGAATCGAGGTCAATTCGGCGGCGCGGCGGAAATTGCGCGCCAGCTGTGCGTAGCCGTTGTTGGCGGCAACCTCGGCCTGATGCTGCAACGTGGTGCGCCGGATCGCCAGATCGGCCATGCTGACCTCACCGGCCAGCACCGCCGCCAGCGTCATTGCCTCGGGCGGCGCGGGTCGCCGGCGGCATCAGACATCGAATTGCGGCTCCATCTCGGACGGCGGCAACGCGCTGTCCATCGCGGCGATTTCGCGTTTGTGTAGCAGCATCGCCTGCACGGTCAGCCGCAGGCGGGCCATGTTGTCCACCTTCACCGGCACCGGCGACTGGCGCTTGGCGTGGCAGGCGGCATTGGCGCCGATTTGCCGGTACGCGCTGGCCGACAGCAGCGGTGCTTGCGAGAACAGTTCGAGGTTATTGAGCGGCGCCAAGCCCCGGCGTTGAATCACGGCAGTGCCTTTGGATTGCAAACCGATGGCAATGCCGGACCCGGACAGCTTGGCCCCTTCAAAACCGATCTGGCCGCAATCCGCACTGTGATGCACCTTCACCACGCGGGCGCACAGGCCTTCGCTGGCAATACCGCCGATCAGCGCCCGCAACGTCTCGCCATGGGTCAGGCCGCACAACACGGTATCGAGCGCGGTGGCGAAGGCGGGGCCGACGGCAATCACCACTTCGCCCGCCGCCCCTTCCGCCGCAGCGCCCCGCGCTTGCAACCGCACACCGGCCGCACCGCGCATCACCGGCGCCATCTCGGTCGGATCGCGTGCCTGCGGGATGGCGGCGATGCGCGCCCATTCCTCGCCCTCCAGACGGAACCCGGTGCCAGGACCGCGATAGTCGTTCGGATCGGTAAAGGCGCTCTCGGCGCGGAATTGTTTGTCCAGCACAGCGGCCGGTTGCAGATAGTCCCCGGCGACGCGGGCCTTCTGCATACCCAGCACGTTGCCTGCGATATCGTCGAACCCGGCGCGCGCGAGGGCTGCGATGACGTCAACCGCCGTCAGCGGACCGTCGAGCAAGCGGTCTGCCGCGGCGAGGTCGGCCACCAGATCACGCTCCGGCATGTCGCCCGACGCATACGCGGTGGCGGCAGCCTCGATTTCCGCAGCACTAATTGCGGGAAAATCGAAAGCAGCAAACACCGCCTGCATAGCCTGCGCCGCTTTGCGCCGCACTCCCAGCACCGCGTCCTCGGTGACCGGCACCATACCGGCATCGACGCGCATGTCGCGCTGCATCACCAGCCAATCGTCCATGTCATCGGCGTCGAAGTTGCCGCCGCCAAACATGTTGTCCTGGAGCGGCATGGAACTGTAGCCGGAGGTGATGAAGTCACTGCCGGGCAGAAATTGCAGCATCAACTTCGCGGTCTTGCGCATCTGCGAATGCGACGACATGGCGTCGTTGCCGGTCGCCACTTCCAATCCGAGAGCCGCAGCCAGCAGGTTTTCCGCTAGCACGGCGCGCACGCCGCCGGGCAAGGCCGAAGGCAGCGCGATGCAACTGATCGAGCCGTTCTGCACGCCCTGCGCGCCGGCGGCTTTTACCAGCAGCAGGCAGCGCACTTCAAGATACAGCATCGAACGCCCGGCGTCGTAGCCCATCAGGGTCTCCGCGCCGCTGCCCGACGTGAAACGAATCTTGATGCCGCGCGATGCATAGGCGGAAGCGAGAAAGCCCTTCGACCACGGCGTGTCGTCGCCATCGCGCAACGCCGCGTCGGTGCCGTACACCGACAGCGTCTCGGCGTACGAGGTCAATCCCTTCAAGCCGAGCCGCAGATTGAGCCCTTCCTCAACCGCGCATTGCGTCAGCACGCCGCCATGCGGCGTTTGCGAGCCGACCAGAATGGCCAGCGCATTGATCGGCGGCATCAGCCGCCATCAGCGCAGGGTTCTCGCGCCAGTTGGTGACATGCGCCTGATTGCCGGGGCGGCGGCGGGCGCGCATTTTCTGCAACGCCATCATCATCGCAACCACGTTGAGGTGGCTGACGATCTCGCATAATTTGGCCGGAGTGCAGCCGCCGAGCAACCGGACGATTTGGGCGCGCGGCACAGCGATATCGACCAGCATTCGCGCGATGTCGAGCGACGGCGTCGCCATCGCCACGTCCGCCACTGCAAGGTCGATGGCGTAGCGGGCAATATAGCGGTCGATCACGTCGAACGCGGCCTCGCCGCAGCCGTCGATTTCCACCACACAGCCATTCGCCAAGACCAGGCTCGGCTTCGGGTCGTTCGGGCTGTCCATCACGCACAGTCCAAGCGCGGCTGCCTCGGCGACAAAGCTGTCCTGGTTTACCGGGCGCTCTGCCCGCCGCTCAAAGCGTTTGGACCGCGTCATCGCCTCCTCCGCCGGGCAGGAACATTGCTGCCACGACTGTTGAAACGCTAAAATGTCAAATATTACAAGTCAATCGATGAGCAGCCCACGAACGCGCGCCCAATGCCAGGCCAGCAGCCAGCGGCAACGAGTTCGAGCGAGTGCAGCGCGCCGATCTGACGGCGCAGACCTACGAGGCAATCCGCCAGCGGATTCTTCTGCGTGACCTGCGCACCGGCGAGCAGATCGCGGTCGATGCGGTGGCCGAGGGGCTAGGGGTCAGCCGCACCCCGGTGATCGACGCGCTCAAGCGGTTGTCAGCATTCGTCTCGCCATCCGCGAGCACCGCCATGCGGCTCTGGCCGATGCGTTGGAAGCGATCATTCAGCCTATGGAGGCACACACCGCTGGTGAGGCGTTCACTGACGACACGCGCTGCACCGAATGGGACCGCGCGTTTCATAGCGCCATTGTAAGCGCCAGCGGCAATGCGCGGATGCAGGAGATTTACTGCAACCTGCATGTGCGTCTGCACATCATGCGGGTGCATTACTTCAGACAACTGGAATCGGCGTCGCGGGTCAACGCCGGCCACGCCGCAATCGCCGCTGCATTCCGCGCGGGCGATCTGGCGCGGGCCGAACAGGCCGTATCAGGCCATTTGGCGGCAATCCGCAATCGGGCCATCGCCAACCTGCGCGACGGCGGCAGCCTCTGACTGCGATGGCGCCTGCAAGCGCGGCCGTTTGTGCCGTATCGTTTCGTTCGGCATCCACCAGGGCGCGACGATCTACGCCACGCACCTCATGGAACACGAGACCGTTGCGCTGCCACTGCCCCCCGCGCGCCGGGGCTGGGTGCAGACCGTGCGCGGCAACGCCAGCGTGAACGGTATCCCGGTCGCGGCAGGCGACGGCACCGCGATCACCGGCGGTACGGCGGAAGCGGAACTGCTGCTGTTCGACCTGCTGTAGCGCGCCGCTATGCCAGCGCCTTGGACGCTTTTTCGAACGTGCCACGGCTGAGCTTCGGAGCAGTCAAAATCCGCTCCAGTTCGGCGCGCATCAATGCTTGCCGCGCCGGGTTCTGCCGCCGCCACGCGCCGAGCGGGTTGGTCATCCGCGCCGCCGTTTGGCTGTTGCTGGGGTCGAGCGCGATGATCGCGCCGGCCAGGAAGCGATAGCCGCCGCCCGAGGCATCGTGAAACCGCACCTGATTACCGGCCGAAAACGCGCCGGCCAGCGAGCGGAACCGGTTCGGGTTGCGCATGTCGAAATCCGGATGCGCCCACAGCGCCCGCACCGCGTCCAGCGTCTGCGGGCGGGACGACATCGCCTGAATGGCGAACCACTTGTCTAGCACGAGGTCGTCGCGGTGCCACTTGGCATGGAAGGCCGCCAGCGCCGCAGCACGGTCCGGCGTATCGGTGCCCGCCAGCACGTCCAGCGCCGCCAGCACGTCGGTCATATTGGCCTGCGCATCGAACTGCGCGCGGGCCAGCGCCACGCCATCGCCGCCCGCCGCAAGATAAGACAAGCAAACATTGCGCAGCGCCCGCCGCCCGATGCCCTGCCCGTCCGGGCGATAGGGTCCGGTATCGGTCAGCCGGTCATACGTTGCTCGCAAAGCGCCGCCCAACTGCGCGCCGATTTGCGCCCGCATCGCTTGCCGCACCGCATGAATGCCGTCCGGGTCGGACACCGCCATCTGATCGGCCACATAGGCTTCCGACGGCAACGCCATCGCCTCGGCAGCGAAAGCCGGATCGGCATCGGCGTTGGCCAGCGTGGCGGCCAGCGTGGCCGCCAGCGCCTCGGCCAGCCCGGCATCCAGTTTACCTGCTTCGCCGTGCGCCACTTGGTCGAGCATCAAGCCGGTGGCGTAGCTTTGCAACGAGTCCCAGCGCACGAATGGGTCGCTGTCATGCGCGGCCAGAAACCGAAGCCGCTCGCGCGACACACCGTGCAGCTTCACCGGGGCAGAGTAGCCGCGTAGCAGCGATGGCACCGGCGGGGCCGCCACATCCTCGAACACAAAATCCTGTTCGGCGTCGCGCAACAGCAGCACCCGCGTGCCCTCCTGCGCCTCCGCCTCACCGGCCATTTTGGTGGGCAGTTCGCCACCGTTCGGGCCGAGCAGACCCATCGCCACCGGCACCGGCACCGGCCGCTTCACCGGCTGCCCCGGCGTCGGGCGCAGCGCTTGGCGCAGCGTCAGCGTGTAGCGCCGCGCGTCTGCGTCATAATTATCCGACAACGTAATATCTGGCGTGCCCGCCTGGCCGTACCACTCCTTGAACGCCGACAAATCCACCCCGGAACCGTCCTGTAGGGCCGCGACGTAATCCTCGATGGTGACCGCCTGGTTGTCGTGGCGGGCGAAATACAAATCCATGCCGCGCCGGAATCCGTCGGCGCCGATCAGCGTGTGCATCATCCGCACCACCTCGGCACCCTTTTGGTACACGGTCGCGGTGTAGAAATTATCGATGGCGATGTAGCTGTCCGGCCGCACCGGGTGGGCCAGCGGCCCGTCATCCTCGGGGAACTGCGCGGCGCGCAGGCGGCGCACGTCGATCAGGCGCTTCACCGCCCGGCTGCCCTGGTCGGCGGTGAATTCCTGATCGCGGAACACGGTCAGGCCTTCCTTCAACGACAACTGGAACCAGTCGCGGCAAGTGACGCGGTTGCCGGTCCAGTTATGGAAATACTCGTGCGCGACGACGGTCTCGATGCCCTGATAATCGGTGTCCGTAGCGGTATCCGGCCGCGCCAGCACGTATTTGGTATTGAAAACGTTCAGTCCTTTGTTCTCCATCGCCCCCATGTTGAAATCCGACACGGCGGCGATATTGAACACGTCCAGATCGTATTCCAGGCCGAACACCTCCTCGTCCCAGGTCATCGAGGTTTTCAGCGCCAGCATGGCATGGCCGCAGCGATCCTCGTCGCCGCGCCGCACCCAGATCGCCAGATCGACCGGCTTGCCGGATTTCGTGGTGAAATGGTCGCGCACCGCCATCAAATCGCCCGCCACCAGCGCGAACAAGTAGCTCGGCTTGGGGTGCGGATCGTCCCAACGCGCCCAATGCCGGCCATCGCCGCTGTCGCCGTGTCCGGCCGGATTGCCGTTGGACAGCAGCACCGGGCAGCGTTCGCGGTCGGCCACCAGTGTCACGGAGAACCGCGCCATCACGTCCGGCCGGTCGGGGAAGTAGGTGATGCGGCGGAAGCCCTCCGCCTCGCACTGGGTGAAGAAATTGCCGCCCGAGACATACAGGCCGGAAAATTCGCTGTTGGCGTCTGGCGCGATGCGGGTTTCCAGTTCCAGCGCGCACGCTTCCGGCAGTCCGCCGACGATCAGCGCGCCGTCGGCGGCGATATGAAACCGGTCCTCGGCCAGCGCCACCCCATCGAGCCGCGCCGCCACCAGCGTCAGCGCCTCGCCGTCCAGCCGCAACGGCGCCGCCGCGTCGCCATGCGCCGGATTGCGCCGCAGCGTCAGGCGCGAGCGGACCAGGGTCGCCGAGGGATGCAGGTCGAAATGCAGATCGACGCTGTCCACCAGGAACGCCGGCGGAAGGTAATCCGCGCGCCGCACGGTCACTGGGGCGGCGGGGCTATCCTGCATGATGCGTCTCTCCGGCGTTGCTCGCACGCCAGTATGCCCCGTGGCGTGCGGCGGCGGCAATGTTGGGGGCTTGGCATGCGCGCCCGGTATGGGCCCGCCGGTCTACGCGCCAAGCAAGCCCTTGCCTCCGGTCAAGCGAGGTGGTCAGAAAGCGCCCGCATCAACACGGATAACCGACCATGACCGACACGACGAAACTTGGCCTCTCCGAAGCCGCCAGCCGCCTGGGCGTTCCGGTGCGCGTGCTGCGCCGCGCCATCCGCGCCGGTAAGATCCCCGGCCCGGCGAAGCTGACCGCCGTGTCCAGCCTGTCCGCCGACTGGCTCGCCACCGCGCAAGCCACCGCCAAGGCGACGCCGAGCGTGCTGAGCCGCACGGTGGCCCAGAAGGTTCCGGCGTTCGCGCGCTATGAAGGCACCTCGGCGTGGCGGAAATACACCAAGCGCGTGAAGGAATTCGCGGCGTTTCAAGCGGCGAATTGAAGTAACGGCGCTACGCATACTTATAGGGTTGGATTGCCGCACGGCACGTCCGTTGGTGATCCAGCCCTCCCGGCGCGCGTTCGATTGCTATCGAGAAGCGTCCTTCTCCGCCGCCAGCGGCAGCCACACCGAGAAGCACGAGCCCTTGCCCTCCTCGCTTTCCACCACTAGCTGCCCGCGATGGCGGTTGACGATGTGTTTCACGATGGCCAGCCCCAGGCCAGTGCCACCGGCGTTGCGGCTGCGGCCTTTGTCGACGCGGTAGAAGCGCTCGGTCAGTCGCGGCACGTGTTCCTTGGCGATGCCGTGGCCTTCGTCCTGCACCGCCAACACGATGCCGGGGCGGTTGGGCCAGCGGCCTTCCGGTTTGGCGCGCTTGGCGATCACCCGCACGGTGCCGCCCTCGCGGCCGTATTTCACCGCGTTGTCGACCAGATTTTGCAGCACTTGCTCCAACTGGTCGGCGTCGGCGATCACGGCGGGCAGGTCTTCGGCCAGATCGAGTTCCAGGCGCACTTTGCGGGAGGCCACACGCGGCTCGAACGCGGCGGCGATGCGCTGCGCCACACCGGCCACGTCCACGCGCTCGCTGGGCGCGCGGTGCTCGGTTAGTTCGATGCGCGACAGGCTTAGCAGGTCGTCGATCAGCCGGTTCATCCGCTCGGCCTGCTCGGCCATGATGCCAAGGAAGCGCCGCTGGGCCGGCGGGTCGTCGGCGGCAGGGCCTTGCAGGGTTTCGATGAAGCCCATCAGGCTGGCCAGCGGGGTGCGCAATTCGTGGCTGGCGTTGGCAACGAAATCGGCGCGGGTCCGTTCCACCGCGCGCTCGCGGGTGCGGTCGGACAGCACCACGATGGCGCGGCCGCCATCGGCCAGCGGCGGGTCGATCAGCAGCACGGTGGCCTGCACCTCGCGCAGCACCGGCACCGGCACGGCCAGATCGGCGGTTTGCGGGTTGCCGGAGGCGAAGGCCCGGTCGATCGCGGCGCGCAGGCCGGGATGGCGCAGCACGGCGGGGATGTCGCCGCCGAACGCCGCCCGCGCCGCCTCGTTGGCCAGCCTCGGCGAGCGGTCGGCGCCGAGGATCAATAGCGGGTCGGGCAGCCGGTCGACGATGCTCTCGGTGGCGCGCAGTTCGCGCTCGGTTTGGCTGGTGCGGCTGGCCAGCGTGCGCGTCAGCCGCTCGATGCCCCGGCTGATCGTGCTGACCGAGGGCAGCAGCGGGGCGGCGGCGGCGTCGGACAGCGCCATGCTGTCGCCGAGTGCGGCATGGCGCAGCGTCTCGGCCAGCCGCCCCATGTCGCGCGCCCACACCAGCGCCAGCCCAACAGTGCTGGCCAGCACAGCGGCCAGCGCCAGCAGTGCGGGGCCGGGCGAGGCGGCGCCCGTCAAGATCAGCAGCAACAGCCCCAGCGCCGGGATGCTGCCGATGGCGGCGATGGCGACGAACAGCATCCCGAGGCGCATGCGGTTCAGATGCCCGGCGCAGTGATGCTGGCCGGTGCCGCGTCCACCACTTCCGGCCCGCCACGGTGGATTTCGAACACTGCGAGGCCGCGCCGCACCGTGCCATCCGGCTGCATGGCCAGCAGCCCATCGGCGCCGGCGAACCCCTCTGGCCGGCAGAGCGCGGCGGGCGCGTAGCCGCCCGACGATGCGAGCACGCGGGCGATGGCAGCCGCGTCGTAGGCGAAATCGGCCAAACCGGGGGCAGCGCTGCCGTATTTGGATTGGTAGCTCGCAGCAAAGCTGCCGCGCGCCGCCGGGTCCGGGGCAGCATACCACGCGCCGGACAGGGGCGCGCCGCCGCGCCCGGCGGGCGTGGCCCACAAGGCCGGGCCGATCAGGCGCACCGCCGGCGGGTCGATGTCGTAATAGTCGAGGAAGCTCGCCTCCCAGGCCAATTTTTCGCCGGTGTCGGCCAGCAGCAGCGCGTCGAACGGCGGCGGCGGGATGGCGGACTTGGTCAGCTCGGCGGCTTCCTTGCGCCCGGCAGCGGTGTGCAGCGCGCGCGCCGCCTTGATCCGCGCATCGATCGGGCCGCGCCGCTCGGCGTACCCGGACACGTCGCGCATCAGGGAGGCGATGTTGGCGTTATTGCCGTCGTGCACATGCATGTCGGGCGTCGCGGCCCCGGCGGCGGCCAGCGCCTGGGTGAGCGCAGTGCCCATCGCCGAGCCGAATTCGCTCGGCGGCAGCAGGGCGGCGAAGCGGGACTTGCCCTGCGCCTGCAATGCGCCGACCAAGCGGCGCACCTGCTGGGCGGGAGAAATGCCCAGCGTCCACACGCCGGGCTGGGCTTGCGACGGATCGTTGGTGAAGGCCAGCACCATGACGTTGGCCGCGCGCGCCACCGGGGCAACGGCGGCGGTCTCGGCGGCGGTCAGCGGGCCGATGATGATTCCGTCGCCCGCCGCGATCGCGGCTTGCGCCGCCGCTTCGGCCCCGGCCGGGGTGCTGCCGGTGTCGCGCACGTCCAGATGCGGCGCGCCGGGCGTGTCGAGCGCCAGTTGCGCGGCCTGCGCCAGGATTTGCCCGCGCTCGGCATTGGCCCCGGTGAGTGGCGCCAGCAGCGCGACCGGCGGGCCCGGCGGTGCGACACCTTCGGGCGCCGAGGTATTGGGGCCCAAGGCCGCAGGGCCGTCGCCCGGCGTCGCGCTGCCGGGCAATGGCGCCGATTCCACCGGGGCACGACCCGGCTGCGGCAGGGCAGGCAGCAGCCGAGGCGATGCCAAAACGCTTGGCGGCTGATAGTCATAGCTTTCCGGCGCCCCGCCGGTGCAGGCGGCAAGTGCGACAGTGCCGGCGAGGAGCACGAATGCCCGACCAAACATGCGACCAAACATGCGACCAAACATGCGATCAATCTCCACTTGAGCCAGCTGAACCCGGCCCCGATGCCGCCCAACAGATCGGCGCCGCCGTGCCCGATGGACTTGTGCTGGTTCCCACGCCGCTCGGCAACCTGGGAGACATGACAAGCCGCGCCATCGCCACGTTGCGCGCCGCCGATCTGGCGCTTTGCGAGGATACGCGCGTGACCGCAAGACTGTTTTTTCACCTCGGCATCAGCACCAAGCTGTCGCCGCTGCACGAGCATAACGAAGACGCGCGGATCGCGGATATTATCGCTCTGCTACAGCAGGGCCGCCGGGTGGCGCTGGTATCGGACGCCGGCACGCCGCTGGTCTGCGACCCCGGCTACCGGCTGGTGCGCGCGGCCATCGCCGCCGGGCTGCCGGTGAACGCGCTGCCGGGGCCGAATGCGGCGGTGCTGGCGCTGGTGCTGTCCGGCCTGCCGCCGCAGCCGTTCCTGTTCATGGGCTTCCCGCCGCCGCGCTCCGCCGCGCGCCGCGCCGCCTTCACCCGGCTGCGCGACGCCGAACGGGCCGGGCTGTCGGCAACCTCGATGTGGTACGAGGCGCCCCACCGGCTGGCGGAAACGCTGGAGGATATGGCCATCGTGTTCGGTGATCGCCCGGCCGCCGTGGCGCGCGAGCTCACCAAACGCTTCGAGGAGGTGCGCCGCGCCAATCTGCCCGACCTCGCGGCCCACTACGCCAGCCAGGCGGCGCGCGGCGAGATCACCGTCGTGATCGGCCCCGCCCCCGAAGAAGTGACCGAGGAAGCGGACCTCGACGCGCTGCTGCGCGCCGCCTTGACCACGCATTCGCTGAAGGAAGCCGTGGCCCGGGTAACGGCAGCCACCGGCCTCGGCCGCAAAGTTGTGTACGCGCGGGCGCTGGCCGTGCAGGGGGAAAGCCCCTGACGGCCGCACGCCCGGGTTACAGTGGCAGCGGCTGGTTTGGACTATCGAAGAACTCCACCGTGACGAACGATAGAGGCCCGTCGCCGATGTTTTCCAGATCGTGGATCATCGACTCGCCAGCACCGAAGGTCAGATGTTTGGTATCGCCCTCGGCGTACTCGACTTCGGCCACCCGCCCATCGCCGTAATGCGAGCGTCCACGCCCGCCCGGCGAGGTCACGGTCCAGAAATAGTCGAGCACGTGGCGGTGAAAGCCGACCCGCTCGCCGGGTTGCAGGGTCAGCAGCCACACCCGGCCGCGCTTGGTCTCCGACGCCAGCTTGGTGCCGACATGCCCGTTTGCGGTGTTGGCCGCCAGTTCGTCGCGCCGCCATTGCGGCCACGCCGCCACAGGATCGTTCAATAAGTTGTCCATCACGCGATCTCCGCCCAGAAGACGATCAGGCATGCCGTGTCGAGCGGCAATTCCGGGAAAGTGTATATCATCCGTGTGTGCCGCCCGCGCTCGCCGAACACTGCATTGACCAAATTCGACGCGCCATTCAGCACCAGCGGCGATGCGCCGGTGTGCCCCGGCGCCATGTTCAGCGAGCCTTCGATGCGCACGATCCGGCGCACCCGCTCCAGATCACCCAAGGCTGCTTGCAATTGCGCGATGCAGTTCAGCGTGGCGAGCTGACACGCGGCGGTGCCCTGCTCGACGGTCAGATCGCGGCCAATCTGGCCCTTGAACAGCAAGGTCTTGCCGTCGCGCCACGGCAGTTGGCCCGATGTGTAGAGCATATTGCCGGTAATCACCCATGGCTCATAGGCAGCCACCGCCCCCGGCGCGGGCGGCAGTTCAAAGCCAAGCTCGGCCAGCCGTTGCAGTGCCGTCGCCATTGTTGCGTTCCCCCGTCTTATTGGGGGGGAGTATGACAAGGCGGGCGGCAAGTAGGGAAGTGCGCGATTAGGCTGCGCGCACCCCGGTCAGGAATGCCGCCGCCTCGCCGGTCAATTGTTCGGCTTGGCGCGACAAATCGGCTGCCGCGTTCAGCACCTGGGCTGCTGAAGCACCGGTGTCGTTGGCGGCCCGGCTGACGCTGGTGATGTTCTGCGTGACGTCCTGCGCCGCCTGCGCGGTTTGCTGGACGTTGCGGGCGATTTCGGCGGTCGCGGCCCCCTGCTGCTCCACCGCCGCCGCAATGGTGGTGGCGATATGACTCACTTCCTGAATGGTGCCGGCAATGCCGCGGATCGCCTCGACCGCCTCATGCGTGGCACTTTGGATATGGGTGATTTGCGCGCCGATTTCTTCGGTGGCGCGCGCGGTTTGGCTGGCGAGGCTTTTCACCTCGCTCGCGACGACCGCAAAGCCCTTGCCCGCGTCACCGGCGCGCGCCGCCTCGATGGTGGCGTTCAGCGCCAGCAGATTGGTTTGCCCGGCGATATTGGCAATCAAACCAACGACCGCGCCGATCTTCTGCGCGCCATCGGCCAGCGCTCGCACAATGGCGTCGGTACGCTCGGCATCGCCGGCCGCCCGCCCGGCAATGGCGGTGGATTGCGCCACTTGGCGGCTGATTTCACTAATCGAGGCGCTGAGTTGCTCGGCAGCGGCAGACACGGTTTGAATGCCGGTGCTGGCCTGCTCGGCGGCGGCAGCAACCACGGTGGCCTGCGCGTTCGCTTGGGCGGCCGACCCGCTCATTGCGTTCGCGGTTGCTTCAAGCGCCGCCGACCCACTCGCCAAGCGGCCGGCCAAATGACCCACCGAGCCCTCGAACGCGGCGGCCAGCCCTTCGACGCGGGCATCGGCGCGCGCCTTGGTCTCGTCCAAATAAATCGAGATGCCGAGTTCCATATCCAGCGTCACCGCCTGGGTGATCGCCGCCAGCAATGTGGATAGCGCCGCCGCGCCATTGTCGCGCCGCCAGCGGCTGACGTTCTGGCGCACGGCGGCACCGGTGAGTTGCTGCATGACGTAGGCATAGCCGCCCACATAGTCGCGCGGCGCCAGCCCGATGCGGCTATGCACCCGTCCCACGGTTTGCGCCGAGTCGAGATAGGGTTGATCGTAACGTGCCGAAAACAGCAGCATCCAATGCCGCCCCTGCGCATCGGCGGCGCGGCGCATGCCAGTTTCGCCGCTGAACATGGAGGCAAGCACTGGGTGGCTGCGAATCTTGGCGTAAAACCCGTCGAGAATACCGGGCATCGCAATTTCCAGCGCCGGGAAGAACGCCCCCAGTGCCGCGCGATGCGCTGGCAGCACACCAAGGAAATCGATACGCTCATTGAGTTCGGTCATTGTGACCATGGCGCCGCTCCATTGCGATGGCCCTGATCAGGCGGGCCAATCGCAATGCTACGGGCCGGAAGTTAAGCAACGCCTAACAATCGGCGTCGACAGAAGCTGCCTTAGCCTACCATCAGCCGCACCACCTCGTCTGGATTGGTCTCAGCCGTATTGCGCATTCCGGCATTGACCCCGCGCCGCAGCACTGTGATGCGGTCGGCGACGGCGAAAATGTCTTGCAGATTGTGCGAAATAAAGATGATGCCGACGCCGCGCGCCTTCAGCGACTGGATCAGCGACACCACCTTGCGCTGTTCCGGCACGCCAAGCGCCGCCGTCGGTTCGTCCATGATCAGCACCTTGGCGTGCCAGTGCAGCGCGCGGCCAATAGCCACGCATTGCCGCTGGCCGCCGGACAGCGCACGCACCGGGCGGTCGAGCCGGTCGAGGCCGATGTCCAGCGTATCGAGCGTCTTGGCGGCTTCCTCGCGCATACGCCTGCGGTCGATCACCGGCACGATGCCGAACAGCCGCGTCATCGGCTCGCGGCCGAGAAACACGTTGGCGCCGACATCAAGGTTATCGGCCAGCGCCAAATCCTGATAGATCGTCTCGATGCCGCGATCGCGCGCGTCGTGCGGGTTGGCGAACGACACACGCTCGCCGCCATAGCGCAGTTCGCCGGAATCGGAAGGAAACACGCCGGAGATGATCTTGATCAGCGTAGACTTGCCCGCGCCGTTGTCGCCGGCCAGCGCCACCACCTCGCCCGCGTTGACGGAAAAATCCACCCGGTCGAGCGCCAGCACGCCACCGAACTTCTTGGTCATGCCGCGTGCTTCCAGCAGCGGCTTCGCACGCTCACTCATCGACGCGGCCTCCCTTACGCTGCGCCTGATCGACCAGCACGGAAATGATGATCACCACGCCCACCGCGACGAATTGCCAGAACGGCTCGACGTTGATGAACACCAGACCGTATTGAATGACCGCGACGATCAGCGCGCCGATCAACGTGCCGACCACTGTGCCGGAACCGCCGAACAGGCTGGCGCCGCCGATCACCACGGCGGCAATACTGTCGAGCAGCAACGGCTCGCCGGCCTGCGCCGCACCGGCCGAAAAGCGGCCGGCATACAGAATGCCACCGACCGCCGCACACACCGCCGACAGCACGTAAAGCCGCATAGTGGTGCCACGCACATTTATGCCAGCGCGCACCGCCGCCGCCCGGTTGCCGCCGATGGCGTAGGTGTACTGGCCGAACTTGCTCTGCGACAGCATGTAATGCAGCACCAGCAGCGCCAGTACCGTGAGGATCACCACCACCGGAACGCCGCCGATGGTGCCATTGCCAATCCAGGACAGCGCATCGTTATCGACCGGCACCGTGGTGCCGCCCGCCAGCAAATAGGCCACGCCGCGCGCCACGCCATACATGCCCAATGTGCCGATAAACGGCGGCACGCGTAGCTGCGCAATTAGAAATCCATTGACCAAGCCTGGCACGATAGAAACCGCGATGCCAGCCGCCATGCCCGCGACCAACCCAATCGCCGTGCCGTAGACCGGCGTGATCACGTTGGTGACGTGCGATACGGTCACCGAGGCAAGTCCCATGGTGAAACCGACCGACAAGTCGATGCCGCCCGAGATGATCACGAAAGTCTGCCCAATAGCCAGCAGCAACGGCGCCACTGCGAACACCGCGATAGAGCGGATATTCAGCACGTTGCCGATGAAGGTGGCGCCGTCGGCCACTTCCGCCCAGATCTCGAAGCCGAGGATCAACAGCCCCAGGAACAGCCAAGCACGAGCGGAGGCGACCCAGGCAACCCAGGGCGCCGGCCCGGCGGAGCGGGCAACAGCGGAAGCGGACAAGGGATACTCCACGTTTCGTGGTGCTCATCCCCCTCCCCCGAACCGGAGGAGGGGGCTTCGCAAACTTAGACGGCCGTCAGTTCAGCAACGGCTTATTCGACGTAGAGGTACTTGCTGACGTTCGGATCGTCGATGTTGTTCTTGTCCATCACGGTAAAGCCGGTGCCGATATTCACCGGGATCGACTGGCCATTCAGGATGGCGTGCGCCGCGATGACGCCGAAGTAGCCGATTTCCGACGGATGCTGCGCGATAGCCATATCGACCAAGCCGCTCTTCAGATCTTTGACGATGGAGCCCGGCGCATCGAACGCGGCGACCTTCACCTTGCCGGCCGAACCGGCCTGCTTCACGCCGCTCGCCGCACCCATCGCCGAGAACAGGTTGGCGCCGAACACGCCAGCCAGATCCGGGTTGCGCGCCAGCACCGATTGCAGCTGGCTCGCCGCCTTGTTGGCGTCGTCGTCGTTGAACTGGGTTTCCAGCACAGTGATGCCGGTGTGGCCCTTCATTTCCGACTTGAAGCCTTCCTCACGCTGGTCGGTCGTGGACACGCCCGGCTTCACGTTCGACACGTAAACCTTGCCCTTGTCGCCAATGGCCTTGGCCAGCGCGCGCGCGGCAATCTGACCGCCCAGCACGTTGTCCGACGCGACATAGCTCAGCGGGAAGTCGGCTTCGCCCGCGCCGGTCTGGTAGTGGCCGGTGCCGATGAAAGTATCCACCGTGATCACCGCAATACCGGCTGCCACGGCCTTCTTCAACGGCTGCACCAGCTGCACCTTGTCGGTCGGCGCGATCAGAATCGCGTCCGGATGGCGCGCGATCACCGCGTCGAGCACCGGAACCTGGGTTACCGGGTTGAAATCGGGCGCGCCCTGGAACACCAGGGTGTCGCCCAGCGCGTCGGCGGCAGCCTGCGCGCCCTTGTGCATGGTGATGTAGAAGGCGTCCGTCGTCAGGCCAGGGATCAGCGCGATGGTCAGCTTCTTGCCAGCCGCTTCGGCGGTTCCGCCCGCCAGCGCGCCGATGGCCAGCGCGGCAACCGCCGCAGTAATCACTTTCATTCCAATAGCTTTCAGCATGGTTTTGTTTCCTCCGGTTTCTTGGTTCAGCCAATCCACCCGCCAGCGCTGTGCCACGCCGTACGAGCCAGACCATCGCGCCGCCGCAATCGGCAGCGCCGTCGCCAGCGATACGTTAACCGATTTGCGCCCGCCGTAAAGCCCGATCCCGCAGCATGCTTGACAGCGCAGGCGGCGGCTCTCTACGGCTCTGGCCACTGGCAACTATGGGCAGGGCGGCGCACATGGCGCGCAAAGACGAACGGCGGCTGCGGATTGGCGTGCTCGGCTGCGGCCCGATTGCCCAAGCCGCGCATTTTGAGTCCTGCACCAAAGGCCGCAATACCGATTTATACGCAATCTGCGACGTGGCCGACGATCTGCGCGCCCGGATGGCCGCCACCCATGCCCCGGTGTGCAGCTACGCCGACTACGACGCCATGCTCGCCGATCCAGACCTGGAAGCGGTGATCATCGCAATATCGGATGCCTTCCACGTGTCCGCCGCGCTGCGCGCGCTGGATGCGGGCAAGCACGTGCTGTGCGAAAAGCCGCTTGGCGTTACGGTCGAGGAAGTTGAAGCGCTGCAAGCCTGCGTGCACGCCAGCGGCTTGATCTTGCAAGTCGGGCACATGAAGCGGTTCGACGTGGGTTTGCAAGCCGGCCGCGATTTCGCCCAGGGCCCGATGGGCGCGCATCTGGCCTACAAAGGCTGGTATTGCGACAATACGCATCGCTACACCGCGACCGACGCGTTGCAGCCGTTGTTGGTGACCAGCGCCAATGCGCGCAAACCGGCGGTGAATCCGAAGGCTGATTTGCAGCGCTATTACATGCTGGCGCACGGCAGCCACCTGCTCGATACGGCGCGGTATTTCTGCGGGCCGATTGAAAGTGTCAGCACACGTCTGCTGCAACGCTTCGGCGCGTATTGCTGGTTCATCGAAACCCAATTCGCCAGCGGCGCGCTCGGTCACCTCGATCTCACCATCGGGCTGCGCGGCGATTGGCATGAGGGGCTGACACTGTACGGAGAAAACGGCAGCGTCAGTGCCAAGACGCTAAACCCGTGGTACTACAAATCCAGCGACGTCGAAATCTTCAATGAGCGTACCGCGAGCTTCACCCGCCCACTCGGGGCAGATGGGCATTTCTACCGCCGCCAACTGGAAGCTTTCGCCGCCACCATTCTTGACGGCGCCCCGATGACCGGCGCCGTTGCAGCGGATGGTGTCGCCTCGGTGCGCGGCATGGTCGCGGTGGCGCATTCGCTGCGCGATGGCAAGCCGGTGCGGCTGGCCGATGTGGCGGGGCCGCTGTGATGCAAATCGGGATCTTCGCCAAGACCTTCCCCGGCGCCGATGCCAATGCCGTGCTGGCGCAAGTGGCCGCCGCCGGGTTTACCTGCACGCAGTTCAACATGGCCTGCGCCGGGCTGCCGTCGTTACCGGAATCGATTTCCGCCGCCACTGTCAGCAGCATTGCCGCAGCATCGCAACGCCATAACGTGGCGATCTCAGCAGTCTCGGCCACCTACAACATGATCCATCCGGATGTGGGGGTGCGTGCGCGCGGCTTGGCCAGTCTCGCTGCCATCATCGCGGCGGCTTCGGATATAGGCAGCCGTCTCGTCACGCTCTGCACCGGCACCCGCGACGCGCAGGACCAATGGCGGCACCACCCGGACAACACGACACCGCAGGCGTGGCGCGATCTGCTCGCCGAAATGTCGCGCGCAATCGAGATCGCCGAGCGGCACGGCGTCGATCTGGGCATCGAGCCAGAATTGGCCAACGTGATCTGCGGCGCGGCCGAGGCGCGGCGGCTGATTGACCAATTGGGTTCGCCCCGGTTGCGCATCGTGCTTGATCCGGCCAACCTATTCGAAGTTGCCGCACCAGAGCAACGCCGGGCGCTGGTGGCGCACGCGGCACAGTTGCTTGGCGATCGCATCAGCATGGCACATGCCAAGGATCGTGCACCGGATGGCGGCTTCGCCACGGCGGGCAAGGGCGTGGTGGATTTCGCGCATTTTGCCGATTGCCTGCGCGCCGCCGGCTTCGATGGGCCGCTGGTGGCGCATGGCCTGACCGCCGAGGAAGCCGCTGGCGTTGCCGCGTTTCTGCGGCAGACGCTGCATGGTTGAGCCATCCCTCCAGCGCGCCGGCGTGCCGCTGCGCTACGCCAGCGTGGGCCAAGGCAGCCCAGTGCTATTCCAGCACGGCCTGGGCGGCGATATGGCGCAGGTGGCAGAGGTATTTCCCGATGCCGCAGGATACCGGCGCCTGACCCTTGAATGCCGCGCCCAAGGCGGCTCGCAAGCCGGCCCGTTCAATGAACTTTCGATTGCGACCTTTGCGGATGACGCACTCGCGCTCGCCGATGCGCAGGGCGCTGCACGTTTCATTGCCGGCGGCATCTCGATGGGAGCAGCCATCGCACTGCGGCTGGCAGCACTGCATCCGCAGCGCGTGCGGGCGCTAATCCTGCTGCGTCCCGCATGGCTGTTCGCCCGCGCACCTGACAACATGCGGCCATTCTCCGAGGTTGCCGAACTGCTATCGCGTTTGCCACCCGCTGCGGCGAAACAGCGGTTCAGCGAAGGCGCCACCGCCGCACTGCTGCGCGACGCCGCGCCAGACAATCTCGCCGCGCTGCTCGGCTTCTTCGAGCGCGCCAATCCCGCAAGCATCGCAGCACTGCTATCGCGCATTGCCGCCGACGGACCCGGTGTTTCACATGAAACGGCCGCAACGTTGCATGTGCCCGCACTGGTGATCGGCAACGCCATGGATGCCGTGCATCCGCTCAGCTATGCCGCAACACTCGCCGCCACACTGCCGCGCGCCACCCTGTTGCAGGTCACGCCGAAAGCGCAGGACCGGGCCGCCCATGCGGCCGAGGTGCGCGCTGCCATCACTGAATTCCTCGCCTCACTGGAAAGTGCATCGCCATGACCGTCTCGCTCGCCTCGCTGCCGCGTGGCCGTCTGCTGGCCGAAATGTCGCTATGGTCGGCTGACCTCACCCGCCTCGCCGAAGACATCGCGCGTGTGCAGGACTACGCCGACATTTTTCACATCGACGTTTCGGATGGGCACTTCACGCCGTCGATGTTGTTTTTTCCCGATCTGGTGGCGCATATCCGCCGCCTGACATGGCGGCCATTGCATGTGCATCTGATGACCACGGCGGACATTGTGATCGATCAGATCAATCAGTTCGCCGAGGCGGGCGCCGACGTCATTACCGTGCACGCCGAATTGAGCAACGTCGCGGCGGCCCTCGACGTCATTGACGGCCACGGCGCCGCAGCAGGGCTGGTGCTGAAACTGGAAACCCCGGTCACCGAAGCGGCCCCATGGCTCGACCGGATTTCTATCCTCACGCTGCTGGGCACCGCCATTGGCGTCAAAGGCCAAGGCCTGTCGCCGCAAGCGACCGCGCGGCTGACCGAGGCGCGCGCGCTCATTGCACATCGCGGCCGGGCGGGCGGCATTCTGCTGGCGGCGGACGGCGGCATTCGCACCCATACCGTGCCCGGCCTGCGCGCCGCCGGGGCAGATACGGTGGTGATGGGTTCGCTGGCATTCGGCGCCGAGAACCTTCCCGCCACGATCCAATGGCTGCACGCGCTGCCGTTGAAAGCCGGATGACGCTGCCTGCCATCGGCATCGACCTCGGCGGCACCGAACTGCGTGCCGGCATCGTCGATCCGTCCGGCAAAGTGCTGGCCCGGCGTCAGGTTCCGACCGACGCCCACGGCGGCCCGGACGCGGTGATCGGGCAAATGCTGGGGCTGATCGGTGCGCTGGATGGCGCCGGCGGCGTGAGCGGCCTTGGCATCGCCTCGCCTGGGCCGCTCGACCCGATCGCCGGCATCTGCATTGCGCCCCCCACCCTGCACGGCTGGCGCGATGTGCCGCTCGCGGCCATCCTGGCACAACGCACCGGCCTGCCCACCCGGCTGGAAAACGACGCCAATGCCGCAGCCCTTGGCGAATGGCGCGCGGGCGCCGGGCGCGGCTTGCAGCACTTGGTTTACGTCACCGTCAGCACCGGACTCGGCGGCGGGGTGATTGCCGATGGACGGCTGTTGCACGGGCGGCGCGGCATGGCGGGCGAGATCGGCCACATGTCGATGGTCGATAACGGTCCGCCCTGTCCGTGCGGCGGGCGCGGCTGCTGGGAGGCGCTGGCGTCCGGCACGGCACTCGGCCAAGCCGCCACCCTGGCCGCCACCTTGGCCGCCGCTGGCGGTGCTGCAACCCGGCTGCGCCTGCCGCTGACGGCGCGCGACGTGACCGAAGCCGCGCGCGCCGGTGATACGCTTGCCCTGGCGCTGCTGCATCAAGAAGCCGTCTGGCTCGGGCGCGGCTTCGCCAATTTGCTGCATCTGTATTCGCCTGAGCGCATTATCGTCGGCGGCGGCGTGTCGGCCGCGCTCGATTTGATGCTGCCCGATATTCTGGCCGCCATGCACACCGCTGCCCAACCCGCCTATCACGGCATCGATGTCGTGCCGGCCGCCCTGGGCGGTGACGCAGGACTGATCGGCGCCGCCAGCCTGATGTGGCCTCCCCATAGCCCTCCCGGACTCAGCGCATGACCCGCCAGCCCAATATTCTGATCCTGATGGCCGACCAACTCACCGCGCCGGTGCTGGCGGCCTATGGCGGCAAGCTGGCGAAAACCCCGCACATCGATGCATTGGCGGCCAACGGCACGGTGTTCGAGAACGCTTACTGCAACGCCCCGCTGTGCGCCCCGTCGCGCGGCGTGCTGATGTACGGGCGGCTGCCGTCCGGCACCGGCGTGTATGACAACGCCGCCGAATTCCCCTCGCAAATGCCCACTTTCGCGCATTACCTGCGCAATGCCGGCTATCGCACCATCCTGACCGGCAAGATGCATTTCTGCGGCCCCGACCAGTTGCATGGCTTCGAGGAGCGGCTGACCACCGACATCTATCCCGCCGACTACGCCTGGACCCCGGATTGGGCCAACTTCGACGTCCGTCCGGACTGGTACCACAGCATGGAGTCGGTGCTGCAAGCTGAACCCTGCGTACGCACCAACCAGATCGACTACGACGAGGAAGTCGTCTTTACCGCCCAGCAGCGCCTGTTCGACATCGCGCGCGGCAACGATCTCCGCCCGTTCTGCATGGTGGCCTCGTTCACCCATCCGCACGACCCGTTCACCATCACGCAGGACTACTGGGACCGCTACGCCGAACGCGACATCGATATGCCGCGCACGCCGGTTGATTCCGGCCCGCACGCCAACCGCCTGCGCCATGTCATTGGCATGAACCAGCAGCCCATTACCGAACAAAACATTCGCAATGCACGCCACGCCTATTACGGCGAAGTGTCTTACGTGGACGACAATATCGGCCGCATCCTCGAAGCGCTGCACGCCACCAAACTTGCCGATAGCACCATTGTCATGGTGATCGCCGACCACGGCGAGATGCTCGGCGAGCGCGGGCTGTGGTATAAAATGAGCTACTACGAGCAGGCCTGCCGCATCCCGCTGATCGTGCACGCGCCGCAGCATTTCGCGGCGGGCCGTGTCGCCAACTGCGTTTCCTTGGCCGACCTGCTGCCGACGCTGGCCGAATTCGCCGGCAACGGGGCGGCGCCAAACTACGCCATGCCAATCGATGGCCGCAGCCTGCTGCCGCACCTCTCGCGCACCGGCGGGCATGACGAAGTGATCGGCGAATACCTGGCCGAAGGCGTGGTGGCGCCAATGGTGATGTTGCGGCGCGGCACGGAGAAGTTCATCCACACGCCGGGCGACCCGGATTTGCTGTTCGACCTCGCCACCGATCCGGACGAGCAGCGCAACCTCACCGCCGATCCGGCGCACGCCGCCAAACTTGCCACCTATCGCGCGGATGTAGCGCAACGCTGGAACATCGCTGATTTGCACGCGCAAGTTCTCGAAAGCCAGCGCCGCCGCCTGTTCGTGGTGGGCGCACTGCGCCCTGGCCGGCAAACCGCGTGGGACTGGCTGCCGCCGCGCGACGCCAGCCAGATGTACGTGCGCAACTCAATGCCGCTGGAAGAGCTCGAAGCCATGGCGCGCTTTCCGAAATGGCGCGCCGCACCGTGAGCAAAGGAGACCACCCCATGCCCGACCCGCGTTTCGCCAACGGCGCCGCCTTCACCCAAGACGGCTACGTGCCGATTGCTGACGCCAAAATCTCCGTGCTCGACTGGGGTTTCACCCGCTCGGATTGCACTTACGACGTGGTGCATGTGTTCAACGGCGGCTTCTTCCGGCTCGCCGATCATCTGGATCGCTTCGCCGCATCGATGCAGAAGCGCCGCTTAGCGCCGCCGCAAAGCCGCGCTGAGATGGAAGCCATTCTGCACCGCGTGGTGGGGCTGACCGGCCTGCAAGACAGTTACGTCGCCATGGTGGCCCTGCGCGGCCGCCCGCGCGTTGGCGGCTCCCGCCGCCCGGCCGATTGCGAAAACCATTTCATTGCCTACGCCGTGCCCTGGGTGGACGTGATGACGCCCGACGTGCAGGCGCGTGGCGGACATTTGTGGATCGCCAGCACGCCGCGCGTGCCGGACGCCTCGTTCGACCCCACGGTGAAAAACTATATGTGGGGCGATCTCACCTCGGGCCTGCTCGAAGCGCACGACCACGGCTTCGACACCGCCGTGCTGTGCGACGCCGACGGCTTCGTTACCGAAGGCCCCGGCTTCAACGTATTCATCGTCAAAGACGGCGCCGTGCTGACGCCGGATCGCGGCAGCCTCGGCGGCATCACCCGCCGCTCCGTGCTCGATTTGTGCGCGGCGGAGGGCATCGCGGCAGGCGTGGCGCCGGTCACCCGCGCGATGCTGGAAGACGCCGACGAAATCTTCACCGCCACCACGGCGGGCGGGGTGATGCCGATCTCCCGGTTGAACGCGCGCATTCTCGGCAACGACCGCCCGGGACCGCTATCGGCAAAGTTGCGAGCGCTATACTGGCAGCGCCATGCCGAAGGCTGGCATCGTACGCCAGTGCGCTACGCTGAAGCGACAGCCTGATGTCAGACGCCACCGCCGCGCTCACTGCGGCCGAGACCGCCAACCTGCTACGCGCGGTCACGCCGATCCTGCGGCCGTTGCTGGCGCGGCGCCGCGCCGCCCCGGCCATCGGCAATCTGCTACGCGAGATCACCGACGCCGTTGCCGCCGATGTCGCCGCCCCGCAGGAGCGCAACAGTTTCTCCGGTCCGTTCAACGGCCAGCGGCAACGCCAAGCGCTGTTCAACCGGCTCGACGCCATGTTCGGGTTCGGCAGTTTCATCGAAACCGGCGCGCATGTGGGAACCACCACCGAGATGCTGGCTGGACTCGACCGGCCGGTGCATAGCTGCGAGCTCAATCGCCGCATCTATCTGCGCGCCGCC
>JANYDF010000050.1 GCA_025359905.1 Rhodospirillales bacterium
CGAGGATGATGAACCATGCGAACGTCCGCAAAATCTCGTTGATCCAGAACGGGATCACCAGCAGCAGCAGCAAGATCGCCGCTTGCTGCGGGCTGGCCATCTTGGCGAGGAAATACGCCACCGGGTACGACACGCACAGACACAGGAACGTCGCCAGCGCGCTGCCCCAGATGGTGCGGATGAACACCCAGTAGTGGATATCGTTACGAAATAACGTGTAGTAATTGTCCGGCGTCAGATGGTCCTTTTCGCCGCCCAGGTCGGCGGGCAGCAGATTGGGGCGGAACGAGAAATCCACCATGACCAGATAGGGCAGCACCACCATGCCGGCGAGCCAGATGAAGGTCGCCAGCACCATGCAGCCGGTGAGGGTGGTGCCGTAACGGCGCAGCACATCCTTCATTCGCGGGCCAGTTCGCCTGCGGGCAGGATCACTGCGGCGGCGGCGTCGAACCCAGCGATCATCGGGGTGCCCTGCGCCAGCGCCAGCATCGCCGGGTCGCTGCGGGTTTGCGCCATCAGCGGCTTCTGGCCGCTGTTGTGGCAAAACACGTTGACGAAATTGCCCTCGAACTCCGCGTGGCTAAACGTGGTGTCGATCCGGTTGCCGGAATCGGCGCTGTGCGGGCCGAGATGCAAATGTTCTGGCCGCACGAACAGCAGCGCCTGATCGCCGCGCGCCACGCCGCTGCCGAGGCGGGCGGTAAACCCGCCGGTGGCGGTTTCGATCCGCCCGATGCCGCCGCTGGCCTCGGTTACCCACCCGGCAAACACGTTTGCCTCGCCAACAAACGAGGCGGCGAAGGCAGTGGCTGGGTTGTTGTAGATTTCCAGCGGAATATCGACCTGTTGCAGCACGCCTTGCGACATCACCGCCACCCGGTCCGACATCGTCAGCGCCTCACCTTGATCGTGGGTGATGTAGACGAAGGTGACCCCGGTGCGCTGCTGGATGCGGCGCAACTCGGCGCGCATGTGCTGGCGCAGTTTCAAATCGAGCGCCGACAGCGGCTCATCGAGCAGCATCACCTGCGGCTCCACCGCCAAGGCACGCGCAATCGCCACCCGCTGGCGCTGGCCGCCGGACAGGTCGGATACCATCTTGTCCGCCGAATCGGTCAGCTCGACCAATGCGAGCAATTCCTCGGCCCGGCGGCGGCGTTCGGCTTTGGCCACGCCGCGCACTTCCAGCCCGAAGGCCACATTCTGCCAGACCGGCATCAGCGGAAACAGTGCGAGATTCTGGAAGATCAGCGCCGTCGGCCGCTTGTTCGGGCCGATACCGCGCATGTCCTGCCCGCCGATGCGGATCACGCCCGCCGTCGGTTCGATGAATCCGGAAATCATCCGCAAAATGGTCGTCTTGCCGCAGCCGGACGGACCCAGAAAGCTGAAGAACTCTCCAGCCCGTATGGTCAGCGCCACCTCGCGCACGGCGGTGAAGCCGCCGAACTTCTTGGTGACGCTTTCGAGCGCGATATCCTGACTCATTCAAACCCTGCACCGAATTATAGTTCGCCGTCATGGCCGGGTGTGACCCCGGCCAACGCCGCCACACGACGCAAGCCTTGTGCCGCACGCGACCGCCGGTGCCCCCGGATATGCTCCGGGGGCTATGCTCCGGGGGCTATGCTCCGGGGGCCGGCGATGACGGTTGAATTGCCGCGTGAGCCTAGCTGGCTTGGAACTTGTCGGCGTATTCGTTGCGCACGCCCAAGTACCACGTCGGCTGCGACTGCCACCACCACAGCTTGGACAGCGCATCCGCCGGGAAGGCCGAATTATACTGGTCCTTGACCGCTTGCGGCAGCAGGCCAATCGCGCCCTTGCCGCACGGGTTGGCGGTGAACGCGTTGCCCCAGGCCGCACTGCCCTTCGGCGAGTTCAGCCAGCGGATGAAGGCTTCCGCCTGTTCGACGTTCTTGGCGTCCTTGAACAGGATCATGCCCTGCATCCAGGCAAACGCGCCTTCCTTCGGCGAGAGATAGCTGACCGGCACGCCGTCCTGCTTCAATTGGAAGGCGCTGCTGTCCCAGGTCTGGCCGACCACGCAGCCGTTGGCACGGAACGCACCCTGGGCGGTATTTTCATCTTTCCAGAACTGCGCGACGTTCTTCTTAAGCTGCTTGGAGTTCTGCAAGATCACGTCCCAATTGGCGCGCATGATCTTTTCGTCTTTGAACCCGTCGTTGAACGGGTGCGGCAGCTTGCCGACGCTCTCCAGGTAGCGGCCGATGGCGGCGAGGCCCGAGTGCGGACGCACCGTGACCTTGCCTTCATACTTCGGGTCCCACAGCACCGACAGGCTGCACTCGCCGTATTTCTGCGGCGCTTCCTGGGTGTTGAAGGTGATCGCCTCGGTGCCCCAGCACGACGGCGTCAGGTAGCGCTTGCCGCCGACCACTTCGAGCGGCGCGGCGGCGCCAGCCAGCAGGCCCGGCTCGACGGTGTCGAGCGCGATGTTCTTTTCGTTCCACGGCTGGACGAAGTCCTGCTCGATCCAGTTCTGCACCCGGTCGGCGGTCGGCTCGCAGATGTCATACAGGCCCTGGCCCTTGGTCGCCTTCGCCTGCGCGGTGAAGGTGTCCTGTTCCGGCTGTTCGATGAAGTTCATCTTGATGCCGGTGGTCGCCGTGAAATCGGCGAACGCGGCCTTAAAATCGTAGCCAGCCCAGCCCATGAAGTTCAACTGGCCCGACGACGACAGGGCCTGCTTCACGATGGCCGGCGCGCCGAGCACGCCCAAGCCAACGGCCGCAGCCGCCTTCAACGCTGTACGCCGGCCAACCGAACCCTGCGGCGCAGGGGTTGCGGAATCTGTCGTCATGTGTGTCTCCCAAAGCAGCCCAGAGCTCTGCACTGGCGCGTTGACGCCAATGGCCGGTGCGGCGCCCCAACTGGTGGTGGTGGGCAATCGCTCCCACCCGGCCCCGCAACCGTCACAATCAACCTAACCGGGGCCTTGCGCTTGGGCAATGGCACCTATGCACAAAATGCGCGCTCATCCAGGCGGGTGCACTGCGTGCCAGTGCCGGGCGATGTCCTGCCTCGTTGCGATCCACACACGGTCATGGCTCATAACATAGTCCAAAAACCGCGCCAGTGCCGCCGCCCGGCCCGGCCGGCCGATCAGCCGGCAATGCAGGCCGACCGAGAGCATCTTGGCCGATCCGGCCAGACCTTCGGCGTACAGCACGTCGAACGAATCTTTCAAGTAAGCAAAAAACTGCTCGGCGGCGAACACGCCGGGCGGCACGGAAAACCGCATGTCGTTGGCGTCCAGCGTGTACGGCACCACCAATTGCCGCCCGTGCGGGGCGGCCATCCAGTACGGCAGTTCGTCGGCATAGGCGTCGGCGGTGTACAGAAACCCACCCTCCTCGGCCGCCAGCTCCAAAGTGTGCACCGAACTGCGGCCGGTGTACCAGCCGAGCGGACGGCTGCCGGTCACCGCGGTGTGAATACGGATCGCCTCCCGCATATGCGCCTGCTCGGCCTCACGGCTGAAGTCGCGGTAGTCGATCCATTTCAGCCCGTGGCTGGCAATCTCCCAATCGGCCTCCAGCATCGCCGCCACCTGCTCCGGGCTGCGCTGCAATGCGGTGGCAACGCCGTAGACGGTCACGGGAACGCGGCGCGACGTCAGCATCCGCCACAACCGCCAGAACCCGGCGCGGGCGCCGTATTCGTAAATGCTCTCCATATTCATGTGCCGCTGACCCGGCCACGGCACCGCGCCGTTGATCTCCGACAAAAACGCCTCGGACGCCGCATCGCCGTGCAGAATGCTGTTCTCGCCGCCTTCCTCGTAGTTCAGCACAATCTGCACCGCGATGGCGGCTTGGCCGGGCCATTGCGGGTCCGGCGGCGTGCGGCCGTAACCGCGCAGGTCGCGGGGGTATGGTTGGGTCATGCTGGCCTCCGGGCGATAGGGCAGGCAGCGTGGCCGAAACATGCCCGCGCGTCACGGGTGAACCCGCCGTGACGACCGGCGCATTGCGTGCCAAGCTGCCGCCAACGGGCGCGACGTTGCGCGCCATCGGGAGGGGATATGCTGCATCTGGTGCAACTGAGGAACCGTGACGGCAGCCGCGCCGTCGCCGCCGTCACTGATAGCGGCGCGCATCTGGTGCCGGGCTATGCCTCCACCTACGCGCTGGCCAGTGCGGCCATCGCCGCTGGGCGCAGCTTGGCCGCCGAAGTGGCTGCGGCTGGCGCGGGCGCTGCCGTGGATGTGGCAGCCGCCCTTGCCGCCGGGCAGGTGCTCACCCCCATCGACCACCGCGACCCGGCGCATCTGCTGGTCACCGGCACCGGGCTGTCGCATCTCGGCAGCGCCGAAGGCCGCGACAAGATGCACAAGGATCTGTCGGACCCGTCCAAGCTGACCGACTCGATGAAGATCTTCCGCATGGGGCTGGAGAACGGCAAACCGGCACCCGGCCAGCAGGGCGTGCAGCCGGAGTGGTTCTACAAGGGCGACGGCGCCATCCTTGCCGGTCCCGACGCGCCGCTGCTGTCGCCGGATTTCGCGCTGGATGGCGGCGAGGAGCCGGAACTGGTCGGCATTTATCTGATCGGCCCGGACGGCACGCCGTACCGGCTCGGCTTTGCGCTTGGCAACGAGTTCTCAGACCATGTGACCGAGCGGCAGAACTATCTGTACCTCGCCCATTCCAAGCTGCGCGTGTGCTCGATCGGCGGCGAGTTGCTGACCGGGGCGCTGCCGGGCGATGTGCGCGGCACCTCGCGCATCCGGCGCGGCAACGACATCGCCTGGGAAAAGCCGTTCCTGTCCGGCGAGGACAACATGTCGCACAGCATCGCCAATCTGGAGGCGCATCACTTCAAGTACAAGCTGTTCCGCCGCCCCGGCGACGTGCATCTGCATTTCTTCGGCACCGCCACGCTGTCGTTCTCGGCGGGCTTCAAGACCGAGCCGGGCGATGTGTTCGAGATCGAGGCCGCCCCGTTCACCCTGCCGCTACGCAACCGTCTGACGGTCGAAGCGGCCCCCTTCGCGCATATCGCGCAGCTTTGAGAGACACGCACATGTCCCATGCCAATCTGATCGCCGGCGAGTGGATTGCCGGCAGCGATGCCGCGCGCAACATCAACCCGTCCGACACCACCGACGTGGTCGGCGAATACGACCGCGCCAGCGCGGCACAGGCCGACGACGCCATTGCCGCCGCCCGCCAGGCGTCGCACGCCTGGGCCCGCACCACGGTGCAGCAACGCGCCGACCTGCTGGAAAAAGTCGGCGTGGAAATCTTCGCCCGCCGCGCCGAACTGGCCGATCTGCTGGCCCGCGAAGAAGGCAAGACGCTGGCGGACGCCACCGGCGAAGTCGGCCGCGCCGGCTACATCTTCAAGTTCTTCGCCCAGGAATGCCTTCGCATCCCCGGCGAGCGGATCGGCTCGGTGCGCCCCGGCGTGGATGTGGAAATCACCCGCGAGCCGGTTGGGGTGATCGGCCTGATCACGCCGTGGAATTTCCCCATCGCCATTCCGGCCTGGAAGATTGCCCCGGCGCTGGCCTACGGCAACACCGTGGTGATGAAGTCGGCTGAACTGGTGCCGGGCTCGGCCTGGGCGCTGGCCGACATCATTCACCGCGCCGGGTTCCCGGCGGGCGTGTTCAATCTGGTGTTCGGCCGTGGCTCGGTGGTTGGCGAAAAGCTGGTAACCGATCCGCGCGTCGATGCGATCAGCTTTACCGGCTCGGTGCCGACCGGGCGCGGCATTCTGGCCAAGGCGGCCTCGCGCGGGGCCAAGGTGCAGCTTGAAATGGGCGGCAAGAACCCGCTGGTGGTGCTGGCCGACGCCGATTTGGACGTGGCGATCCGCGTGGCGCTGGATGGCTCATTCTTCCAGACCGGCCAGCGCTGCACCGCGTCCTCGCGGCTGATCGTCGAGGAAGCCATCCACGACAAGTTCGTCGCCGGGCTGGCCGAGGCGCTGAAGAAGCAGGTGATCGATGACGCCCGCAAGGCTGGCACCACCATCGGCCCGGTGGTCGATCAGACGCAGCTCGATCAGGACATCAGCTATATCGACATCGCCAAGGCCGAAGGCGGCAAACTGGTGACCGGCGGCGAGCGGCTGAACCGCGAAACGAGCGGGTTCTATCTGTCGCCCGCGCTGATCAGCGAAACCACCAACAGCATGCGGATCAACCGCGAGGAAGTGTTCGGCCCGGTCGCCTCGGTGATCGCGGTGAAGGACTACGACGAGGCGCTGGCGGTGGCCAACGACACCGCGTTCGGCCTGTGCGCCGGCGTGGTCACCACGTCGCTGAAGAAGGCCGCGCATTTCCGCCGCAACGCCGAAACCGGCATGGTGATGGTCAACCTGCCGACGGCGGGCGTGGACTATCATGTGCCGTTCGGCGGCCGCAAAGGCTCCAGCTACGGCTCGCGTGAGCAGGGCCGTTACGCGGCGGAGTTCTACACCCAGGTGAAAACCGCCTACGTGATGCAGGGCTGAGCCGATGCCGCACGTTCCGGTGCTCGATATGTCCGGCTTTCGCGGACCGGAGCGTGCGGCGTTCACCGAGGCGCTGGACGCGGCGTGCCGCGAGATCGGCTTTCTGCTGATCGAGGGCCACGGCGTGCCAGCGGAGTTGATTGACCGGATGCACGCTGTCTCGGCCGGGTTCTTCCGCCTGCCGGAAGCGGAAAAGCGGCGCTATCAAGTGGTGCCAGGGCGTATCCACGGCTGGACCGGGCCCCGGCAATCCTATTTGGCCGAAACACGGGCCAGCGGGGCGGCCCCGGCGCCGGATTGGAAGGAAGGCTTTTCCATCGGCCCGGTGGATACGCCGGCCGATCTGACCACCGAGGAAACCCCGTATTTCGGCCGCAATCTGTGGCCGGAGCGGCCGGATGGCTTCGTGGAAACCTGGGAAGACTATTTCCGCGAGATGGACCGCCTCGCCTGCGACGTGATGGCGGCAATGGCCGTGGCGCTCGGGTTGCCCGAGGACTATTTCGACAGCCGCATCGACCGCCACATCACCGGCCTGTCGGTGCAGCACTACCCGCCGCAGCCGGTGGCCGCCGCCCCCGGCCAGTTGCGCGCCGGGGCGCACACCGATTTCGGCAGCCTGACCATCCTGCACCCCGGCAGCAATCCGCAGGGCTTGCAGGTGCAGGGCCGCGATGGCGCGTGGCACGAGGTGACGCCGCCGCCCGGCTGCTTCGTGGTCAATATCGGCGACCTGATGGCGCAATGGACCAACGACCGCTTTGTGTCCACGCTGCACCGGGTGGCCAATCCAGCGGCCGACCGCGCGCATCTGCCGCGCCAGTCGATCGCGTTCTTTCACCAGCCGAACTGGCACACCCTGATCGATTGCCTGCCGGGCTGCGGCAGTGCGGAGAATTTGCCGAAATACACGCCGATAAAATCGGGGGTCCATTTTGAGAAAAAGCTGGCGTTGTTACGTGGCAATTCGTAAAATGGTTGAAACTCATCAGACTAAAATGCCACAACCAAAACTCATCTGCTATTAATATGGTTATCAATTCATCACCATTTGCTGAGTGCTTGTTGATGGGTTGCATCCTTCCTACGTTTCAGGAGTTTAACATTGAGTCAGTCGGTAACATGGCACGCTGATGCTTTGACCTGGGGGCATGGCCCGCGCCTGTTCGAAATATTCCTCGAGCCCACCTGCCCTTTCTCGGTCAGGGCATTCGGCAAGCTCGACGAGACGCTCGCCCTGGCGGGCGAGGACCGGATCACCATCAAAATCCGCCTGCAATCGCAGCCCTGGCACCTATTTTCCGGGGTGATCGTGCGCTGCATTCTGGCGGCGTCAACGCTGCCGGGCGGCAAGGCGGCGGCCAAGGCGGTGATGGCGGCAGTGGGCGCACACCGGGAGGAGTTCGAGTTCACCCGCCATGCCGGCGGCCCAAACATGGACGCCACGCCAAACGACATCATCCGGCGCATTGAAACCTATAGCGGCCTGACGCTGGGCGAAGCGTTCGCGCTCCCGACGTTGGACCGGGAAATCAAATGGCACGCCAAATACGCCCGGCAAAACGGCATCCACGTCTCGCCCAGCTTCATGATCGATGGCCTGGTGCAAGCCGACATCGGCAGCGGCGATGCGGTGGCGGATTGGGTGGCGCGCCTGCTGGCCAGCTAACCGCGCCGCCGCCGCGCGTACAACACCGCCACGCCCGCGATCCAAAGCACGCCGCACACGCCAACCAGCCCGACCGCCCACAGTGCCCCGACTTGCCGCGCCATCCAGCCGGCCAGCATCTGCCCGGCAGGCCAGGTGCCGATGGCCACAGTGATCAGCCCCATCACCCGCGAGCGCATCGCGGGTGGGGCTTCGGCGAGGGCGATGGTGGTTTGCACGTTGGAATACAGCGCAATGCCGAACCCGCCGCCGAGCAGCAGCGCGCAGCACGCCCAGTACCACGGCGCGAACGGGATCAGCGCCATCAGCCCGCAGAACAGCCCGGCCCCGGCCATCATCAGCCATACCGGCTGGCCGCGCGGCTGCCCCTTCACCGCCAGCAGCAAACCGCCGAGCGTCGCCCCGCCCGGCTCGGCGGCCGCCAGCACGCCGACCATCACCGCTGACACCCCGAACACCTCGCGGCCCAGCGGTGCGACGATGGAGGCATAAGCGAAGCCGAACAGGTTTTGCGCCACCGTCACACCCAGCAGCGCCATCAGCGCCGGGGTGGCGCGCACCAGTTTCAGCGCCTCGGCCAAATCAGGCAGCACGTGGCCGAACGCCAGCGCCCGGGTGGTCTGGCGGTGCCGCACCCGCGTCGCCACCCACGCCGCGAACAGGCTGATCAGCACCGAGCCGAGGAACGCCCCCGGCAGCCCGAGCCACTGATAGGCCGCACCGCCCAGAAGCGGGCCGATCACCCGGCTGACCGAGTTGGTGAGACTATCCACCGCCACCGCCCGTGCGGCGAGGCTGGGCGCCACGCTCTCGCCCACCATGCGCCGCCGCGCCGGCATTTCGGTGCCATAAACCAAACCGCTGACGACGCTGGAGACGAACAAGTGCCACGGTTGCAGCATGCCCGCCGCCGCCAGCAGCACGACGCCAGCCGACGAGGCCGCCGTCAGCAGCATACCGCCGACGACAATCTGCTTACGATTCAACGCATCGGCCAGCACGCCCGCCAGTCCGCCCATCAGCAGCAACGGCAATGACCGTGCCGCCGAAACCGCCGCGACCGCGAACGCCGAGCCGGTGGCGTCCAGCGTGAACAACGCCGCCGCCAGCACTTCCAGCCAGCGCAGCGCGTTGGCCAAACCGCCGGCCGCCCATAGCCGCACGAAGTCCGGCGTGGCGAACAACGTGGCTTCGCGGTGGTCCGGCGTTTCCCCATTCATCGGGCAATGCTGTGGCACCGCGCGCCGCGCCGGAAGGGGCGGGCGTTGGGGGGCTGGGCTGCGTGGCGGTTACGCCAGCCTCGCCTGCGCTAGCAACGCGGCGATCAGCGGGTTGGGAAAGCGGCGCTGCTGCACGATGGCGTAAAACGTCTCGGTCACATCCGGCAGACGGCAGCGTTCCACCAGCACGCCTGCGTCCAGTTCGTCGCGCACGACAATGGGAGGCACCAGCGTCAGCACGCCGCTTTCGCGCGCCAGCAGGCGCAGCATGGCCATGTCATCCACCTCGGCCAGCACCAGCGGGGTGATGCCCGCCTGTTCCAACGCCCGGTCGAAGGCCGCGCGCATGTCGCTGTCGCGGCCGGGCAGCAGCACCGGCAGACCTGCCAGATCCTCGGGGAAGTGCAGCGGCGTTTGCCCCGGCGCGGGGCGGCCGACCAAGCTCACCGGTTGCTGGCTCAGCAGGTGGCTCACCAGCGCCTGACCCCACGCCCGGTTCGCCGGGCCAGTGGCCAGCACAACGTCCAGCGCATGCGCTTCCAGATCGGCGATCAGCGCGGGCAGCGTGCCGGAGCGCAGCGTGAGCGCCACATCGTGCCGCCCGATCAGCGGACGCAGGAACCCCATCTGGAAATTGCGCGACAGCGTGGTGAGTGCGCCGACCGCCACTCGCTGGACTGCGCCGCTGCGGCGGCCCTGCAGCGTGCCGAGCAGTTCGTGCCCGGCTTCGAATACGGTGTTGGCATAATCGAGCGCGATGCGCCCGGCTTCGGTGAGCTCCAGCCGCCGCCCGACCCGGTCGAACAGTGCGTGGCCCAACTGGCGTTCCAGCGTCTGAATCTGCGCCGACAGCGCCGATTGCGACAGGTTCAGGTGCTGCGCGGCCCGCGTCAGGCTGCCTTCCAGCGCGACGGCGCGGAAATAGCGCAGATGGCGGTAATTCAGCTCAGGCATCGTGATCTTCTATTAAATCGAACGCTATGATGCAAACTTTGTATTTTTTCGATCCTTCCGGCCGCGCTAGCCATCCCGGCATTGCCGCCGGAGATTTCGATGCCAGACCCCGCCCTGTTCCCGCTGCTCGGCCCGCTGGCGTTGCTGATCGCGGGGCTGTGGCCGCGCGGCGCGCAACCGGCGGCGGCCATCGCGCTGGCCACCGCGATTGCCATCGCCGTGTGGGTGGCCGTGGCGGGGACGCTGCAAACGTCGACGTTCAGCTTGGTGTATGCCGATGCGTTGTCGGCGGTGTTTGCCGTGCTGGTGGGGTTTGTCGGGTTGGTGATCGTGCGGTTCAGCGCGACGTATCTGGCGGGCGACCCCGGACAGGCACGGTTCATGCGCCTTCTGTGCCTGACGCTGGCCGCGGTGGTGCTGCTGGCGGTGTCGGGCAACCTGCCGCAGATGGCGATGGCCTGGGTGGGCGTGAGTGTGGGGCTGCACCGGTTGCTGCTGTTCTATCCGGGGCGGCCCGCTGCCGTGCTGGCGGCGCGCAAGAAATTTCTGGTCAGCCGGGCGGGTGATGTCTGCCTGATCGCGGCGATGGCGCTGCTGTGGCGGGACTGCGGCAGTCTGGATGTGGCCGTGGCGCGGCACTGCCACAGCGCAGGGATGGCCGCCGTGCTGCTGGCCGCTGCGGCGATCCTGAAATCGGCGCAGTTCCCGCTGCATGGCTGGCTGCTGGAGGTGATGGAGACCCCCACCCCGGTCTCGGCGCTGCTGCATGCGGGGGTGATCAACGCAGGCGGGTTTCTGGTGCTGCGGTTTGCGGGCGTTGTGGCGCTGTCCCCCACCGCTATGGCGCTGCTGGTGGCCGTAGGCGGCATCACCGCCTTGTTCGGGGCGGCGGCGATGCGCACACAGAGTGCCATCAAGACGGCGCTGGCCTATTCCACCGTCGCGCAAATGGGCTTCATGCTGCTGGAATGCGGGCTGGGCGCGTTTTCCGCCGCCATGCTGCATATCGCGGCGCACGGCCTCTATAAAGCGCACGCCTTTCTGTCGACCGGCAGCGTGCTGACCCAACCGCTGGCGCGCGCCGAACGGACGGCGTGGCTGCGCGTGGCGGCGGCGGCGCTGGCGGTGGCCGGGCTGTATCTGGCCATGCAGGCGCTGGCCGCGACTGTGCTGGCCGGGGCGCTGCCTGCGACAGCATCCCATATCTTGCTGCTTGTGGCGGTGCTGGCGCTGGCCGGGCTTGGCGTGGCCGATGCGGCCGGGCGGTTGCGGGTGGCAGGCTCACCGCTGTGGCAGGTGCTGCACATCCATCTTAGCAACGGGCTTTACGTCAACACGCTGGCCAACCGCGCCGTGCTACGCTTCTGGCCCGCGCCCCCGCCGCTGGCCAAGCCCAGGCGGTCGGGAGGTGTGGCATGAACACCGAGACGCTACTGGCAACCCGGCCAGCGCCCAACGCCGCCACTGCCCTCACACAAGCTATCGCCGCCGCCTGCGCGCGCATCGCGCCGCTGTGGCCGCTGGACAGTTTCGTCGCCGTCAACCCGTTCCTGGGCTTCACCGGCCAGAGCTTTGCCGGGACCTGCGCCATGCTGCGGCGGGTTGCGGGCATTGACGTGCTGATGCCGCGCGGTTTCTACCGGGCCGAATTGGGGCTGGCGGCACCGGACGCGCAACCGCCCGGCCCGCCCGCCGTCGCCACCGTGGCCGAGGTGCTGGACGCACTGGCGGGCGGTGACAAACAGGCCTCGCGCACCGCGTTCATGATCGACGAGATCTCGAAGTGGTGCGCCGGATATTTCGATGCCGGGCAGGCCGCTTGGCCCGCGCCGTTCCGCGACTTGCCGCCCTATGCGGCGTGGCGCGCGGCGATGCGCCATGACCGCAATGCCGAAGCGATGGGCATCACCGGCTTCCGCCGCCTGATCGCAAGGCTGCCGGAAGACCCGGTGGCAGCCATCCATGAGGTCGTCGCAGCACTGGATATCCCGCCCGACGTCACCGCCGATTATTTGTATCGCGCGCTGCTGGACATTGGCGGCTGGGCCGGGCACGCGCGCTATCTGGGCTGGCCGGGTGAACCGGCGGGCGCGTCCGGCGAGGCGCTGTTGCAGTTGCTGGCCATCCGGGTCGCTTGGGGCTACGCGCTGTTCTGCCAGCGCACCGACAGCGCGTTTCAGACCGCGTGGCGCGCCGCGCTTGCCCGCCCCGCCACTGCGGATACCGGGCTGGCCGCCGACCTTGCGCTACACGAAGCTTACGAAGCGCGGTTCCAGCGCCATCTGGCCGCGCAACTGGCCCGCCCGGCCGAGGCACGCCTTGACAAACGGCCCGTGTTGCAAGCCGCGTTCTGCATCGACGTACGCTCGGAAATCTTCCGCCGCGGGCTGGAGACCGCCTGCCCCGGCGCGGAGACTTACGGCTTCGCCGGGTTCTTCGGCTTTGCGTTCGAGTATGTGCGGCTGGGCGAGGCGCACGGCACAGCGCAATGCCCGGTGCTGCTGCAACCCGAAGCCGTGATCCGCGAGTCGGGCACCACGGAAGCCGCCCGCGCGCGCACCGTAAAGCGGCAGGCGGCACGGGCGTGGCAGGCATTCAAGCAGTCGGCGGCGGCCTGTTTCGCCTTCGTGGAAGGCGCTGGGCTGCTGTTCGCGGGCAAATTGGCGCGCGACAGTTTCCGGCTGGATTTTTCGACATACGCCGCCGAGGGCGCACCCCTGCTGGATAACGCGCCGCTGGAGGGGCGGCAGACCGGCCTTGCCCCGGCGCGGCGGGTTGAACTCGCCGAGGCGGCGCTGCGCGGGATGTCACTCACCGGCCCCTATGCCCGTCTGGTGCTGCTGGCAGGCCATGGCAGCACCTCCTCCAACAACCCGTTCGCCGCCGGGCTGGATTGCGGGGCCTGCGGCGGGCACACCGGGCAGGTAAATGCGCGCGTGGCAGCCAGCGTGCTGAACGATCCTTCGGTGCGGGTGCGGCTGCGCGCGCGCGGCCTTCCGATCCCGGAAGACACGCATTTCGTCGCCGCCCTGCACGATACCACCACCGATGATGTGCGCCTGTTCGACACGGCGAACGTTCCGGCCAGCCACGCGCAAGATCTGGCGCAACTTCGGCAATCCCTGGCGCAGGCGGGCGCGCTGGCCCGGCAAAGCCGCGCGCCGTTGCTGGGTGTTGCCTCCGCCGCTGCCACCAAGGCGGTGCGCGCCCGGTCGCGTGACTGGGCGCAGACTCGCCCGGAATGGGGGCTGGCGGGCAACGCCGCGTTCATTGCCGCCCCCCGCACCATCACGCGCGGACTGGATTTGCAGGGCCGCGCCTTTCTGCACAGCTACGACTGGCGCACGGACACCGATTTCCGCGTGCTGGACCTGATCATGACCGCGCCGATGGTCGTCGCCAGTTGGATCAACCTGCAATACTTCGCTGCCAGCACCAACAACGAAGCCTTCGGCAGCGGCAACAAGGTGCTGCACAACGTGGCAGGCCGCATTGGCGTGCTGGAAGGCAATGCGGGCGATCTGCGGCCCGGCCTGCCATGGCAAACAGTGCATGACGGCAAGAAGCTAATCCATGAACCGATCCGGCTGAACGTCGTGCTGGCGGCACCGGAAGCGGCAATAGAAGCAGTGCTGGCCAAGCACGCATCGGTTCGCAACCTTGCTGACCATCACTGGCTGCATCTGTTCACACTACCCGGCGCTGGGCAGGCGCTGCGGCGCTACCACGCGCCCGGACATTGGGAGACCCTGACATGACCGGCCCTGATCTGGATCTGACGCATCTGCTGCGGCTGGAATCCGAAGCCATGCACATCATGCGCGAAGTGGTGGCCGAGGCGCGCAACCCGGTGATGCTGTTCTCGGCGGGCAAGGATTCCACCGTGATGGCGCATGTCGCAGTGCGGGCGTTCTTCCCGTCGCGCCCGCCGTTTCCGCTGCTGCATGTTGATTCCACGTGGGAATTTCAAAGCCTGCTGCAATTCCGCGATGAGTTCGCGCACCGCCACGGCTTACAGTTGATCGTGCACGCCAACGAAGCCGGGCGCGCGCAGGGCATCAACCCGTTCGACCACGGCGACCACTACACCCGCATCATGCGCACCGACCCTCTGAAAACCGCACTGGACGCAGGCGGGTACGACATGGTGTTCGGCGGCGCGCGGCGTGACGAGGAGAAAAGCCGCGCCAAGGAGCGCATCATATCGGTGCGCAACCCCGGCCATGTGTGGGAACCACGCCAGCAGCGCCCGGAATTCTGGCGGCTGTACAACGGCCGTCTGTCCAACAATCAGACGGCGCGGGTGTTTCCGCTGTCCAACTGGACGGAAAGCGACATCTGGGCCTATGCGATGCTGCGCAACATCCCGTTGGCACCGCTGTATTTCACCGAACCGCGCCTGAGCGTACAGCGGGGCGGCGCGTTCATTGTCGTGGATGATCCGGCGCGGATGCGCTTCGAGCCTGGAGATGATCTGCGCGAACGCCGCCTGCGGTTCCGCACGCTGGGCTGCTGGCCGGGGACCGGGGCAATTGAATCGGACGCTGCCGATCTGCCCAGCGTGGTGCAGGAAACCCTGCTGGCGCGCGCATCGGAACGGCAAGGCCGCATCGGCGACGGGGCAGATGGCGGCACGCTAGAGCAGAAGAAACGCGAGGGATATTTCTAGGCCGGGCGGCTACACCAGACAGCACTTTTTGTACTTCTTGCCGCTCCCGCACGGGCACGGCTCGTTGCGGCCAATTTTCGGCGGCGCGATGTAAGGCTCCTGGTAGCCCACCGTGTCATATGGCTCGTCACTCGGCCTTGGCTCATATGTGTGATACTTGGGCACCGGCGTGCTCCGCTTGTCGCGCAGCCCAAGGCCGATTTCGACGTCTTCCAAGTCTCCGGCTATCGAGATATCGACTGCATCCCGCGCGAAAGCGTCACGGATTTCGTTGATCGCTTCGACGGCTTTCAAGTCGAGCAACGAGCAAATCGCCAGACCGGCCAAGCCCGGATCCGGCTTGTCGCGCGGCGCCAGCATTTGCGCGATCAGACCGATGCATTCGTCACGGTACACCGGGTGCTGACCCGCAATTTCGCTGAGGCCAGACATGGCGGTGGCTGCGGGGCTGACTGCCACGGCAGGATCGGCCAGAAATTCGGCCAGCGGCGCAATGGCCGCCGGACCAACCATGCCGAACACAATCGGCAGGTCGAGGTCCGCCGTCACGTCGTCGTCCAGCGACGCGGACAGCGCCATCAGTGGCGCCACCGCAGCGGCGGCGCGCAATTGCCCGAGGGCGCGCCACGCATGCACCGGAGCCCAGATTGCCTGCTTGCCGGCGCTGTCCTCCTGCAACGCGGGGTCGCAGGCCATTCGGATCAACCCGTCGATGTGCTGCGCGCCCAGGCCGAAGCTGATCAGATAGTCCGGCCATTTGACATGCTCGCGCTTGGACGGCTCACCCAAGCGCAGCAAAGGGGCCAATTGGGCGGCAATTTCGCCGTCGATGCCGCTACGCCAATCCGTCTCCGCCGCCATAACTTCGCCCTCCACGCAGCCAATCGGTGTCCGGCCAGCGTCTCCGCTGACCGGACACCCTGTGCCTCAGCCGGTCGTCGGCATCACGAATTGCGCGCCCGCGCGGATACCGGTGGGCCAGCGCGAGGTGACGGTTTTCAGCTTGGTATAGAAGCGGATGCCCTCGCGGCCATACACGTGATGGTCGCCGAACAGGCTGCGCTTCCAGCCGCCGAAGCTATGGTAGGCCACCGGCACCGGGATCGGCACGTTGATGCCGACCATGCCGACCTGCACGCCCATCATGAACGCCCGTGCGGTGTCGCCGTCGCGGGTGAACACGGCGGTGCCGTTGCCGTATTCGTGGTCGTTGATCAACTTCAGCGCGTCATCGAATTTGTCCACGCGCACCACCGAAAGCACCGGGCCGAAAATCTCTTCCTTGTAGATCTTCATATCCGGCGTCACGCCGTCGAACAGGCAGCCGCCGAGGTAGAAGCCGTCCTCGTAGCCTTGCAGCTTCAGGTCGCGGCCATCGACCACCAGCTTCGCCCCTTCGGCGACGCCGGCATCGACATAGCCGCGCACCTTGTCCAGATGCGTGCGGGTCACCAGCGGGCCCATCTCGGCGTCCGGATCGGTGCCCGGCGCCACCTTCAGGCTGCGCACGCGCGGCGCCAGCCGGTCGATCAACGCATCGCCGACGCCGCCGACGGCGACCGCCACCGAGATCGCCATGCAACGCTCGCCAGCCGCGCCGTACCCGGCGCCCATCAGCGCGTCGGTCGCCTGCTCCAGATCAGCGTCCGGCATCACCACCATGTGGTTCTTCGCCCCGCCCAGCGCCTGCACGCGCTTTCCGTGCGCGGTGCCGGTCCGGTAGATGTATTCGGCAATCGGCGTCGAGCCGACGAAGCTGACGGCGGCGATCTCCGGATGCTCCAGAATCGCGTCGACCGCTTCCTTGTCGCCTTGCACCACGTTGAACACGCCGTCCGGCAGCCCGGCCTGCTTGAGCATGTCGGCCAGCAGCAGCGAAGCCGACGGGTCGCGCTCGGACGGCTTGAGGATGAAGCAGTTGCCGGTGGCAATTGCCATCGGCGCCATCCACAGCGGCACCATGCACGGGAAATTGAACGGGGTAATGCCCGCCACCACGCCGAGCGGCTGACGCAGCGAGAAGCTATCCACGCCGCGCCCGACGCTGTCGGAGAACTCGCCCTTCAGCAGATCGGGGATGCCGCAGGCGAATTCGACCACTTCCAGCCCGCGCGTCACTTCGCCGCCGGCGTCCGACAGCACCTTGCCGTGCTCTGCGGTGATGATCTCGCTCATCAGCTTGGCGTTCTGGTCGAGGATCTCGCGGAAGCGGAACATCACCCGGGCCCGCGCCAGCGGGGTCTGCGCCGACCAAGCCGGGAACGCCGCACGCGCCGCCGCCACTGCATCGTTCACGTCCGCGCGGGTGCCAAGAGCCACTTTGCGGGCGACTTGACCGGTGGCGGGGTTGAACACGTCGCTGAAACGTGTGCCGTGGCCAGCGGTTCGCTTGCCGCCAATGACGTGGTGAACGATGGGATCCATGGGTGTTGTCCTCCAGAAAGCGCGGGGCTGCTATAGAAGTGGCGGCGCGCCAGCACCAGACCGGATGCGGCGGACGCCAAGCGTCACCCGCCACACGCCACACGCCAGTGCAGATTAGCCGAAGCGCTCCATCAGTCCTTCGGCGAACATTTGCGTGCGTTCGATGGCCTTCGGCAGCGGCAACTGCTCGCGCGCCAGCACGCCGGAGACCATGACGGCGGCGGCCTGGATGGCTTCCGGCCACGTCAGTTTGGCGCGCGCCGGCGGGGCAGCGACGGCAACGGCGGGCGTGACGGCAGGTTCGGCGTCGGCGGCTTCGTCGGACATTGGCAGCTCCCGGAAAGTTTTTGTCAGCGACCGATTTAAGACCGCCGTCAAGTGGTTTGGGAAGCCGCGCCCGATCCCTGCGCGCCGACATACAGTGCATGATACTGCGCCACCATCGCGGCGCGCGGCGCGGGCGGCGCGATGCCCCCCGCCAGACGGTCCCACAAGCCCTCCTCGGTCGCGGCGCGGCGGATCGTGCTGGCCAGCGCGCGGGCATCGCCGATTTCGAACAGCAGCCCATCGCGCCCGTCGCCGATGCGTTCCGCCGGACCGCCCGCGTTGGGGCCGATCACCGGACGGGCGAACATCCACGCCTCGCTGATCACCAGCCCGAAGCTCTCCCACCACACCGACGGCACCACGCACCAATCGACGCGGGCCATGCGCTGGCCGATGCGTTCCAGCGGATAGGCGCCGTTGAACGTCACGCGCCGGGCCTCGGGCGGCAAGGCGGCTTCGGCGGCCATGAACGCTTCGATCTCCCGGCGGCGCGCTTCGGACGCGTAGCGCAAATTGCCGCCGTTGATCTCGACGTGAAAATCGCTGAACCCGCCAGCGCGCAGCAGCCGGACTGCCTCCAGCAGCAGCCAAACGCCCTTGATATCGACCATCTGGCCGAAGAAGCCAAAGCGGTTGCGCGGGCCGGGCGCGGGCGGCGGCAGCGGCCTGAGGTTGCGGTTGGTCTGCGCGTTCGCCACGTGCACGAGCTTGGCCCCCGGCAGCCCCCACGCCGTGTACTGCGCCTGCATGAACTGGCTTGGCACGGTGAACACGTCCACCGCCGCCAGATGTGCCTTCATCCAGCGTTCGCGCAGAAAGAAATGCTCGGGCGGCACCGCCGGGAAGCATTGGTGGCAGCGCACCGCCGAGGCGCGCTCGCACAGCGTCTGGTCGTGGCGGCGTAACATATGGCCGTCGGCGGCGCAGATCGCCAAGAACTCGTGGAAAGTGAACACGATGCGAGCGTGCGGCAGGATTTGCCGGGTCAGGCTGAGCAACTCGACGCCATAGGTCAGGAAGTGGTGAAAATGCACCACGTCCGGCACGGTGAGCCGCAGGAAATCGGCGAACGCCTCCACCAAGCGCGGTTCGCTGGCCCGGTTCCACCAGAAATCGTAGCCCTGGCTGAGAAACAGGTATTCGTCCGGGCGGCCATCGAAGCCGGTAATGCACGCACCGGTCTTGAACAGCGCCGGATAGCTTGAATCGACCGAGGCGAGCAGCACCGGCGCGACGCCCGGCACCTCCCGCAGCCCCTCGAACAACTCGTAGGCCACTTGCTGCGCGCCGCCGGGGATCAATTCCGGGTGGAACACGCTGACGATCAGAACTTTCATCGCGCCTTGCTCCGGCCACGCGGTGCGACCGGCGCAGCCGCTTCCGGCCCTTGCAGCAGCGGATGCGCGGGCGACGGGCCGAGCAGGCTCGTCCGCACCGTCTCGCCCCAATTGCGCGAAAACAGCCAGCGATTCACCAGCGTGCCGCCGTCATGCACATGCAGCCGCGCCGAGCCGCGGCCCTCCAGATGGTACAGCCGGATGTCGTGCAGCCAGGGTGCCGTGCCGAGCGCCAAACTGCGCAGACACAAATCGGCGTCCTCATAATGCCCCAGCCCATAATCCTCGGCGAACCCGCCGAGCCGTTCGAACCAGTCGCGGCGCAGCGACATGAACGCCCCGGTTATGGCGGGCACCGGGCGGGGCCGGGTAAAGCGGGCGGCCTCTGGCGGCGCGCCTTTGCCGTAGTGCTCGACCCGCAGCAGGTTCTGCCGGATGAAACCGGCCGGGCCGGTCACCGGCACCGCGTCGTTCTCAAAATACATGCCGCCGTGCATCAGCGAGCCATCGGCATAATACAGCGGCACGCCGAATAGACTGGTCTGCGCCTGCGGCAGCGTCTCGACCACAGCGGTATGACGCTGCGCCCAATCGGTATGCAGCGGCGCCACGTCCGGGTTGACCGCGATGACTCGCCCGCTGCTGGCGTAGCTCGCACCCAGATTATTGGCCGCGCCGAACCCGGCATTGCCGCTCAGCAGCACCACCGTCTGCCGTATCCCGTGCACCAGGCTGCCGATCCGCGCATCGCGCAGCACCTGCTCGCCGAGTTCGGGGCTGTTGCAGACATAGATGAATTCGTAATCGCCGATGCCCGCCCCGCCAGCGAACAGGCTGTTTTGCAGGAACAGGTATTCCGGCTTGCCGTACAGGCACACCACGATGCTGGCTTTCGGCTGGGCCAGCGCCGGTCCGAAGCGCTCGACATAGGGGTTCACGGTCAACGCCCGTGAAATTCGGCGGCTGGCGGCCGCCTGTTGCGCGCCCACGCCGCCATCGAGGCTGGCGATCGCGGCGTGCTGCGGGCTGCCGTGGAAATCGGCGTCGGCCAGATGGATCAGCGCCGCATCGCGCACCGCCGCATCCGCAGCAGGCTGCACCAGCACATCCAGCGTCACCGCCGCCCCGCTGCGCAAGCCGAAGCGCAGGCGGCACGTGGTTTGGCGCGGCAGGTTTTCGCCGAGTTCGGCGAAGGCCCAAAACCCATGTGCATGGCGCTCGCCAGAATGCAGCGCCTCCGCCACATCGCGCCGCCGCTCGCGCGCCAGCGCGGTGCCCGCCAAATCGCTGGTCCAGCCATCGCCCTCAGCCATCAGCTCGATCAACGGATCGGTGGCGTCATCCAGCCAGCCGGTCAGCAGCAAGCTCCCGCCCGATGACATCCGCAACGATTCAATGCGGTGCGCGGGCATGGGCGGCACCCCGCCCTCCGGCGCCGCGCGGCGCGGCCCGGCAGCCGGACCGACCGTGACCACCAGCGCAGTCTCGGAGTCTTGCGCATCAGGCCGGTAGCGCCGCCCTTCCTTGGCGCCATAGCGTGCATAATGCTCAAATCCTGAGGTGAATACGCCACTGGCCACGGCCGGGGCGACGTCCTGATTGAGCATTAAGTAGAGGCTATCGTCGAAATCGGCCGGGCGGGCGGGCAGCAACGCGTCTACCGGGTCCGCAGGATCGTCGGCGTGCTCGTTCATCGCAGGCGGCCTATCTCCGGCAACGGTCGGCTAGCTCTATCACGAAAGCCGCGATTGCATGCCGCCTTGCTTCACGAGGCATTGAACATTTGCAGCCACCATTGCAGATACGTTCGGCCAGCGCGGCGGGGGGCTGCCACGCAGGGCCGGATACGCATCACCGTTGCCAACGGCGGCGCGTGCGATCTACAGAGGGCGCGTCCCGGCCTTGGGGGCGATCCCGGCCGCTGGATACCGTCTCTGGGGATGGATGAACGCTGCACGCCGCCGCGCTTCGGCCCGGCCGCTGAGAGGAATTTTGCCTTGTCCGATCGTCTCTCCCATCTCAAGCGCCTCGAGAACGAGAGCATCCACATCATTCGTGAAGTGGTCTCGGAATGCCGTAACCCGGTGTTCTTGTACTCGATTGGCAAAGATTCGACGGTGATGCTGCATCTGGCGATGAAGGCGTTCTATCCTTCCAAGCCGCCGTTTCCGTTGATGCACATCGACACCACCTGGAAATTCCGCGAGATGATCACATTTCGTGACGAAACGGTGAAACGGCTCGGGCTCAACCTGATCGTGCATACCAACGAGGAAGGCCGCCGGCAGAACATCAACCCGTTCGATCACGGCTCGTTCTACACCCACACCATGAAGACCGAGGCGCTGAAGGAAGCCATGCGGTTGCATGGGTTCGACGCGGCGTTCGGCGGCGCGCGGCGCGACGAGGAGAAGTCTCGCGCCAAGGAACGCGTGTTCTCGTTCCGCACCGTCAACCAGGAATGGGACCCGAAGAACCAGCGGCCGGAGTTCTGGCAGAACTACAACGGCCGTATGCACAAGGGCGAATCGATGCGGGTGTTCCCGCTGTCGAATTGGACCGAGCTCGATATCTGGCACTACATCATGCTGGAAAACCTCGACATCGTGCCGCTGTATTTCGCCGCCGAGCGCCCGGCGGTGATCCGCGACGGCAGCCTGATCGTGGCGGACGACGAGCGGATGCGCTTTCTGCCGGGCGAAACCCCGGAAATGCGGCTGGTGCGGTTCCGCTCGCTGGGCTGCTACCCGCTGACCGGCGCGGTCGATTCCGACGCTCGCAGCTTGGCCGAAATCGTCGCCGAGATGTTCGTCACGCGCACCTCCGAGCGCGGCAACCGGTTGATCGACCGCGACGAGAAGGACTCGATGGAGAAAAAGAAGAAGGAGGGGTACTTCTGATGAGCGCCGCCATGACCGCCGCAACGTCGGCAGCCCCCTCCGCCACGGCCAGCCAAGAAACGCTGGGCGCGCTGGAAGAATTCCTCGCCCGCCAGGAACGTATTGGCCTGCTGCGCTTCCTGACCTGCGGCAGCGTCGATGACGGCAAGTCCACCCTGATCGGGCGGCTGCGGTACGACACCAAGCTGATCTTCGACGACCAGTTGGCAGCCCTTGAGCGCGACAGCGTCAAGCACGGCACCGTCGGCGACGATATCGACTTCGCGCTGCTGGTCGATGGCCTGGAAGCCGAGCGCGAGCAGGGCATCACCATCGACGTCGCTTACCGCTTTTTCACCACCGACAAGCGCCGCTTCATCGTCGCCGACACCCCCGGCCACGAGCAGTACACCCGCAACATGGCGACGGGCGCATCGAACGCCGATCTGGCCATTGTGCTGGTGGATGCACGCCAGGGCGTGCTGACGCAGACCCGGCGGCATTCGTTCATCGCCTCGCTGCTGGGCATCCGCCATGTCGTGCTGGCGATCAACAAGATCGACCTCGTCGGCTTCAGCGAGACCCGGTTCAACGAGATCCGCGAGGAATATGTTCGTTCCGTGCGTGATCTAGGCTTCAAAAGCCTGACGGTGATTCCGATCTCGGCACGGTTCGGCGACAACGTCATCTCCACCAGCGAACGCACCGCCTGGTACCAGGGGCCAAGCCTGCTGTCGCATCTGGAAACCATCGACGTGGACGCCGAAGCCTCGGTGCGGCCATTCCGGATGCCAGTGCAGTGGGTTAACCGGCCGAATCTGGATTTCCGCGGCTATTCCGGCACCATTGCGTCGGGCACCGTGACGCCCGGCGACCGGGTGACGGTCGCCGCCTCAGGCCGCAGTTCCACCGTGGCGCGCATCGTCACGCTGGACGGCGACCTGCCCAGCGCGAGCGCCGGCAGCGCCGTGACCTTGACGCTGGAAGACCAGATCGACATCTCGCGCGGCGACGTGCTGGCGGTCAGCGGCGCGCCGGTCGCCGTGACCGATGCGTTCGACGCCCAGGTGGTCTGGCTGTCCGAGCACAAGCTGTTTCCGGGCCGCAGCTACATTTTCAAGCTCGGCACCCGCAGCGTGTCGGGCAGCATCACTCGCATTCGCCATCGCATCGACGTCAACACGTTCGAAAAGACCAACGCCGAGACGCTTGGCGTCAACGATGTGGCCGGGGTCAGCGTCTCTCTTGTTGCGCCGATTGCGATGGAGCGGTTTGCCGACAGCCGCGACCTCGGCGGATTCATCGTCATCGACCGGCTGACCAACGCCACGGTCGGCGTCGGCATGGTCGAGACCGCCAATCAGGCGCCGACCAACATCGTCTGGCACGAGATGGGCGTCGACAAGGAAGCCCGCGCCGCGTTGAAGGGCCAGCGCCCGGCAACGCTGTGGTTCACTGGCCTGTCCGGATCGGGCAAGTCGACCATCGCCAACATCCTCGACCGCAAACTGCACGCACTTGGCCGCCACACCTTCATTCTCGACGGCGACAATGTGCGGCACGGGCTGAACCGCGACCTGGGGTTCAGTGAGGCCGACCGCGTGGAGAACATCCGCCGCGCCGCCGAAGCGGCAAAGCTGATGGTCGATGCCGGGCTGATCGTGATCGTCTCGTTCATCTCGCCGTACCGCGCGGATCGTGAAGCAGCGCGCGAGCGGTTCGAGCCGGGCGAGTTCCTGGAAGTATTCATCGACACCTCGATCGACGAATGCCGCCGCCGCGACCCGAAGGGCCTCTATGCACGGGCCGACCAGGGGCTGATCCGCAACTTCACCGGCGTCAGCGCGCCGTACGAAGCGCCGCTGGCCCCCGAGTTGCAACTCACCACCACCGAGACCGCCGCCGAGGAACTGGCCGGGCGTGTCGTTGAGGAACTGCGCCGCCGCGCCATCATCACTTGAACGCACTGGAGCCTCGCGGGGCGTCAACCGGCGCCCCGCTGCTGCTCTCGATTTTCTCCGGCCTCTGCGCCAGCCTGGTCGGCATCGGGCTGGCGCGCTTCGCCTACACCCCGCTGATCCCGGCGCTGATTGCGGCGGGCTGGTTCAATCCGGGACAGGCCGCCTTTTTGGGGGCGGCCAACTTCATGGGTTACGTGGCGGGCGCGCTCTGCGCCCGGCCGCTGGCGGCACGGCTGCCCGCGCGGCTGGTGCTGCGCACCATGCTGGTGCTGGCCTGCGCCACGTTTTTCGCTTGCGCGCTGCAGGTCTCGTTCGCGTGGTTCTTTGCCTGGCGCTTCGCGGCTGGGCTGTCCGGCGGCGTGCTAATGGTGCTGGCCGCTCCCACCATCCTGCCGTTCGTGCCGGTGAAGCGGCGCGGGCTGGCCAGCGGCGCGATTTTTACCGGCGTCGGCATCGGCGTGGCGGCCTCGGGGACCATCATCCCGCCGCTGCTGCATTTGGGCGTGGCGCAAGCCTGGATCGGCCTTGGCGTGCTGGCCAGCGTTTTGACACTGATTTCATGGTGGGGCTGGCCGCACGCGGCGCCCATCGTGAAAGCCAGCCAAGCCGCACCGCGCAGCGGGCGGGCGCTGTGGTTCGTGGTGCTGGTCTACGGTCTGAACGCCGTCGGGCTGGTGCCGCACATGGTGTTCCTGGTCGACTACGTGGCGCGCGGCCTGGGCTACGGTCTGCATGCAGGCGCGCTGTGCTGGGTGGCGTTCGGCATCGGCGCCATGCTGGGCCCGGCCATCTGCGGCGCGCTGGCCGACCGGATCGGCTTCCGCCGCGCGGTGCACTTCGCCCTGTTGCTGCAAGCCGGCATCGTCGCGATGCCGCTGGCGTCATCGGCGGAATGGGTGCTGCTGCTCTCGGCGGCAGCGTCCGGCGTGTTCGCCCCCGGCATCGTCCCGCTGGCGCTTGGGCGCGTGCACCTGCTGCTGCCGCCCGGCAGCGACGCCGCCCGCGCGGGATGGAGCCGTGCCACAACCGCATGGGCCGTGGGCCAGATGGCCGCCGCCTACGCCTTCTCGTTCCTGTTCGCCCACACCGGCAACGCGCTGCCGCTGTTCGCCATCGGCAGCGTGGCGCTGCTGGCAGCCTTGGCACTCGACGTGGCCACCAGCCGGGGCCAGATGGCGGCGACCGGCTGAAACCGTTGCGATCCTCGCATTCGCCAGGATGCAGCGCTACACTGCGCCGTAGCAGCCCTTGCTGGTGACACAATGACCGACGTGCTCGACCACCCGATTTCAGCCGACGCCCCGCAAGCCGCGTTCGTGGACGCGGTTGCGCGCGCCGAGCGTGGCAAGGAACGCGTGCTGCTGATGCGCGACGGCCGGCCGGTGGCGGCGCTGGTGCCCATCGAGGATGTCGAATACCTCGAAGCCCTGGAAGATGCGGAAGATTCCAGATTGGCCGCTGAGGCGTTGGCTGAATATGAGCAGTCCGGCAAGGATTGGCCGACCTATACGCTCGAAGAACTGGCCGCCCGCTGGGGCAGCGACCTCGCGGACGTCACCGGCGCGTGACGTGGCTGATCAAGTTTCGGCCCAGCGCAGAAAAGCAGCTTGACGCGCTCGACCCACCCAACGGAGCGCGTGTCCGTGCTGCATTGCTGCGGCTGACGGCAGACCCACTGCAAGCCACGAACGTCAAAGCGATGCACGACGGCACTTTTCGGCTGCGCGTCGGCGACTGGCGGGTGGTTTACGCGCTGCATGACGACGTGTTGATCGTCCTGGTGCTGCGAATTGGCCACCGCCGCGAAGTGTACCGCTAACCGCTACTGCGCCTGCGCGCTCGCCTCGCTGCGGGTCGCCCCGGCGCGGGCGGCCAGGGCGGCGGCCATGAATTCGTCCAGTTTGCCGTCCAGCACCGCCGCCGGGTTGCCGCTTTCCACGTTGGTGCGCAGATCCTTCACCAACTGATATGGTGCTAAGACATAATTGCGGATTTGGTGGCCCCAGCCAATATCGGTCTTGGCTGCCTCGGTGGCGTTGGACGCCGCTTCGCGCTTGCGCAACTCCGCCTCATACATCCGCGCCTTCAACATCGCCATGGCGGTGGCACGATTGCGGTGCTGGCTGCGGTCGGTCTGGCAGGCCACGATGATACCGGTCGGCACGTGGGTGATGCGGATCGCCGATTCGGTCTTGTTGACGTGCTGCCCGCCCGCACCGGACGCGCGGTAGGTGTCCACTTTCAAGTCCGCCGGGTTGATCTCAATCTCGATGCTGTCATCGACCACCGGATACACCCAGACGCTGGCAAAGCTGGTCTGCCGCCGCGCGTTGGCGTCGAACGGGCTGATCCGGACCAGCCGATGCACGCCCGCCTCGGTCTTCAGCCAGCCATAGGCATTGGGGCCGGAGACTTGCAGCGTGGCGGACTTGATGCCGGCCTGTTCGCCCTCGCTTTCTTCCATCAACTGCACTTTGTAGCCGTGCTGCTCGGCCCAGCGCAGGTACATGCGCATCAACATCTGCGCCCAGTCCTGCGCCTCGGTGCCACCGGCCCCGGCATTCAATTCCATATAGCAGTCGTTGAGGTCGGCCTCGCCGGACAACAAGCTCTCGATTTCGCGCTTCTTGGCCTCATCGGCGTAACCGCGCAGCGCCTTCATGCCGTCGGCCACCATCGTGGCGTCGCCCTCGGCCTCAGCCATCTCGATCAGTTCGAGCGTATCGGCGACCTCGCGCTCCAGCGTCTGCACCGCCTCGATGCCGCTCGCCAGCATGTTGCGCTCGCGCATCATGGCCTGCGCCTGCTTGGCGTCGTTCCACAAATCGGGGTCTTCGGCGAGGTTGTTGAGTTCCTCTAGGCGGCCTTGGGCGACATCCCAGTCAAAGATGCCTCCTCAGCAGCGCCACCGACTGCTTGATCTGGTCGTTGAGGGCATCGGATTCGGCGGACATATCAGCCTGTCCTCTGTTGCGGGCGAAACGCGAAGGGGGCGCTCAATACAGCCCGCCCAGGCCGCTGTCGACCCCGGCGGACGGCGCTGGCGCGGTGGCAGCGGCCGAGCCGCCGGGCGCTGACGCCGTATCGGCGGCAGCGGTGTTCTGTCCGGCGACCGGGGCCGAGCCGCCGGGTTCCTGGCCCGGCTTGAACGCATCGGTAACGGTGCCATAGCCGCTGTCGTAGGAGGCCACGGTCACCCCTGGCGGCGGCTGAAACGTCAGTTTCGGCCGGTTCTTTAGCGCCACCGCCATGAAGTCGTGCCACACCGGCGCGGCAAGGCCGCCGCCGGTCTGGTTGTTGCCCAGCGTGGCCGGCGTATCGAAGCCAATCCACACCACGGTCACCAAATCCGGGGTGAAGCCCGAGAACCACGCATCCTGGAAGTCCTGGCTGGTGCCGGTCTTGCCCGCAATCTGGCGGTTCAGCCCGGCGCCGGCTGCGGTGCCGGTGCCGCGCGTGACCACGCCCTGCATCATCAAATTGAGCTGATACACGCTCGCCGCATCGGCGATCTGCTTGCGGTTGTCGGCCAGTGCCGGCGGATGCGACGGATCGTTGCAGCCAGCGCAGGCTACACCCGGCGGCGTCCAGATGATCTTGCCGTCGCGGTCTTGCACGCTGTCGATCAGCGTCGGCACCACTTCGCGCCCGCCCGAGGCAATGCTGGCGTACGCCCCGGCCTCGCGCAGCACCGTGGTTTCCACCGCGCCGAGGGCGGCGGGCAGCACGCGCGGCATGGCGTCGACCATATGAAAGGCAATCGCGGTCTGCGCCACCGCCTCCATACCGACCTTGTCGGCCACGCGGACGGTGACGAGGTTCAGCGACTTTTCCAGCGCCACATGCAGCGGCACCGGGCCATTGAAGTCGAGTTCGAAGTTGCTCGGCCGCCATTTGCCGGCGGCACCCTGATCCACCACGTACGGCGCATCGAGAAACCGCTGCGACGGCGAGATATTCTGCTCCAGCGCCGTCAGATAGACGAACGGCTTGAAGCTCGACCCCGGCTGCCGGTTGGCCTGGGTGACACGGTCGAACTGGCTCTGCTCGAACGACCAACCGCCGGACAGCGCCAGCACCCGGCCGGTGGACGGTTCCAGCGACACAAGGGCACCCTGCACCAGCGGAATTTGCCGCAGCAGCAGCCGTTCCGGCCGGGCGGCGGTCTTGCCCTGCGCCACGACGGCGGCCGCCTGCTCGGTCATCACCACGTCGCCGGGATGCAGCACATCGCCGATCTTGCGCGGCGTATTGCCGCCAGCCGCCGGGCGGGCCCAGCCGAGATCGGCAATTTGCATCGGCAGCACATGCGGCACCGCGGCCACGCCGCCCGGCACCCGGTCCAGCACGCCCAGCCGCGCCTCGGCGTCGGTGGCTTCCAATACCACGGCCAGCCGCCAATTCGGCGGCATTCCTGGCGGTTTGGGGGTGTTGCCGAGCCAGTTGGCCCAATTTACCCGCAACGCTGGGCTGCTATCGAGGTGCTTCACCGGCCCGCGCCAGCCGGCCCGCGCCTGATCGTAGCGCAGCAGGCCGTCGTGCAACGCCTTGTCGGCGGCAGCTTGCAGCACCGGGTCGAGGCTGGTGCGCACCGCCAGTCCGCCCTGCGTGGTGGCATCGGCGCCGAATTTCTCGATCAACTGGCGGCGGACTTCCTCGCTAAAATAATCCGCCCCGGCCAGCGGTTCCTGACGGCGGAACACGGCGGGCACAATCGGCGTGGCCTTGGACGACGCCGCCTGCTCTGGCGTGATGGCGTGGGTGTCGGCCATCCGGTCCAGCACCCAGTCGCGCCGTGCCTTGGCGGCATCCGGATACCGGAACGGATTGTAATTGTTCGGCGCCTTCGGCAGCGCCGCCAAAAACGCCGCCTCGGCGGGCGTCAGGTCGGACAGCGGCTTGTTGAAATACGCCTGTGCGGCCGAGGCCACGCCGTACGACTGCAAGCCGAGGAAGATCTCATTCAGGTACAGTTCGAGAATGCGGTCCTTGCTCAGGCTGTCCTCGATGCGCAGCGCCAGCAGGACCTCCTTGACTTTGCGGTTCACCGACATCTCGTTGCCCAGCAGCATGTTCTTGGCGACTTGCTGGGTGATGGTCGATGCGCCGATCGGGCGGCGGCCTTGGCCGTACTGCATCACGTCGGTGACCGCCGCGCGCAGCATGGCCAGCGGATCGACGCCGCGATGGGTGTAGAAATTCTGATCTTCTGCCGAAATGAACGCGCGCTTGACGATCTCCGGAATCGCCACGTACGGCACAAATATCCGCCGCTCGGTGGCAAGTTCCGCGAGCAAGTGCGAATCGCTGGCGTAGACCCGGCTCATCACCCGTGGCTGATAGCTGCGCAATCCGTCCACACCGGGCAAATCGGCGCTAAAGTGCTTGTAGATGCCATAACCAGCCGCTCCGGCAAGGCCGAGCGCCAGAAATGCCAGTCCAAGCAACGCCCCCATAATACGGCGCAGCCAGCGATAGCGGCGGCGCGGCTGCGGCGTCCGCCGCTGCGGTCCTGCTGGCGGCGGTGGCGGGGCGGTTCGCGGCGTACGGCCCGACACCGGCGCCAGCCGCTCACCCGCAGTCAACGGTTTGCTCATGTGCGTCCGGTTACACTATCTGTGCCGCCGCGCGTAGCGCTGACATGCGGTGGCAACAACCGCCCGCGTCAACCAGCTATGCGCGCCTGCGGCGGTTTCGCATCGCCCGCCCGGGCAAAATAACCATCCACCGCACGCCGTAGCGCCACCGCCACTTCGACGCGATGCGCCGCCTGCCGCAGCGCGGCTTCGTCCTGCCGATTGGACATGAAGCCCATTTCGACCAGCACGCTGGGTATATCGGCGGCTTTCAGCACGACGAAGCTGGCGCGCCGTGCTGGGTGCGGCAACAACGGCAAGCCACGGCCGATTTCGCTCACCACGCTATGCGCCATCCGTGCCGAGCCGAGCCGGGTTTCCTGGCGCACCAGGCTGGCCAGAATGCGGGCAACCTCTGGCGTGGCGCCGTGGAACTCCGGGCCGGCGAAGCGGTCAGCAGCGTTCTCACGCTTGGCCAGGGCGGCGCTCTGCGCGTCCGAGGCTTTCTCGCCCAGCGTGTACACGCTGGCGCCGCGCACGCGGTGATCGCTGAGCGCATCGGCGTGCATCGAGACGAACAACGCCGCTCCAGCCCGCTGCGCCATGCCAACGCGTTCTTCTAACGGAATAAACACGTCGCGTGTGCGGGTCAGCGCCACGCGATAGCGGCCGGAGCTTTCCAACTGCCGTTTAAGCTCGTTCGCCGCCGCCAGCGCGACATGCTTTTCATAGGTGCCGGAAACGCCGATCGCGCCAGGATCCTTGCCGCCATGGCCAGGGTCGAGCATGACCAGCGGCAGTGCCCCGGCCAGCGTGGCGGGCCGCGCGGACGACGGCGCGGCGGCGGCGCGGCGGGCCGCCAGCAGGG
>JANYDF010000064.1 GCA_025359905.1 Rhodospirillales bacterium
CTGTACTACCGGTCGGACGTGCTGGCCAAGGCCGGCCTGAAGCCGCCAACAACGTGGGACGAGTATCTTGCGGTTGCCAAGGCGCTGAACGGCAAGGATTTCAACGGCGACGGCGGCAAGGGCTACGGCTCGTGCATCGCCAAGAAGCGCAACGCGCAAAGCTATTGGTTCGTGTCGGACATCGTCGGCTCGATGGTGCAAGCCAAGGGCACCAGCCAAGGCGCGTTCTTCGACACCAAAGACATGAAGCCGCTGATCGACAACGAAGGCTTCCGCAAGGCGCTGGATTTCCTCAAGGAATCCGGCAAGTACGGCCCGCCGGACGAACTGAACATGGACGTGTCGGACACGCGCCCGCTGTTCGTGTCCGGCAAGTGCGCGCTGAACCTCGATTGGGGTGACGTGGGCGTGCTGGCCATCGACCCCGCCGCATCGAAGGTCATCGACAAGACCGGCTCGGCGATCACGCCGGGTTCCAAGGACGTGGTCAACTGGTCGACCGGCAAGCTCGAAGCCTGCACCGCGGCGAACTGCCCGAACGCCATCGACGGCGTGAACCACGCCCCGTACGCGGCATTCGGCGGCTGGAGCGGCGGCATCAATGTCAAGGCGAAAGACAAGGTCAAGGACGCCGCTTATGCGTTCTTCTCGTACATGTCGGCCCCGGCGCAATCGAACTCCGATGTCACCATCGGCAAGACCGGCTTCAACCCGTACCGCCTGTCGCAGCTTGACTATAGCGACATGTGGAAGACCGCGGGCATGAGCAAGGTGGCCGGCGACCTTTACCTCGGCGCCATCAAGGCCAGCCTGAATAGCCCGAACATGATCCTCGATCTGCGTATCCCGCAGAACCAGAAGTATCAGCAAGTCGTGCTGGACGAAGCCATCGCCCGTTTCCTGGCCGGTGAAATCGACAAGGAAGCGACCGTGAAGGCCGTGCAGGATGGCTGGAACGATCTGAACGAACAGATCGGCACCGCCAGCCAGCTTGAGTTCTACAAGGGCACGCTGGGCGTGAAGCGCTAAGCTTCGTCGCGACACAACGCCCCGGCGCGCGGCATCGCGCCGGGGCTGCCTGCCCTCCCGGATGGCCGGGATTTGCCATGCATCCCCCTGATTAGAGAGATTATGTCCGCATCCGCCGCCAATGCAGCCGCTGCCTCCGTTCGCGAGACCCGTGGCGAGTGGATGGACCGCAATTCGGGCCGCATCATGGTGCTGCCGGCGGTGATCATCCTGCTGGCATTCGCGATTTTTCCGCTGATTATCTCAACCTATCTGTCGCTGTCGCGCTTCGCGCTGGCTGGGGGCAGTTTCAAGCTGACCTTCATCGGCTTGTACAATTTCCGCCGCCTGCTGGTGGGCGCGCAGCAATATCATTTTCTCGGCACGCTGAAGCCGCTCGACACCGCCGGATGGATCGCCTTCGCGGTGTTCCTGGCGCTGGTGCTGTATTGGCTGTTCCGCTTCGTGGTGCGCGAGTTTTCGGTGTTCGGCCTGCTCGGACGCCTGATCTCGGCCTCGCTGGCCTGCGGCGTGGTACTGGCCGCGTTGGCTACCACGGTCACCGGCGGCTACGAAGGCACGCTGCTGACCACCTGCTTCTACGTGCTGTTCGGCGTGACGCTGCAATTCGCGCTTGGCCTGGGGCTAGCACTGCTGTGCGCCCAGCCGATCCGGGCCCGCAACTGGTTCCGCGTGGTGTTCTTCGTGCCGCTGATGGTGACGCCCGTTGGCGTGGCCTACATGTTCCGCATGCTGGCCGACATGCAGAAAGGCCCGTTCGCGCCGCTCAGCCACGCGCTCGGCTTTTCGGAATGGTCGTGGGCCACCCAGGCGTGGTCGGCGCGGCTGATGGTGCTGATCGGCGACACCTGGCAATGGACGCCGTTCATGTTCATCGTTCTGCTGGCGGCGGTGGAAAACCAGCCGCGCGAACAGCTTGAAGCGGCCCGCATGGACGGCGCCGGGGCGTGGCAGATCTTCCGCGACATCACCTGGCCCTCCATCGCGCCCATCGGCGCCACCGTGGTGCTGATCCGCTTGATCGAGGCGTTCAAGATCATCGACATGCCCAACGTGCTGACGGCGGGTGGTCCCGGACTGGCCACCGAATCGCTGACGCTGCATTCCTTCATCGCATGGCGCACGCAAGACCTCGGCGGTTCGGCTGCGGTGGGATATTTGCTGCTGTTCGTCTCCACCATCTGCTGCGTGTCGTTCTTCAATTACGTCGTCCGGTGGACGCGGAGATACCAGTGAGCCATTCTCCCGACACGCGGCCGCTGCTGACCCGGCTGTTCGAACCGGCGCGGCTGGACAGCATGGCGCCGATCCCCAAGATCGCCACCTACGCGGCGTTGTTTTTCTGGACACTGGTCGTGGTGTTCCCGCTGTACTGGGTGCTGGTGACATCGCTGAAGGTGGAAGTGGATGTCGATAGCGGACCGTTCTACGTGCCGTTCCTCGACTTCATGCCGAAACTGGACGCCTGGGACTTCATGTTGTTGCAAAACAACACGCTCGGCCCCTACCTGAACTCGATCTTTGTGTCGCTCACCAGCACCTTGCTGGCGCTGCTGATCGGCGCGCTCGCCTCGTATGCGCTGGTGCGCATCCGCTTTCAGGTGAAATTGGCGGCGGTGCTGACGTTTGTGCTGCTGGTGGTGGGTGTGATCGTCGCGGTCGCCGCGTTCGATGCGCCCTGGCAACTCGCGGTCGCGGTGGCTGCCGCGCTGTTCGCGCTCGCGTTGTCGACCTTCGTCAAGCGCTTCCGGGCGGCGGTCGGCAACAACGACATCGAATTCTGGATGATCTCCAACCGGATCATGCCGCCGATCGTCGCGGTACTGCCGATTTATGTGATGTTTCAGCACTTGCATATGCTGGACACCCAGTTTGCCCTGATCGCCACCTATACCGGGGTGAACCTGCCGATTGTGGTGTGGCTGACGCGCGACTTCTTTGCCGGCATTCCGCTGGACCTGGAAGAAAGTGCCGAGATCGACGGCGCTTCGAAATTCCGGGTGTTCTTTACGATAGCACTGCCGCTGGTGCGCTCTGGGCTGGCCGCGACCTTCATGCTGGTACTGATCCTGACCTGGAACGAGTTCTTGCTGGCGCTGTTCCTCACCAATGCCAACGCGCAGACCATGCCGGTACTGGTCGCCGCCCAGAACACCACGCGCGGGCCGCAATGGTGGTACATGTCGGTGCTGATCGTTATCATGATCGCCCCGGTGATCGTGATCGCCGGATTTCTGCAAAAACACATCGCGCGCGGCCTGCTGGTCGGCGCGGTCAAAGGTTAGGGCCGGGCGATGCGGGTACGACTGGACAATATCCACAAAGCCTTCGGCCATGTGCAGGTGGTCAAAGGTCTCGACCTTGAGGTGGCGGACGGTGAGTTCCTGGTGCTGCTCGGCGCATCCGGCTCCGGCAAAACCACCGCGCTGCGTATGATCGCCGGGCTGGAATCGGTCACCTCGGGCCGCGTGCTGATCGGCGACCGCGACGTGACCGACGTGCTGCCGAAATACCGCGACGTGGCGATGGTGTTCCAGTCGTACGCGCTGTACCCGCACATGACGGTGTTCGCCAACATCGCCTATCCGTTGACGGTGCGCAAAACCCCGAAGGCGGAGATCGAAGCGCAGGTCAAGGAAGTCGCCCGGCAAGTGCAGTTGGATACGCTGCTCGACCGCTTTCCCAAGCAATTATCCGGCGGCCAGCGGCAGCGCGTGGCGCTGGCGCGTGCCATGATCCGCCGCCCGGCGGCGTTCCTGATGGACGAGCCGCTGTCTAACCTGGATGCCAAATTGCGCGGCTACATGCGCGCCGAACTCAAGCACATGCAGCACCAGCTTGGCATCACCACCATCTACGTCACCCACGACCAGATCGAGGCGATGACGCTGGCGCACCGGGTGGCGCTGCTGGAAAAAGGCGTGCTGCAACAACTCGATACGCCGGCGAATATCTACAACCGCCCGGCCAATCTGTTCGTCGCGGGCTTTATCGGCTCGCCGCCGATGAACTTTATCGACGGCTCGCTCTCCGCCGGGCGCTTCACCGCGCCGGACAGCGACTTCGGCACGCTCAGCACGATCACGCGCGCCTCTGTCGTGGCGGGGGTACGGCCGGAAGATGGGCGGGTGACCGAGCCGCACGCGGGCAAACTGACCGGCACGATCTACGCCACCGAACTGATGGGCGACCACACCTTGGTGACATGCCGGATCGGCGGCGCCACGGTGACGGTGAAGGCTGATAAGGCCTTCAACCGTCAGGATGGCGCCGCCATCGGTGTGGATTTCGCCGAGAGCGCCGTTCACCTGTTCGACAAGGCGACTGGCGAGCGGATCAACTGACCGCAGTCTTATGCGGCCAGCGCCGCCGGACCCGGCTTCGCCGGCCGCGCGGACGGCGGCAACTGGCGGTGCACGTAGAAACTTGGGTCGCGAAGCTGGTGAACCAGCGCCGGCAGGATCTCCGAATACGCATCGAAGAAGCTGGAATACGGCTTCGGGCAGTCCGCCAGCATGTCTTTGTGCAGTTCCGGCAGCGCGTGATACGGCACCATCGGGAACATGTGGTGCTCGACGTGGTAGTTCATGTTCCAGTACACGAAGCGGCTGAACGGGTTCATGTAGACCGTGCGGCAATTCAGCCGATGGTCCAGCACGTCGTCGGCCAGCCCGATATGCTGGGTGATGCCGGTGAGCAGATGATGCCACGCGCCATACATCCGCGGCAGCCCGACCAACATCAGCGGCAGGAAGGACCAGGTATACAACGCCACCGCAATAGTGATGGCGTATATCAATGTCCAGATACGCGCCACCTGGGCCACTTTCGGCCACTCGGACTCGGGAATGAAGTCCTTCTCGGCATCGCTGATATTGCCGGACGCATAACGTAACATCATCTGGAGACCCTGCGGGAAGTCCAGAATGCCGAAAAACGCCAGCGCCAGTTTCAGCACGGCGGGCGGGCGCGGCGTGATAATCTCCGGATCGCGGCCGATGATGATGGTGTCGGTGTGGTGACGGGAATGGCTCCAGCGCCAGACCACCGGGTTGCGGACCATGAAGAAGCAGGCGATCTGGTAGACCACATCGTTCTTCCACGGCGTTTTGAACGCGGTCCCGTGCCCGCATTCGTGCCAGCGGCTATCGCCGCCCGAGCCGTACAGCACGCCGTAGACGAAGAAGAACGGCACGCACCACCAGCTTCCCCAGAAATATGCGCCCAAGGCGCCAGTCACCACGATCAGGCCAAGCCAGATGATGGTGTCACGGGTGGCCGGTTCGTCGGAGCGCTGCATCAGTTGCTTCATGCGGGCGCGCGGAATCTCGGTTTTGTACCAATCCGCATTGGCCAGCCCCATGGAGACTGCGCGCGCATTCTCCGGTCCGATCAGGGAATAATCGCGTTTCACAAATGCAGCCGTCACCATCGCCTCCGTTCGCCACCGCTTCCCGCGCGGCAGGTTTGGCTGCGATCATAGTGGGCAAAGCGACGTTCGTGGATAGGCGAATTACGCCTCACCCAGCGGCAAGCCGATACTGAGGACCCACTCCCCTTCGCTCACGATATTGTGCGTGACGATCATCACCACCCGCCCCGCCTCGGCAGCGCGCATCTCGGCGATCTGGATGCCAAAAATATCGCGCAGCACCGCTACAAGCTGACCGGCGCGCACCACATCGTTGCACGCCACTTCGCAGTAGAACCGCCCATCCGCCGGGGCCACCACGCGGGAAAAGCCGCTCAATATCCGCGCGGTGCGGCCATGCGGCAGCAGCGGCGCGCTGGTCAGGCCGAGCAACCGGGCGATGTTCAGCACGCCACCAACATGAAACGCGATGCACGCCTCATCCAGCCGTCCATTGGCGCCCGCTTCCGACATCACCGCGTGGCGGCCAAGACGGGGCAGCATGTTGGTGGCGCGGCCGGTGTTGACGGTTTCGCCGGGTTGGAATTCAACAATCAATTCAGCGTCGTAGCAGCGTGCCAGCGCGCGGGTGCGGGCGTCGAACGCCGCCTCGCCGGTGGTCTGCACCATGACGAACTTCGCTACGGCCTCGCGCAAATCGCCGCCATGCAGGTCAATCACCACATCGGCCCCGGCGCTCCATTCGGTGACCAGCGCGTGCGCGAGGCGTTCGGTGAAGCTGCCATCCACCCGGCCGGGAAAGCTGAAATTGAGGTTCTTGCCGTCCACCGGTATGACAAACTCGGCATGCCCGGCCAATCCCGGCATGTTGACCACCGGCAGCAGCGTCACCGAGCCGCGCCGCAGCCCGTCATCGAACGCGGCGGCGAGGCGCAGCGCTGCTTCCATCGAGCTGACCTCGTTGGGGTGGATGCCCGCCATCACCGCAAGGCGCGGGCCGGGCACGCCCGAGTCGATGTCGATATATGGCAGCTCGGCGTCCAGTCCCGCAAACCGCAGCCAGCCGCGCTCGGTGCGGCCTTCCTGCGCAACGGCGCGGCGCTGCATCAGCCGAGCTCCACCAGGCCGCGCGGCAGCCGGTTGATGGCTTCGTGTCCATCGGCGGTGATGAACATCTGATCCTCCAGATTGAACGCGCCGATCCCGTCCAGATAAATCGGCGTCTCGAAGGCGATCATCATATTGGGCTCCAGCGCCACCTCGGCGTCGGCGGCGATGAATGGCCATTGCTCGGAGAACAGCGAGTGGCCCAGTCCGTGACCGAAATGGCCCCGGCTATAGCCGGTGAACCCGGCGGCGCGGATGGCGCCGGTCACGGTGGCATGAATGGCGCGAAGCGGCGTGCCGGGGCGGAGCAGTGCCTCGCCCGCCGCGAACGCATCCTCCAACGCCCGGTGCAAGCCGCGCAGCCGGGGCGAGGCGGCGGCGAACACGAAGTTGCGCGAGGTGTCGGATGTGTAGTTGTCCACCGCGCACACCACGTCGACCTTGATCACCGCACCGGGTTCCACAATGCCCGGGTTCCACGGGTGCGGGCCGATGGCGATGTATTCGTAGGTGGCATCCGGCGGCTTCACCCCGCGCCGTGCCGCCTCGGCGGCCACCCCGGCGCGGAACAAATCGCGCAAATCGGTCAGCGTGTGGCCCGCGCGCACCCCGGCGGCGAGTGCCGCGACACCCGCCTCGCCCAATTCGCAGCCGCGCCGCAGCCGGTCAATTTCACCCGGCGCCTTGACCATGCGCAGCCGGTCCAGCACCGGCGAGCCGTCGGCGACGCTCGCCCCGTCCAGCCCGGCGGCGATGGCGCGGGCATCGTTGGCGGCGATGAAGTCCAGATCGAAGCCGAGCCGCGCCCGCAGCAGGCCGCGCGCCGCCAGCAGATCGCGCAGCGCGGCGATGGCGGCGGCCAGCGAGAACGTCGCCGGACGGGTGAACCCGGCCGGGCGCCCGGCCCACGCGGCGCGCACCAGTGCGTCGGCGCTTTGATCGCTGGCCGCACCTGCCTGCACGTCGGCGGTTTCGATCCACGACGGATGCGTGCGAACATCGGCAATTGGCGAAGCGGCGCGGAAGGCAGCTTCGGCGGTGTCGGTCAGCACCGCGCCCAAGGCCAGCGCCGGATCGGCCGGGATCAGCACGAAGCCAGCCCCAGCGCGCCGAAACAGCCCGGCGACGCCTTGCCCGCCGCCTGTGGCATACAGAAACCCCTCCGGTTCGGCGACGATCAGCGCGTCAAGCCCGGCGGCGGCCAATAGGCGGCTGGCGCGGGCGCGGTCCAGAAATGGACCCTTGGCGAAACTCATGCGGCCCTCCCGGCGGGCAAATGTTCGATCAAACGGGCGACGTCGGCCTGGGTGTTGTACAGATGCGGCGAAATGCGGATCATGCCTTCACGCAGCGAACAGGTGACCTTGGCCTCGGTCAGCGTGCGCGCCAGTGCCGCCACATCCAGCCCCGGCGGCGTGCGGAACGACAGCAGGGAGGAGCGCTCGCCCGGCCCGGTCGGGCTGGCCACGAGGTAGCCGCGCGCCGCCAACTCCCGCGCCATCGCGTCGAGCAACCCGAAGATATGCCGCTCGATGGCTTCCGGTCCGGCGTGCAGCAGCATGTCGAGGCTGGCGACCGTGCCGTGCATTCCGGCGAAATTCGGCACTGCCGGTTCGAAGCGCCGCGCGTCCGTGGTGAACCGCACATGGGCGTGATCGAGCATCGAAGTCGGGTCGGTGTAGCTCTCGGTCCCCTCCCAGCCCGGCAACCCCACCGCAAGTTCGGCCCGCGCACGCGGCGAGATGTAGGCCAGCGCCACGCCGTAGCCGGACAGCAGATGCTTATAGCCGTGCGCCGCCAGCAGATCGGCGCCCAGCGCTGGGGCATCCAGCTTGATCGCACCCATGCCTTGAATGGCATCGACACTCAGCCAGATGCCGCGCGGGCGGCAGAGCACGGAAATCTCCTCGATGGGGGCGCGGAATCCGTTGGCGAAGCTGACGAGGCTCAGCGCGATCAACTTGGTGCGCGGGCCGATCAAGGCAGCTACATCGGCCAGATCGAACCGGCCGCCGCAATCCGGAATCCAGCGGATCACCACGCCATACAGCCGCTCCAGCCGTTGCAGCGCGTACACCACGCTTGGGTAATCGCGGGCATAGGTGATCACCTCATCGCCTTCGTCCCAGTCCAGCCCGAGCGGAATCACGCCGAGCGCTTCGGTGGTGGATGTCAGCACGGCGATGTCGGCGGCGGTGCATGACAGCAAGCGCGCGGCGCGGTCACGGATGGCGGCGGCCACGGCGGCGCTGTCGGGCAGCGAGGTCGGGGGCTTGCCCTCATTCATTGCCGCGACAAACGCGCCTGCGGCCACCACGTGACTGCGCGGCACCGGGCCGGTGCCGGCGTGGTTCAAATAGGCCCAGTCCTGCGCCAGCGGAAATTCAGCGCGGTAGGTTAGCGGATCGAACGGCGTTGCCATTGGCTCAGCGCTCCAAAATCGCTTGCAGGAAGGCGCGGGTGCGCTCGTTGCTTGGGTTGCGGAAGATCATGTCGGGCGGCCCTTGTTCCGCCACGCGGCCGCGCTCCATGAACACCACCCGGTCGGATACGTCGCGGGCGAAGCTCATTTCATGAGTCACGATCAGCATGGTCATCCCGGACTCGCGGGCCAATTGCCGCACCACGCGCAACACCTCGCCGACCAGTTCCGGGTCGAGCGCCGAGGTGACTTCATCGAACAGCATGATGCGCGGGCGCATCGCCAGCGCGCGGGCGATGGCGACCCGCTGTTGCTGGCCGCCGGACAGTTGGCGCGGCAGCGCGTTCAGCTTGGCTTCCAGCCCGACCATGCGCAGCAGTCCGGTGGCGCGGGCCTGCGCTTCCGCATTGCTCAAACCCAGCACGCGGCGCGGCGCTTCGGTCACGTTGGCCATCACCGTCATGTGCGGGAACAAATTGAAGTGCTGAAACACCATGCCGATCTGGCGGCGCGCCAGCTTGGCTTGCTCGGAGGGGCGGGACAGCGGCACGCCACCCACCTCGATCTCGCCGCCGTCGAACGTGTCCAGGCCCATCAGCAAGCGCAGCACCGTGGTCTTGCCCGAACCGCTCGGCCCAATCAGCGCGATGCGCTCGCCATCGGCAATGTCCATGTTAAAATCTTCGAGCACGACGTTGGCGCCGAACGCCTTGCGCAAGCCGCGAAAGCGGATGAGTGGTTCAGTGGACACCGAAACGGCGCTCCAGCCCACGAACGCCCAGCGCCGCCGGATAGCTGATCAGCAGGAAGATCAGACCAACCAAGGTGTAGGGCTCGTTGTAGCGATAGGTATCCCCGGCTATCTGCTCCGCCGCGCCGAACATTTCGGGAATGGTGATCGTGGCCAGCAACGGCGTATCCTTGAACATGCCAATCAGGAAATTGCCGAACACCGGCACCATCGGCCGGATGGCCTGCGGCAGAATGATATCCCGCCACGTGTCGCGGCGCGACAGGCTGAGGGCTTGGGCCGCCTCCCATTGCCCGTGCGGGACAGCGTCGATTCCGGCGCGGTACACCTCGGCCAGAAACGCGCTATAATGCAGGCCCAGCGTAACGATGCCGGTGCCGAGCGCGTTGAAGCTCAACCCGGCCAGCGGCAGCACGTAGAAAATGAAATACAATTGCACCAGCAACGGCGTGTTGCGCACCAGCGAGATATAGCCGCGCACGAAGCCTGCCACCGGCGGCGGCCCAATGCGCCGGCCGAGCGCCAGCAACAACCCGCCCAACATCGCCAGCGCCATGCCGCCGAACGTGGCTTCGGCGGTGACAATCGCGCCGCGCAGCAAATCCGGCAGGATCGACCACGCAAAGGCGAGATCAAATGGCACCGGCAGGCCTCGCACGATACGCGGTGGCGCGGGCTTCCAGGCGGTTCGACGCCCAAGCCAATGGCAGCGACAGCACATAATAAATCACCAGCACCAATCCCCACACTGCGAACGGCCGCCCGGTGGTGGTGATCAACGCCTGCCCGGAGAAGGTCAGGTCGCTCAGCGTGATCAGCGAAACCAGCGCCGTGGACTTCAACAGTTGGATCATCAGGCTGGCGAACGACGGCAGCATCACCGCCACCGCCTGCGGCAGCACGATGCGCGCCAGCGTGGCGGCGCGCGACAGATGCAGCGCGTGCGCCGCCTCCCACTGGCCACGGTCGATTCCGGCAATCGCGCCGCGCACAATCTCGGACGCATACGCCGAAAAATTCAGCCCCAGCCCGGCGATCGCAGTCGGCAGCGGGTCGAGCCGGATGCCGAGCAGCGGCAGAATAAAAAATAGGTAGAACAACTGCACCAGCGCCGAGGTGCCCCGCAGCACTTCGACGTAGGTGGTGCCAATGACGCGCAATGGCCACGCGGGTGACATGCGGGCCAGCGCCACCGGGAGCGACAAAGCCAGCGCCAGCGCGCCCGCCGCCACCGTGACTTCAACCGTCACGGTGGCGCCACGCAGCAAATTGGGCAGCAGGTCGACGACGCTCGCGGTCATGCCTGCACGCCCTGCCCTACACGATCAGCCCGCGCAAAGTTTCGCGGCAGTGACATCGGACCCCGGCAGTTCGTTGGCGCTGAACCCAAACGGACTGAGCAGGCTTAGCAACTTACCCGACGACAGCAGTGTGGCCAGTTGCACGTTGATGGCGTCGATCAAGTCGGCATCGTCCTTGCGGAAGCCCAGCGCTTGATAGTTGAACGCGGGCGTACCGTCCGCCTTCAGAATCTGCTGGAAGGTCGCCACCCGCTCCACCTCGGGCGCACCGCTGGTGACGATCAGGTCGTTCAGTTCAAGGTCGGGGAAATAGATCACATCGACGCGCCCGGCGATCAGCCCAGCCAGTGCCTCGGTATCCTTGGTGAACAGCACGGTCTGATCGGCGCCGATCCCGGCCGTCTTGAGCTCTTCCACTTGGGCGGTGCCAGTCTGGGTGCCGATCTTGGCGTCCTTGTTGGCGGCCACGTCCTTCAGGCTGTGCAGGTTCTTCGGATTGCCCTTCTTGGCGGCAAACGCGCCACCGGCCCGGGTCAGCGGGTTGGAGAATGCAATCGCGGCGCAACGCTTCGGGCGCACATACATGCCAGCGCCGATGATATCAAAGCGCCCGGCGTTGACGCCGGGGATCAGCGCGTCGAAATCGGCGATGGTGCCTTTCACCTCGGTGATGCCGTAGGGCGCCACGGTGGCGCGCAATACTTCGATGATGGCGCCGGTCAACTTGCCGTCGGTCTCGACATAGCCATACGGCTTCTCATTGGCGATACCGACGCTGATCGACTTGGCGGCCTTCGCCTTTTCGAACGTGCTGGCGGCGAAAGCGCGCGGTGCGGGAATGATTCCGGCTAGACCGGCCCCCACCGCCAAACTGCCCTGAATCAGGCTACGCCGGGATACTGTGATCATGACGCCATTCCTCTGTTGAAACCCGGGTTCACGCTAATGCGACTCAACCGCCCATGCAATCGTGTAATTTTTATATCACGATGAAAATTCGTGTATTGTCGGCGATCTCGGAGATCCCGGATCTCGCTTACAATTTGTAAAACAACGCGAATAAAACGCCGCCAATAATCCGCTCCTGAGTGGGTCCCGCCAGACACCGGAATTGGAGCGACGCATGAATGGCTGGCTTTCGCGCGTTATTTCTGGCGTACGATAGCGCCAACACCCAGCGGCCGTGGGTGACTGATGGAACTGACGCGGGAACGTTCCCGTTGTCCGTTCCGGGGCTGAGCGGCAAGCGTTGCCGCGCGTCCTCCAGCAACGGCGCTGAGCACTGCTTCAACGTCCGCGCGCCAGCCGCCAAACACCTGCGCATCGTGTCACCGGGCGCCATTCCCGAACAGGTGTGCCCAGGCGCGGCAGGCGGCTTGGCGTGATGCTGCAGCGGATCAGCCTGTTCCGGCCTTGGACCTGGGAAGACCTGCCGCTCGGCGCATTGGGCGGGCAGCCGGGCTGGCACGCGCTGGAAGGCGCGGGCGGCCAGCAATGGCGCTGGACCGGCGGCGACGCGCTGGTGCCATTGCCCGCCGGGCGGAGAGGCTTCTGCGGGAGGGCGCCTTCCAGCGTGCTGCAAATATCGTTGACATCCTTGCGGCCGTGCAATTTCTCTTGGCGCAGAAACTTGAGTTTAGGGACGTCGCACCGTGACAATAGGCATTGGCATCATCGGCGCTGGCATCATGGGCGCTGACCATGCGCGGATTCTGCAGGAAGGCGTGGCAGGCGCCCGGCTGGCCGGCGTGCAGGACGCCGACCCGGCACGGGCCGAGCGGGTCGCGGCTCTCACCCCCGGTGCGCAGGTATTCGCCACCGCTGCGCAGTTGATTGCCGATCCGTCAATCGACGCGGTGCTGATCGCCGCCCCCGACGAAGCGCACGCGCAACTGACGCTCGCCTGCATCGCCCACGGCAAGCCGGTGCTGTGCGAGAAGCCGCTGGCCGCCACGCTGGACGATTGCCGCGAGATCCTGAAGCGCGAGATCGCCGGCGGCAAACGCTTGGTGCAAGTGGGTTATATGCGCCGCTTCGATCCTGGCTATCAGGCAATGAAGCGCGGCCTGGATGGCGGCAGCTTCGGCGAGGCGCTGATGATGCATTGCGTGCACCGCAACGCCGTCGCGCCGCACTACACCACGTCGGACGCCGTACTCACCAACTCGGCAGTGCACGAATACGATGTGGCGCGCTACATCCTCGGCGAAGACTTCGCCGCCGCCACCGTGATCAGCCCGCGCCCGTCGCGCAAAGCGATCAACCGTCAGCCGCAATTGATCGTTTTGGAAACCCCGAGCGGCGCCGTAGTGGACATCGAATGCTTCATGGATTGCACATACGGCTATGACGTGCGCGCCGAGTTGGTGTGTGAGAACGGCACCATGGCGCTGGCGCCCAATCCGCCGGTGGCGGTGCGTTTGGATATGCGCGACGGCTTTGGATTGAACCCCGATTGGCGCGGCCGCTTCGTGGAAGCCTATCGCGACCAGATGCGCGCATGGGTGAACACGGTTATCACCGGGCAACGCTCGGTGGGTTCGAGCGCCTGGGACGGCTACGTGGCCTCGGCCACGGCTGAAGCTTGCCTAGAGGCGCGGGCCGCCGGGGCCAAAGTGCGCTTCGACGTCGGTAAGCGGCCTGACTTCTACGCCTGAATGAAGGCACGCGGCAGTTCCCGGCCGGGAACTGCCGCCCTATGGCAGGGGGCATCAGTCAAGCTGCGCTTGCGGCCACGATAGCGCGGCAGAGTGTTGAAGCCCGATCCTGAATGCTGCGATATTGCATATATATCAGAAACAGTTGGCAGCACTTTCGAGCTTCTCGATAAAGCGCCGAAATGCACTACTAACATCGCTCGTACAAAATTTTTCGAGATATTTTGAAATATCCTTCGATAAACTTGTGGCAGCCTGGAAGAAAAACTTCTCCTTGAGGTCCTTGGCGCCATTTACATACCACGCACCTATCGCACCTGCCACGTATTTTCCGATTTCGGCATAGCCAAGCATTTCCCCGCGCAGTGGACTGGTGAAATATGTCAGAACCTCCTGACATACCTCGTCAAAGCTGACATTCAATATCTCAATAGCCTTAAGGTCATTCTCGCCTTCTTGATAATATTTGATATCCAGAATTTTTTCATCGAGTCTGCCAAATTTTTGATCCAGGATATTTACCAATTCGGCAACGGCATCGTCGCGATAGAGTTTTGCAACCTCCTCGATTTCTGACTTGCGCATTGTCTGCTCGCCAGATTGCGCGCCGCCCATGACTGGCAGCGTGGTTGCGAGCACGATCGGGGTGTTGCCGGTCAACGCCGCATCCACACGCGCTCCGGTGTGCAGCAAGCAGGCCGAGCGCAGGTCTGGCGGGTTCGACGGCAACTGCTTGATCAGTTCGATCTGGCTGCCCACGCTGAGCTTGCCGAAGACTGTTTCAATCAGACTGACCTGTTGTTTAGCACCGAGCCGCACAAACGCCGCTGGCGTCAGGGTGCGGAACAATTTGAGCCGTGCCGATTCTTCCACGACCTGCGACGCGTTGCGTTCCAGATCAGCGGCGAATTTCGCCGTCCGCTTTTCGGCGATCTCGATATCCTCCTGCAGCGCATCTTGCTGTGCCGCCGCTTCGAGCGCCAGCGTCACAAGATCGGCAGATACTTCGGCCCAGTCCAAAAATACCTGGCGCCGTCCTTCAACACTTGCGCCCGGCATGCCGCCGTCGATAAATGCTTCGTACTGCTTTTGGCGCAGCGCTGCTTGCTCGGCGCTTTCTCCGTCCTTGGCCAGCACGGCCGCCAGCCGCAGGCTGGACGCGATCATGCTACCCAAATGTTCGACCTCGGGCGGCGGTTCGCCCTTCGCGCCCTGCTCATCGCCGCGCCACTGCATCGCCGTACCGGTCAACGCGCCGCCGGTCGCCAAAATGCCAATCTTCTCGTCGATCGTCCCGATCAACGGCGCGGGCTGGAAGGACGCGCCAACCAATGCGATTTGCTCGGCGGGCGCCAAACCGTAGTCTTTCACCGGGTCCGCAGACAGTGTCTCTGCCGTTTCGATCTGTTGCAGCAATTCGTCCGGGCGCGGCGAGCGGCGGCTCAATACCGCCAGCAGAGCGCCGCGCAGCGCCGCCTTGTCCAGCTTCTCTACCAGCACAGCCACCGCCTTGCCGGTGTCCGTTTCGATTAGTTTGCCAATCCGTTCCGGGGTCACCGCATCGTTGCTGGGATCGTTGACGAATTTCCCAATGGCATAGGTCTTTTCCACCATCGCACCCGGATGGTCCTGCCCCATCGCAATGCGCGCAAATGTGTGCCCCTCGGGGTCATCCATGCGCATGCAACTGGTCGCCGGAAAGCCGAAGCTCTGGCGCTCCTCCATGCCGCACGCCCGGCACAGGTCGAGAATGGGCTTGCTGCGCAGTCCCTTGTCCTCGCCCGGCAGGCCTTGCGGAATCTTGGTCATCAAGAACGGCAAACCGTCCTCCGACGTGCCGGCGCCTTCGAAGCCGCACAGGGTTTGCGCAAGCTTGGCGTTGCTGGACGCCTGCTGCATCATCGCCAATTCCATCGGACCAGACGTGCCCATGATGTGCGTCATCATTTGCATTTCGTCGGATTCCATCGGCTCCAGGCCATCTTGTGCGCTTTGCAGCGCCGATTTCAGCGCCTGCAAACACTCGTCGTCCGTGCCGATCACCGTGGCGCCGCCTGCCATGATCTTGGCGGTGCCGAGACTGAGGTACTTCTGGTAGCTCTTGCAGATCACCATTTTCAGTGATCCATCGGCCACCGGAATCTTGAAGGCGTCGATGACCTCATCGAGATCGCTCGATCCATCGTCCTTGCCGTCCGGCTTTTGCTCAATCGTCACGTCGAGCATCAGTACCACCGGCGTCTGTTTGCCTTCCAACCCCCGCGTCACTTCTTCGATCAGCTTCTGAACCGTCCAGGTGTCCGACTTGTCGCCGCCCTGACCCACGCTCGGTGAGCTTGGGTGCAGAATGGCGCGCAGCACGCGCGATTTCTTCTGTTCCTCCTCGTCACCCTTGCCGATGGCGATGCCGACCTCGAAGTAATTCGGTCCGATTTGCTTCACTGCCGTCGGCGGTTGCTTGAGTGCATCGCACGCAGCCCCAATGCCGACGGTCAGCGCCTGCATACCGCTCGACAGCAGGAACGGTTCCGCCTGCACGCCGCTCTCTTTGGTCAATTTGTCGAGCGCGGGGGAGCGTTGCTTGATCAACGCCTTTGCCGCGTTGCTGGCGTCTTCGATCTTGTAGGGTTTGGCGCTGGCCAGCACGGTGTAGAGATCGTCGATCATCAACTCGTACAACTTGCCGGTCTGTGTCGAATCATCCAGCGACACCGCCATGCTTTCAATGAGCGCTTGCAAGTGCATCAGAGCATCCTGCACCAGCAGGTCGCGGTCGAAAATTTTCTTTTCTTCTACGCCAAGCTTCCCGATGGCGTCCTTCAGCCCGCCGGCCATGCTCGCCACCGATTTGGCGATCGCGGCAGACGGATGCTGCGAATTCAGCCCGGCCAGCGCCTTCAGCGACGGATTGCCATCCGGCGTCAGGCCATCCACGGCATTGGCATTGCCGAGCGATTCCTCGCTGAGCTTCGGCTTCAGCGCAGCTTCGTCGTTGATATATTTCAATCCCTGATGCGGCGACGGCGTAAGACCCAAATATCGCGACTTGATCGTTATGCTGGTGATGGCGTCGTCCAAGTCGGAGCTTGTCTTGATCCCGTCACCGGCCAAATAAGCCCCCCATATCCCTGGGGCAATTTTCTTGACGGTGATGGTCACATTGTCAGGCAGCCCACCGGCTTGCTTCAGTTGCCCGACTGCGTCTTCGCTGTTGAAATACAATTCCGGGGTTATTTTAATGCCACATTTTTTGGCCGCCATATCAAGTATTTGTTGGCTTTGTTGGTGCGGCGCGGTGCGGGCATAGGGCGAACTGAAATTACTTTGGGTTTTCAGGCCGGTGACGCCCTTGGCCGACACGGCGCGCACGCCCAATTGGTCAATTAAATAGTGCGGCCCAACCGTATCGCGCAGTGATTTTTCTCGATCATCTAAATATTGTTCACTAGTCAGCTCCTCGCGCAGCCGGGTCTGATCGTACGCTTGCCGCAGAACCCGCCGCTGCTTCAGTGCCTTTACGACCTTGCCTTTGCCCGGTGCATAACCAAAGCGCAGCTTAAACAGCTCAATCTGGCCCTTTTGGCTCATCGGCTGGGTTTCGGTGGACCCAAGCATGTCCAGTTGGTCGAGCACGGGGCCACGGCGCGGGGATTGGATGTCGTCAAGCGTGACACTGCGCAATGTACTGCCTGACATTAAAGTCCCCGATCCGTGGTGCCGGCGCCCATGACGGCACTATCAAACAGATCGTACCGGCAGCCTGTCAATGCTGCCGCTGCCCTCACGGCGCGGCAGCAGCCAAAGGCCGGCGGTCAGACCGCCACTTGCGCGAGCTTGACATTCAGATAGTCAAGAATGCCCTCGCTGCCGCCCTCGCGGCCCATGCCGCTGGCCTTGATGCCGCCGAACGGCGCTTCGGCCGCCGCCAGCGCCACGCTATTCACGCCGACCATCCCCGCTTCAAGCCGGGTCACCGCCTCACGCATTCGTTTCGGATCGCGGGTGAATACGTAGGCGGCGAGGCCGTATTCGCTGGCATTGGCCCGGCGGTAGACTTCCTCGGTGTCGGCAAATGGCGTGATAGCGGCGATCGGGGCGAAGTTTTCTTCGGCCAGCGCCTTGGCCTCGTCCGGCAGCCCGGTGATGACTGTCGGCATGAAGTAGAAGCCGTTATTCTGCCCCGATGGGCGCCCGCCGCCGGTGGCGATGCGCCCGCCGCGCGCCTCGGCGTCGGCCACGATCCGCTCGATGGCATCGACGCGGCGCTGATTGATCACTGGCCCCATCTGGGTCGTCTCGTCGAGGCCGTGGCCCAGGCGCAACGCCGACGCGCGCTTCACGAAGCCATCGGCAAAGGCGTCGTGCAGCGATTCGTGCACAAAGAAACGGTCGGGCGACACGCAGACCTGCCCAGCGTTGGCGAATTTGGTCGGCACCGCGATGTCGAGCACCGCATCGACGTCGGCATCGGGGAACACGATAAATGGCGAATTGCCGCCGAGCTCCATGCTGGCGCGTTTCAACGTCGCCGCGGCGTCGCGCAGCATCTGCTGGCCGACATTGGTCGAGCCGGTCAGCGATACTTTGCGAACGGCGGGCGATGCCATCAGCGTGGCATAGGTCGTCGTCGTCGGGCCGACCACCAGATTGACCACGCCAGGCGGAATACCGGCCTGATGGACGCTATCGATGATCAACATCGCCGTGCCCGGCGTCTCGTTGGATGGGCGCACGACCACCGAGCATCCGGCAGCCAACGCCGGGGCGACCTTGCGCGCCACCAGAAAAGCCGGGAAATTCCACGCGGTAAACGCCGCGACGATGCCGACCGGATCGTGCAGCACTTCAATCCGGCAACCCGGCGCGCGGCTTTCGACCACACGGCCATACAGGCGGCGGGCTTCCTCGGCGTACCAGCGGAACTGATCGACCGACAGCCCCCATTCCCGGCGCGACTGCGCCAGCGGCTTGCCAGTTTCCAGCGTCAGACAGCGTATCGCTTCCTCGGTGCGGGCGCGCATAATGTCGGCCACCGCGTGCAGCAAATCGGCCCGCGTCCAGGCCGCCGTCGTGCGCCAAACCTTCAGCCCGGCAGCCGCCGCAGCGATAGCTTCCTCGACATCGGCCACATCGGCCATCGCCGTGGCGCCCAACGCGGCGCCAGTCGCCGGATCGGTGACTTCATAGCTGCCGAGGCCACCGCGCTGCCGCCATGCGCCATTGATATACAAGCCGAAATTTTTATACATGACAACGTCTCACTAGAACCGTGGCACACAACAGACACAGCGATCGGCAGGAAGCATAGCGATCCGGCGCTGCATCGGCGACAACAGGAAATGACGGGCCGCCACAGATCACGCAACCGTGCGTGCGGTGTCCTGGCATATCCAGCGTGACAGATACTGCTGCTGCACCGCGCCTCCCGTTTCATTTTTGTTGGCAATTTCATTGCTTAGATGAGCCTCGTGCAACAGCAATTGCCTGTCAAGGCCCAGCAAGCCGACGCTCACATCGCCCGGCTTGGTCACAATGGCGTCTGGTGGAGCACATCCGCGAGAACGCGAACCTGACACGCAGCGAGGCCGTGCAAGTGGCCGAACGGCATCATCGCGCTGGCCGAGCGGCTGCTGCAACGGTTGCACGCGAACCCTGCCACAAGCCCGGTGTCTCGTTCTGGAATTACCTCGGCCTCACTGACGCTCCAGCCATCCCGCCTCTGCCCAAACTCATCTACTCCAGCCGACACACCGCCTGACGCATTGCGCCGCCCGGGATTTTGACAAAGCGACGTTCTGAGTTAATAACACATTGGCAATGCCAAATCTCTGGGCGAGAACCCATAATCGATTCAATCGTCATCGCCTGGCTTGACCCGGCGATCCATGCCAACGCTCGGTGTTAGACGCGAGATGCTCTGTAGGGCGCCATGGATTGCCGGGTCAGGCCCGGCAACGACAATGCGTTTAGTCAGCGAGATTTGGCATAACTCCACCGGAACCAGCACAAATGCAGCGCGGCCAGGCCGGTCACATAGACCGTATCCACCGGGCCGTATCGTGGGCGCCGGTGCCTTTCCAAGCGCTGGTTTCATCGACGCGCAACGCCGCGAACAATTTGAGCGCCCCGGCCAGACGTTCGATCTCACAAGCGACTTCAAAACAACCAGCCGCTTCGGCACCTGACAGCAGAGCCGCGTCAAAGTCAGCGACCAACAACGCCAGACGAGACCGAACCGACTGCAGATCAGCGAGCCGAGTCGGCGCGCCACCATCGGTGTCGGTGTCGGTGTCGGTGTCGGTGTCGGTGTCGGTGTCGGTGTCGGTGTCGGTGTCGGTGTCGGTGTCGGGAGCGTCCGCGGGATCGGCGCCGGGGTGCGACCACTTCCTGCGATTGGCTCCGGAAACGC
>JANYDF010000071.1 GCA_025359905.1 Rhodospirillales bacterium
CCCCGGCAAGTCATGTCACCTGCATCGCAAACTGCGAGGCATTCCGCCGGAACACTGGCAATTCGGGCGAGGATCGCGGTGCCATGGCCGATATTTGCCAATTCGCACTGGCATAGCGATTGCTATCTCCTTAGCACCTAACCAACCACGCACCACGTCAGGGACCTTGTCATGAAGCGCATTTTCGGACTTTCCGCCGTTCTGCTGCTCGCCGCCTCTGGCCACAGCGCGTTCGCCAGCACTGGCACGCTGCAATCGCCGAACCCGTACTGGGCCGTGCTTGGCTTGGCGATGTCCGGCATTGCGATTGGCATTTACCTGCGCGCCAAGTCGCGCGGCCAGCAATCCATGGCGATGGCCGCCGCGTAAACCGAAGCCCCAACACACCAACATTGGCGGCCCGCTGGAGCATGGCGGGCCGCCATTTTTATTGGCTCAGTAGCTGAGCGGCTCGAACGGCTTGGCGACCGGGATGGCGTTGTAGACGTCGTTATTGACGATCTTCAGGTCGTATTTGTACTGGCTGCCCTTGACCCACTGGCCGCCGGATAGCGGGGTCAGCGACACGTTCTTGACGGGCCCTTTTTTCCACGACACCGGACCGACGATCGACTGATACTCGGTGCCCGCGATGGCATCGCGGATCGAGGCGGGGTCGTCGATGTCCTTGGTGCGCTTCAGCACGTCGATGGCCACTTCCAGCACGGCGTGTTTAAAACCAATGGGTTGCGTCCATTGCTTCTTGCTGTCGGCCATATAGGCCGCGCACAACGCGCCGGCCGACTGGCCGGTGAGGCCCGACTTGAACGGGTGCGACGGCGACCACCACACTTCGGACGACAGTCCCGCGCCGCGCTCGCCAAGCGCCTCGACGGCGGAGGGGAACAGCAGCGCCTTCATGACCGTCATCGCCTTGGGCTTGTAGCCCTGCTGGCCGCACTGCGCCCAGAAGGTGGCGAAGTCGGGCGGCAGGAATACGCCGGTGACGATCTCGGCGCGGGCTTCCTTCAATTTGGCGATCTGCGCCGAGAAGTCGTTGGACAGCGGGGTGAACAAACCGGTGCCAACCACCTTGAACCCAGCGCCCGCGTAGGCTGGCGGCAGGCCGTGCTGCTCGTTGCTCAGCGCCACGCCGTCGGCGTCGTTAGACCACACGCAGCCCAACACCTTGTTGGTTTCAATGGCGTTCCACATCCCGGTGAAGGATTTGACGATCTCCTCCGCGCCCCAAAAGAAGTGGTAGGTCCAGTCGAACCCCTTAGCGGGGTTGCCGCCGCGCCCAAAGAAATGCGCCTGCCAGGGCGTATCGGTGGTGATGCACGGCGTGCCGTTGATCTCCGCCTGATCGGCCACCGGGTTGGTGGTGTCGGCCGACGACGAGGCCAGCAGCAGGTCGACTTTATCCTGCAAAATCAACTGCTGCGCCACTTCGGCGCCACGGCTGGTGTTGGACTGGCTGTCGCGCGCCAGGATCTCCACCGGATAGGTCTTGCCGTTGACCGCGACACCGTTCTTCAGCGCCTCGCGCACGCCGCGCAGGATGAAGTCGTCGGCGGCGGCGAACGCGGCGAGCGGGCCGGATTTTGGGCTGACGAAGCCAATCTTGATGGTGCGGCTGGCAGCCTGGGCACGGATGGCGGGCATTGCCAGCACGCTGCCAGCGGCCAGTGCCCCTTGCAGCACGCGGCGGCGGGTGGCGCTGGGTTCGATCTTGCTATCGGTCATGGGCGGTTTCTTATCCATTATATGTATTTTTGCCGGCACCGGGCGGTTAGTCCGCCTCGGTGTTCACCGTGAAATACTCCGGCGGCTGTGGCCCCCAGAGATAGAAGCTGTTCTCTGGCGCGTACAACTGGCTCTGCCACGCGGCATCGGCCGGCACGTAGTCGATATCGCCAGAGTATTCGGCGAAGCTGCCCCACGGGTCTTGCACATAGTGGAAATAGTTCGAGCCGAGCACGTGCCGCCCGAGGCCCCAGCCGCGCGCATAGCCCTTGTCGGCCATGGTCATCGCGCCCAAGCCGATCTCATGGATCGACGGCATGTCCCAGCTTGAGTGGTGGTAGCCGGGCGCGTTGGATTTCACGAACGCCACCATGTGATGATCGCTGCCGTGCACGCCATGCAGGAACGCCACCACGTCCGCCGCACCGTCCGACAGTCCGAGGCCAAGCACGTCGCAATAGAACCGGGTGCTGCGCGGCACATCGGTGGCGAACAGCAGCGTATGCGCGAGGCGGCGCGGGCGGACCGGCGGCGTGGTGCCGCGGATCGGCGCATTGCGTGCGCCGGCCGGTGAGGGGGGCTGTTCGAGTATCGATTTGGCGTCGGGCGAGGATTTCTCCGCCGCCTTGATCTCAACCGGGGTGCCGTCGCAGTCGCGAAACCAGATGCCGTTGCTGGCGATGCCGGACGGCGCATCGATGCGCTCGATGCCGCGATTGTCGAGGTGGGTGCGAAACCGGCCGAGATCGTCGGCGAATGCGCCGAACGACAGATGGTGCAGCTTCTTGCGGGGGCCTTCGGTCAGCACGCCCCAGCAATGCGGATGGCCGTGGGTGTAAAGCTCCAGCGTGTTGCCCTGCGGCCGGGCATCGAGACCAAAGGCGGTGTAAAAATCGCTGGCTTGCTGAAGGTCGGGCACGGTGAGGCAGAAATGGTCCAGCGAATGGACGCCAAGCGCCCCGGCGCGCCGTTGCGGCGGCGTGTAGCTTCGGATCTGCGTCATGGCCGTTCCCTAGCGCGTTTGAATTATCGCTTGCGATCAAGGTAGTCCGGCATGATTCCGGGCGGCAAGGGGCGATGCCGGTTATCTGTCCGGGGCGTGGCCGCGCCAGCCTGGACTATGGTTGCCGGGCCTAAGCCGAACATGGGGGAACGAATGAGCGTGAGCACATCAGCCGATGCCGGAACCGAACTTGCCGAAGGCCGCGAACTCGAACTTTCGTTCAACAGCGCACGCTGCGTGCACTCACGGTCCTGCGTGCTGAGCGCGCCGGCGGTGTTCAAGGCCAATACGCCGGGCGCATGGATATTTCCGGATGCCATGCCCGCTGAAGCCTTGGTGGCGGTGGCGTTGAATTGCCCATCGGGCGCCATTGGCTTCACGCGCAAGAACGGCGGCGCCGCTGAGGCAGCCCCGCCGGTCAACACGTTGCATATACGCGAAAATGGACCGTACGCGGTGCGCGCCCAGCTTGAAGGTGCCGCCACCGGGTATCGCGCCACGTTGTGCCGCTGCGGCGCGTCCAGCCACAAGCCGTATTGCGATGGCGCGCACAATGCGGCGGGCTTCAAAGCCTCCGGTGAACCCGATTTGCTGCAATCTGAACCGCTGGCGGTGCGCGACGGTGCGTTGACGGTGGCCACGCACGCGAACGGTCCGCTGCAAGTCACGGGTAATCTGGAAATCTGTGCCGGCACCGGGCGCACCATCGGCCGCGTGACCGAGGCGTATCTGTGCCGCTGCGGCGGCTCCGCCAACAAACCGTACTGCGACGGCACTCACGCCAGGATTGGCTTTACCGCGCCGTAGCTGGCACACGAGTTGTCATAATATATCTTCTGCGGCAATTACCGCAGAACGAAAAGCGGGATGCACCTGGCGTCCCGCTTTGCCGGCGGCCCAGCCTACCTGGAGTTTGCAGCCCGGCGGCGGGCGGCCCGCAGGCCGGCGATGCCAGCGCCAAACACCAGCAGCGAAGCCGGTTCGGGGATGCTGCCGTCGTAGCCGATGGATTCCATCATCGCGAACTCCGGCGATGCGGTGTTGTAGAGCGGCATGATACCAAAGCAGCACGCGGCGGATTGCACGTTGTTCGCGGTGGCAAAATCCGCGAAGTCGCCCGACGCGGTCTGATTGAACGCCACGATGCTGGTGACGCCGCCATCGACGGAAAAATACGGCGAGGACGCGTTGGCCGTCATCGAGAAGTTCTTCACCCCGGCGGCATAGCGGTACGGGTCCAGCACGCCGATGTCGGCGTCGAAGCTGTGGTCCCCCTGAGCATCGTGCGCTGCGATGAAATTCAGCGCCGACCCCTGCCCGCCGCCGCCCATGATCTCATTGAGCTCATGTTCGAAGACGCCGACCGCCGCGTAGGCGCCGCCGACCGCGACATTGGTGAAATTCAGTGTGTTGGCGGTTGAAAGCGTCACCACGCCATCGTACGCCTGCCCACAACCCGCGTGATAGGTGCCGCTGCTGTCGAAACATGGCGTGCCGCCCGCCACGCCGAGCGCCACCCGCACATTGGCCGACGTGATCAGCACCGAGCCGCCGCTGCCGGGCTGATTGCCTGCGGCGAGATGGGCGATTGCGGTGGAAAGCACGCTGTTCGAAGGATTGGCCGCTGCGGCGGCGCTGAGCTTGCCCGTGTAGCTGGAATAGCCCAGCGTGTACAAGCCGGTTTGGCTCTGGCCGACATAGGCTGTGCTGGTCGATGTCTTGAACACCACCTGGATGGTGCCCGGGTCGGTATACAGCGACTCGAGGGACGCGATGGCGGTGTTGATCGTCGATTCGATGGCCAGCGCGTTACCCGCACCGGTGATCGTGCTGTCGAACGCCGGCGTGATGGTCAGCGCACTGGCTGACTGGACGCCGAACAGCGCTGTTGCTACGCAAAGACATCCTGTGACCCGCCAAAAGGTCCTAACTGCTGCCGCCAAGGCCGTTCCCTCCCTGCATCGCGTGACAAGCCGCCGCTGCACTCACCGAGGGAGGTTTAAGCATAAAAGCGTAGCAAATGAAACTATCAATAACGCCAGACCTTTGCTAATTGGTTCATATTGTAACAGTGGCCACGGCGGCGCGGCGGTTCTGGCTTGAACAGCAAGCCGCCCGGGCATGAGCATGCCCGGGCGGCTGCCGGCAGCGCTCAGTTAAAACGCGAACCAGGCGAAAGCGTAGATGGTATTGTTGGCGCTGGCCCCAGCATTGACGCCGTTGAACTGCGGATACGCGGTGTATTGCAGCCCCAGCTTCACGTTGGCGAATGGCGCACCGAACGAGCCGTCATTACCGAACGGCACGTAGTCGGCTTCCAGGATCAATCCGGTGCTATCCGGTTTGTTGTTGCCGCCATTGGCGAACATCACCGGATCGGCCGATCCCCAAATCCGCTTGATGCCGACCGACCCACCGTAGGTATTTTGGTAGAAATAGGTCAGGTTGGCGCGGAATTCGTCGAGCGTGTTGCTGCGGTTCGAGCCGCTGGTCACCGAGGTTGCGTCCAGATGCTGCACTTCATGGGTCAGCGAACTCAGCACCGAGATGATATGGGTGCCGTCGCCGATCCATTGATAGGACCCATCGATAGCGACATCGGTGTATTTGTCGGTGCCGACGCCCGCCATTTCCAGCGGATGCACCGTGGTTTGCATCCCGATGGCGCCGATATGCGCTGTCTGGCCGCCCCAGTTCCACTCATACGCGAGCCGTCCGTACGGTGAGAACGACGCCATGCTGCCGGGATTGTACGGATTGCCGTAGGTGCCAAGCGTCTTGGCCAGCTTGTCGCTCAGCGTGCGGTAAAAGCCGAATTCAGCGTAGGCAGCGTTGTCGTACCACGCATACGCGGTCACGCCGAGCACTTGGCCGAGGAACGACCCCATCAGGAACGGCTCGTAGGCCGGGCTTGGGGCCAGTGCCGAGCCCTGGTACGGAGGTCCCCAGACCATTGAGCTATTGAACGGGTCCTGCACCGTCGGGCCGTTGTTCACCGACAGACCGATGCGCAAATTGGTGTCGCCGATATCGATCGGCGTGGTGACGCGAATGTCGCTGTTGTCGAGAAATGTGGTCTTGCCGATGCCGGCGTAGGTGCCCTGGATCAGCGCGCCGGCATAGTCGTTGATACGACCGGCCACGAACACGCTGACCGCATCCACCGACGCGTTGTCATTGCCAGCCCAGCCAGGCGCGGCACCGCCAGGCTGCGCTGCCTTGGTGTGCGTGAACGAGGTCTGCACGAAGGCGGCCAGCGGAACCTTCGCGGCCAGTCCCTCGCCGCCTTCCAGCGTGTAGCCGCCAATTTTAAAGGCGCGGCCATAAGCGGTCAGTTGCGGCCCGAATGCGCCGATATGACACGCCGTGCAGGCCTGTCCGGTCTGCGAGGCGAAACTCGGCACAGCTTGCGCCGGCCGTTGGAACGACAGCAGCGCAATTGCTGCGAAGGCTAACGCGGCGAGCGACCGCACTGTTCTGGCAGACAAGGCCAAATCTCCTTACGCTATCAGCAACAATACGCTGCCGTGGTTACAAGACTAAAAAACCGGCCGGGGCACATTGATCGAGATCAATCCACCCCGCCCGAATCGTTCAATCAGTGCAGCGTTGCCAGATAAGCAATAACATCAGCACGCTTGGTATCGTCCTTCACACCGGCGTAGGTCATTGTGGTGCCTACAACAACCGTTTTCGGGCTGACCAAGTACTTATCAAGCGTGGCTTCATCCCAGGTCAGCCCAGCGGACTTGTTGGCGGCGGAATAGTGGAACCCTTCCACTTGGCCGGACTTACGGCTGACAACGCCAAACAAGCTGGGGCCCACCGCGTTTTTACCAGCCACCGGTGAATGGCAGGTCGAACACTGCGACTTGAACACCGCCTGCCCGGCGGCAGGGTCGCCTGCTTGCGCGGCCAGTGGCAAAGCGGCGACAAGCAAAGCGATCAGCAAAGTGCTCCGGATCATACCTAACTCCATTGTAATCCGGCGCGCGGAATCTCGCCGGGATGTAACCGCCAAGTATGCCAATGTTGCTGGCATGTTGCAACACTGCTATGCTCGTAAACAACTATTGTGGTGCGATTTCAGTGCAGTGTCACCAGATAGGCGATCAAGTCGGCGCGCTTTTGCGCATCCTGCACGCCGCCATAGGTCATCTCGTTATGCGGCACCACGCCCTTGGGCCTGGTGAGGTAGAGATCCAGCGTCGCCGAATCCCACACGATGCCCGAATTGCGATTGGCGTCGGAGTAAGAAAACCCCGGCACCAACCCGGCCCGGCGGTTCTCAACGCCGAACAGGCTTGGCCCCGCCAGAGTCACGCCTGGCGACGGCGAATGGCAAATCCCGCACTGCGTCTGAAAGATCGCTTGGCCGGCGGCGATATTTTGCGCCCTCGCGGCGCCAGCGCAGGCCAAACACCCACCCGCCACCAGACATATCAACAGCCAGCGCCGGCCCTGCGGCCAATTGTCCAACGATCCCACAGCTCACCATCCTCCTTGGCCGGCCGAAAGTCAGCATGGCCACGTCAAGCGACCTTAGATGCGCCAGCGCATATTTCCGCCAACGAAGCTTAGGAATTCAGGTTAGCCCGGGCTTTGATATCGATCAATGTTACGCAGGGTCTCTCGCGCGCAGGTTAGCGGTGCCCAGATCGGGCGAGGAGGCTGCTATGCGACCCGGTATGCGTCGTTCTTTGTTGTCTTTCGTCGTTTTAGCTGCGGCAGCCGCAACGGTGCCATCGCCCGTAGCCGCTGCGGCAAAGGAACCGATCCTCTATCAAATGCAGGCTGAGCATAAAGCGACCCAGGCCCGGCTGGAGGCGCTGACCCAGATGACCGGTCCCGTGGCCGCTGCGGCGCAACGTGCGCTGGCGGTGATTCGGCCGCACGATCAGCGCGAAGAAGAATTCGTACTGCCGCTGCTGAGCTTGGTCGATGATTTGGTCGATGGCAAAGTTACCCCGGACATGGCCTGGGCGATTCCGATGTCCGACAAGGTCATTGCCGAGCGCGGCAAACTCTACGATGAGCACACCGCGATCATCGCGGCGCTGAACGAACTGGGCACGGCGGCGCAAGCGAGCGGCGACGCGAATCTGCTGGCGTTTACCCAGGAAGTCGCCGGCGATGAAGTCAATGACGGAGCGTTCGTCTATCCCACGGCCATTCTGGTGGGCAAGCTGGTGCGCGAAAAGCTCGCTAAATAACTGCACCATTGGCCAGCGGCACTGCACGCCGCTGGCTGAGGCCGCGTTATCCCAGAATGCCGGGCAGGTTCAATCCCTGTTCGCGCGCGCAATCTTGCGCGGTCGGATACCCGGCATCGGCGTGCCGCATCACGCCGGTCGCCGGGTCGTTCCACAATACCCGCGCCAGCCGCTGCGCTGCCTCCGGCGTGCCGTCCGCCACGATCACCATGCCGGCGTGCTGCGAGAACCCCATGCCGACGCCGCCGCCGTGATGCAGCGAAACCCAGGTTGCACCCGACGCGGTGTTCAGCAGCGCATTTAACAACGGCCAGTCCGACACTGCGTCCGAGCCGTCGCGCATCGCTTCGGTTTCCCGATTTGGCGAGGCGACCGAGCCCGAGTCCAGATGGTCGCGCCCGATCACGATGGGTGCCTTCAGTTCGCCGCGCGCCACCATCTCGTTGAACGCGAGCCCGAGCCGATGGCGGTCTCCGAGGCCCACCCAGCAGATGCGCGCCGGCAGACCCTGAAATTTTATGCGGGCCCGCGCCATGTCGAGCCAGTTGTGCAAATGCTTATTGTCCGGCAGCAACTCCTTCACCTTGGCGTCAGTGCGGTAAATATCCTCCGGGTCGCCAGACAGCGCGCACCAGCGGAACGGGCCAACGCCACGGCAGAACAGCGGGCGGATATAGGCCGGCACGAAGCCGGGGAAATCGAACGCGTCGGCGACGCCGTGTTCCTTGGCCATCTGGCGAATGTTGTTGCCGTAATCCACCGTCGGCACGCCCATCCGATGAAAATCCAGCATCGCCCGCACGTGTCCCGCCATTGAGGCGCGCGCCGCCGCGTCAACCGCTTTCGGATCGCTTTCGCGCCGCGCTTCCCACTCGGCCAGCGTCCAGCCCTTCGGCAAATAGCCGTTCACCGGATCGTGCGCCGAGGTCTGGTCGGTGACGCAACCGGGCCGCACGCCGCGGCGCACCAACTCGGGCAGAATGTCCGCCGCGTTGCCGAGCAGCGCCACAGAGACCGGTTTCCGCTCGCGGCACGAGCGCTCCATGATGGTGAGGGCTTCGTCCAAGTCCGCTGCTTGCAAATCGACGTAGCCGGTGCGCAGCCGCATTTCGATGCTGCTGGGCCGGCATTCGATGGCCAGACACGACGCGCCCGCCATGGTCGCCGCCAGCGGCTGCGCGCCCCCCATGCCGCCCAGCCCGGCGGTTAGGATCCATTGGCCGGATAGATCGCCGTTGTAGTGCTGGCGGCCCATTTCGACGAATGTCTCGTAGGTGCCCTGAACGATGCCCTGGCTACCTATGTAAATCCACGAACCGGCCGTCATCTGGCCGTACATCATCAACCCCTTGCGATCCAGTTCGTGGAAATGCTCCCAGGTCGCCCAATGCGGCACCAAGTTCGAATTGGCGATCAGCACGCGCGGCGCGTTTGCGTGGGTGGTGAACACGCCAACCGGCTTGCCGGACTGGATCAGCAAGGTCTGATCGTCCTCCAGCGCGCGCAGCGAGGCGATGATGCGGTCGTAGCATTCCCAGTTGCGCGCGGCCCGGCCGATGCCGCCGTACACCACCAACTCGCCGGGCTTTTCCGCCACGTCCGGGTCGAGATTGTTCATCAGCATCCGCAGCGGCGCTTCGGTCAGCCATGACTTGGCGGTGCGCTCGCTGCCGTGCGGGGCGCGGATGATGCGGGCATTGGCGATGCGGGTCATGTCAATCTCCTCAGGTGACGATGCCGGGCAAATCCAGCCCGGCGGTCAGCGAACCATTGCGTACCAGCGCCAAAGCTGCGGCAATATCGGGATGCATGTGCCGGTCGTCGCCCAGTTGCGGCACCTGCGCACGCAGCCGGCTGCGCGCCGCTTCCAGCGCCGGGCTGGACAGCAGCGGCGCGTGGAAATCGCAGCCCTGCGCTGCCGCCAGCAATTCGATGGCGATCACGGCCGACGCATTCTCGATCATCGGCAGCAGCCGCCGCGCACCGTGCGCGGCCATCGAGACGTGATCTTCCTGATTGGCGGATGTGGGGATGGAATCGACGCTGGCCGGATAGGCGCGCTGCTTGTTCTCGCTCACCAGGGCAGCGGCGGTGACCTGCGGGATCATGAAGCCGGAATTGAGGCCAGGTTTCGGCGTCAGGAAAGCGGGCAGCCCGGACAGTGCCGGATCGACCAGCATCGCGATGCGCCGCTCGGCCAGCGAGCCGATTTCGCACACGGCCAGTGCGATGATGTCGGCGGCGAACGCCACCGGTTCGGCGTGAAAATTGCCGCCCGACAGCGCGGTGTCGTCCTCGGCGAAGATCAGCGGGTTGTCGGACACGCCGTTGGCCTCGGTGCCGAGCAGGCTGGCGGCATTGCGCAGAATATCCAGGCAGGCACCCATCACCTGCGGCTGGCAGCGCAGGCAATACGGGTCCTGCACCCGCGCGTCACCCACCAGATGCGAGGCGCGAATGGCGCTGCCCGCCATCAGCGCGCGCAACGCGGCGGCCGATTCAATCTGGCCGCGATGCTGGCGCAGCGCGTGGATGCGCGGGTCGAACGGCGCGTCCGAACCGCGCGCGGCGTCGGTGGCCAGCGCGCCAGTCACCAATGCCGCCTGAAACAACCGCTCGGCCTCGAACAGCGCCGCCAGCGCGTGCGCGGTGGAAAACTGGGTGCCGTTCAGCAGTGCCAGCCCCTCCTTCGCGCCGAGCACCACCGGCGCCAGCCCGGCGGCGGCCAAAGCCTCGCCAGCCGGCACCCGGCCGTTCGGCGTGTCCGCCTGCCCCACCCCCAGCATCGCCGCCGTCATGTGCGCCAGCGGCGCCAAATCGCCCGAAGCGCCGACCGAGCCTTGCGACGGCACCACCGGAATGACGCCGCCCGCCAGCATCGCCTCCAGCAATTCCAGCGTGGCTGGCCGAATACCGGAGGCGCCTTGTGCCAGACTGGCGAGCTTCAGCGCCATCATCAGCCGCACGATGGCGGGCGCTGCCGGTTCGCCCACGCCCGCCGCGTGCGACAGCACGATATTGCGTTGCAGCGTGGCCAGATCGTCCGCCGCGATGCGCACGCTGGCCAGTTTGCCGAAGCCGGTGTTGATCCCGTACACCGGGTTGCCCACGGCAACGATCCGTTCCACTGCGGCGGCGCTGGCGGCGATGCCGGGGCGGCAGGCTGGGTCGAGCGTGAGTGCCGCACCGCGATAAATCGCCCGCCAGCCGGTCAACGTGGTGGCGCCGGGCTTTAGCAGAATCTCGGTCATTGCCCCCTCCAGACTCGCGCGTGCAGCGGATTATAGCCGATGCGGTAGACCAGTTCGGCCGGGCGCTCGATGTCCCAGATCGCCAGATCGGCCCATTTGCCGGGTTCCAGCGTGCCGGTGTCATGCAAAATCCCCAGCGCCCGCGCCGCCTCGCGCGTTACGCCCGCGAGGCACTCGTCCACCGTCAGGCGGAACAGCGTCGCCGCCATGTTCATCGCCAGCAGCAGCGAGGTCATCGGCGAGGTACCGGGGTTGCTGTCGGTGGCGACCGCGATCCGCACGCCGTGCTGGCGGAACAAGGCCACCGGCGGCGGCGTGGTGTCGCGGATGAAGTAGTAGGCGCCGGGCAGGATCACCGCGACGGTTCCGGCGCGGGCCATCGCCGCAGCGCCCGCCGCATCGGTGTGTTCCAAATGATCCGCCGACAATGCGGCAAACGACGCCGCCAGCGCCGCCCCGCCCAGGTTGGACAATTGGTCGGCGTGCAGTTTCACTGGCAGCCCGGCGGCGGCGGCGGCGCGGAACACTTGGGCGATTTGGTCCGGCGAGAAGCCGATGCCCTCGCAAAACCCGTCCACCGCGTCGGCCAGACCTTCGGCGGCGATGGCGGGCAGCATCTGGCTGGCGACCAGATTGATATAGCCGGTCTTGTCTGCATCGCCCGGCGGCATGGCGTGCGCGCCCAGAAACGTGGTGCGCACCGTCACCGGCCAAAGCTGGCCCAGCCGCCGCGCCACGCGCAGGCATTTGCGCTCGTTCTCCAGGTCCAAACCATAGCCGGATTTGATCTCAATCGTGGTGACGCCCTCGGCCAGCAGCGCCTGCAAGCGCGGCAGCGTCTCGCGCAGCAGCGTGTCGGCGCCGGCCGCGCGCACCGCTTGCACGGTTGAGGCGATGCCGCCGCCTGCGCGGGCAATCTGCTCGTACGAAGCGCCTTGCAGCCGCAACTCGAACTCGTGCGCCCGGTTGCCCGCGTAGACCAGATGGGTGTGGCAATCGATCAACCCCGGCGTGATCCAGCGCCCGCCGCAGTCCCGCGCATCGCCGATGCCGCGCAGGCTGGCGGGCAAGTCCGCCTCGGGCCCGGCAAACACGATGCGCCCGTCCAAAGCCGCCACCGCGCCGTGCTCGACCACGCCAAGCCCCGCGCCCGCCAGCGTGGCGAGGCGCGCATTGCGCCAAAGCTGCTGCCGCCCCTGCCCGTCCGGCATTGTCCACCGATCCTGCGTTGCCTCCGCCGCATCGTCCGCCGTGGCGGCGGGGCGCGCAAGCACTGGAACAGCGGCTGGCCGAATGGCGGCCGCCCGCCTTCAACGGCGTGTACCGGCCATTGATGGGTTTCACCCGTCCTAGGTCTTCTGTCTTGCCCCCGGAATCGAGGCCAGCAGCAATTTGGTGTACTCGTGCTGCGGGTCGGCGAAAATCCGCGCCCGCGGGCCACGCTCGACCACCTTGCCGAAATACATCATCGCCACTTCGTCGGAGATGGTCTCCACCACCGCCAGATCGTGCGAGATGAACACGTAGGTCAGCCCCAGCCGCGCCTGCAAATCGGCCAGCAGCATCAGCACCTGCGCTTGCACCGACACATCTAGCGCCGACACCGGTTCGTCCAGCACGATCACTTCCGGGTTGGCGGCCAGTGCCCTGGCAATGCCGATGCGCTGGCTTTGGCCGCCGGAGAATTCGTGCGGATAGCGCTCGGCAAACTCGGCGCGCAGGCTGACGAGGCTCATCAATTCGGCAACCCGCTCGCGCCGCGCCGCGCGCTCCATGCCGTGCAAAGCCCTAAGCGGCGCTTCGAGGATTTGCTGCACCGTCTTGCGCGGATTGAGCGAGCCGAGCGGGTCCTGGAACACCATCTGCACCTTGCGGTGCAGTGCCTTGCGGTCGGTGCGGGCCAATTCGGCCACGCTCGCGCCATCGATCTCGATGGCGCCGGAACTCGGCAGCAACAGCCCCACCATCATGCGCGCCAGCGTGGATTTACCACAGCCCGACTCGCCGACAATGCCCAGCGTGCGGCCACGCGGCACCGCCAGCGACACCCCGTCCACCGCGCGCACCTGCGGGCGCGGCGTGCCGAACCAGCGGCGGCCGCCGCCGAATTCGCGCACCACATCTTGCGTGGACAGCACCGCGCCGCTCATGCCGCCACCCGCACGCAGCGCGCCAAATGCTCGCCGCTGACTGCCACCAGTTCGATGCTGCCAGACCGGCAGCGGGCTTCGGCCAAATCGCAGCGCGGCGCGAAGGCGCAGCCATCGGGCAGCGCGTTGGTGGCGGGCGGCAGGCCGGGGATCGGCTCGATCTTGCGATCCGGGTGGCCCAGCACTGGCACGCAGGCCAGCAGACGTTGCGTGTACGGATGCGCCGGGGCTTGCAACACGTCCGCCACCGGCCCGCTTTCCACCACTTTGCCGCCGTACATCACATACACAGTGTCGCACAGTTCAGCGATGACGCCGACATCGTGGCTGATGAACACCAGCGCCGCGTTGCGCTCGCGCCGCAGATCGTTCAGCAGCGCCAGCACCTGCGCCTGCGTGGTCACGTCCAGCGCCGTGGTGGGTTCGTCGGCCACGATCACTTCCGGGTTATTGGCCAGCGCCATCGCAATACCCACGCGCTGCCGCTGACCGCCGGAGAACTCGTGCGGATAACTGCTGGCCCGCGCCGCCGCGTCCGGCAGCCGCACCGATTCGAGCAGCGCAATCGCCCGCCGCCACGCCTCGGCGCGCGGCACGCCCTGATGGCGGCGAATGGTTTCCGCCACCTGCTCGCCCACCGGCATTAGCGGGTTCAGCGTGGTCAGCGGGTCTTGGAACACATAGGCGATGCTGTTGCCGCGCACCGCTTGCAGCCGCGCCATCGGCGCATCCACCAAATCCTCGCCGTGGTGCAGTATCTCGCCCTGCACGATCTTGCCCGGCGGGGTCGCCACCAGCCCGGCAATCGATAGCGCGGTCACGGTTTTGCCCGAACCCGACTCACCGACCAAGCCAACCGCTTCGCCCGGCTTCACGGTGAAACTGACGCCGCCGACCGCTTTATAAACCTGCCGCCCGACGGTGAATTGTGTGTGCAACCCGCGCACTGCCAGCGGCAGCCGCGCGTCGCTGCCCGCAGGTGTCAGCCCGCGCCGCCGCTCCTCGCCCCGCGCGGCTGCGGTACGGGCGTGGGTGCGCGCAAGGCCGCCCGATTTCAGCTTGGGGTCCAGCACGTCGCGCAGCCCGTCGCCAACCAGATTGATGCCGACCGCCAGCAGCAGAATCACCACGCCGGGAATGGTCGCCACATGCGGCGCCACCTGGATCAGATTGCGCCCTTCGCCCAGCATGCCGCCCAAATCCGCTTGCGGCGGCTGCGCGCCGAGGCCGAGGAAGCTCAGCCCCGCCGTTTCCAAAATCATCCAGCCGATCGTGGTCGACACGCCGATGACGATGCCGGGCAGCACGTTGGGGAGCAATTCGGTAGCGATGATTTGCAGATTGGTCAGCCCGGACAGCCGGGCGGCGGCCATGAAGTCGGCATTGACCACGCTGAGCGTGCCGCCGCGCACGCCGCGCGCGAAGAACGGGATATTGACGATGATGATCGCCATCATCGCGTTGAACAGGCCAGGGCCGAGCGCGGCCACGATGGCTAGCGCCAGCAGCAAATACGGAAACGCCATCAGCATATCGATGCCGCGCATCAGCAGCGTGTCGGCCAGCCCGCCATAAAACGCCGCACTCAGCCCGATCACCGAACCCACAAACGCCGCCGTCAGCGCCGCGATTACGCCGACCGCCAGACTGAGCCGTGTGCCCCAGATCAGCCGTGAGAGAATATCGCGCCCCACCTGATCGGTGCCGAGCGGATGGCCGGGAAACAGCGGCGGCTTCAGCCGGTGCAGCACGTCGGTTACGTTCGGGTCGAGCAACGGCAGCACCGGGGCGGCCAGCACGATCAGCACCAGCACGCCGAGCAGGCCAAGCCCGAAGGCCACCACCGCGTTTTGCGTCAGCAGCCGCCATGCCGTCGGACGCCCGCTCATCCGGCGCGAATCCGTGGGTCGAGCAGGCTTTGCGCGATGTCGGCCAGCAGGTTGATCAGCACATAGGCAAACGCGATCACCAACACGCCGCCCTGCACCAGCAGAATGTCGCGGGTCGAAATCGCCGAGACCAGCATGCGGCCGATGCCAGGCCACTGAAACACCGTTTCAATATAAACCGCCCCGCCCAGCACGAACCCGGCTTCCAGCCCGATCACCGGGATGATGCCGACCAGTGCATTGCGGAATGCGTGCACGAAGATCACCCGCCGTTCCGGCAGGCCCTTGGCCCGCGCGGTGCGGACGAAGTCCTGCCGCATCACTTCCAGCATCGCCCCGCGCGTCAGGCGCACCAGCACCGCCCCCGCCACCGCCGCCAGCGCGCAGGACGGCAGCACCAGATGGCGCGTGACATCCCACACCCCGCCGCCGCCGAACATTTCCTGCATGCCGCCCACCGGCAGCCACGCCAGCCGCACGCCGAACCAGAAGATCAGCAGAATGCCGAGCCAGAACGACGGGGTGGAAATACCGATCAGCACCGCCACGGTAATCACCTTGTCCGGCCACGCGTTCTGCCGCACCGCCGCGACAATGCCGAGCAATATGCCGAACACCGAGGACAGCACCAGCGCCACGCCCGCCAGCAACAGCGTCGGGAACAGCCGTGCCATGATCTCCACGATCACTGGCTTGTGCAGAATATACGAGCGGCCGAAATCGCCTTGCAGCAGGTTGAACAGCCAGATGCCGTATTGCGCGGGCAGGCTTTCATCCAGGCCGAGATCGTGGCGCACCTGTGCCACGGCTTCCGGCGTGGCGAACGTGCCCAGAATGGCTTTCGCCGGATCGCCGGGCACCAGCGAGATCACCAGAAACACAATAATGGTCACGCCGAACAGCACCGGCGCGATCAGCAGCAGACGGCGCAGAATATAGGAGTTCAGCACGAAACCGCCTGCGCGGTTCCCGCTCCGTCATGCCTGACGGAGCGGGGGCTTTCGGTCAGCAGGATCACGCCTTCGAGGTATCCCAGAACCGCGTGGTGAACGACGGATGCAGCTTGAAGCCCTTCACCGCTGCACTGGACACCGCGTTCTGCTTCCAGTTGGCAATGAACACCCACGGGGCGTCGTCGGCGATCAGGTCCTGCATTTGCTTGTACAACGCGCCGCGCTTGGCGATATTCGGCTCGGCCCGCGCCGCGTCGATCAGCGCATCGACTTTCGGGTTGCTGTAGCGGCCCGAGTTGACCGGAGCGCCGGTGCGCAACGCCAGGAACGGATGCATATCCGGGTCCTGGGTCATGAACGACAACTCGGCAACCTGCGCCTTGCCTTCCATGCCGGGGATGATCTTGCCCAGGAAGGTGTTCCACTCGTACGTTTCGATCTTGGCGCGAATGCCCGCCGCCGCCAGATCGGCCTGAATGGCGGTGCCCATCAGGATCGGCGACAACATGCCCGAGCCGCTTTCGGTGACGTAGAACGTCACGTCCACCCCGTTCGGATAACCCGCTTCGGCCAGCAGCGCCTTGGCCTTGGCCGGATCGTACGAATACGGCTTCAGGTCGTTGTCATGCGCCCAGGTGAACGCGGGCGGGGTGACACCGGCGGCGACCGTCGCGGTGCCTTTCAGGATTTCGGTGACCAGGGCTTCCTTGTTGATAGCGTAGTTGGCCGCTTGGCGCACCCGCTTGTCGTCGAACGGCTTTTCCTTGCAGTTCAACATCAGGTACCACAGATGCGGGCCGGACTGCTCGTAGAAGGTGAAGTTCTTCGACGCGGTGAAGGTGGCGATATTGTCCGGCGGGACTTCGATGGTGATGTCGGTGCCGCCCGACAGCATTTCCGACACGCGGGCATTCTCATCGACAATCGGGCGATACACGAGGCCCGCCAGCTTAACCTTGCCGCGCCACCAAGTCGGGTTGGCATCCAGCACGAAGCGCTGGCCGCTTTCCCACAGCGTGAACTTGAACGGCCCGGTACCGCCGCCGTTGCGGGCGAAATCCTTGCCGTATTTCTTCACCGCCGCCGGCGAAATGCCCGCCAAGCCGCCAATCGCGCCGGCCAGCATGGTCAGCATCGGCGAATACGGCTCTTTCAGCGTGATGGCGACCGTGTACGGGTCGAGCACCTCGGTCTTTTCCACCGGGCCGAGCGTGAACACGAACGGGAACGGCCCGGTGTTGGCGTATGGATGATCCTTCTGCGTCACCCGGTCGAAGTTGAACTTCACCGTCTCGGCATTGAAATCGCCACCGTCATGGAACTTGACGCCCTGGCGCAGTTTGAACGTATAGGTCTTGGCGTCCGGGCTCAGCGTCCAGGACTCGGCAAGGCCCGGCTCCACATCCAGCGTGTCGTCTTTGTAGCGCAGCAGGCCTTCGTAAATATTGGCCAGAATACGGAAATCGCTGATGGTGACGGCCTGCGCCGGGTCGAGCGTTTGCAGCTCGGCGACATGGCCGATCACCAGCACGTTGTTCGGTGTTTGCGCCGACGCACGGCGCGCGCCGAATGCCGCGATGGCCGCGGTTCCGGCCAGCAAGCCACGGCGGGTCAGTCGAAAGTCTTGCATCGGTTGTTGCCCCCAACAGTGTTGTCGCAATCGTCAGCCAACCGGCGGGCGGCGCTCCCGCACCGCGAACGCCGCTTCCAGTGCCCGGCCCAGTCGCAAAATGGTGCCTTCGTCGAACAGCTTGCCCCACAGGCAGATGGTGTGCGGCACCGTGTGGCGCGGGCCGTTGCTGGCCTCACCCTGCTCAAGGCGGGCGCGCGCCAAGGATAGCGGGCTGCGCGTCTCGCTCTGCTTGAAACCGCACGGCATCACCAGGCAGGGATGGCCGGTGTAGTTGGTGATAATCAGCATTGGCCCGGCCAGCGACGGGCCGATCATTGCGTCGACGCCTTGGAACGCCGCGTCCATATTCTGCATCACCAGCCGCCGCAGCCGGTCGAGTTGCACGTGATCGACCGCCGACAAAAACCGCGCCTTGCGAAAGGTGTTCGGCCACGCGCCGGGCTCCTGCCACGTCAGCATGTCGTCTTTGTCCGATAGCGTCATGTCCTCGAACGACGCCGCCGCCTCGGCGATCAGCGTGCTCATCAGGGCGCCGTACGGCAATTCCGGGCGGGTCAGCGGCACCAGTTCCACGCCGAGGCCGCGCAGCGTGTCGAGTGCGGCGCGGTCCAGATCGATGGCGCCCGGATCGCTGAAATCGGCCTCGTAATATCCAACCCGCATCCCGGCCACCGGCAACGCCGCGTCGTAGTTGAACGCCGCCGGAATCTGGCACGGGTCATCCGGGTCGGGCGCATTCAACGCTTGCAGCACCAGGGCCGCATCTTCCACGGCGCGCACGATCGGGCCGATCTTGTCCAGCGTCCAGCACAGCGGCATCGCACCGCTGCGCGCCACCCGCCCAAAGGTCGGCCGCAGCCCGGTGGTGCCGCAGCGGGTCGACGGGGCGACGATGGAACCCAGCGTCTCGGTGCCCAGGCTGAACCCCACCAGCCCGGCGGCGGTCGCCGAGCCGGACCCGGCGCTGGACCCGCTCGACCCCTCCTCGGTGTTCCACGGGCTGCGGGTGCGCCCGCCGTACCAAATATCGCCGTACGCCAGCGCGCCGACAGTGAGTTTGCCGAGCAGCACCGCCCCCGCCGCCGCCAGCAGGCGCACCACCGTCGCGTCGCTCGCGGCCACCCGGTCGCGCCACGGCTCGGCCCCCCAGCCGGTCACGATCCCGGCGGTGTCGATGATGTCCTTGCAGCCCCACGGAATGCCGTGCAGCGGGCCAAGATAGGTGCCGGCCGCCAGCAACCGGTCGGCCTGATCGGCCTGCGCCAGCGCCAGATCGGGCGTCAGCATTGCGATGCATTCCAGCACCGGCCCGATGCGGGCGATGCGCTCCAGATAGATTTCCGTCAGCCGGCGCGAGGACAATTGCCCGGCCTTGATCCATTGCCCCAACACGGCAACCGGCGCGAAGGCGATATCCGCCGCAGCGTCCGGCAGCTTCGGTGCTGCGCTCGACGCAGGGAAGAATCCGCGCGCCAGCGGCATCGCGAAGCCGGGCAGCCGTGGGTCGAAGCGGGTCGCCGGGGCCAGCGCCACCGGCAGCGTCACCTGGCGGCGGCGTTGCGCCAGTTCAAGCTGCGCCGCGATGTTCTCCACCATCTGCGCCCGCTCGGCCTCGGTATAGCTCACCCCGGCCAGCCGCTCGGCGGCAGCGATGGTCTCGGCGCTGATCGCTGTTTCGGTCATGCCCGCCCCGTGAAAGCCAAAACCCTGATGCGAAAGGCTAGACCGAATTGCAGCATGTCCGCTAGCAGCAAATTGCCCGCCCGCCGAGCACCGCAAGATGGCGGCGCAGCCGCTGCGGCGGAATTTTTCCTACAGCGACCGCATATTTCATCTTGATGCCCGGTAAGCGGACGCATACCGTTCTGCGAGAGAATGGTGGCATTGCCGCCGCCGTTTGCTGGGCAGTGCAGCCCTCGCGTTCGCATCCCGTGACCACTGGATGCGAACGCGAGGGCTTTTTTTATGGCCAAAGCGCAAGCGCGGCCGCTGCCCGAAGCCGTGCCTGCACCGTGAACCAAGGGGGACTTCAATGGCCGGCTCGACACATCATCATTCCAAACTGGAAGACGCCGAGGACCAAGTCGATCAATTGCTCGGCAACGAGTACGAGCACGAGGCGGTGCCGGCCAATGCGCGGCGCAGCCTGTTTTCCGTCACGCTGGTCTGGGCCGGCTTCCCCATGATCATCACCGGCGCGATGACAGGTTCGATCCTGGTGCTCGGGATGGGCTTCACCAACGCGCTGATCGCCATGATCATCGGCAACCTGATCATGCTGGGCTATGTCGGTGCGCTCGGCATTCTCGGCACCAAGCGCGGCGTGAACTTCGCGCTGCTTGCCAGCGTGGTGTTCGGCAAGAAGGGCTACGTGCTGGCTTCTGGACTGCTCTCCACGCTGCTGCTCGGCTGGTACGCCGTGCAAACCGGCATCACCGGCGCGCTGGTCAGCGGCACCTATGGCCTCAGCTACGTGTGGATGACCGTGATCGCCGGGTTGCTGTATATCGGCATCACCTTTGTCGGCGTGCGCGGCCTGCACTACATCGGGCTGGTGTCCATCCCGCTGTTCGTCGTGCTTGGCCTGTGGGTGGCGTTCGATGCCGCCAGCGCCACCACGTGGTCGGCGATCATGGCCTATCCGGGCAACAACGGCGCCGCCTCGATGTCGATGGGCGTCGGCTTGACCGTGGTTGTGGCCTTGTTCATCGACGCTGGCACTGTCACCGCCGACTTCAACCGCTGGGCGAAAACGCCGGGCGATTCGTTCCTGTCCGCCTTTAGCGCCTTCCCGTTCGCCAACATGGTGGCCATGCTGGTCGGCGGCGTGATGACGGCCGCGCTGGCCGTGCCGAACGCCAACCCGTTTGGCGCCGACAACATGTTCGGCTACATGAACCACATGCAGCTTGGCTGGCTGTCGGTGCTGGCCTTCGTGTTTCTGTATCTGAACCTGGGCTCGGTTTGCTCGCACTGCCTGTATAACTCGGCCACCGGCTGGTCGCGCATCGTCGGCACGCATATGCGCGTCGCCGCCGTGATCCTCGGCGTCATCGGCATCGCTGTTGCCGCTGGCAACATCTGGGCGTTCTTCATCCAGTGGCTGAGCCTGCTCGGCGTGCTGGTGCCGCCGATTGGCGCCATTATCCTGGTCGATCAGTATGCGGTGCGCCCGGATGCGAAGCTGTCGGCTGATTGGCGTCCGACCGCGTTCGGCGCCTGGGCAATCGGCTCGGCGGTCGGCTTGGTGGTCGAAAAGGCCGCGCCGCAGTTCTCCACGGCGATCTGCTCGATGGTCATCGGCGGCCTTGCCTACTGGGCGCTGTCGGCTTTTGCTAAACCGGCGGTGCAACCCGCCTAATACCAAATCTCGTGGGCGAGAACCCATGATCCATTCAATCGTCATCGCCGGGCTTGACCCGGCGATCCATGCCAGTGCTCGGTGTTAGAGGCGAGATGCTCTATCCGGCGCCATGGATTGCCGGG
>JANYDF010000155.1 GCA_025359905.1 Rhodospirillales bacterium
TAAGCCAAAGCGGAATGCAGCCGGACCGGATTGTACCAGCCTTCGATGAAGCTGAAGCAGGCCATCTTCGCCTCGGCCTGAGACGCGAACCGGCGACGCTCCAACAGATCACATTCCAAGGTGGCGAAGAAGCTTTCGCACATGGCGTTGTCGTGGGCGTCGCCGACTGATACCCTCGACGGCCGCACGCCCGCTGCCTTGCAGCGCTTGCCGAACGCCAGCAACGTGTATTCGAGTGGAACTGACACGGCGGGGCATCTGCGCAATGGCATTCGGAATTTTTATGCACCGGGCCGATTCGATCTATGATGATCGTCCAGAAGAACGGTATCAATTTCCGAAGCAGTATCTCGGGCGTGCTCAATCCTGCGTTGGCGATTGGATCATTTATTACGAGCCAAACAAAGCCACGGATTCACGAGGCTATTTTGCAGCAGCGAAAGTTCAGCAGATCATTGCAGATCCGAGTACCCCGGATATGTATCTAGCGTTGATTGAACCTGGAACCTATCAACCTTTTATCAATACAGTGAATCTGAATGGCCCGGAGGGCTATGTCGAACAGGGGCTGCTCAATGCCGAACGGCGATTGTCAGGCCGTGCCCAGTCGGCAATTAGGCCGCTATCCTATGCCGACTTCAATCGTATCATTGCGCTCGGGTTGCCTGATGAGGAAATCACACTACCACGCATCGGATCGGCCCTGCCTGTCGCGGGCTTTGCCGATCAGCAATCGCCGTTCGGGACATTCGCTGCTCCCCGGGATCGCGTAAGCCTGCTAACCTCCCGTCTGCTGAGGGACCGCGCTTTTCGCCAAATTGTCCTGCGGGCCTACGCTTCCCGCTGCGCGGTCACCGGCTTGAAACTTATTAATGGTGGGGGGAGGGCTGAAGTTGAGGCGGCACATATTCAACCGGTCGAGAACAATGGCCCAGATATCATCAACAATGGAATTGCGCTGTCAGGCACTGCGCATTGGATGTTTGATCGTGGCTTGATAAGCTTCGCAGACAATCTACAGATAATAGTTTCGAGCCACGTCAACGACAGAGACAGTATCGACGCTATCATCAATCGGACAGGCTGCATTCTTCCCGCCAGACGCAACATCGACCGCCCGCACCCTCGCTTCCTGCGATGGCATCGAGATAATTGCTTCAAGATTTAAGCCGACATGACATGCCGCTGCCCTGGCAAGCCGCAAGGCGGGCCCGCAACCGGCCGCACCGAATACAATTCCAACGATGATGGCTTGCTGTTTACCTGCATTAGCGGGCACGGCGGCGGGTCTGCCGCCATCTAAAATACACTATTGGCTAATTAGGTAAACCTAGTTATTTTAGGCATGTCGCCACGGAGATGTCGCCATGTCCAAATACATTAATCTTGCAAGGCACTTGCAGGCAGCGAACGCAGCGTCTTGGACGGCTTGCTTTGCTGAAATTGAAACAATTCTTGGGTTTCCTCTACCTCGAAGCGCCTATACTTATCCTGCATGGTGGTCAAATCAAGCGGGCGATGGGCACAGCCAGACTCAGGCTTGGCAAAGCGTCGGCTGGCGCACGGGCAATTTAGACCTAGGTAGTCAGAAAATTACGTTTTCGCGCGACAGCAATAGCCTCAAGCCTCTACCAAGCTCGGTGGGTAGGCAAGCCGCGCTGGCTGAGTATAGCGCCAAGAAAGGGGCAGGAAGTCCCCAATCCGAGGCACCAGACATTCAGGGACATCGCGCCGGCCTTTCCATCACTGAAGCAAAGGCTGGCCTTGCTGCACATTTCGGCGTGCCGCCTGAGAGCATCGAGATCACCATAAAAGGCTGACCAGCCCCTCATTCCCACTCAATCGTCCCCGGCGGCTTGCTGGTAATATCGTATGTTACCCGATTGATCCCCCGCACTTCGTTCACAATCCGGCTGGCGACCCGGTTCAGGAACGCCATGTCGAACGGATAGGCGTCCGCCGTCATGCCGTCCGTGCTGGTCACCGCGCGCAACGCGCAGGCTTGGTCGTAGGTTCGGCCGTCGCCCATCACGCCCACGGTGCGCACCGGCAGCAGCACCGCGAAGGCCTGCCAGATCGCGTCGTACAGCCCGGCGGCGCGAATTTCCTCCAGGAAGATTGCGTCCGCCTTGCGCAGAATATCCAGCCGCTCGCGGGTGATGTCGCCCGGAATGCGGATAGCGAGGCCAGGGCCGGGGAACGGGTGGCGGCCCACGATATCGTCCGGAATGCCGAGTTCCCGGCCCAGCTTACGCACCTCGTCCTTGAACAATTCGCGCAGCGGTTCCACCAGCCGCATCCGCATCCGCTCGGGCAAGCCGCCGACATTGTGGTGCGACTTGATCGTGACGCTGGGTCCGCCGGTGACGGACACGCTTTCAATCACGTCCGGATACAGCGTGCCTTGCGCCAGGAAATCCGCCCCGCCGAGCTTGGCGGCTTCCTCGTCGAACACTTCGATGAACAAGCGGCCGATGGTCTTGCGCTTGGTCTCGGGGTCGGTGACGCCCGCCAGTTCGCGCAGGAACAACTCGGACGCATCGCGGTGCACCAGATGGATGTTGAAGCGGTCGCGGAAGGTCTCCACCACCTGCTCCGCCTCACCGGCGCGCAGCAGGCCGTGATCGACAAAAATGCAGGTCAGTTGCTGGCCGATGGCCTCGTGGATCAGCACGGCGGCCACCGAGGAATCGACGCCGCCCGACAGGCCGCAGATCACTCGCCCAGTGCCGGCCTGCTCGCGGATGCGCGCGATGCCGGCGGCACGAAACCCGGCCATGGTCCAACTGGCTGATAGCCCCGCCACCTCATGGACAAAATTGCGCAGCAACTGGGCGCCGTGCGGGGTGTGCATCACCTCAGGGTGGAACTGCACGCCGTAGAAGCGGCGGCGGTCGTCGGCGATGGCGGCGAATGGCGCGCCTTCGCTGACCGCCACGGTGTGAAAGCCGGGCGGCAGCGCCGTGACGCGATCGCCGTGGCTCATCCACACCTGCTCGCGCGCCCCCTTAGCCCATACGCCCCGGAACAGTGCGCAGGGTTCCACCACGTCGACGAAAGCGCGGCCGAATTCGCGGTGATCCGAGCCGAGCACCTCGCCGCCGAGTTGTGCGCACATGGTTTGCTGGCCGTAGCAGATGCCCAGCACCGGCACGCCAGCCAGAAACACCTCCTCCGGCGCACGCGGGCTGCCAGCCTCGGTCACGCTGGCCGGGCCGCCGGAAAGAATGAACGCCGCCGGGGCGAACGAACGAATCCGCTCGGGATCGGTTGAATACGGCCAGATTTCGCAATAGACACCGCTCTCGCGCAGCCGCCGGGCGATCAACTGGGTCACTTGACTGCCGAAATCGAGAATCAGCACACGTTCCGCGGCGGGGGCGGCGTCAGTCATGGCGGGTTCCTAACGGTCGGTTGCGCGGGCGTGGCGCGGTTGCATTACGGCGCGGCAGACGTGGCCTGCACCAGTTTGTCGATTGGCGACCAGACATAGGCAGTTTGCGTCACCGGCGCGCCACCGACTTCGATGGTGGCTTCCGCGGCAACTTTTCCGCCAAGCCGCTCGTAAAACCAGCGGCTTTGGTTCTGCCGCAGCACCCAGACGAATGCCGAAGCGCAGCCAGCGGCGGCCAGATGGGCGGCAGCGGCGCGCATCAGGCGGCGGCCAAGGCCGCGTTCGCGCCAGTCGTCCAGCACATACAGCGTCTCGATCTCGCCTTCCGCCGGGGCCGGTCCGCTGCGTTGCGGGCGTGCCAAGCCGTCGGTCACGAAACCAACGATGCGGGTCGGCCCGCCCGCCGGTCCCAGGTCGAGACCGGAGGCGGTGGCGACATGCACGCCTGCCGCACTGGCGCGGATGGTGTTGTCGTAAAACATTGCCTGCCGTGTGGCCGACAACTTCGCAAGATACGCATCCGGCAAGATGCCGGGATAGGCGCTCCGCCAAGCCGCGACATGCACGGCCCCAATCGACGGGGCATCGGCCGGCCGGGCGCGGCGAATGGCGATCACGCAGCCTCCTCCGCCTCGCCTTCGGTTGGTTCACTCAGAAGCGACGCTTTGCCCGGCAACCGCTCCAGCACGGCGGCGAAAAAGCCATCGGTGCCGTGGCGGCGCGGCGTCAGACTCAAGAATGGTCCGGGGCATGGCACCGGGGCAGCCAGTGTCCAGGCACGGGACAGCGGCACCACGGCGAACTCGGGATGGTTAGCGAGGAAGCCCTGCACTTGCGCCTCGTTCTCTTCCGGCAGCAACGAGCAGGTAGCGTAGACCAGCCAGCCGCCGCTGCGAACCAGCCGTGCGGCCTGTTCCAGAATTGCCGCCTGCTTGGGCCGCAATTCGGCCAAATCGTTGGCAGCCAGCCGCAGCCGCGCATCCGGGTTGCGCCGCCACGTGCCGGTGCCGGTACACGGCGCATCGACCAGCACACGGTCGAAACTGCCCGCCCGGCGCTTCAGCCATTTGTCGCCCGGCTCGGTCAAATGCTGCTCGACATTGTGCACCCCAGCGCGCCGCAGCCGCCGCACCGCACCCTCCAGGCGGAACTTGGACACATCGCAGGCGGCAATATGGCCGCGATTGCCCATCGCCATCGCCAAGGCCAGTGTCTTGCCGCCTGCCCCGGCGCACCAATCAGCGACGCGCATTTCGGGCCCGGCGCCGACGATAGCGGCGACAAGCTGGCTGCCTTCGTCTTGAATTTCGACCAGGCCATCCTGAAACGTCTTGCCCGCCGTCACCTGACGCCGCCCCGGGATACGCAGGCCCCAAGGCGACAACTTGGTCGGTTCGGACTCCAGCCCTTCGGACAGCAGTAAGCCCTTCGCCGTTTCCAGGTCGGTCTTGAGCAGATTGACCCTCAGATCGAGCGGCGCCGGTTCGGACAGCGCCGCCATCTCGATGTCGAGTTCCGCGCCGAAACGGGCTTGCAGATGCGGCAGCAGCCAGTCTGGCACTTCCAGCCGGATTGCGTCCGGCATCTCCGGATGTTCCGGGGTATGCCCCTCCACTTCGCGCAGCCCGGCCAGTTCGGCGGCACTCAACGAACTCGGACCGTATTGGCCGCCAGAGAACGATTGCTTCACCCCGTCCAGCGTCCAGCCCTGCACCAGCAGCGAAGCCGCCACCAGCAAGCGTGGATTGGGCGGCAGATGCGCGCGGTCGAGCCACCATGTCAGCCGCCGCTTGGCGCGCAGTACGCCCCAAGCGCGCTCCGACACCGCACGGCGGTCGCCGCCGCCGATGTAACGGCGGTCACGGAAGAACGCGTTGGCGGCCGCGTCGGCGGGCTTGCGCGGGTTGGATTCGATGGCGGCCAACAGCTCGATGGCGGCCAGCAGCCGTGCGGCGGGGGTCAAATGCGGCCCTCAGCCGACACGTTCCGCATCAGCTTTCCTGCCGGTAGTTCGGGGCTTCACGGGTGATCGCCACGTCATGCACGTGGCTCTCGCGCAGTCCGGCACCGGTGATACGGCGGAAACGGGCGTTTTGCTGCAAATCGGCGATGGTGGCACTGCCGGTGTAGCCCATGCCAGCGCGCAAGCCGCCGACCAACTGGTGCAGCACCGCCGTCACTGGCCCCTTGTAGCCGACCCGGCCTTCGATGCCTTCCGGCACCAGCTTCAGCGTGTCACGGATTTCCTGTTGGAAATAGCGATCCGCCGAGCCGCGCGCCATGGCGCCGAGGCTGCCCATGCCGCGATAGGACTTGTATGAACGGCCCTGATACAGAAACACCTCGCCCGGCGCTTCGTCGGTGCCAGCCAGCAGGCTGCCGATCATCACGCAATCCGCGCCAGCGCCGAGCGCCTTGACCATGTCGCCGCTGGTGCGGATGCCGCCATCGGCAATCGCCGGCACACCGGCCGCACGGCACACGGCAGCGGTTTCCATCACGGCCGAGAATTGCGGCACGCCGACGCCGGCCACCACGCGGGTGGTGCAGATGCTGCCTGGCCCGATGCCGATCTTCACCGCGTCCGCTCCCGCCGCGATCAACGCCGCAGCGCCTTCCGGGGTCGCCACGTTGCCCGCGATCACCTGCACGAAATTGGAGAGTTGCTTGATCCGCTCGACCGCCTGGATCACGCCGGCCGAATGGCCATGCGCGGTATCGACCACGATCACATCGACTTCGGCGTCTAGCAGCGCGCGGGCGCGGGCGTGCCCGTCCTCGCCCACGCCGGTCGCCGCCGCCACCCGCAGGCGGCCGAGGTCGTCCTTGTTGGCGAGCGGATGGGTTTCCGCCTTGTCCATGTCCTTGACGGTGATCAGCCCGACACAGCGATAAGTGTCGTCCACCACCAGGAGCTTTTCGATGCGATGTTTGTGCAATAGCCGCCGCGCCGAATCGGGTCCGACGTCGGAGGTGACAGTGACCAGATTCTCCCGCGTCATCAGTTCGTAAACCTTGACCGCCGGGTCGGTGGCGAAACGCACGTCGCGGTTGGTCAGGATGCCGACCAAGCGCCCGGTGCCGCGCTCGACCACCGGAATGCCGCTGATCCGGTAGGTGGTCATCAGCGCCCGCGCATCGGCGAGCGTCTGGTCGGGGTGGATGGTGACCGGGTTGATCACCATGCCCGACTCGAACTTCTTCACCGTGCGGACCTGGGCCGCCTGCTCTTCCGGCGTCAGATTCTTGTGGATCACGCCGATGCCGCCGTGCTGCGCCATGGCAATCGCCATGGCACTCTCGGTCACGGTGTCCATGGCGGAGGACGCCAGCGGAATATTCAGCGTGATGGTGCGGGTCAGGCGGCTGGTCGTGTCGGTCTTGTTCGGCAGCACTTCGGAGTACGCCGGTTCGAGCAGCACGTCGTCGAACGCCAGCGCCTCGACGATGCGTGCGCCGTAATCGCCGCGCCGCACGATGGGTGATGCTGCCGGTGCAGCCTGCATATCCTGGGGTGCCATGGCCGTACCTTTGCGAAGCCTTGGCGCGCCCGCTTACTCTCGCTCATGCTGCGGTGCAAGCATGATGGCGTGACAGGCTGGTGTGCGCTGGCTCGCCCAAGCGCCACCAATCAGCGATCTTGCGCCGCGTGCCAAACGCGCAGCACCGTTACCGCGCCGTGGGAACGATACCAAGCTGTCCCCCGCGAGCAGAATGTCGCGGGCAACACCTGATGCAGCAACAGGATTATTTCTCGAAATGTATCGGACAATCCGAGCAATGCCGGCGAGTGCGCGGGTTCGCCAAACCACCGGCATCGGCTAAATTGGCTCTGGCGGCGGTGCCTCGAAGTCTCCAGCCGCAAACCGCAACAGCCACGCTCGCACCCGCTCGTGCGGCACCGTGCGGGGGTCAGCGTCCGATTCAGCGACCGCCGCCGTCAGAGCACGGGCTTCGGCCTCAGTTTCATCATCGCCGGTTAGGAACAGCGGCCTACTCATGTGGCGAAACTAGCTCAAGGACCTGGGCGATTGCACGAAAGATATGCCGTGAACGCCCCTTACAACGCTCCACGAAATCCCGTCGCAACCACGTAAAGCTCGCTCGACCCCTTCCTGCTGGCGGGCGGCTTGGCGTGGCGCACGGTGGCGAACACTTGCTTCATCGGCGCCAGCAACTGCTTCTCCGAGCCGCCCTGGAACACCTTGGCAACGAACGCCCCACCCGGCGACAGCGTGTTCACCGCGAAATCGAATGCAAGTTCGGCCAACGCGACGATGCGCAAATGGTCGGTGGCACCATGCCCAGTGGTGTTGGGCGCAATGTCAGACAGCACCAGATCGGCCTTGCCGCCGAGCAGTTCGGTCAGCCGTTGCGGCATGTCAGCGTCGTTGAAGTCGCCTTGCAGGAAGGTCACCCCTTCCAGCGGATCGATTGGCAGCAGATCGAGCGCCACCACGATGCCAGCGCCGCGCTGCACCGCCACTTGGCTCCAGCCGCCAGGGGCGGCACCCAGATCGACCACGCGAATGCCTGGGCGGAGCAATTGATACTTGTCGTCCAACTCGATCAGCTTGAACGCCGCGCGCGAGCGCCAGCCCTGCGACTGGGCGGCAGCGACGTACGGATCGTTAAGCTGGCGCTCCAGCCAGCGCTGGCTGGCCGGGCTGCGCTTGTTGGCGGTGCGCAAACTCACCCGCAGGCCGCGTGAAGTCGCGGCATCGCCTCCCGGTGAGGCCGAGCCGGGCGGCTTCGACCCCGGCGATTTGGAACCGGGCAATTTCGGCATATCGGGCTACTTTCAGACGGGAATCGGCAGGCCCGCCGGAATATACGGGCGCTGACGGCGCGGCGTGCGCGAACGCTCACCATACATCATGCGCAGCAACATACCTTCCCGCAAACCACGGTCGGCCACGACGACCTGCTGTGCGGGCCACATCTTGTGGATGGCGGCAAAAATGGCGCAGCCGGGCAGCACGAAATCGGCCCGGTCAGGCCCGACACACGGATGCGCCGCCAGCCCGTCGCGGCCCATGGCGCGCAGCTTGTTCACCGCCGCCGTGGCTTCCTCGAAGGTCAGCACCGCGCCATCGACGCGCGGGCGGGAATAGCGCGGCAAATCGAGCGCCAATCCGGCCAGCGTGGTCACGGTGCCCGAGGTGCCGAGCAGGAATACGCCGCCCTGGCGGATTTCGTGGCCGATGCAATGCACACTCTCGAACATGCCTAGCCGTGCCGAGACATCGTCCACCATGGTGCGAAAACCGTCGGCGGCAAAGCCAGCGGTACCGCAACGTTCGGCCAAGGTCACCACGCCGACCGGCAACGAGATGTAGCCGATCAATTCGGGGCGGGCGTCGCCCGGCGGCAGCCGAATCCACGCCAGTTCGGTCGAACCGCCGCCAATGTCGAACAGCAGCGCCCGCCGCCCGGCCCGGCGCAGCAGCGGGGCGCACGATTCAACCGCCAGCTCGGCTTCCTCGCGGCTGGAAATCACGTCAATCGGCAGCCCGGTTTCCTGGCGCACCCGGGCCAGGAACGCCTCGCCATTCTCGGCGCGGCGGCAGGCTTCGGTGGCAATCGCGCGCAACCCGCGCACTGGCCGGCGCGCCAAGCGCGCGGCGCAGCCATGCAAGGCCGCCATCGCGCGGTCCATCGCCAACTCGCTCAACCGCCCGGTTTGCTGCAACCCCTCGCCGAGCCGGACGATGCGGCTAAAGCTGTCCAGCACCCGAAAGCCCTCGCCCGACGGCGCGCCAACCAGCAAGCGGCAATTGTTGGTGCCGAGGTCAAGCGCGGCGAAGGCAGGCGGCGGGGGCCGTTGCCGTTCATCCACGAAAGGGTCGGCACAGTCGGACATCAAGGAACCTTCAGGGCTTAACGCAATATTGTGTTCGGCAAAACCTGGGGCGGCAAGAGGCGATTTGCCAGAGTGGCGCCATGCGGGCAGCGCGACCATTGCACCCGGCTGAAGCGTATGTTAGGTGCCTTGCCCCGCAATCGGGATACCGGACGGGGGAATACGGCCACCGGGGCTCTGGCAGGTTTATTGCGGCAGGGTGGGCATATCAGGGCTGAAAGTATCGCTCGGCCTATCGTGAGCAAGCGTTTGACAGAGCAAGGCGGCGAGGTTAGGACCACAAGTATCCCGATGGGGGATCGTTCAATGGTAGGACAAACGACTCTGACTCGTTTTATCTAGGTTCGAATCCTAGTCCCCCAATAATTCGCATCGAGCAAGCACAGCGGCACCTGGGTGCCGCTGTGCCGCGTTCCATGGGTTGGCTAGGCTTTCCCGTGCTCGGTTGCCGGCTTGGTCGGCTCGACGTTT
>JANYDF010000109.1 GCA_025359905.1 Rhodospirillales bacterium
CGCCCACTCCACCACCGGGGCCGCCATCCGCTCCCAGCCGAACGTCGCCGCGTGGTCCACCGCCAGCGGGGCCAGTTCGGCGATGCGCCTCGGGTTGTCCAGTTCGGCGAAGCCGGCGGCGAAGTCGCTGGGCGACAGCGGGTCGAAATACACCCCGGCCGGGCCCACGATCTCAGGCAGGCTCGATGTGCGGGCCGCCAGCACCGGCTTGCCCAGGCTCATCGCCTCCAGTGCGGGGATGCCGAAGCCTTCGTACAGCGACGGATACACCATGAACGCGGCGGCCTTGATCAGCCGGTATTTGATGTATTCCGAGACGAAGCCGGAGAACACCACGCGCTGGCGGTGCTCGGGGGCCATCTCGGCGAGGAACTGGTCGATCAGCCAGCCTTTCTTGCCGATCACCACGAAGCGCAGCTTGCTGCGTTTCAGCTCCGGCTGTTCCAGCGCGTCGAGCAGCAGCCGCAGATTCTTGCGCGGCTCCAGCGTGCCCACCACCACCGCGTAGCGGCCCATGCGGATGGCCGGCTGGTTGCGCTCGATGGCGTCGAATTCGTCCGGCCAGTCGGCATACTGATACAGCAGCCGCGCCTTGCCGGCCGCCGACGGGTAGGCTGCCAGCAGTGCGATGCGGGTCGCCTCGGACACGCAGAACACCGCGTTGTCGGTGGCCAGTTCGGTGGCCAGATGGTCGAGGTGCCAGGCGATATTGGCCGCCTCGTGGTTCTCCGGCATGAACAGCGTGCTCATGTCGTGCACCGTGCTGGCCTCGCGCCCGCTGGCCGACAGGTAGCCCTTCACGGTCGGAAACAGCACGTGGCTGTCCTGGGCGATCAGGCCGTAGGCGTCGGCGGCGGTGTGTTCGTAGCCCTCGCGCAGAATGCTGCCGCTGCCCATCTGGATCGCCGCATCGACGGCAGCTTCGGGCACGCGGGCGCGGTTATAGGCGAATTCCAGCTCCACCCCGCCGTGGCGCTGCAACGACTGCACCAGACGGCGGGTGAACACCGGGATGCCGGTCCACTGATCCTCGAACAGCGGGCCGATATCGATGGTCACCTTCGGCTTGGCGGACAAAACCTGCATGCGGCATGCGTCTCCGGCGTTCAGGAATGCGGGCGCTCAGGCGTGCTCGTCGTGGTCGGACTTCAGCCAGCGCAGCTCGGGCTTGCGGCCCAGCGCCTTGGTCAGCAGCGTGGCGAGCGGCCCGTACGCCCGCCGCCGCGCCGCCAGACCCAGCACGGCGATGCTGGCGAAGCGGCTGTAAAACGCGGTGGGATGCCGCCAGAAATCGAACGAGCCGGGCAGCGTCAACGCCGGGGCCGCGCCCAGCCCGTCCAGCAGCGCCGGGTCTGGGTCGCCGGTCAGGAAAAAGATGTTGCCCGCCGGCACGCGCGGCAGCGCCACCCGGCCACGGCTCAGCCGCGCCACGGCGAACGCCAGCCGGTCGGCCAAGGTGGTATTGCCGCTGGCCAGCTCGGGCAGGCGCAGCAGCAGGCAGGCGGCGGGGTCGAAGAACGTGGCGGCCACGTGATCGGCCGCCGCATCGCAGAACACCGGCTCGCTCAAAGCCGTCTCGGTCAGCGGCAGGTAGGCGGCACGGGCGAAGCCGGTCAGCGGGGCCGGGTCAACCGGGCCGCGCGCCAGCATCCAACTGGCCGCGCGCTCGGCCGGGCCCGGGGTGATGCAGAAGCCGAACAACTCGGCCGGATCGGCGGCCGCCCCGGTTTGCGGCATCAGCAGCTGGCTGGCGGGCCCCACGCTGGTCTCGCCCAGCTGCACCCGTGCGGCGCTGTTGATTTGCACGCCGAGGCCGGCGATCAGTTCCGGCGCCCGCCAGCACAGCCGGCCGAACGCCTCGGCGTTGGCGTGGAGGCCGGGCTGGTAGAAAAACATGTGGTTGCGCAGCCCCGGCAGCACCCGCACGGCGCCGCCGTCGGTGATGCACAGATGGTTGCCGATCCCGTGCAGCCGTTCGCCCAGCCACCCCAGCGTGACCGGATCGGTGAACACCTCCGGCCGGGCGATGAACACCAGCCGCCCGCCGCGCTTGGCACTGGCCGCCTCCACCAGCTGCACCGCCCGCAGCAAGCCGGGCGACACCGGGGCGGCGGCCAAGTCGGCGGCGCTGAACAGCGAGCCGGACAGGCTCAGCTTCGCCACCTCGCCCGCCGGCAGCGACACCGCCAGCCCGTGTTCGTCGAAGATCTCAGCCAAGCGAACACAGGTCCTTCATGCGGCGGCAAACGGGAACGCCGGCGTGTTCGGCGCACCGAGCAGGCGGGGGCGGGAGCGGAATTCGTTACTGTTATACAGTGTACCTAATAGATTGTACGGGGTCAGCTTGGCATTGCGCAGCAGCCCGCCATACAGCTCCAGCCCGGCGGTATCCGCCGAACGGCCCAGCACGTAGACATAAGCGGTGCGCACGAACATGTCTTCGCCGCGCTGCTGGATGAAGCGTTCGAACAAACCCGTGCAGCCGCGCAACTGCTCGACCGCGCCGATCACCGTGGGGTCCGCGCGGGTCACGTCGCCGACATTGGACAGCAGCCGCTCGCTATCCTCGGCAAACAGCGCCGGGCCGGCCCGGTGGATTTCGGTTTGGCTGGCGCGGTCCAGCAGGCTCAGCGCCAGTTTGCGCAGCCGGCTGACCGGCCCCGCCACGCGCAACTGAAACGCGCACCAGCCGGTGCCGATCTGCGCCAGCGCCAGATCCTCGCGGTAGCGATGCGCCAGCCCCCAGGCGATCTCCTGCCCGGCCGGGTCCAGCACGCTCACCGTCAGCGGCCGCGCCGGGGCGGAGCGGTCATAGGCCCAGCCTTCGACAAAGCCCGGTGATGTGATGGTGTCGATATGGCCTGCCAGCATAGAGCGTTCCGAAATAGTTACCAATACAGACCCGGATGGCGTGCGAAAACTGAAGCCGACAGCACATTGTTTACAATTGTCTGCCTATTGCACGCAAGCGGGCAGCAGTGAAACATTATTGCGAGAATGGCATGATATTGCTCCTCCCCCCTAGCTGACCAAGGGTGCAGTCTTGTATCTGCTCGCCATCGCGTCGGAGTGCTGGCCGTGCTGCGTGGACATATAGATGCGCTCACCTCGTCCGGGTACATTGAGGGCTGGGCATTCGACGACGAAGCGCCGTTGCAGCCGCTGGTGGTCTGCGTCATGGCCGGCAGCGCGGAAGTGGCGCTCGGCATCGCCAGCCGCTATCGCTGGGATCTGGCCGAGGATGGCGGGTTCGGCACCGGCTGGTGCGCGTTCCGGCTGCGGGTGAGCGGGCCGGCCGAGGCGCTGCGCGACCAGCCGCTGGCGCTGCTCGAAGCCTCGGCGCAGATCGAAATTCAGCCCCCGGTGGCTGCCACGCTGGCCGAAGACAGCGACATGAACCTGTCCGAACTCGACGCCATTGTGCTGGCCGACCCGACCCTGGTGCACCGGATCGAGCAATTGAGCGGCTGCGGCCGGGTGTTCGCCGATTTCATCGCCGCGGCGGGGCTGGAGGCGTTCGTGCGGGCAGGCTACGTCTATGTGCTCGGCCGCCCGGCGGATCACGCCGGGATGTCCGCCTACGTCACCCGCTTAGGAAATCAATCCATCGCCCCCTGGGACTTCATCAAGGAGCTGTATGACAGCGCGGAGTTCAACGCGGCCCCCCGGCTGCTGGCCGCGCCGTCCGAGCCCGGTTTCGCGTTCCGGCGGAGTTGAGCATGTTCAGTGGCTCCGGCCTGCTGGTTTCGCTGCCCGGCGGCGAGGCTGATTCGATCGGCCTGCGCGGCTCGGTGGCCGAGCCGCACGAAGTGCTGGCGGCGCCGGTCTCGCCGGAACTGCGCGCGGCCATCCAATTGGTGTGGGACGAGGTGCTGCGCCTCGGCACCAAGCTGAAATGCATCGCCCGCCCGGAATTGTTCACCGAGGGCGTCTCGCAGCGCTGGCTGCGCAGCCAGGCCGCCGAATTTTCCGAGCATCTGTGCCTGAGCGACGGCCACGCGGTGAAGCCGCTGGAGGGGTTCAGCACCCATGTGTTCTTCTACAATCTGGGCTTTCAGGACAATTTCCGCGCCCTGAACAAGCTCAACGGCCGCGCGGCGGAACTGCTGACCCAGGTGCGCAGCCAGGTGAACACGCATTTCGTGTTCGGCTGCGGCGCCCAGCGCACCCAGCCGGCGCCGCTGCTGCTGAATGCCGCCGCCCCGCCCGACCATCCTCCGGCGGCGCTGCTGCGCTTCTTCTTCAACCGCCATTCCCCCGAAGACACCGCCAATCGCATCCAGCAGGCCGGGCCGATCGATCCGGCCAGCCTCGGCGGCTTCGCCACGCTGCGGTATCTGCCGCTGAGCGAGACCGCGCTGGCCGATGCGGATTTCGCCCGCGCCGTGGCGGAGGAGGTGCTGCGCGCCTGCTTCGATCCGGCCACGCTGCTGGTGCTGCGCCTGCCATATGTGCGGGCGCCTTATGGCAGCGGGCCAAATGGGAGTGGGCCAAATGGGAGTGGGACGCCAGCCGCGCTGATCCCGCGCATCGCCGCCTTGCTGCCCGCCTTGCGCGACAGCGGCCTGATGGTACCGCGCGCCAGCTTCGCCAACATCGTGTTCGCCGACCACGATATCGACGAAGATCATCCGCTGCTCGGCCAAGTTCCGCTGCACATGCTGGTGCACGAATCGTTCGACTTCTGGCGGCACACCATCGGCTTCTATACCAGCGCGGCCGCAATCGGCGTGCTGGCCGCCACCCGGACAAACACAGGGGCCGCCGCATTGTCCGGCTTCCTGCCGTTCGACATCGCCGGTATTTACGGCCCGCGCGCCATCCGGCGCTGGTCCGGGCAGGACGCGGCATGATAGCGCAGCACGCGGGGGCTGGCCGATGAACTACCTCTCGGCGCATCCGAAAGTGACGCTCGACGTCACGCCGCTGTTCGAGACCTATTGGACCGGCATTCCGGTGTTCACCCGCCGGCTGGTGCAGTCGTTGCTGTGGCACGGCGGCGTCGATCTGGAATTCATGTTCCAGCTGACCCGCATTCCCGCCCCGGCCGTGATGGCCGCGATCACCGCCGGCACCGGCGCGTTCCTGCGCGAGACCTTCGAGGCGGTGGCCATCGCACAGCCGGACCTCGCCGACCGTACCGGGCGGTTGCTGTACCCCTCGGTGAAGGACAGCTTCGGCATTGCCACCCGCGAAGCCAGCACCGTGCACGACATGAGCACGCTGGTCATGCCGGAGTACCACGAGGCAGCCAATATCGCCTACCACCTCGAGAATCTGCCGCTGCAACTGGCGACCGACGAGGCGGTGTTCTGTATTTCCGAAGCGACCCGCGCCGCCTTGCTGGCGGCCTATCCTTCGGCCGCGCCGAAAACCCGGCTGCTGTATCAATATGCCGACTGGCCGGACAGCTTCCAGTTGCTCGACCGCAATATGCCGCCGCTGCGCCTCGGCCCGTACGCGGTGGTGGTCGGCACCATCGAGCCGCGCAAGAATCTTGGCCTGCTGCTGCGGGCATTGTCGGCGCATGAGGTGCGGCGCTCGCCGTTGCGCTTCGTGGTGATCGGGCGCAAGGGCTGGAAGGTCGATCAGTTCATGGACGAGGTGCCGCCGGAGGCGCGTAAGCGCATCCTGTTCTCGGGTTTCGTCTCGGAATTTACGAAATACCGGCTGATCAAGGGCGCCGAGTTCCTGATCTTCCCATCGATCTACGAAGGCTTCGGCATTCCGGCGCTGGAGGCGATGAGCCTGGGCAAGCCGGTGCTGTCGTCCTGGAGTTCCAGCCTGCCGGAAGTGGTCGGCAATGCCGGGGTGTATTTCGACCCGCTTTCGGTCAGCGACTTCGCCGCCGCTTTCGCCAGCATATCGCACCCGCGCAAGCTGGCCGAACTGGCGCCGCTGGCGCTGGAAGGCAATGCCGCGTTCAACTGGCAGCGCATGGCCGCCCCAGTGGCCGAATGGGCCGGCGCCTGATGGCAACAGCGGGGTAGGCGGCGATGATCGGCAAGCTGTTCGGCCGCTTGTTTGGGGCCAAAACAGACACAGCAGCCGGTGTGGCGGGCTCGCTGTCCGGCTATTTCGACGTGCGCGGCGACCGCATCGCGGGCAGCGTCGATGCCGGCATGTTCGACATGAAGCTTGGCCTGGAAATCGAAGTTCGCCGCCGCGGCCAGTTGATCGCCACCTGCGCCGCCACGGCGAGCCCGCACGGCCACAGCTTCGTGTTCTCGCTGCCGATGGAGGACCGCTTCACCACCGGCGAATTGATCGACGAGACCGTCGAGGTCCACGCCCGTAACGGGCGCGGCGACGCCGGGGTGCTGAAGCTGGACGGCGCCACCCAGCTTGAACTGGTGCGGGCCCATCTGGGCGTGCCCAGCGTGATGGTGGTCGATCTGGATCTGACGCAGGGCGGCAACGCCAAGCCGTATCTGGGCGGCGGCTGGTCGGGGGCGGAGCGCGATTTCACCTGGACCGACGGTCCGCAAAGCATCGTGACGTTCGATGCGCCGTCCGAGCCCGGCAAATACGCGCTGCGCATCACCGCCGGGCCGTTTCTGTATCCGCCCGCTATCACCCGCCAGGACATGCAGGTGCTGATCAACGATGCCTGGGTGGGACGCATCACGCTGACCGACAGCTTCGTGCAGTTCAGCGAGATCAAAATGGATGCGGCCATGCTGCAAACCGCGCCGCGCGTGACGCTGCGCTTGCAGTATGAGAACGCCACCCGGCCGAGCGATGTCAGCAGCAGCAAGGATTCCCGCCGTCTGGCATTCCACGTCAAACGCCTAAGCTTGGTCCGCCTGATCGGGCCGGATGCGTAGCGCTGCCTGTTACGGTGCCCTGGCGCTCGCAGCGCTGCTGGCGCTGGCCTCGCCCGGCGTGCATGCCGCAAGCCCGGCCGATGCGGGCCTGCTCGACCACGGCACGCTCACTGGCAAGCTGATCATGGGCTATCAGGGCTGGTTCGCCTGTCCGGGCGATGCCGCCAAGCGCGGCTGGGTGCACTGGTCGGACGCGCCAGGGCCGGTCAGCGCGCCCACCATCGACATGCTGCCCGATGTGTCCGAACTGTCCGCCGCCGAGCGTTGCCCGTCCGGGCTGACCACGGCGGATGGCACGCGCATCGATGTGTTCAGCAGCCAGAATCCGGCCACGGTGGACCGGCATTTCGCCTGGATGGAGCAGTACGGGCTGGACGGCGTGGCGTTGCAGCGCTTCGCCACGGCGGTACTGAACGATGCGGTGCGCGCCTCCGCCGATCATGTGCTGGACAATGTGCGCCGCGCGGCCGCGGCGCATGGCCGGGTGTTCTTCGTGATGTACGACCTGTCCGGCCTGCAACCGCGCGACTATCCGGCGCTGGTGCGGGACTGGGCCCGGCTGGAGGCTGATGGGATGACGCGCAGCCCGGCCTATCTGCGCCATCGCGGCCATCCGCTGCTCGGGCTGTGGGGGCTCGGTTTCGCGCATCGCCCGATGACGCCGGGCGATGCGCAGGGCTTGCTGGCGCAACTGACCCAGGCAAGCGGCCCTGGCGGCATCACCGTGCTTGGCGGCGTGCCGTCCGGCTGGCGCACCGGCACCGGTGACGCCGACCCCGATCCGGGCTGGCAACAGGTCTGGCCACGGCTCGGCGTGCTCAGCCCGTGGACGGTCGGGCGTTACGCCAGCGCCGCCGGAGCGGATCGCTTCCGCGACAGCAACATCGTGCCCGACCTGCCCGCCGCCGCCGCTGCCGGGGCGGATTATTTGCCGGTGGTGTTCCCCGGCTTCTCCTGGGCCAATCTGATGCGGGCCCGGCATAATCCGGACAAGGCGGTGCGCAACCAAATTCCGCGCGACTGCGGCCGGTTCTACTGGCGGCAGGTGCGCAACGCGCTCGGTGCCGGTGCCACGATGCTGTATGGCGCGATGTTCGACGAAGCCGACGAAGGCACCGCGATGTTCAAGCTGGTGGCGTCCTCGGCGCGCACGCCGGCCAATCCGCCGTTCGTGGCGCTGGATGCCGATGGCTGCCACGTGCCGTCCGACTGGTACCTGCGCCTCGCCGGAGCCGCCGCCCAGGCCGTGCGCAGCGGCCAGCCGCCGTTGCCGGAGCTGCCGTTACAATTACCAACAGATTTCAATACCCGTTGATCCTGACAGCCAAGATACCTTAAAATTACATTATTTCCAGGTAGCGGCGCTTGCTGCCCATTCTGTGTAAGTGCCATTATCGGCGCGGCGGCGCGTAGAGGATCCCGGCAATGCAGTCATTCGATGATATCGTAACTTTTTCTGCTTCCGAAGACCCTGGTGTTGCCATGCGTAATTTCTGGCCGCCGGAAACCGGGTTTATTTGGTCGAACGGCAAATGGTGCGAGATAACGTTTGCGTTCGATTCAGGTTTGGGCGCCTTGCCGGCGCAAGCCGACCTGATTCTCGATATCGATGTTTTCAAGAAAGAGCATCATCTGGATGCGCAGAATGTGCTGGTGTATCTCAACGGCCTGCGCATCGCCTCGTATTACGTGCAGCGCCGGACAACGTATTTCGCCTCGTTCGATCCGAATCTGCTCAAGCCGTCCGACAATGTGCTGACGCTCGACACGCCGGACGCCGTGCGGCCGAACGTGTTCGGCAGCAGCGATAACCGCATGCTCGGCGCGCAGTTGTTCTCGCTGCAAATCCGCCGCGGCGAGTAGCCGTCATCTGGCGGGCTTGAACGAAACAACATTGCCAGCCTCAACCTTTGCCGCCGGCCCCGCGCCGAACACCGCGCGGGCCCAGTAACGTTTGGTGTTCTTGTAGCCGGCCAGACAGTGCACCGCGACGCCGCGCGCGAGGTCGTGGCGGTGCAGGATCGCGCTGCGCTCCAGCCAGCCGGGCAGCGCCAGCGGCGAGGTGAACACCGTCTGCACGAACGAACGGGTGATCAAACCGGGCCCGGTGGCCAGCCACAGCAAGTCCTCGTCGCCGCGATTGATGGCTTCGACCGCCGATTGCAGCGCCAGCCCGATGACCGGATGCAACGGCGCCGCGACCATGAAGTTGTTGCCCAGCGTGCCGTATTCTTCCTGATAAACCACGAAATCGGCGTATGGCGGCACGAAGTCGGCCAGCGGGCGCAGGCAGCGGTCGTCGGCATCGGCATAGACGCCGCCTTCGCAAAACAGCCACGCCAGCCGGAACAGATCGGCTTTCATCGCCGGTTCGCGGGCCCTGCGGTACGCCAGCACGACGTCCGGCGTGTAGCGCGCCATCAGGTACGCCCCGGCCGAGGCTTTATCGAAGCGGGTATGGCGGTGGCCGGGATTGCGCTCGGTCCAGCTTTGCATCAGCCGCAAGATGTCGTCGGGCGGCGTGGCGTCATCCCAGAACTGGGCGATGCTGGCTGGAATAGGCGCCGGCCTGCGGCCTGCGGCGGCTGCGGCGGCGGGCAAATCGAAGCGGCCGGATTGGCGCAGCGCGATCAGCAGCGCGATGGCGGCCAGCGTGTGATCCGGCGCGCGGCGCGCCAGCGGCACCAGGGCGGCGGCGCGCTGGTCCGGCGGCAGTTTCAGCGTGCCGGCCACCGCCTGCAGCATCGGCGCGTCCATGATGAACTCATCGAGGATCTGGCCGAGATGCGTGTGCATCAGATGCAGCGACAGGCCCTGCAACTGCCGCGACGGCGCGCTCAGCCGCATGCTGGCGCGCAGATGCTGGCGCACCGTGTCCGGATCGCACAGCAGCAAACTCATCCGCGCCAGCGCCTCATGCAGCGCGCCCAGCGCGTCGTCCAGCGCGATGCCCTGGCGGAATTCGGCGGCGGCTTCGTTCAACTGCCAGCGCTGTTCGGCCAGCACGCCGCGCGCATGGTGCAGCAGCGCGCGGTCGCGCACGCTGGCTGCGGGGGCCGCCGCCAGCAGGGCTTCCAAGTCATCCCGCGTGCCGCCAGCGCCGCCCGGCGCGAAGCGCTCGTTCTCGAAACGCTCGTACCACAGACCGAAATGCGCCGGCGCCGCGGCGCAGGCGGCGCGCGCCAGCGCCAGCGCCTCGTCGCGCAACCCGGCGCGGCGCAGCAAGTGCACATGCCGGATCGCCAGATCGGGGCGCGGGCCCAAATGCCGCTCGGCCGCCTCCAGCACGCCCAGCGCTTCCGGCAGACGGCCCAGATCGGCCAGCGTCTGCGCCAGCGAACCGTGCGCGCCAACCGGGGCATCGCCGTGCGCGATGGCGCGGCGGAACAGCGCCTCGGCGTCCTCGAAGCGTTGCGCCATACGGGCCTGTTCGCCCTGCAAGGTGAGCGCGTGGGCCGCCAGCCGGCCATGCCCGCCGGCTTGCTGCAACCACGCCTCCGCCTCGGCAAAGCGGCCCAGCGCCTGCGCTTCGACCGCCATCTCGATCAGGAAATGCGGATAGGCGGGGCAATGCTCAAAGCCCTTGCGGAACGCCTCCAGCGCCGCCGCCCGCTGGCCGGCCTGCCGTTCGGCGCGGCCCAGGCCAAGCCAGCCCTGCTGCATCGCCGGGTGCTCGGCGATCAACCGCTCGGCAACGGCGTGGGCGTCGGCCAGCCGTCCGGCGTCGAGGTATTCGGACAGCACCTCCAGCCACACGCCGGGATCGTCCGGCTGGGCGGCGGCCGCCGCCTGCAAATGCGCCAGCGCTGCCGCCCGGTCGCCGCGCAGCCGGGCGCAGAGTCCCAAGCCCAGCAACGCCGGGAACCAGCCCGGATGGGCGGCCAGATTGGCCTGATATTCGGCCTCGGCTTCCACCGCCCGGCCCTGTTCGCGCAGAACCGTGGCCAGTTCGTGCCGCGCGCCGCGATCTGCCGGGGCGGCGGCCACCGCCTTGGCGAGCCACTCCGCCGCCGACGGCAAATCGTGGCGCAGCCGCGCGCACAGCCCCAGACCCACCAGCGCCGGCAGCCAGCCCGGATGCGCTTGCAGCAGCGTGCGGTACTCGGCCTCGGCCGCCTCGGCGCGGCCCAGCTCGCGCAAGGTGGTGGCGTATTCGTGCCGCGCGCCGCGATCGTTGGGGGCGGCGGCGGTGGCCCCGGCGAATATCTCCGCTGCCACCGGCAGATCGCGCCGCTGACGGGCGCACAGGCCGAGACCGAGCAGGGCGGGGAACCAGCCGGGGTGGGCGGCCAACTGGGTGCGGTACTCAGCCTCGGCGGCCTCGATTTGCCCCATCTCGCGCAGCGTGGTGGCCAGTTCGTGCCGCGCGCCGCGATCGCCCGGCACGGCTTGCAGGGCGGCGGTGAAATGCGCCAGCGCCGCCGGCAGATCGCGGCGCATCCGCGCGCACAGGCCCAGCCCGATCAGCGCTGGGAACCAGCCCGGATGCGCGTCCAGCGACAGCCGGTACTCAGCCTCGGCGGCTTCGATTTGCCCCATCTCGCGCAGCGTGGTGGCATATTCATGCCGCGCGCCGCGATCGAGCGGGGCGGCCACCGACAGGTATTGCAGCGCCATCGGCAAATCGCGGCGCAGGCGGGCGCACAGCCCGAGCCCGCTCAGGGGAAACACCCCGCCCGGCTGCTCGTGCAGCAACCAGCGGTAATCCGCCTCGGCCTCGTCCAGCTTGCCGAGTTCGCGCCACAGCGTGGCCCGTTCCATCCGTGCGGGACGGTGCGCCGGATCAAGCGTCAGCGCGCGCTGCAACCACGCCAGCGCCGCCTCGCGGCTGCCTTGGCGGCGCTCGGCCATGCCCGCCTCGAAGGCAGCCTTGGCCAGCAGCGGGGCGGCCAGCAGCGGGGCGGCGCCGTCCGGCGGCAGCGTATCGAGCGGCTCAGCAGTCACGCAGCGTCCTCATCGATATGGCCCAAAGCGGCCCGGTAGCGCTTATCAGGTTACGCCAAGCCATCCTATCGCACCGCGCGCTACGGCCGGGCGGCGGCGGATAGCAGCGCGGGCAGCGCACTATCGAGCAGCAACCGGCGTGTCCGCCGCGCCGGGCCGCCGTGCCGCAGATCGTGCAGCCAGCGCGGCTGCGCCAGGATCAGCAGCAGCGGCGCGTTATCCGCCGCCACCCCTGGATCGCCCCCTGGCTCCCGCTGCACCCCGAGCAGCATCCCGCCGCTTGGCTCGTCGAACACCCGCAGCGTGGCATCCGTGGCCGGGGCGCCGTCCAGCCGGGTCAGGGTAAATGCCGGCGTAACGCCGGCCACCGCCAGGTGCGCCGCCAGCGCCGCGCGCGGCAGGCCAGGCAGCAGCGTCACCCCAGCGGTGAGCAGTGGGGCAGGGCGGCGGCGGCTATGCGCGTCGTAGCCGCCGGGCGGCACATCGGCCAGCACGGCGCCACCGTTGGCGATAAACGCGCCGATTGCCGCCAGTTCGGCATCCGACAGCGCCAGCACATGCGGCAGGATCAGCACGCGCAGCCCGTTCTGTTGCAATGCGCCCCCGGCCAGCATGGCGGGCGACAGATAGCGCGGTTGCAGCGCCAGATGCGCCAGCCCGTCCGCCGCTTGCCGCATCGCGGCGCGCAGCGCGTTGTCGCCCAGCTCGGTCTCCGACACCCGGCGCGACCAATCCTGACCCGCATCGGCCTCGATCTGGCGGTCGAGAATCCAGCGGGTGCGAAAGCTCGGCGGCGAATACAGGATCGCCACCGGATCGGTGTGCGGCGCCGCCGCCAGCAGCCGCGCGCCGAGCGGTCCGCCCAGTTCGGCGAACGTCCCGGCCAGCGCCGCGCCGTCCGGGCCGGGGCTGCCGTCCGGGCGGGCGATGCGCGCGTCCGGGTCCCACAGCACCGCGCCGCGATATCCGGCCAGCGCCGCGCGCCACAGGTCCGCCGGTGCATCGGGGCCACCCGTGAGGGTGGTCAGCGTGACCAGCCCCGGATGCATCGCCAGCGCCAGCGGCTGCGCCAGTTCGGCGGCGGTGACCTCCATCACGTCCACCGCCGGGGCGAGCTGGGTGTAGTCGTAGCCGCCCCAGCCGGGCGCCTGCGCGCCTTCCAGCCCGGCGCGCGCCGCCGGGTCGCCGGCGTGTACCGCCTCGGCGCCGGCCCGCACGGCGCGCGCGAACGCGGTGTCCATCCAGGCTTTGAAATCCGCCCAGGCGGCGAAATTGCCGTCGCGCACCAGCAGGGCGGCATCGGTCAGCAATGGGCGCACCGCGTCCCAGGTGGCGAACCCGGTGCCCCATTCGGTGTTCAGCGCATCCAGCGTGCCGTATTGCCCGCGCAGCCAGACCCGCATGGCGGCCAGCGAAGCGTCCGACAGATCGAAATCCCACGCCGCCGTCAGGTCGGCGATGCCGGTCTCGTCGCCAAGGTCGTAGTATAGCGGCGCTGTTCCCAGCGCCCGGACATGCGCCTGCAACCGCGCCGCGACGCGGGCCAGCGCGGCCGGGTCGGACAGGCTCGGCTCACGGACGAAAGCGCTCGCGTCGCCTGGGTCGGCGGCGTGGCGGGCATGGGCCTCGTCGAACCGCCAGGTCAGCGAGCGGTCGGGCTGCCAGCGGTGGTAGGCGGCGTAGAAATCGGTGGCGATGTTCTCGACATACAGGCCGAGCCCGGCCGCGCGCAGCGGCGCGGCGCGGCGGTCGAGTTCGAGGCCGAGCGCCGCTTCGGGCAGGTCGTCGCGCACGCCGAACGCGAGGCCGGCGGTGACGCCCAGCCGGCGCGCGGCCGCGAGCGCCGCCGGCCCGTGGTTATGCCATAGGATGATCTCGTAGCGGTCCCAACCGGCGGCGGCGGCCGGCCGCGCCGCGATGGCCAGAAAAAGCCCGCAAGCGGCTGCCGCCGGCAATACCCAGCATGGCATACCATGATGTCGCATAACCATCGCCGTCAGGTCGGCGGCGGCGCGGCCAGTTCCGCCTGCAACTGCTGCGCGCGCTCGCGGTCGTCGAACTTGCCGCCCTTGT
>JANYDF010000125.1 GCA_025359905.1 Rhodospirillales bacterium
TAATCAGCGGTCGAACCGATCCAAACGATGCGCTTGACTGGCGCGCCAAGCCCGGCGGGCGTCACCAGCCGTGTGCCGGGCCGCAGATGCTCGATCGGCAACGCGCCGCCTTCGGTCAGAATCCGCGTGCCGCGCAGGTAGCACGGCACAATGTCGATGCCGCTGGCGCCATCGGATGACAGCGGGAACACAGACCCGGGCGCGAAATCGCCGCCGAGATTCAAATCGATGGTCTGGCTGTTCTCGACCACCTCCAGCGCGCCGCCATTGATGGGGTTGGGAAACGCGAACGCCAAGCCCACCGCATCCAGCGCGGCGTTAGCAACCGAAAGCTTGGCAGCGCCGGTGAAGATGACGGCCCCGCTGCGCGATCTGCCAAACTACGCAATCTGCAACGACTGCAACACCCCCTCCAACTCCTGAAAACTCGGCATGTGCTGATTGGGTGCCATCTTGCGCCCGGTTTCCACGCTCACCTGCGGGGCGTTGCCGTGCAGGTGCGCCACGATCACCGCGCGCACCACCTCCATATATTTTGCCTCCTCCATCACGACGCCCTGTAACCGGGTGGAGAATGGCGCCACCATGCCGTAGGCCAGCAGCACGCCGAGGAAGGTGCCGACCAGCGCGCCGCCGATCATCGCCCCCAGCACCGCCGGGGGCTCATTGATGTGCGACATGGTTTTGATCACCCCCAGCACGGCGGCGACGATGCCTAGCGCGGGCAGGCCGTCGGCCATGGTTTGCAGCGCATGCGACCCGTGCAGTTCCTCGTTCAGCGTCTTCTTCAATTCCCGCGCCATCACGTCCTCGATCTGGTTCGGATCGTCGGCGTTCATGCCGACCATGCGCAAGTAATCGCAGATCACTGTACACACGTGATGGTTCTTGAGGATTTTGGGGAATTTCTGGAACGCGGCACTGTCCTCTGGTTTTTCAATATGCGCCTCCAGCGCCATCGCACCTTTGGTGCTGGCCAGCCGCACCAGAAAATACAGCAGACTCAGCAACTCGACGTAATCGGCCTTCTTGAATACCGCGCCTTTCATGATTTTGCCGAACCCAGCCAGCGTGTGCTTCACGTCGTGCATGCTGTTGGACATGATGAACGTGCCAGCAGCCGCGCCCCCGATGGTCAGCATCTCAAACGGAATCGCCTCAATCAGCGGCCCCATGCTGCCGCCGGAGGCCAGATAGCTGCCGAACACGCAGGCCAGCAGGAAGCCCAAACCGCCGATGGTCAGCATGGCTTGGCTTCCTTAGTGCGCCGCCGTGGCGCGCAGCACCACGATGGCAATGCGGCGATTGGCGGCGGCCAGCGGATCGGCGGGCAGCAGCAAGTCGCGGTCGGCGTGCGCGGTGACCTCGCGGAAGCGATCCGGCGGCAGCCCGACGTCGATCAGCAGCCGCCGCGTGGCATTGGCGCGTTCGCTGGACAGTTCCCAATTGCTGCGCTCGCCACCCCTGAAGGGGGCCGCGTCGGTGTAACCGGCAATCGAAATCGCCCCCTCCAGCCGCCCCAGCGCGGGCACGATCTTGTCCACCAGCAGCCGCGCCCGGTCGTTCAGCGTGGCCGATCCGGTGGCGAACATCGGCTGACGGTCCTCGTCGAGCATTTGAATACGCAGTCCCTCCGGTGTCAGATCGATGGACAATTGCCGTCCCAGGCTGGCCAGCGCCGGATCGCGGGCAATGGCTTCGCGGATCTGCTGCGCCGCCTGTTCGAACGCCGCGCGCTCACGCTGTTGTTTGACCCCCGGCGACAGCGGATCGGCCGCGTCCGCCGCCTGTTTGGCGGCTCCGCTGCCGGCGCTTGCTAGAAACGCCGCGTTGGACGGCGTTTGCGAGACATGCGCCGCCACGCCGCCGCCGCCGCTGGCGCGGTCACCGGCGCCCTCGGTAGGCGAATCGCCGGCGCCCTTCATCTCGCCGGGTTTGCCCGCGATGCCCTCCACCGAACTGCCCGCTGGCACCGGCTGATCGCCGTCCAAATCCTCCTCGGACGGCGGCGGCGGCGAGCGGCCCCGAATGAACGTGTTGGCGCCCCGGTCCGATGCCCGGTCACCGCTTTCGAACGCCGACTTGCCGCCCAGCGGCAGCCCCGCGCCGGAATTGGCCCGGCTGAGCGGGCTGGCGGGGGCGAAATAGTCGGCCAAACCCTTGCGCTGCGCCTCCGTGGTGGCATTCAGCAGCCACATCAACAGAAAGAACGCCATCATCGCGGTGACGAAATCCGCGTATGCCACTTTCCAGGCGCCGCCATGGTGCCCGCCGCCGACCACTTCCTCCTTGCGCACAATGATTGCGCGGCCATTGCCGCCGCTTTTCCGATCCTTCGCTGCCATCGTGGCCCCCGACCCAAGCAGGACCCACGCGCTTCGGGGGGCGGAGCTTTTTCCGGGCCGAGGGCGCGCGCAGCCCCACACTGCGGCGGCTTGCTTAACGCAGCACTAACCGCGCCGCCTCGCCGGTTCGGACCAGTGCGCTACTGAGCGGTCCGGCTCAGCGCGTGGCCGACACCATTGCGAACATCGCACCTTGCGGGTCGCTGCATTGCGCGATCCAACTGCCGCCCGGCACCTGATGCGGGCCATTCAGGATCTTGCCGCCGCCCTGCGTCACCCGCCCGGCGGCGGCGTCGATCCCAGCGACGTTGATGTAGTATTGCCAGCACGGGACCGGCACGGCTGGCGGCTTGGTCATCATGCCGCCCGCGGCGCTGCTTCGGACAGTGGCGAGCCCTCCGTGATCAGGACACTGGTTCGGCAAGACTTGGTTGCAGTTTGGCGATGGCCGGCCCCAGATCGCCGTATCCGGTGAACCGCCGCTCGAACGCCAGCCCCAATTTGATTGCCGCCGCTTCGGCGGCTGCGGTCAACGCCGGGTCGTCGGTCTGCGCCAAATAAACCACGCGTTCGTATTGGCCGAAATACATGTCGTGCAGTTCCGGGTAACGATCCAGCCCGAGCCCCTGCCAGACCAGCGTATCGAACTGGCGGGCCAGAAAGTCGGTGAGGAAGAAGCTGCGCATGTCGGCGTCGTCATTCGCCTCGAAACGCTGCACACCGATGAAGAACGCATAGCAATGCGCCCCGGGCAGCCGCTCGATGCCCTCCTCGGCCAGCAGCCGGTCCAGCGCGCCGCCGGTGCCGCAATCGGCATAGGCCACGAAGACTTTATCGAACTGACCGCGATATTCATCGAGCGCCGCGCGCACCGCTTTGGGGATGCGCTCCGGGCGGTTGTGCAGCAGCGCGGGCAGGCATTGCAGGCGGATATGCGGCAGTTGCGCAGGCGACAGACTGGCCAGGATTTCCCCGGCCAGCGCACCGCACGCCAGAATCAGGATCGATGGCGCGGCAGGCAATGCGTCAGCCACGCCGCCGCCCGGCCCGCCGCGCTTCCGCCGCACCGGCCTTGGCTGGCGGCGAGGCCAGCGGCCCCACGGCGGCGACGATCGCATCGAAGCTCGGGCGCTCACCTTTCTTGTGGTTATCCAGCGCGTTGCGCATCGCCCGCAAATGCTCCGGCAGGGTGCCGCAGCAGCCGCCGATGATGCGCGCCCCGGCGTCCAGCGCCAGCCGGGCATAGTCGGCCATCACTTCCGGCGTGCCGGTGTACGTGACACCCTCGCGGCCCACTTTCGGCACGCCGCAATTGGCCTTGGCGATCACCACCGCATCCGGCTCGGCCTCGGTCATTGCCAGCACCGAGACCAGCAGATCGGACGCGCCAACGCCGCAGTTGCAGCCGATGCCGTGCGGGCGCGGCGCCAGCGCGGTCAGGTCGCGGATCATCGCCTCGGGCCTGATGCCCATCATGGTGTTGCCCGCCGTGTCGAACGAGGCAGTGACGGTATAGGGCATACCGAGTTTGGCGGCGGCGCGCGCGGCAGCGTGCATTTCCTCAAGCGCCGACATCGTCTCGATCCAGATCACATCCGCGCCGCCCGCCTTCAGGCCGCGAATCTGTTCCTCGAACACCTCTTCCGCCCATTCCGGGGTCATCGCCCCGAGCGGGCTGAACAGGTCGCCGGTCGGGCCGACGGAGCCGGCCACAATCACCCGCCGCCCGGCGGCATCGGCTACCGCACGGGCGTTCAGCGCCGCGAGCTTGTTGATCTCCTCGGTGCGCTCCTCCAGCTTGTGCAGCGCCAAGCGCCGGCGGGTGCCGCCGAAGCTGTTGGTGAGGATGATATCCGCCCCGGCATCGACGAAATTCTGGTGCAGGCGGCGGATGCGATCCGGGTGCGCCTCGTTCCACAATTCCGGCGCGTCGCCCGAGGTCAGCCCGAGGTCGAACAAATTGGTGCCGGTGGCACCGTCGGCGAGCAGCCAGTCGCGTCCGGAAAACAAATCGTCGAGCATCTGCAAATGGGTTCCTGCTGGCCTGCGTAGCGTAGGGCGTGCAATTTCGGACTGCGGAGGGCATTTGTCCACCTTCGCGCAGCAGATCCGCACTGGCGCAAGGAGCAGCCTCGGCCACATGGCGCAACGCATTGTTCTCTATTGGCGCGACATCCCCACCCAGGTGATCGTCAAGCAAGGCCGCACCATGGAAAAGCGCGAACTGCCGGAGCGGTTCATCACCGCGGTGGATCGCGCGGCCATGCGCTCTGGCGCGCGCGACACCGATGCCTATCTGGCGGAATGGCGGCGGGGCGAGCCGGTGCCCTGCGGCGACGACTTGGCGGCCGAGGCCGAGGCGGCGCTGGCCGATTTGCTGGCGCGCTACGACGACGCCAAGCTGGACGCGCTGATGCGCGCCGGCGGGCATGACGTTCCGACCGAGGGCTGAATGGATCAAATGACCCCCGTAGCCGAGGCCGCCCAAAAAGACGCTTTGGTGCTGTTCATGCCCAGCGGCAGGCGCGGGCGCTTCCTGATCGGCACGCCGCTGCTCGATGCCGCGCGCCAGCTTGGCGTGTATGTCGAATCGGTGTGCGGCGGGCGCGGGCTGTGCGGGCGCTGCCAGGTGGAGGTGGTGGACGGCAATTTCTCCAAGCATGCCATCGTCTCCAGCCACGACAACCTATCACCGTCGCCGGAGATCGAAGCGCCGTACCGCAAGCGCGGCATTCTGAACGCGCGCCGCCGGCTGTCCTGTGCCGGCAAAATCACCGGCGATCTGGTGGTGGACGTGCCGGCCGAATTCTCGGTCAACCGCCAGGTCGTGCGCAAACGCGCCGAAACCCGCGCCATCGAGAGCGATCCGGCCACCCGTCTGGTCACGGTGACGGTGGACGAGCCGAGCATGGAACATCCGCTCGGCGATACCGACCGGCTGCTGGCGGCCATCGAAGCGGCGGGCGATTACCGGGCGCTAAGCTTGGACACCCCGTTGCTGCCGCGTGTGCAGCAGGTGCTGCGCCAGGGTCACTGGAACGTCACGGCGGCGGTGTATCAGGACGTGGACCGCCCGGTGGTGGTGGCGCTGTGGCCCGGCGAGCAGACTGCGCTGTATGGCGTGGCGTTCGATATCGGCTCCACCACCATCGCCGGGCATCTGGTGGAACTGGCCACCGGGCGCGCCATCGCCTCGGCTGGCACATCCAATCCGCAAATCCGCTTCGGCGAGGATTTGATGAGCCGGATTTCCTACCTGATGATGAACCCACACGACCGCACCGCGCTGACCGATGCGGTGCGCGGCGCGATTGCCACGCTGATCGAGCGGCTGTGCTCGCAGGCCGAGATCGACGCCAGCGACGTGCTGGAAGCCGTGTTCGTCGGCAACCCAGTGATGCACCATTTGTTCCTCGGCATCGACCCGCAGGAACTCGGCCAAGCGCCGTTCGCGCTGGCGGTATCTTCCGCACTGCGGATGCCCGCCCGCGACCTGGGTTTGCTGCTCAATCCGGGCGCCCGGGTTTACCTGCTGCCCTGCATCGCCGGGCACGTGGGCGCCGACGCCGCAGCCGTGGCGCTGGCCGAAGGGCCGCAGCACCACGACGAGATCACCCTGGTGGTCGATGTCGGCACCAACGCCGAAATTCTGCTCGGCAACCGCGAGCGCGTGCTGGCGGCCAGTTCGCCGACCGGCCCGGCGTTCGAGGGCGCGCAGATCACCTCCGGCCAGCGCGCGGCGCCCGGCGCAATCGAGCGGGTGCGCATCGACCCGATCACGCTGGAACCGCGCTTCAAGGTGCTGGGCGTCGATCCGTGGTCCGACGAGGCCGGGTTCGACGACGAGATCGAGACGGTGGGCGTGACCGGCATTTGCGGCTCGGGCATTATCGAGGCGGTGGCCGAGATGTTCCTGGCCGGCATTGTCGGCGCCGAAGGGCTGGTCAACGGCGACATGCTGGGCCGCAGCGAGCGGATTTTCAGCGATGGACGCACCTTCAGCTACCGGCTGTGGGACGGCGACATTTCAATCTCCGTCACGCAAAGCGACATTCGCGCCATTCAATTGGCCAAAGGTGCATTGTATGCCGGGGTACGGCTGCTGATGGACCATCTCGGCGTCGATCATGTTGACCGCATCAAGCTGGCCGGTGCGTTCGGCAGCTACATCGACCCGAAATACGCCATGGTGATCGGGCTGATCCCAGATTGCCGCCTGGACCGGGTGGCGGCCATCGGCAACGCGGCAGGCACCGGGGCACGCATGGCGCTGGTCAATCGCGGCCATCGCGCCGAGGTGGAGGCGCTGGTGCGGCGGATCGACAAGATCGAAACCGCGCTGGAGCCCCGCTTTCAGGAGCATTTCGTCCACGCGATGGCGCTGCCCAACGGCCGCGACGCTTTCCCGCATCTGGCCGCCGCCGTGGCGCTGCCCGCCAAGGTGGAACGCGCCGACGACGGACGGCGGCGCGGCGGGCGGCGGCGCGGCTGAATGGAATATGCAAAATCGATATGGTGCCGGTTAACGACTTGCTTGCGTTGCGGTGACGTATCTGCTAGTCGAATACCTTCCGATCAGCCGAGGAGCGGGCGTTGACCATCAGAAGTCTGAAGCACGGTCTGTTGGCGGCAGGCGCTGCCGTGACACTGTTCATCGGCGGCTTCGGCGCGGCGCAGGCCGACATCATCCGGACCGGCAACCTGTATGTCAGCGACTACGGTCTTTCGGTGATGGACCGCTACCAGTACACCTATGACCAGACCACCAACGTCATTACCTCGATCACCCCGAACGGCATCGGCGGCAATACCAGCAACGCGTATTTCCTTGGCAGCAGCGCCAACCCGATCAAGGAAGGCATCCACGGCACCGCCAACGACCTGATCGTGGTCGGCGGCGTGCACGGCTCGGGCGTGACCAGCATCAGCCGTTTTGCGCTCGACGGCACGTTCATTGGCACCATTCCGGTCGATTTCAGCAGCTACAACGGCGGCAATGTCGGCATCGGCAACACGCTGGTGACGCCGGACGGCAAGTACCTGTATGCGCCGCTGGAAGCCGCCGGGTATCTGGTGAAAATCGACCTGTCGAACGGCCATATCGCCGCCCAGTATGCGATGGCGGGCGTGCATGACGTGGCGATTGCCGCCAACGGCAATGTTTACGCGGCCAACTACAATGCCGCCTCCGCCAGCATCATTTCGCTGGACGCCAATCTGACCGCCGGTTCGGTGCAGACCCTGGTGACCGCCAGCAACAGCGGCATTTCCGCAGCGTTCCGGCCCACCGGGCTGTCGATTGCGCCGGACGGCTCGCTGTATGTGGACAACAACGCGCGCGGCGGCCCGGATAGCGTGCTGCACTACAACATCGCCAATAACGCTGGCACGCTGAGCGCCAGCCTGAATGCGCCAACGAGTTATATCGGCAACAGTTCGCAGAATGCGCTGGAGTTCACCTTCGGCAATAACATCGGGCCGGACGGCAAGCTGTACATTGCGGCACTCGGTGGCGGCGGTAGTGGCGCTTTCAGCGTCACCAGCAATTACATCGATGGAATTTATCAATTCAATCCGGTCAGCGACACCGTGTCGCTCGCGATCATGGGCTACAAGGAAACTGCCGGTCCGGCCGGACCCAGCGGCTTGTCGGCGCCGAAATACCTGCAGTTCGATAGCAACTTCATCACGCAAGGCGACATCGGCATACCGGAGCCGGCCTCGATGGCCTTATTGCTGGCCGGAATCGCCGGTCTGGCCGGATTGCGCCGCCGCGTCCGGCGGCGCTGACGCTCCGCTGGTTTGCCCGCCTTGGGTTGTTGCTGGCCCCGCTGAGCGCGCTCGCCGGGCAACCGGCGGATCTGCCGCGTTTGGCCGGCGTGGTGGTGGGGCCGGATGGGGCGAGCGCCATTTTTGCCGATGACGCCAAGCAAACCTGGGTGACCCTGAGCGAAGGCGGGCGGATTGGCGGCTATCAGGTGCTGTCGATTGTGCCGGGCAAGGTCAGCGTGCGCGGACCGGACGGCGACCTGGAAATGACCACCACCGGCGACCCCACGCCGAGGCTCGAAGCGCCGCCACCTGTGCCCGCCGGGTCGCCGCAGGCGGCAACCGTTGCGAGCGGGCAGGCGCTTGGCTTAGCTGCGCTGCGCTTCGACTATTGTGTGCAGCGCGGAATGCTCACCCCACAAACCAGCACCGCCGCATCCCAGGTGGCGGGCGTGCTGTCCGCGATGGAAAACGTGCCTGCCCGCACCGGGCGCGGCGCACCGGGCGCCATCGACGGTGCACAAATCGTGGCGTGGCTGCGCGACGGCATGGCGCGGGCGCAAATTGCCGCGAACCTGCCCGCCAGCGCCGCCGAGTGCCACGCCGCCGAGTCGGCGTGGCGGCAGGCGGCGCGGCGGTACGGAGCGCGCTGATCAGGTTTAGTTCTGCGCCGGCTGATACCAAACCTCGTGGGCGAGAACCCATGATCCATTCAATCGTCAGCGCCGGGCTTGACCCGGCGATCCATGCCAACGCTCGGTGTTAGACGCGAGCTGCTCTGTGTGTCGCCATGGATTGCCGGGTCAGGTCCGGCAACGACAATGAGTCTTTGTCAGCAAAATTTGGTATTAGTTGTGCGACGGAAAGATGCCCAGCACTGCGATACATTCGGTGATGGGAACCGCCGTCGGCTTGGTGGTGGTCAACTGGCGCATGTTCGGCAATGCGAAGGTGGTGATGCCGTCGCCGCCAAAGCGATTGCCCAGCAACGAGAACAGCGCGGTGTTCAGGTTGATGAATTGCAGCGACCCATCGGCTGGGATGTAAACGGTTACGGACAGAAATCCAGCGCGAACAGCCGCAGTTGGCTGATATACGGCGTTTGCGCCATCGCGGCGGGCGCACTGGCCACCGCCAGCATCGCTGCGA
>JANYDF010000133.1 GCA_025359905.1 Rhodospirillales bacterium
ACCTGCGCGCCCGGCTGGCGCCGTATAAGCGCATAAGGCGGCTGGAATTCTACGAATTGCCGAAAACCATCTCGGGCAAAATTCGCCGGGTGGAATTGCGCAAGTTGGAAGAAGCCCGAACCGAGCGGGCGGCGGACGAGTTCCGCGACGAGGATTTTCCGGAGTTCAAAGCCTGATGGCCGCCAATACCGACTACGGCATGGATTTCGAACTCGGCGAGGAGATCGACGCGCTGCGCGACACGGTGCGCCGCTTCGCCGATGCCGAAATCGCCCCGCGGGCCGCCGCCATCGACCGGGACAATGAGTTTCCCGCCGATCTTTGGCGCAAGTTTGGCGATCTGGGCGTGCTCGGCCTGACGGTCGAGGACGAGTACGGCGGCGCCGGCATGGGCTATCTGGCGCATTGCGTCGCACTGGAAGAAATCAGCCGCGCCTCGGCTTCGGTGGGGCTGTCGTATGGCGCGCATAGCAATTTGTGCGTCAACCAAATCCGCCGCAACGGCAACCCGGCGCAGCGGCGGCGGTTTTTACCCAAGCTGATTGCCGGCGAATTCGTCGGTGCGCTCGCCATGAGCGAACCGGGCGCCGGATCGGACGTGGTGTCGATGCGCACCCGCGCCGAGAAGCGCGGTGGCGGCTACGTGTTGAACGGCACCAAGTTCTGGATCACCAACGGGCCAGACGCCGATGTGGTGGTGGTGTATGCCAAAACGACGCCCGAGGCTGGGCCGCGCGGCATCACCGCATTTCTGATCGAAAAGGGCATGCCGGGATTTTCCTGCGCGCAGAAGCTCGACAAGCTGGGTATGCGCGGCTCCAACACCGGCGAACTGGTGTTCAACGACGTTGAAGTGCCCGCTGAGAACGTGCTCGGTGCGGTCGATGGCGGTGTTGCGGTGCTGATGAGCGGACTGGATTACGAACGCGCCGTGCTGGCCGCCGGGCCGCTCGGCATCATGCAAGCGTGCATGGATGTGGTGCTGCCGTATATTCATGAACGCAAGCAGTTCGGCCAAGCGATTGGCGAGTTTCAGCTCATGCAGGGCAAGATTGCCGACATGTACACCACGATGAACGCGGCGCGCAGCTACGTGTACGCCGTCGGCAAGTCGTGCGACCGGGGCCGCGCCACGCGCAAGGATGCGGCGGGCGCAATCTTATATGCCGCCGAGCGGGCCACGTGGATGGCGCTGGAAGCCATTCAATGCCTGGGCGGCAATGGCTATATCAACGACTATCCCACCGGCCGTTTGCTGCGCGACGCCAAGCTGTACGAGATCGGCGCCGGCACCAGCGAAATCCGCCGTATGCTGATCGGCCGCGAGCTGTTCAAGGAGACCGCTTGACCCGCCTGACCACATCGTTGGACCCTCGGTCGGAGGCGTTCCAGGCCAGTGCTGCCGCGATGGCGGAGTTGGTGGCGGATTTGCGCGCCAAGACCGCCAAGGTGGCCGAGGGTGGCGGCGCGGTGGCGCGCAAGCGGCATCTGTCGCGCGGCAAGATGCTGCCGCGTGAACGGGTCGAGGCGCTGCTCGATCCTGGCTCGCCATTCTTGGAATTGTCCCCGCTGGCGGCGCACGGCATGTACGGCAATGAGGTGCCATCGGCTGGCATCATCACCGGCATCGGCCGCGTGGCCGGGCGCGAGTGCGTGATCGTTTGCAACGATGCCACGGTGAAGGGCGGCACGTACTTTCCAATCACCGTGAAGAAGCATCTGCGCGCACAGGAGATCGCCGCGCAGAATCGGCTGCCATGCATCTATCTGGTCGATTCCGGCGGAGCCAATCTGCCAAATCAGGACGAGGTATTTCCAGACCGCGACCATTTTGGCCGCATCTTCTACAATCAGGCGAATCTGTCCGCCGACGGCATCGCGCAAATCGCGGTGGTGATGGGGAGTTGCACCGCTGGCGGCGCCTATGTTCCGGCGATGTCGGATGAAAGCATCATCGTCAAAGGCCAGGGCACCATCTTTCTGGCCGGGCCGCCGCTAGTGAAGGCGGCGACTGGCGAGATCGTCAGCGCCGAGGATTTGGGCGGTGCGGATGTGCATAGCCGTACGTCCGGCGTGACGGACCACTACGCCGAGAACGACGCGCACGCGCTGGGGCTGGCGCGGCGCATCGCGGGGTCGTTGAACCGGGTCAAACAGCCGCAACTCGATCTGCGCCCGCCATTGCCGCCGCGCTACGATCCGGCGGAACTGCACGGCATTATTCCGGTGGACCGGCGCAAGCCGTTCGAAGTGCGCGAAGTAATTGCGCGCATCGTCGATGACAGCGCGTTCGATGAGTTCAAGCGCCTGTATGGCACCACGCTGGTGACGGGGTTTGCGCATATTCACGGGATGCCGGTGGGCATCGTCGCCAACAACGGCATCCTGTTTTCCGAATCGTCATTGAAGGGCGCGCACTTCATCGAATTATGCGCCAGCCGCAAAATTCCACTGGTGTTCTTGCAGAACATCACTGGCTTCATGGTCGGCCGCAAATACGAAGCGGGCGGCATCGCCAAGGATGGCGCCAAACTGGTGACGGCGGTGGCAACGGCGGCGGTGCCGAAGTTCACCGTGATTATCGGCGGCAGTTTCGGCGCGGGCAATTACGGCATGTGTGGGCGTGCCTACGCGCCGCGCTTGCTGTGGATGTGGCCGAACGCGCGTATCTCGGTGATGGGCGGCGAGCAGGCCGCCAGCGTGCTGGCCACCGTGCGGCGCGACGGGCTGGAGGCGCGCGGCGAGACGTGGCCAGCCGAGGAAGAAGAAGCCTTCAAGCGGCCCATTCGCGCGCAATACGAAACCCAGGGCCATCCGTACTACGCCAGCGCGCGGCTGTGGGATGACGGCATCATCGACCCGGCGGATACACGTCGCGTGCTGGCGCTTGGGCTGTCGGCGGCGCTGAACGCGCCCATCGAGACCACGCGCTTCGGCGTGTTCCGGATGTGATGGGCATGTTCTCCACATTGCTGATCGCCAATCGCGGCGAAATTGCCTGCCGGGTGATCGCCACGGCGCGCCGCATGGGCATTCGCACCGTTGCGGTCTACTCCGATGCCGATGCGCAGTCGCGCCATGTGGCGCTGGCCGATGCGGCGTTTCATATCGGCGCTGCCCCGGCTTCGGCCAGTTACTTGAACGGCGCTGCAATTCTTGCGGTTGCACGCCGCGCCGGAGCGCAGGCGGTGCATCCGGGCTACGGATTTTTGTCGGAGAACGCAGCCTTCGCGGATGCCTGCGCTGCCACTGGCCTGGTGTTCGTCGGGCCGCCGCCCTCGGCAATTCGCGCGATGGGCGGCAAGTCCGAGGCTAAGGCGCTGATGGCGCAAGCGGGCGTGCCGCTGGTGCCGGGCTATCACGGCGCGGTGCAAGACGCCGATGTGTTGGCATCCGAAGCTGCGGCAATCGGCTTTCCGGTGCTGATCAAGGCGTCGGCGGGCGGCGGCGGCAAGGGGATGCGAGTGGTAACCGCTGCTGCAGAATTCCCGGCGGCGCTGGCGGCGGCGCAGCGCGAGGCGCGCGCATCGTTCGGCGATGACCGCGTGTTGATCGAGCGGTATTTGCAGCGCCCGCGCCATATCGAAATTCAGATCTTTGCCGACACGCACGGCAACGTTGTGCATCTGTTCGAACGCGATTGCTCGATCCAGCGGCGCCATCAGAAGGTGCTGGAAGAAGCTCCCGCACCGGGCATGACGCCTGCGTTGCGGGCCGAAATGGGTGGCGCGGCGGTGGCTGCGGCGCGCGCGGTGGGCTACGCGGGCGCTGGAACGGTGGAATTCATCGTCGAAGACGGGCGCTTCTATTTCATGGAAATGAACACCCGCTTGCAGGTCGAGCATCCGGTGACAGAGATGATCACCGGCCTCGATCTGGTCGAATGGCAATTGCGCGTCGCGGCTGGCGAGGCGCTGCCGTGGCGGCAGGATGGCCTCGCACTGCGCGGCCATGCCATTGAGGCGCGGCTGTATGCCGAGGACCCGGCACGCGATTTCCTGCCGTCGATCGGCACGCTGACGCATCTGCGGGCGCCGGACGGGGTGCGGATCGACACCGGCGTGCGGGCAGGCGATGCGATCACGCCGCATTACGACCCGATGATTGCCAAACTCATCGTGCACGGCGCGGACCGGGCCGAGGCGGTGCGGCGCTTGTCGGTGGCGCTGGCTGGGTACGAAGTGGCGGGCGTGCAGAGCAATCTGCGCCTGCTGCGCGCCATCGCGGCGCACCCGGACTTCGCGGCTGGGCAGTTCGACACCGGCTTTATCGCCCGCCACCCGGATGTGCTGGCCGCGCTGCCAGCGCCACCGTTGCCCGCGCTCGCCGCCGCCGCCGTGGCATTGCTGCCGCCCTATGCGCCGCTGGCTGCCGACCCGTGGGATGCGGGCGATGCATGGCGTATGAACCTCGATGGCTGGCACAGCGTTGTGCTGCAAGGCAGCGAAGGGCGCATGGTGCTGCGCGCCAGCCGCGAGGGCGCGCAGGTGACGCTGCTGCGCGACGGCCAGCCGCATACCGTCATCCTGCGCGGGGCGGCGCTTGAGGTGGACGGCGTGCTGCATAACGTGACCGTGTTGCGCGAATTTGGCCGCATCACTGTAATCGCGGACGGTGAGACCTATGTGTGGGACTCGCCAGATCCGCTGGCGCCGCCGGATACGGCCGCCGCCGGGGCGGATCGGGTGCTATCGCCCATCCCCGGCCGTATCGCCGCTGTGCTGGTGTCGGCTGGCGACGCGGTGGCGCGCGGGCAAGCATTGGTGGTGCTGGAAGCGATGAAGATGGAACTCACACTGTCCGCAGCCGTGCCCGGCATCGTGGCAGCGGTCCGCTGCGCGGTGGGCGACATGGTCGACGAAGGCCGTGAGTTGGTGGAAATGGCGGCGGACACCGCCGCCGAGCAAGGACCGGCCGCATGAAGCATTCCCCGGTCACGCTGGACGACAAATACCGCGTCGATGCCGAGCGTGTGTATCTTACAGGCACGCAGGCCATTATTCGCCTGCCGCTGCTGCAACGGGCACTCGATGTCGCGGCCGGGCGCAATACCGCTGGCTTCATCTCTGGCTACCGCGGCTCGCCGCTTGGCAGCGTCGATATTCAGGCCTGGCAGGCGCGCGAGCAATTGCAAGCCAGCCACATCCATTTCCGTCCCGGCGTGAACGAGGATTTGGCCGCCACGGCGATCTGGGGCACGCAGCAGGTGCCATTGCTGCAAGCCGCGCGTTACGACGGCGTGTTTGCCATGTGGTACGGCAAAGGCCCCGGCGTGGACCGCAGCGGCGACGTGTTCAAGCACGCCAATTTCGCCGGTGTATCGCGCAGCGGCGGCGTGTTGCTGGCAGCAGGCGACGATCACGCCTGCAAATCCTCTACCGTGCCGCATCAAAGCGAGCCGGCGTTCAGCGCGTCGCTGGTGCCGGTGCTGGTGCCGGCCGATGTGCGCGAGATTCTGGAACTTGGCCTGCATGGCTGGGCGATGTCGCGCTGGTCGGGCCGCTACATCGGCTTCAAGACCGTCGGCGACGTGGTGGACACTTCGGCCAGCATCGCCTTCGCGCTGGAGGAATTCCGCAGCGTGCTGCCGGACGGGCCGCCGCCGGATGTGCATATCCGTCTGAACGATCCGCCGCTGGAGCAGGAAGCCCGCGTGTTCGCGCTCGGCCTGCCCGCAGCGCAGGACTACGTGCGCGCCAATGGGCTCGACCGGATCATGCTGGACGATCCAAGCCCGGCGCTGGGCATCATCACGTTCGGCAAGTCGTATCACGACACGCGGCAAGCGCTGGCCGATCTTGGCAACCCGCCGGTGCGCTTGCTGAAACTGGCGCTGACCTGGCCGGTGGAACCGCGCATCGTGCGCCAGTTCGCCGCCGGGCTGCGCGAAGTCGTGATCGTTGAGGAAAAGTCCGGCTTCGTCGAACGCCAGATCCGCGACATCCTCTACGATGCGGCAGACCGGCCGCGCGTGCTGGGCCGTTTCGACGATGCGGGCGCGGTGTTGCTGCGTTCGGGCGGCGAGTTGTCGGCCGATGAAATCGCGCTGGCACTGGCCCGCCGTCTGCCGCAATCCGAACAGTTGCAGGCGCGCCGGGCGTTCTTGGAAGCGCAGGCGGCGCAGCTCAATCAGGCGTCGGTGGCAGCGGCACGCAAGCCGTATTTCTGCTCCGGCTGCCCGCACAACACCTCCACCAAAGTTGTCGATGGCAGCAGGGCGCTGGCCGGAATCGGCTGCCACTTCATGTCGCAGTGGATGGATCGCAATACCTCGTTCTACAGCCAGATGGGCGGCGAGGGAGCGGTGTGGATCGGCCAATCGCCGTTCACCGAGGAAAAGCATGTCTTCGCCAACATTGGCGATGGCACCTACTTCCATTCCGGCATCATGGCCATCCGCGCGGCGGCGGCGGCGGGCGTCAACATCACCTATAAGGTGCTGTTCAACGACGCAGTGGCGATGACCGGCGGTCAGCCGGTCGAGGGCCATCTGAACGTGCCGCAAGTCACCCGCCAGTTGGCCGCCGAAGGCGTGGTGCGTATCGCGGTGGTAACCGACGAACCGGAAAAGCACGACGGTGTCACCGACTTCGCGCCGGGGGTCGAAGTGCATCACCGCCGCGATCTGGAAGCGGTCGAGCGGATCATGCGCGACACGCCGGGCGCCACGGCGATTGTCTACGACCAGACTTGCGCCTCGGAAAAGCGCCGCCGCCGCAAGCGCGGCACGTTTGCCGATCCGGCGAAGCGGGTGTTCATCAATGCCGAGGTTTGCGAGGGCTGCGGCGATTGCTCGCGCGCGTCGAATTGCATGTCGGTGATGCCGGTGGAAACGCCGCTCGGCACCAAGCGGCAGATCGATCAGTCGAGCTGCAATAAGGACTTTTCCTGCATCGAGGGTTTCTGCCCCAGCTTCGTGACGGTGCACGGCGGCAAGCCGCGCAAGCGCGCACGGGTCACGCCCGACGATGCCGGTTTGCCGCTGCCAGCGCTGCCAAAGCTCGATGCGCCGTGGTCGCTGCTGGTCACTGGCATCGGCGGCACTGGCATCGTCACCATCGGCGCGCTGCTGGGTATGGCGGCGCATATCGAGGGGCTGCATGTCAGCGTGCTCGATGTGCTCGGCATGGCGCAGAAGGGTGGCGGGGTATGGAGCAACATTCGCATTGCCGCCACTGCGGGCGATCTGCACGGGTTGAAGGTTGGCGGCGGGCGGGCGGATTTGCTGCTGGCGGGCGACATGGTGGTGTCGTCGACGCGCGAGTCGCTGGCGGTGCTGCAAGCGGGCGTCTCACGGGTGGTGATGAACACGCATGAAGCGGCGTCGGCCGAGTTCGTGTTGGACCGCGACTTCCGCTTGCCGGCCGGACGGTTCCGCAAGCTGATCGCCGATGCGGCCGGTGCGGACAACGTCGCGCAGTTCGATGCCACCGAGATCGCCAGCGGGCTGCTCGGCGACGCCATCGGGGCGAATTTGCTGATGCTGGGCTACGCGTGGCAGCAGGGACTGATTCCGCTGACGCTGGATAGCCTGATGCAAGCGATCACGCTGAATGGCACGGCGGTAGAAGCAAACAAGGCGGCGTTTGCCTGGGGCCGCTGCGCGGCGGCGAATTTACCGCGCGTGGTGGCGGCGGCCGGGCTGGCCGGTGCCGTTCCAGTTGCGCGCACGCTGGACGACATCATCACCCAGCGCGTGGCGCATCTCACCGCCTACCAGAACCGCCGTTACGCCCGCCGCTATCAGCGTCTGGTCGATCAGGTGCGTGAGACCGAGGCGCGCATGTTCTCCGGCTCGACCGCATTGACCGAGGCCGTGGCGCGCAACTACGCCAAGCTGCTGGCCTACAAGGACGAGTACGAAGTGGCGCGGCTGTACAGCGCACGAAGCTTCCGCGCGGCGTTGGCCGAGCAATTCGAAAGCTCCGAGCGTATTGAATTGCATCTGGCCCCGCCGCTGCTGGCCAAACGCGACCCGCATGGGCATCTGTTGAAGCAGAGCTACGGCGCATGGATGTTCCGCGCTTTCCGCGTGCTGGCGCCGCTGAAAGTGCTGCGCGGCACGGCGCTGGATGTGTTCGGCCGCACCGAGGAACGCCAGGCCGAGCGGGCGCTGATCGCGACCTATGAAGCCGACATCGCCGAATGCGTGCGGTTGCTGTCGCCTGCGACGCTTGCCACCGCGACCGCGCTAGCAGCTTTGCCGGACCGGATTCGCGGCTTTGGCCACGTGAAGGAAAAGGCAATGCGCGAGGCGGCGATCGAACGCGCCAAGTTGCTGGAACGCTTGCTGCGTCCGTCCGGCGCCGTTGCGATGGCTGCGGAATAGCGCGCCGCCCTGCGGCGAGCGTTGCCAAGGCCGCTGGGCGAGTCCAGGCTGCGCCGGCGATCATGGCCGGAGGTTATTCGATGCAGGCGCGCGTTCACCGGATTGCGGCTGCCGGGCCAGACGATGTGTCCGGCCTTTTGGCGCTGGCGCGCAGCGGTCATCTGGATCCGGCTCGGGTCGTGGCAGTGCTCGGCAAGACTGAGGGCAATGGCTGCGTCAATGACTTCACCCGAGGCTTCGGCACAGCGAGCCTGAAGGCAGCGCTGGCTGGACTGACCGGGCGCAGTGCGGCGGAAGTGGAACAGGACGTCCTGTTTGTGATGTCCGGCGGCACCGAGGGCGGCTTGTCGCCGCATTGGCTGGTGTTTGAGGTGCTGAGCGGATCGGCGCCGCCCGTGTCCGGCCGCATGGCGCTGGCGCTCGGCTGCGCACGCACCCGGCCATTCGCGCCGCACGAAGTCGGCCGGATGGCGCAAATCCACGCAACGGCGGCGGCGGTGCGTACGGCGATGGCCGCCGCCGGGATCGCTGGGCCGCAGGATGTGCACTACGTGCAGGTGAAGTGCCCGTTGCTGACCCGGGCGCGCATGGAGCAGGCGCGGTTGGGCGGACACAGTGTGGCGACCGGCGACACTTACGCCAGCATGGGCGTCTCGCGCGGGGCGTCGGCGCTCGGTGTCGCACTGGCGTTGGGCGAGGTGGACGAGGAGCGGCTGAGCGACTCGGCGGTGTGCGAGGACCTGTCGTTGTTTTCGTCCCGCGCGAGCGCTTCGGCCGGGGTGGAGTTGCTGGAAAATCAAATATTGGTGATCGGTAACAGTGACGCATGGTCTGGTAATCTGCTGGCCGCGCACGATGTGATGTCCGACGCAATCGATGCGGCGGCGTTCGCTCGGGCGATGCAGGCGGCGGGGATTGCTCCGGGCATTCCGGTGGCTCCGGCCGACGCGGCCAGACTGATGGGGGTCTTGGTCAAGGCGGAGGCTTCGCGCAGCGGCCTGATTCGTGGCGCTCGGCACACTATGTTGGACGATAGCGATATTCCGGCGTCGCGGCATGCGCGGGCCTTGGTTGGCGGCGCTTTGGGTGCTATATGCGGGTTGACAAGCATTTTTGTGTCCGGCGGCGCCGAACATCAAGGACCTGATGGCGGCGGGCCGGTGGCTGTGATAGTGGAGCGAATTGGTAATGCGGCATACTGATTGTCAAAAAGTGTTGGACGGGGAGGCGGCAGCCTTCAACACAACGGACAAATTTTGACAAAACAATGGTGCCGCAAACGTTTATCATCGCTTAAGGTTTGAGTGCGAAAGAGGCCATTCGGGCGATGCCCTGGCCACCTTCATCGAGACAGCAGTAGGTTAATTGCCATGATGCACAAAACAGCTTTCGTGCCGGCCCGTGCGATCAAGGTCACCTCGACAGCGGTGAGCGATAGTGGATCCGCCGATGCGTCGGCGAATGCTGCGGACAGCACCCGCGTTCAACGTGCCCTGACCCAAGACCCGCGGATCGTGGTTCTGCACGGCACTTTGTTGTCGCTGGTGCGCCGGGACGGCCGCGACCTGACGGCCCGTCAGTTGACCGCCTTCCTGTCGGTCTACATGGACGAGCAGACCCACACCGTCAGCAGCCTCGCCGAGCTTCTGCACATCTCCCGCCCCGGTGTGACCCGGATCATGGACCGTCTGGTTCAGTTCGATCTGGTCGCCCGTGAGGAAGACCGTGAGGATCGCCGCCGGGTGCTGGTGCGCCGCACCACGCGCGGTGCTGCCTTCTTCCGCGAACTGGTCGGCATCAGCCGTCAGGTTGGCGAGGCGGTGCAGCAGCAGGCGACGGGCTGACACCCGCCGCGCTGCTAACCGCTTGACTAGCCAGGGGGACGGCAGAAGCTGAAGTCGCACCCCTGGTCAGCTTGGAGCACCTGCTCCAGGTAGAGTCGAAGATATCCGCGCTCGGCGCCCTCGGGCGGAGTCGGCGGTATCCATTCGGCGCGGCGGCGCGCCAATTCAGCTTCTTCCACGAGTAAATCCAGCGTACGGGCGTCGGCATCCAGCCGGATGCGGTCGCCGGTTTGCACCAAGGCCAATGGTCCGCCGATGGCCGCTTCCGGCGTTGCGTGCAGCACGATGGTGCCGAACGCGGTGCCGCTCATCCGCGCGTCCGAAATTCGCACCATATCTTTGACCCCGGCACGGGCCAGTTTGCGCGGAATCGGCAGATAACCGGCTTCCGGCATCCCCGGCGCACCCTTCGGCCCGGCGTTGCGCAGCACCAGAATATCGTCCGCCGTCACGTCCAGATCGTCGGCATCGATGCGTGCGGCCATGTCCGGGATGCTGTCGAACACCACGGCGCGGCCTTCATGGCGCAGCAGCGAAGCGGTCGCCGCCGAGCGTTTCAGCAGCGCGCCGCCGGGTGCCAGGTTGCCGCGCAGCACCGCCAGTCCGCCGCCGGCATGGATCGGCGCGTCGATTGAGCGGATCACCGTCTGCCCCGGCACCAACTCGGCCGCCGCAATCGAGTCGGCCAGCGTGCCGCCCGCGACGGTTTGGCACGATGTATCGAGCAGCGGCGCCAGTTCCCGCAGCAGGCGCGGCACGCCGCCGGCCCAGTGAAAATGCTCCATGTAATGCTGGCCGGACGGCTTCAGATCGACCAGCACCGGCACCTCGCGGCCCAGCGCGTCGAATTCCTCCAAATCAATCGCAATGCCGAGTCGCCCGGCCACCGCCGTCATGTGGATGAGTCCGTTGGTCGAGCCGCCAATGGCCTGCAACACCGCCAGCGCGTTGCGGAACGCAGGTTTTGTTAGAATTTGTTGTGGCGTCACCGCATCCTTGGCCAGCCGTACTGCTGCGGCGCCCGAGGCTTCGGCGAGCCGCACCCGGTCGGCGTGCGTCGCGGGCGCGGTGCCAGCGCCGGGCAGCGCCATGCCGAGCGCCTCGATCATGCAGGCAATCGTGCTGGCGGTGCCCATCACCATGCAGGTGCCCTTGGTCGGCGCAAGGCGGCTGCTGACCTCGTTCATCTCTGCGGCGTCCATTTCGCCCGCCCGGTGGCGCGCCCACAGGCGGCGGCAATCGGTGCAGGCGCCCAAAACCTCGCCTTTATAGTGCCCAACCAGCATCGGCCCGGTTGGCAACACGATGGCCGGAATATTGGCGCTGGCCGCGCCCATCAACTGTGCGGGCAGCGTCTTGTCGCAGCCGCCGATCAGCAGCACCGCGTCCATCGGCTGGGCGCGGATCATTTCCTCGGTGTCCAGCGCCATCAGATTGCGCAGGAACATGCTGGTCGGGTGGGCGAAACTCTCGTGGATCGAAATGGTCGGGAACGCCATCGGCAGCCCGCCCGCCAGCATAATCCCGCGCTTGGCCGCCGCGATCAGGTCCGGCACGTTGCCGTGGCACGGGTTGAAATCCGAATACGTGTCGGTGATGCCGATGATCGGCCGGTCCAGCGCGTCGTCGGTAAATCCCATCGCCTTGATAAACGCGGTGCGCAGAAACAACGAAAATCCGGCGTCGCCATAGCTGGTCAAACCCTTGCGCAAACCCGACGCCATGTTCTTGCTCCCCTGACTCGACTCGGATGCTAAGGCATGTTGCGGCGAAGCAGGAGGGCAGGCGATGCAATTGGACGGTATTGCGGCGGTGGTAACCGGCGGCGGCTCGGGGCTTGGCGAGGCGACGGCGGTGGTACTGGCGGCGGGCGGCGCTAAAGTGGCGTTGCTGGACATGAATTTGGCCGCCGCCCAAGCGGTGGCGGATCGTATTGGCGGCATCGCGCTGCACTGCGACGTGGCTGACTCGGCGCAAGCCACGGCGGCCCTGGCCACCGCCACGGCGGCGCACGGCACGGCACGCATTCTGGTCAATTGCGCCGGTGTGGCGACTCCGGGCCGCATCGTCGGCAAGGATGGTCCGCTGCCATTGGAGGCGTTCGAGCAGGTGGTGCGCGTTAATCTGATCGGCACGTTTAACATGATGCGGCTGTTCGCCGCCGAATTGTCCAAGCAGGCGGCGCTGGAAGACAACGAGCGCGGCGTCATCATCAACACCGCTTCGGTCGCCGCGTTCGACGGCCAGATCGGCCAGCCTGCCTACGGGGCATCGAAGGCGGCGGTGGCGGGGCTGACGTTGCCGGCGGCGCGTGAACTGGCCCGCTTCGGCATTCGGGTGATGACCATCGCGCCGGGCATCTTCGGCACGCCAATGCTGTTCGGCCTGTCGCAGGAAATCCAGGCCAGCTTGGGTGCTGCGGTGCCATACCCGTCGCGACTCGGCCAGCCCAGCGAGTATGCGGCGCTGGCGCTGCACATCATCGCCAACCGGATGCTGAACGGCGAGACTATCCGGCTGGATGGCGCGCTGCGCATGGCGCCGAAATAGCATGCCGGATGGCTTGCTCGGCGGCCTGCGCGCGTTTTCGTTGCGCGGGCAGGCCACCGAGGCGTTCGAGCAGGACGGCCTTGTTTATCTGATTAACGAATACTGGACCGCCGGGCAGCGGCAGGCGCACAGCCTGCACGAGATCAGTTACCGCGCCTGCTTCAAGCCGCAACTGCCGGAATTCTTCATCGAACGGCTGACCGCGCCGGGCGAGACGGTGTACGACCCGTTTTCCGGGCGCGGCACCACGGCGTTGCAGGCGGCGCTGATGGGCCGCCGCCCGGCGGCCAACGATGTCAATCCGCTGAGCGCCATGCTGGCCGAACCCCGTATGACGCCGCCCGCGCTGGCGCAGGTGGCGGCGCGGCTGGCGGCATTGGGTTTGGATTCGGCCGCCCGCGTCGAGAGCGGCGACTTGTTGACCTTCTTTCACCCCGCCACGCTGGGCCAAATCACCGCGCTGCGCCGCTATCTGCTGGGGCGCGGGCTGGCGGGCCCGCTGGATGCGGTGGATCGCTGGATTCGCATGGTGGCGCTGAACCGGCTGACCGGGCATTCGCCTGGCTTCTTCTCGGTCTATACGCTGCCGCCGAACCAAGCGGCCTCGGTGGCCTCGCAACAGCGCATCAATGCCACGCGCGGCCAAGTGCCGCCGCCGCGCGATGTGGCCAAGCTGATCCTGCGAAAATCCCAAGCCCTGTTGCAAGACGGCCTGCCGCCCGCGCATCCCCCAGCGCTGCTGACTACCGGGCCGGCCGAGCGGACGCCCGCGTTGGCGGATGGCGCGGTGGCGCTGGTGGTCACTTCGCCGCCGTTTGTGGATATCGTCGACTACGAAGGCGACAACTGGCTGCGCTGCTGGTTCGCCGGTATCGACAGCGGCACCGTTGCCATCGCCAAGCATCGCGGCGTCGCGGCTTGGCAAGACTTCGTGCGCCGCACGCTGACCGAACTGGCCCGCGTGGTGCGCCCCGGCGGGCATGTGGCGTTCGAGGTTGGCGAGGTGCGCAATGGCAAACTGTTGCTTGAGCGGCAGGTGATTGCAGCTGCAGCGGGTCTGCCATTCGAAACACTCGGGGTGATGGTAAATGCGCAGCGCTTCACCAAGACGGCAAATTGTTGGGGGGTCGAAAATAACGCGGGCGGCACGAATACAAATCGTATTGTTTTGATGAAACGCCAATAACGCGAGGCTTCGTGCGCCCAAAGGGCTTCGGCAAGCCCCAACATGATAGTTCACATCATACGGGGCTGCCGGATTTAGTCGTATAACGTCGTGATGATTTGAAATATTCGCTTTTTCGGCATGTTTCGACATTTTTTCCGAGGGCGTAGTTGGTCTATCGCTGATGAGAAAGTATTGCCATGCCGGGAATTTTGAGTTTTTATTCTCCCTGGAGGATTGAATGGTCACGGAAGGCGTCATGTTGGCGGCCGAACTTCGGCGTCTCAATTGGGCGCTGGAAGCGTTTGTCCGGGCGGCATCGGCCATGGCGCATGCCGGCGATCCCGCCGAACTGATGCGCGACATTTGCGAAGCCATCGTTGCCAACGACGCTTATGCCGTCGCGTGGCTCGGCTGGGTCGGAACCGGGCCAGAGCAGCCAATCGAAATTGCCGCTGCAGCGGGAAAGTCAGCCGCCTACGCTGACGGTTTGCGGCTTGTCACCGCTGGCCTGCGACCGGAGGACTATGGACCCACCGCACGTGCCTTGCGGTCGGGCAGTCCCCGGGTCATGCGTGATGCCCTTGTCGATCCCGATTTTGCGCCGTGGCGCAAGCGGGCGATGCACTTCGGGCTGCGCTCCAGCGTAACTGTGCCGCTGACCACTGGCGGCCGGGTGACCGGCGCGCTCGCGGTTTATGCGACTGAGCCGGATGCGTTCGGGCCCGATGAATTGCGCACGTTTGAAACCCTGGCCACGAACGTCAACATTGCGTTCTCTGCCGCCAACAGCCGGGTTCGGCTGGAGGCATCGCTGGCCGAGGCCCGCACATGGGAAGCGCGCTTCCGGATGTATTTCGAAGGTACCCCGATTGCAGCCTTTGTAAGCGATGGCAATGCTTGCATTGTCGCCGCCAATGCAGCCGCCGAGGCATTGTTCGGCTACTCGCTGGCGGAGTTCCGCCAGATGCGTGTGATGTTGCTGCACCCTCCGGAAGATGCGGCGATGGTCGGCGCTGCATTCGGCGAACTGCTGCGTGAAGGCCAGCTCCATGGGCAATTCCGCATGCAACGATCCGATGGCGCGCTGTTTTCGGCGCTGTTGAGCTGCACCGTTCTACCCGACGGCGGCACCTTCGGTTATTTCCAGGACGTCGAGGCGCTGGAACAGGCCGAGCGGCGGGCCGAATCGTTGGAGACCCGGTTCCGCAGCTACTTTGAAAGCGCACCGTTTGCCATGCTGGTCACCGACGCGGCGCAGCGGCTGCAAGACGCCAATCCTGCTGCACTGGCGCTGTTCGGCTATTCGGCGGAGCAGATTTGCCGCATGCGGGTGCCGGAATTGGCACGCCTGGACGAAGCCGCAAAAGTGCTGGACTGTTTCGTCCGGCTACAAAATGATAGCCGCATGGTGGATGAATTCCGGCTGCTGCGCGCCGATGGCACGGAATTCCTCGGGATCGTCACTGCCACCGGCATGCCGGATGGCCGTTTTCTGGCGTTATTCGAAGATGTGGACGACCGCCGGCGCACCGAGGCGCAATTGCTGCAAGCCCAACGCCTAGCGGCCTTGGGCGAGATGATGACCGGCTTGGCGCACGAACTGAACCAGCCGCTCACCACAATCAATATGGCGGCGCAGAATGCGATGTTCGCATTGAAAATGCCCGAAGGCGCGCCGCGCGTTGCCACCAAACTGCAAACCATCATTGAACAGTCCGGGCGGGCGAGTGAGATCGTCAGCAATGCGCGCCGCTTTGGGCGAACCGAAGCTGGCCACGTGCAATCGACGCCGGTCGACGAAGCGCTGAGCGGCGCGCTGACGCTGGTGCAACACCGGTTGGCGCTTGGCAGTATCGTGCTGAACCGCGACTTGGCGCAGGGCTTGCCGGAAGTCATGATCTCGCGCGTGCAGTTGCAGCAGGTGCTCACCAATCTGCTGATCAATGCCTGTGACGCCGACGGCGAAGCGCCCGCGGCGTTGCCGCGCGATATCCGCATCCAGGCCCGCGCCGTGGGCGCGGATGTTGTTATTGCGGTGTCAGATCAAGCCGGGGGCGTCCCGCCCGCGCTGCTGCCGCGCATTTTTGAGCCTTTTTTCACCACCAAGACGGAGGCCAAGGGCACGGGGCTGGGTCTTTCAATCAGCCACAGCATTGTCGCCACCGCCGGCGGTAGCCTGACGGCTGCCAATATCGGCGGCGGCGCTAGGTTCGCGGTGCGATTACCGGCCCGCGCCGCGCTTTAGCCCGTCGGCGTTGGTTTCCCAAGTGACCGGCCCTGGCTATCCTCGCGGCAGCACTTGGCGGACCCCGATGCTCGTTTCCCTGCGCGACTCCGGCTGCCTGCTCGATATTCGCTACGCCACGGCGGACAACCTGACAGGCAAGCCGATTTATACCCGGCCTGTGGCGATGTTGCTGCCGCAAGCCGAGCGCAAATTGCGCATGGCCGTGGCGATGGCGGCCCAGCTTGGTTACCGCATCAAGGTGTTCGACGCCTTCCGGCCGCTGGAAGCGCAGTGGGCCTTGTGGAACGCGGTCAGCGACAAGCGTTTTGTCTCCGACCCGCGCCACGGCGGCGTGCATCCGCGCGGTGCGGCGGTGGATCTCACGCTGGTGGACGCCAGCGGTGCTGAATTGCCGATGGGCGCGGGCTTCGACGAGATTTCCGCCCGCGCCGCGCACGGCTGTTTGGAGATTTCGCCCGGCGCCCAGCGCAATCGGGCGGTCTTGCTCGGGTTGATGACGGCGGCGGGTTGGGGGCACTACCACTTGGAATGGTGGCACTACGAATTGCCGGACGCCCGCGCCTATCCGCCGCTATCTGCGTCCGCCGTGCCGGACGGGCCGATGTAACGCAGCACGTCGTTCAGGTCAGCCAAGCTGGCACCTCGCGCACTGCCAAGTGCAGCACGTCGGTGAAGTGGTGCATCCGGTAGCCGAACCGGCCGAATAGTGCGGCCAGCGATTGGCGGGTGTGGATGGTGATGTGGCCGTTGCGCGGTGCGATGTACCAGAAATGTGCCGCCCCTGGCGGTAGCTTGTCCACCGTCAGCGTGGTGAACAGCAGCACGCCGCTTGGGCGCAGACAGCTTAGCGCCTGGGCGCAGGTCGCCACTGGGGTTGGCGTGTGCTCGAACACTTCGAACGATGTCACCACGTCAAAGCCTGCTTGCGGCGGGCTGCCCGGATCGATCATCGGGTCCCACGAGCTTGCGGTGATGCCACGCTCGCGCAGCAAGGCGGCCAGTCTGCCGTTGCCGCCGCCGTAGTCCAGCACCTGCAATGCTTGGCCGCGCTGCACGAAGTCGGCCACGAGTGCCTGATTGGCCTGCGGCCGCCGTTCGAGATAGTCCGGATCGACCTGGGCGTAGCCATCATTGTAAATACGCTCGGCGAAATACGCCATCGGCCAATGGTCGAACACGGCAGTGAAAATCAAACCGCAGGATTTGCAGCGGTGATAATACACCGGCACCCCGCTCAGCGGCAGATACAGGCCGCGCTGCTCCTCGCAGTTCTTGCTGAAATCCACCACGCCGTACAAATCGGCCGGATTGTTGCACACCTTGCAGGGCAAGGTCTGACCGACTGACAGCAGCAGGTCGAAGGGCGCGGGCATTGCGTGGCTTTCATCCAGACCTGCCTCAGCATCGCATAGCGGATGGGCGCGCAACAGCACGCGCTGTGGACTGGCCGAGAGCGCGCAACCCATGCATTCTCTGGGTTACAGTCTTCGCAGCATGAGGAAAGCTATGTCCCGCACTCTGATCGTCGCCGGCGCGCAGACCGGCCCGGTGCAGCGCAATGACAGCCGCGCCAGCGTGGTGCGCCGCCTGATCGGCCTGATGCGCCAGGCGCACGCGCGCGGCGCGCAGGTGGTGGTGTTCCCCGAACTGGTGCTGACCACGTTCTTCCCGCGCTATTGGGCGGATACTCCGGCCGAAATGGACTCGTGGTTCGAGCGCGAGATGCCTGGGCCGGACACCAAGCCGCTGTTCGAGGAAGCGGTGAAGCTGGGCGTCGGGTTCTATCTCGGCTATGCCGAACTGACCCCGGAAGGGCGGCACTTCAACACTTCGATCATCGTCGATGCGTCGGGCAAGATCGTTGCGAAGTATCGCAAGGTGCATTTGCCCGGCCATCTGGAGCATCTGCCGGATGCGCCGTGGCAGCATTTGGAAAAGCGCTATTTCGAGCCGGGCGATCTGGGGTTCCCGGTGTGGCGCGCCTTCGATGCCAATGTCGGCATGGCGATCTGCAACGACCGGCGCTGGCCGGAAACCTACCGGGTGATGGGCTTGCAGGACGTGGAAGTGGTCATGCTCGGCTACAACACGCCGCTGCATTTGCCGTGGGTGAGCGGGTTCGACCACCTGTCCGATTTCCAGAACAAGCTATCGATGCAGGCCGGCGCCTATCAGAATTCCTGCTTCGTGGTCGGCGTGGCCAAGGGCGGGCGCGAGGAAGGTTGCGACCTGCTGGCCGGGTCGATCATCTGCGCGCCGTCCGGCGAAATCATCGCGCAAGCCCAGACCACGGGCGATGAAGTGATCGTCGCCGCACTCAATCTCGATGTGTGCGCCATCAACAAGGGCGCCACGTTCAATTTTGGGCTGCACCGCCGGGTGGAACACTACAAGTTGATCACCGAACGCACCGGGGCCAAGCCGCCCGCGTTCTAGGCGGTATCGAACGCCGGGTCGGCAAGACGGGCGAGCAAGCCGAGCAAAGCGGCATGCTCGTTCGGACCCAGTCGTGCGGCGAACCGCGCCTCATGCGCTTGGGCCAGTGCGTCCAATCGCGCCAGCGTGGCGTGGCCAGCATCGGTCAAATACAGCGCCGCCGCGCGCCGGTCGTCCGGCACGGGGCGGCGTTGGGCGAGGCCGCGCTGTTCCAATTCATCGAGCAGCGGGACGAGGTTGGTGCGCTTGATGCCGAGCGCGGCACTGACCTGGCTTTGCCGGACGCCGGGCGCTTGCTTGATAAGTTGCAAGGCGGCGAACTGGCCGGGGCGGATGGCCTCGCCGTTGAAGCGCGCGGCAAAGTCGTCGCCGACCGCCGCCTGCGCCCGGCGCAGCGCGAAGCCGATGGAAGCCGGGAGTGGAGCGAGGGATGAGTCATCTTGCATCATGGTGATGCAGTATAATCATCCGGTGGCGTAAGCGCCAGGGCTTTAGTGTTGCATTCCCGGTAGCAAGCCAGGCCGGCCGAACAGCCAGCCTTGGCCGTACTGCGCGCCCAGGCTGCGCATCAGCCGCGCTTGCTCCTCGGTCTCGATCATCTCGGCCACCACTTCGGCGCCCGACGATGTCGCCAGTTCGACCATTGAGGCGACGAAGCTGCGTTCGCGCGGACCAATGGTGGCGCGTTGCACGTAAAGGCCGTCGATCTTGACGAAGTCGATGCCGAATTCGCGCAGATATGAAAACGCCGCCGCCCCGACGCCGAAATCGTCCAAACACACCGGCACGCCGATTTTGCGCAGGCTGGCGATGTTGGCGGCGGCGGCGGCCATGTCGTCGATCTCCGCCGTCTCGGTCAGTTCCACCAGCAGCCGCCCGTTTGCGGCCCGCGCGCCAGCTTCGGCCAGCATGGCGGTGAAGCGTTGCAGAAATGCGGCGCTTTGCATCGACAGACCCGAGACATTCACCGCCACCGACGCGGATGGTGAGGCGCGCAGCGCGGTCAACGCCATGTCGGTGACTGCGCAATCAAGGTCTTCGGTCAGGCCGACCGCTTCGGCGAAGATGACGAAATCCTGCGTGGTCTGCGCCGGGGCGCCCTGGCTCGGCAGCGGGCGCAGCAGCGCCTCGTAATGGTGCACCGCGCGGCCATCGAGTGCGACAACCGGTTGAAAATTCAGCCGGAACCGCCGTTCGGCGATCACCGTGCGCAGGCCGTGGGCGCGCTGTTCAGCTTGCGCGATCATGCCCTCCAGCCCGCCGTCGCTGCCCGCCGCCCGCGCCGTCCCAGCGCCGCCGCCGGCGAATTGCGACACGGCGTAGCGCAGTGCCCGCACCGCCTGCGACGGGCTCACATTCGGGGCGCTCAGCGGCAACGTTGCGCCGTCGATCTTGGCGTGCCTGGCGGCAGGCGTGGCTTTCAGCAGCGTTTCCAACCGCTTGACGATGCCCGCGAGGTCGGCGCCGCCCGGCCCCAGCAGCCCGAAACGGCCATCGGCGATTTCCCCGGCCAAGCCGCCGGGCGTGCTAGCGGCCAGCGCGGATTGAATGTCGTCGCGCAAGGCACGTTGATCGGCCGCCGACATCGCCTCGCGCGCCGCTTGCCAGCCGGTCACCTCGACCAGCGACAACGCGCCGCTTCCGATCAGCCGGATACGCGACTCGATCTCGCGGGTGAAATTGCGGGCGCTGGGCAGCGCGGGCGCGGTGTCAGGCGCTGCCACCGGGACCGGGCCGAACGCGAAGCTCAGACGCGGCGGCGTGCCGGGGACGAAGATGGCGGAGACATTGACCGGCGTGCGCGCTGCGTCGTTCAAGCGCAGCACCATCGGCACAATGCGCCCGCGCGCCGCCACGGCGGAGAGCGCCAGGCTGAGCGGCATTTGGTCAACTGGGGCGACCAGATCGGTGATCTTGCGCCCGACGAAGTGTTCGGCCGGCTGGCCAAGCCGGACGGTGAACGCCCCGGCGGCGAAAGCAATCGTGCCATCGCCGCCGGTTTCAACCAGCAGGTCTGCCCCCGCGAAGGCGAAGGCGACGAAGCGGTCGCGCGGCGCAGGAGCAGGTGAGGTGGTGGACATGCGGCGGCCTATGAGGACCGCTGCATCATCGGGACGACTGGTTAAGCGGGTATGAAGTGCTGGTCAGGCGGCCAGCGCGTGCGCTGCACCCGCCAGCGCAGCCTCACCGTCGAGCGTGGCGGCGACCGCATGCACCACGGCGGCGATGCGCACGGCGGCCTGTACTTGCTCGCTGCTCAGCCCGCCGTGACGGACGACTTTTTCATGGCTTTCCATGCACATGCCGCAGCCATTCACCGCCGAGACGGCGAGCGACCACAGTTCGAAGTCGGCCTTGTCCACGCCGGGCTTGGCCATCACGTTCATGCGCAGCTTGGCCGGCAGCTTGGGGTAGTCGCCGCCCACCAGATGCGTGAAGCGGTAGTAAATGTTGTTCATCCCCATGATTGCGGCTGCCGCCTTCGCTGCCGTGAGCGCCTCGGCACTGAGGTGCGGGGCGAATTCGGCGGTGAGGGCCGCAGTCACTTCGGCGTTGCGGCTGGCCAGCGCCGCCACAATGAACGTGCCGGCGCGCTGCTGCACGGTCAGTACCGGCTCGGTGGCCAGCGACCCCAGGTTTAGCTTCAGGTCCTTGGCGTAGTCGGGCAGGCGGGTTTTCAGGTGTTCGATTGACATGGCTTGCATCCCGGTGGTGGGCGGGGGTTACGCGGCGGCCTTGAACAGATCCTGCGGCTTGAGGGTGTCGCGGCCTTTTTCCCAATTGCACGGGCACAACTCGTCGGTCTGCAACGCATCCAGCACGCGCACCACTTCCTGCGGGTTGCGGCCGACGTTCAGGCCATTCACGCTGGCCCACTGGATGGTGCCGTCCGGGTCGACGATGAAGGTGGCGCGCAGCGGCAGTTGGACGCGCGCATTCTGGACCGTGACGGCGGCAAGCGGGTGATGTTCACCCCGTTGGGCCGCGAATTGCTGGCCCGCGCCCGCACCGCGATGGCGGCGTTGGAAGCCATTGTCGAAGCGGCGGACGCGGTGCGTGCGCCGATGAGCGGGCCGCTGCGGCTTGGTGTGATCCCGACCGTCGGGCCGTTCCTGCTGCCGCGCCTGATGCCGGCGTTGCGCGCGGCGTTTCCGCGCCTGCGGCTGTTTTTGCGCGAGGACACCACCGAGCGATTGGTGGACCGGCTGGCGGCCGGGCAACTGGATGTGGCGCGGTGGACGGCGGCGTGACCAACGGGGCGGACGTGGTGCTGCGCCCGCTGGCAGCACCCGGCGCGTGGCGCATGCTGGGCTTCGCGTGGCGGCCAAACACGCCACGGCTGGCCGATTACCGGGCGTTGATGCCGGTGCTGGAACAGGCGATGTTGCCGGAAATCGTTTAGTCCGTGATAGGAAAAATAATGAGTTGCGACTAATATTGCGATATGTAACGTTCCCCTCGGCGTCCGTGCGGCAAGGCGCTGCAACATGGGAACCCGCGCCATGGTCGATTTGGCGAAGTTTTCGCAATTGGTCGGCGCGATCTACGATGCCGATCTGGATGCCGCCCGATGGGCCGCCCTGACCAGCCAAGCCGCCGCCGTGTTCGATTCCCCGAGTTGCTCGCTGCAACTGCACTCCACGCGGTCAATTGACCCGGTGCTGTTGGGCCTGACCGCCAATTTCGACGCCAAGGCCAGCGCCGATTATCAGGTGCGCTTTTTCGCGCACGATATGTATGTGCGCCACGCCTTCGCCAACGGCCTGGACGGGGCGTATCTCAGTCAGCAGGCCATCGCACCGGCGGACTTGGTGCATACGGAATTCCATACCGACTGGGGCCGGCGCATCGGCGTGTCGCATGTACTCGGCGGCGGCGCGCTGTTCGGAGAGGACCGCGTGGCGCTGCTGGCGGTGCACCGGCCGCTCGAAGCCAAAATGTTCGACGAGGCGGACCGGCAGTGCTTGGCATTGTTGCTGCCGCATGTGGGCCGGGCGCTGCACATCGCGGGTAAACTCGGTGGCTGGCAGGCCGGCGAGCGGGCGAAGGCCGCAGCATTGGAGCGGTTGCAGGTCGCCGCGTTGGTGGTGGCAGCGGATGGCGCTATTCTATGGCACAATGCCGCAGCCGAGCGGCTGTTCCGGCAGGGCGATGCGATTGTCGCGATCGGCGGGCGGTTGTCGGCGCTACGGCACGCGGAAAAATTGCGCCGGATGATCTTGGAAAGCGCCTTTCCTGAACCGCAGGCAGCGCCGCCCGGCGGCGTGCTGACCCTGCCGCGCCCCGGCCGCCCGGCCTTGTCGCTGCTGGTCGGCCCGCTCGACCGCGCTTACCCCGGCGCTGGCGGCACCGCGCCGTCGGCGATCGTGTTCCTGCACGATCCGCAAGCGCAGCCACGGCCGGACGAAGCCGTGTTGACGGCGCTGTACGGCCTGACCATCGGCGAGGCCCGGCTGGCGGCGGCACTGGTTTCTGGCGAGCGGTTGCAGGACTTTTCCGAGCGGCACGCGCTGGCACTGGCCACGATGAAATCGCACTTGCGGCAAGTGCTGGCCAAGACCGGCACGGCGCGGCAGGTGGACATGGTGGCCTTACTGCTGCGCAACACGGTGTTGCGGATGGCAGACCCGGCCGGGTGAAATTTATTTGCCATTGCTGCGCTGCGATCATCCGTACGGATGATGACGGGGGTCGGCGGCTGCGGCAGGGTTGACGCTGTTGGTTGCATCGCCAGCGTACGCGCTGAATTTTACGTTCAGCTTTTCCAATGTTGCGTTCGGCATATCAGGAACTGTAACCGGCGAGATTGACGGCTTATCCGATAATACGGCGAATGAGGCGGCAACGCATGTTATCATCGATAGCTACCCAGCCGGGCTTTCCGGGTTATTGACAACCCCATACGATACCAAATCTCGTGGGAGAGAACCCATGATCCATTCGATCGTCATCGCCGGGCTTGACCCGGCGATCCATGCCAACGC
>JANYDF010000138.1 GCA_025359905.1 Rhodospirillales bacterium
GCGCAGCCGCCGTCTTGGCGAGCGGCAATGTAAGATCAACGCGAAAGGTCGTGCCCTGGCCTGGCGTCGATTCAACGGCGATACTGCCGCCTATCAGCGCCACCAGCCGCTTGCTGATGGCAAGCCCCAATCCGGAGCCGCCAAAGTGCCGGCTGATCGATGCATCGGCCTGGGCATATTTCATGGCTCATCGTTGCCAGGAAGCCGGATTTCGCCAGATTGTCCGACCTGTCGCGCTCGGCGGCGGCTTGCAGCAGCTGGGCCGCGCGATGCAGCTCCAGCACCGAGGACACGCCCAACGCCAGATCCGCCAAGCGCTGTCGGCCGTCGGCATCCAGTGTACGCGGCTTGGTATCCAAGACGCACAGCGTGCCGAGCGGCAGGCCTTCAGGCGATACGATTGGCGCCCCGGCGTAGAACCGCAGGCCGAGCGCGCCGGTCACCAGGGGGTTGTCCGCGAAGCGCCGATCCTGCGTCGCATCTTCAATGACCATCACCTTGGCCGGGTCGAGGATCGCGTAGGCGCAAAATGCCTGATCCCGTGGCGTCTCGGTGGCGTCCAGGCCGACACAGGCCTTGAACCACTGCCGGTTGGCGTCGATCAGGGAAATCAGTGCAATCGGCACATCGAGCGCCGATCGCGCTAAGCGCACGAACACATCGGCCCGGGGATCCGGCAAAGTATCGAGAATGTTATAACGCGCCAGCGCCGCGAGGCGCGCTGCTTCGTTGACAGGGCGTGGAGCTGGCGATATCGAACGATACTAACACGCTCGTATGCCGTGAAAAGTGGAAATGGTGTGTATTTTGTATTGAAACGTGAGCAATCTTCATTCGCGGCTCAGCGTGATGGCAGATCATACCAGCGATTGGTGTGAGGCGCCGTAGCGGGGGAATCGTCAGCGATGCGCGGCTATATCGCATCGAAATACACGGTTTGGCAGGGAGTTAGGATGCATCTGCGGACTGAATTCCAGCGTCCGTCGCCGGCGAAACCCGCCAAACAGGCGCAAGTTGCGGCGGGGGTGTCCGCCCTGTGCGGCAGATCGGGGTAGTGCAACGCGTCCGCCTGCCGACTCTGCGGGGCGCTTCCCTGTTGCGAAGTGTTTGGCATCAGATCAGGCTTGTTTCGGAGGGACTGTCCTCCATGCGGCAAGGTAAGCGGAGAGCCATCAAATAATGGTGAGGCCGGGCATGACGCTCGACAGCCACCGGCGCCCTGGCGGCGCTGCTCCCCATCCGCGTACCATCGGATGGCTCGGTACGACCGCGCTCGCAATGGGCGGCAGCAACCAAAGTCTGTTTTTGATCGGCGCATTGGTCGGCGGCCAAGGTGCCATCTCTGGCCAGGGCGGCGCGGCAATCCCGCTGCTGATTGTCGGATTGCTGCTGAGTTGGGCGGCGGCGCCGGGCTGGATCGAGCTTGTGCTTCTCTCGCCAAGCCGTGTTGGCGGCATCGCGGCGGCCTGCACGGCCGCATTCCGGCCATACAGCGAAATCCTGTCGGCGCTGGCTGGCGTTTGTTACTGGTGGGGCTGGGTGCCAACCTGTGGGGTCACTGCCATCTTTTCGGCGGCTGCCATTAACCAATGGGTGCTGCCGGGCGTGCCGCCAGTGCTGATCGCCTGCTGCATTGTGCTGCTGTTTACTGCAATCAACTTGGCCGGCATTGTTTGGGTCACCCGCGTTGCGCTGCCCGTTGCGTTTATTTCCGCAGTGCTCGCTTTTATTTCAATGCTGGCGCCAGTGGCCGCCGGCACGGCAGATTGGTCGCAGCTTGCCAATTTGAAGCTGGCAACGCCGTTCGGCGGCTGGTTTGGCCAGCTTACATCGTTGATGGCGGGGCTGTACCTGATCGGCTTCGGCGCTCCGGCGTTTGAAGCGGCAACGTGTCACGTGGCGGAAACCATCGACCCGCAACGCAACGTGCCCCGCGCGGTGTACGCCAGCGCCGGCATGGCGGCGGTGTATTTCGCGGGCCTTCCGGTCGTGTGGTATGCCGTACTTGGGGCGGACCCGCTGACACAAGATCTGAACATCGTGCTCGGCCCAACCTTCGCGCCCTTGTTCGGTGCGGCCGGCAAATCCTGTGCGCTCGGCTTCATGATGTTCAACATGTTCCACGGCACCATGCAGCCGCTGGCAGGTGCTGCCCGCACGCTGTCGCAATTGGCCGAGGATGGGTTGCTGCCGCGTGTGCTGGCGTTACGCACCGGGCGCGACGTCCCGTATGTTGCGACGTTCACGACGGCTGCTTTTGCCATTCTGTTCCTTGCCATCGGCGACCCGATCTGGCTTATCGCGGCTGCCAATTTTACCTACCTGATCGGCATTTGCCTGCCGAGTATCGCGGTATGGCTGCTGCGGCGCGATGCGCCGGACTTGCCACGGCCGTACCGGGCGCCGCGCGGCACCATCGCGCTCGGGGTGCTCGCCGCCGCCGTCTGGGGCCTTTCGGCGCTGCTGGGGTTCGAGCAGTTCGGTTTGCCCACCGTCGTATTCGGCCTGATCATGGCCTATTCTGGCGCGCTGCTGTATGCGTGGCGGCGGCTTGAAGAACCACGCCCCGATTCCGGCAGCCGCCCGCGTTTTGGCCTTCATGTCAAACTCACTGGCGCCATGCTGCTGGTGCTCGTGCTTGACGCCACCGGCTATTTGATCGCGGTCAGCGAGATTCCCGGCGGCAACGGCGAACTGGTCGCCGCTCTGGAAGATATCTTCGTCGCCGTCGCCATCCTGACTGTCAGCGTCGGCATTGTGCTACCCGGCATGATCGCGCATTCCGCCGACCAGGTCAGCAGCGCCGCCCGCAGACTGACCGCTGGTACGGTGCGGGAATTTTCTGAGGCCATGGATGCGCTCGGCCGGGGCGATCTCGATAGTGCGCGCGTGACGGTGAATATCGAGCCGGTCATCGTGCGGTCGCACGACGAGCTTGGCTTGCTCGCCGACAGTTTCAACACGCTGCAACAGCAGGTCAAACGCGCCGCCGCTGGGTTAGGCGGCGCGCGCGAGGGCCTTGCGGCAGCGCGCAACCAATTGACCAGCGCCAACACGGCATTGCGGGAGCGGATTAGCGAGCAAGAGCGGCTGACGGCGGAGCTTGTGCTGGCGCGCGACGCGGCGGAGGCCGGCCACCGCAGCAAGGCGGAATTCCTCGCGGTCATGAGTCATGAACTGCGCACGCCGCTGAATGGGGTGATCGGCACCGCCGGGTTGCTGCTCGACGGCAGCCTTGAGCCGGAAGCGCGGCGATATGCCGAGACGTTGCGCGAGGCTGCCGGCACCCTGTTGGAACTGATTAACGACGTGCTGGATTTCTCCAAGCTCGATATGGGGAAACAGGAGTTCGAAGCGATAGAATTCCAGATCGATGCAGTGCTGTATGGCGCGCTCGAATTGATGGCCGTCCGGGCGCACGCCAAAGGCCTGGAACTGGGCGGATTCGTCGATGCTGGCGTCCCTGCGGCGGCGATCGGCGACCCCGGGCGGTTGCGGCAGATATTGATGAACCTGCTGTCCAACGCGGTGAAATTCACCGAACGTGGCGCCGTGACAGTGGAGGTGCAGCGGCTTCCCGCCAACCAGGGCAGGCTGCTGTTGGAATTCGAGGTCCAAGACACCGGTATGGGCATTGCGCCGGACGCGATCGGTCTGTTGTTCCGTGAGTTCAGTCAGGTCGACAGTTCCATTTCGCGCCGGTTTGGCGGCAGCGGCCTGGGACTTGCCATCAGCCGCAAGCTGGTTGAAGGCATGGGCGGATCGATTTCCGTGAGCAGCGTACTCGGCACGGGCAGCACGTTCCGCTTTACCGTGGATTTGCAAGAGGCCGCCGGCGCCAAGTCTGCTCAGGTCGCGCCACCACTCAATGGGCTGCCGGTGCTTGTGGTCGACCACAGGGAGGCGAACCTGCGGCTGCTCAGCCGTCAGATCGAAGAATGTGGTGCGCAGGTGACCACGGTGGTCTCAAGCACCATGGCGCGCCAAGCGCTGGCGGCGGCAGCGGCGGCAGGGAGCCCGTTCACAATCATGGTGATCAACCATGCAATGCCAGGGATCGATAGCGAGGCGCTGGCACGCGCTGTGCGCGCCGACCCCGCCCTGAGCAGCACGGAGCTTACCCTGGCGGCCTTCCCGTCATCCGGCGGCGCTGAGCGCGAGGCGCAATCGGCGCTCTTTGATTCGATCATCGCTAAACCGATGCAGCCACGCCGGCTGGCTATGGCTCTTCAAGCCGGCCGGTCCAACAAAATTGCCGGCCAGAGCAGTTTCGAAAAGCCCTCAAATCCGCCAATCGCAAGGCAATCACCACGCCACGCGCTGCATATTCTGGTAGCCGAGGACAATGCGACCAATCAGATGGTGATCCGGGCCATGTTGCAGCGGCTTGGGCATCAAGTGGAAATTGTCAGCGACGGCGCTGCTGCGGTGGACGCGGTTCGCCACCAGCCATTCGATATTGTGCTGATGGATGTGATGATGCCGAACGTGGACGGCGTGGCGGCGACCCGGCTGATCCGCGATATGCCCGGCGCGCGCGGCGCGATCCGTATTTTGGGCCTGACCGCACACGCGGCGCCGGACGAACACGTCACCTTCCGTAACGCTGGCATGAACGCTGTGCTGACCAAACCGGTCACCGCGGCGGCGCTGGCGGCGGCCTTGGAGGATGTGACCGCGGACGGCGCGAGCCTGACGCCAACATCATTCCTCGATCACAAACCGGTAAGCGACCACAGCCCGGCTTGAGACCGGATTGCCATCGACCGTTGCTGGACGAAACTGGCACCGCAGCAACGCTTCGACGGCGGCTCGGTCGAGTATGCTGAAACTGCTCGTCGTGGCGACACTGACATCCGCCGCCGCGCCGTCGGGCCCCACGGTCACCTGCATCTCGACCCGCCCTTGCACGCCGGCCAGTTGCGCGGCGGGCGGGTATTTCGGTTGGCAGCCAGCCCCGGTCATCCCGCCCGGCAGCGTCGCTGCCACGGTGGAAGCGACGTGCTGCGGCGCGGTGGAGGCAGGTGCAACCGCAGCCGGCGCAGGTGCAACCGGCGTGCTGGCGGCGCTGACTGGTTGCGATTTCAGGACGGGCGGTCTTGCCTGCGCCGGCTTTGGCGGTTCGCGCGCGCGCGTTGGCGCGGGCGCTTCAGCAGGCGCCGCAACGGGGGGCGGCGCGGGGCGTGCCGCAGTGGCCACGGGTGGAGGTGCTGCCATCGGCGCAGGCGGCGGCGGGACGGCAATGGGTTCGGCCGGCAAAGCTGCGGCAGGCGGCGGGGGTGGCGGGGGCATGGCGGGCGGCGGGGCGTCTGGAACGGCGGCGATTGGCGCCGGTGGCCGTGCTGGTTCAGCGGCGATGGCCGCAGCAATTTCGGGTGGCGCCGGAACAACGGCGTCGGAGATTGCCATTGGGGCTGGGTGTGGCGCAAAGACCAAGCCGACTCCGGGGGGGATCATAGGGGCTGGCGGCGTTTCTTGGCTTTGCCATGCCGCAGTCAGACCTGCCAGCAGCACGATGTGCAGCAGCACCGCGAGTGCGGGCGGCAGCATTCGGCGCTGCTGGCGGGACACCACCAGCAGCGCCTGACGGGCGATCCCGTCCGCGACGGACGGGCGGAGCGTCGCCGCCCCGAATGTGCGCGAGGTTAGAATGTCACCCGCACGCCGCCGTAGGCGGATACCGGGGCGGCCGGGCTGTAGACGCGGTTGTTGGTGTAGCTCGGATCGATCAATCCGGCCGGTACGAAGGTGCCGAAGGTGGCGTAGCGCGTGTTGGTGACGTTGTTCACCAGGGCGAAAGCCTGAATGTGATCGGTGATCCGGTACGAGGTATTCAGGTTGGCGACGGCGTAGCCGCCCAGCTTCTTGTTTTTGTTGGAATCATCGCCGTACAGATATTGGCTGCTGGCGGCGATCACCGAGCCGCCGATGCTCCAGCGATCGGTCATATCGTAGCTGGCGATCAGATTGACCCGGTGAGGCGGCACGCCGGGCAGATGGTTGCCGCTGGTGACGTGGATCTGGCCGCTGGCATCGGCTGCCGGATTGTTCGGGCTGTTGAGGTCGAGCGGCGAGCGGTAGGTCGCGTCAGTGAAGGTATAGCCGAGCGTGACGCGCATGCCGGGGGCCTTCCAGCTTACGTTGGCCTCAAAGCCCTGCCGCAAGGTGCGGCCAGCGTTGGTGTAGTAGCCGCCGGCGTTGGAATTGGCGGCCGAGACGAAGATTAGATCGTCGGTATTCTCGGTGTGGAACACGTCGGCTTCCCAGGTCAGCCGCCCGCCGGCCACGTCGCCCACACGTCCGCGCGTGCCGAGTTCGACCGTCCGGGCGATCACCTGCTTCAATGCCGGGTCCGAGATGAAGGCGTTCGGCAACTGGCACGGAATGTTCGGATCCGAGCATTCCGATTCGTTCGGCGTCGGCGCGCGGTTAGCCTCGGAGTAGTTGGCGAACAGCGACAACTGCGGCAGCACCCGGTAAGTGAGGCCGGCGCCAGGGTTGAAGCGGTCGTAGCGGTGGCTGGCGTTCAGCGCCGTGGTGTAGCGGTCATGAATGGACACGCTCGCCGTGTTGAAGCGCCCGGACAGCGTCAGCGCCAGCGCATCGGTCAGTTCGAAGCGATCAGTGAAGAACGCGCCATAGTATTGCGCATAGCTGCGCAGGCTGACCGGGGCGAACGACAGGTCCGGCTGCACCAGTTCGTAGCTGGGGTTCAGGAACCAATGATTCGCCGTCAGTCCGCCAACAAATTGCGAACTATTGAAGCCGGTTTCACTGGCGTCGGCGCTCAGCCCAGCCACGATCCGGTTGCGGTGGCCGAAAAGCTCCGACTGATGCGTGAGCTGGATCGACGATCCGAACGCAGTGCTGTCGATACCCTGCCGGGTCAGGCCGGAATAGCCATTGGCCCCGGCAATCGCCGACGGGATCGTGGCCCCGCCACGCGTGAACAGATTGTCATTGCCGCCCTCCTCGCACAACTGCGTGGCGTCGGCGTTGCACGGCTCGAAGCCGAGCGTGTCGCCGTTGATGATGCGCTGGGACAGGTTGGCGACGTACAGCACGCCCTGCACCGACGTGGTGTCGGTGATGTCGTGATTGCCCGACAGATTTACGTTGAGATATTTGTTGCGTACCGTGTTCGGCGCGGTCGAGTTCGCGGTGCGGTCCACCGACAGCAGTTCCACCGGCGTGGCGCCGGGATTGCCAAGAATATTGCTGGCGGCGGTGATGCCGAGATGCAGTTCGGTCTTGTCGCTGCGCCAGCCGAAATCGGTATAAATTTGGCGCAAGTCCGAACCGCTGGTCTTACGCCAGCCGCCGTCGTGAATGGCGTTGAGCGCCACATAGGCCGAGGTGTTCTGCGATTCGATGCCGTATTGCGCCATCGCCGCTGCCCGGCCGTACGAACCGCCGTAGCCGATCAGTTCGCCGCCGTGATAGGTGAAGCCGTTCTTGAGCTTGACCGCGACCGATCCGCCCAGCGCATTCAGGCCAAACACCGGGTTGCCGCCTTCGACATTGACCTGCGCGATGGCGTTGGCCGGGATCAAGTCCCAGTTCACCGTGTCGCCGAATGGCGCGTTGAAGCGCGCGCCGTTGACATACACCGCCAAGCCCTGGGTTTCGCCTTCGACCGGGCTGGCGCTAAAGCCGCGAAACAGCACGTCCGGCTGGAAGGGGTTGCCGGACAGATCGTTGAGGTGAACGCTTGGGATCGTGGCGTTCAGGGCGTCCGTCAGGTTCGGCACGCCAGTGCGCGCGATGTCCTGCGGGGTGACGACCTGCACCGGGGTAGACACGGCATCGCGGGCCACGCCTGCGCCGAGCAACGGCGTGCTGCTGATGACGTCGACATCCGGCAACCGCGCGGCCGGCGCAGCAGCGGTATCGGCCGCTGTCTGGCTGCGGGCGATCTGCGCTCCAGTGAGTGAGCATAAGGTGGCTGCCGTCAGCAGCAGTGTCTTGCGCATTTGCGATTCCTTCGAGAGCGCGCCGCACAAACGGCCGGCGTGCCGAAATTTTGGAACTGAAGTTTCAGCAGCTTGACCGCAGACAGCGCGGGGACATGCGAGACGCTGACCGCAGCGCTGGCCAAGCCGCGCGCGGCGGCCGCATGGCTGGCCCAGCTTGCTGGGCGCATTGCATTTGCTCTGCCACGCCACGCCGACCGTTCCGCACGCAATTCACCCAATCCAATCAGCAAGCAGCGAAGCTCCCAGGCCGTCTGACGTTCCAGACCGCGGCGCAACATGGCGGAGAACAGTGACAGTAGAATGACAGGTCCTTGATGATTTGCCGCTATCGCACGCGCAATCTCAACAACTTCATCAAATTACCATGCTCCGTCTGCCTCTGAGGCAGTATGAACGTCGGCCCTGCACAGTTCTGAGGTCGTGCCATAACGCTGTCCTACTCACGCTCCACGGCCCCGCTTCTCGTGCAGGCCGCGCAGTTGTTGCGCATGGGGCGCCCGGCCGACGCGATCGCGCCGTTGCACGACGCGGCCTTGCGGCAGCCGGACAATGCAACAATCCAGCACGATCTGGGCTTGGCGTGCCTTGAGGCTGGCAGATTGCCGGAGGCGGCCGCTGCCTTGCGGCGGGCCGTGGCCTCCAAGCCTCGCTATACGGATGCGCATTTCCGGCTCGGCCTCGCGCTGGAACGGCTCGGCGATGCGACCGGCGCCATCGTGGCGTACGACCGGGCAACCGAATTGCAGCCCGGACTGACCGAGGCCTGGTACCGCGCCGGCGCGCTGGTTTTCAAACTGGGGCATCGCGCCGAGGCCATCGGCTGCTTTCGGCGCGCCGCTTCGACCGGCCCCAAAACAAGTTACGGCCGCCTCGGCGCCGTGCGCGCGCTGCTGGCCGGGGAACGCGACGCGGAGGCCGAGCGCGCATTGCGGCAAGCCCTGGCGCTGGAGTCAGGCAATGCCTTGGCACTCGATATGCTGGGCAACCTGCTGGCCGACGCCGGGCGTTTCGACGAAGCGCGCGACTGCTTTTCGCGCGCGATCGCCAAAGCCCCCCTGATGGCCGGTTGCTACTATGATCTGGTGCGCTGCCGCCGGATGACGGCGGACGATGCTGGCTTGCTGGAGCGGATGCAGGCTGTCCTGGCCAATCCGGCGCTGGAGGCCGAGCAGCGCATGCGGGTGCATCTGGCGCTGGGCAAGGCGGCCGATGACCTAGGCAATTACGCTCTGGCGATGCAACAGTTCGACGCGGCTGACGCCGTGCGCCGCACTCTTGCATCGTTTGATGCGGTGGAATTCGACCGGCAGATCGACCAGTTGATCGCGCACTTCACCCCCAGCTTGATCGGGCGCGCGGCTGAGCGCGGCAATGCGGACGCAACACCTGTGTTGATCACCGGTATGCCGCGCTCTGGCACGACGCTGGTGGAACAGATTGTGTCCAGCCATCCCAGCGTTGGCGCTTGCGGCGAGTTGAATTTTTGGAACGAGCGCGCGGTCGCCTGGCATCAGGCCGGTACGGATGGGAGCACGGCGGCCTTCCTTGGCCGGGCGGCGGCCGACTACCTGGGCCAGTTGCGGGCGCGGGCGCCGCAGGCCGCCCGGATCACCGACAAGATGCCGTTCAATTTTCTTTGGGCGGGCCTGATCCATCTGGCGTTCCCGCGTGCGACGATCATTCATTGCCGCCGCGCGGCCATCGATACGGCACTATCGATCCACCAGACGCATTTCAATCCGCATTTGGCATTCCCGACCGGCGGAACGGAACTGGCGGCGTATTTTCGCAGTTATCAGCGATTGACCGCACATTGGCGCGCCGTGCTGCCGGCGGCGCGTTTCATCGAGGTCGATTACGAAGATTTGACCAGCGCGCCGGAACCGGCGATCCGGCGCCTGATCGCCGCCAGCGGCCTGCCGTGGCACGATGCCTGCCTGCGGCCCGAACTGAACCCGCGCGTGGTTCGCACACCGAGCAAGTGGCAGGCGCGGCAGCCAATCTATCGCAGTGCCGTGGCGCGCTGGCGGCGCTACGAGCCGTGGCTCGGCGATCTGGCCAGCCTGGGTGATGAAACTTTGAAGTCAGGCCGCACATTCCATGTCACATAATGAAATATTCACCCGCCTGTCATGGTGATGCGCAGGCTTGCAGGCTGCAGAGCGGTTAGGCACTGCACAACTGCTCTGCGTTCGCAACCGTCAAGCGGGCACAGGATTCGCGATGTTATTTGTCGCGTCTGACGGCCGGCCGATGCTTGCCCAATCCGTTGCAGCCCATGGCTAGAACATCGCAACGGGAGTTCCGTACATGTCTCGCACACAACGCCTTCGACCGCTCGCCGGTCTATTGGCCATGGGGCTCGCCGCCCCGGCCATCGCCGCCCCCTCGGTGCCGTTTCCGACCTACGAGACTGGCCTGCAACCGAACGGGTCGTACGTCGTCTCGACCGGGCAGGTGATTTCGCCGGCTGGCATCCAGGTCAATCTAGGCAACAAGGTTCGCGCCAAAGCCATCGCGCTGAATCCGCGCCCCGGCAGCCACACCGCTGCCGTGCTGACCATGGGCGCCGCCGAGCCGGTGGTGGTGTTCGACACCCTGTCGGGCCAGGTGCTGCAAAACTATCTGCCGTTCCAGGACACCAATGGCTCGTACAGCGGCATCGCGTACACCGCCGACGGCAAGCACCTGATGTTTAGCCAGGACGACTCTTACATCACCATCGCCAACGTCGGCACGAACGGCATGCTGACCGACGCGGCGCATTTGTCGGTCCCGGCCAACACCTCGTTCATCAAGTGCTTCCCGAATAGCCCGCGGGGCCCGTATGGCGCGCCGTGCGGCCAGTTGTACGATGGCAGCTACACCTCCTACCCGGGCGGCCTCGCGATCACCAAGGGCGGCAAGAGCGCCTATGCGCTGCTCAACGGCAACAACACCGTGCAGCCGATCGACCTGACGCAGACTCCGCCGGTCCTGGGCCAGCAGTTCCGCGTCGGTAACGCGCCGCATAGCATCGTACTGAACGGCAACCGCGCCTATGTCAGCAACGAAGGCGGACGCGCCGCCACCAAGGCTGACTTCACCGTCATCTCGAACGGCACGCCGATTGTGGCCGACACCACCAACGGCTTCGCGGCGGGCGGCAACGTCTCGGTGGTCAACCTGCTGACCAGCAAGGTCGTGGCGACGATCCCGGTTGGGCTGCATCCGACTGGCATGGCGATGTTCGGCGCCTACTTGCTGGTGCTGAACACCAACAGTGACAGCATCTCGGTGATCGACACTGCCACCAACGCCGTGGCCCGGACGATCAATCTCGGGCTGCCGATCGCGGTTCCCGGGCAGAACCAGCCGGCGTTCGGCGCTGGCCCGAACGCGATTGCGGTCGATGCCAACACCGGCGTTGCTTACGTCGCGCTCTACAACGCCAACGCCATCGCGGTTGTCGACCTGAGCGGCGGCACGGCGAAGCCGGTGCTGGGCATGATCCCGACCGCGTTCGCCCCAGCCTCGGTCGTGCTCGACACGGTGAACAAGCAACTGCTGATCGCCAACGACAAGGGCATCGGCACGCGCGGCTCGTTCGAGGAAGATGCCGGCGTGGTCGGCTACAACACCCACCAGGACAACGGCACCGTCAGCATCGTCAAGCTGCCGACCGTCACTGAACTGGCGGCGATGACCAAGCTGGTCAGCCAGAACAACCACTGGGACTTGAAGGCGAACATCGCGGCGGCCAGCGGTGGCAAGAACACCAACGCGCCGGTGGCGATCCCGGCCAAGATCGGCGATCCGTCGTTCATCAAGCACGTGTTCCTGATCATCAAAGAAAACCGCACCTACGATCAGATTCTGGGCGACGTGGCGGCCGGCAATGGCGACCCGCAACTCGCGGTGTTCGGCGGCAAGTACACCCCGAACTTCCACGCGCTGGTGACCCGCTTCCCGCTGCTCGACAACTTCTACACCCCGAGCCGCCAGTCGGCCGATGGGCATCAGTGGATCGTCGAGGCGATGGCCCCGTATGCTGACGACATTCAGTCGCCGGATTGGATCCGCAGCTATCCGGGCGGCAATGCCGGTGACGCGCTGGCCTACACGCAGAAGGGCTTCCTGTGGCAGACGGCGATTTCCGCCGGCCTGTCGACGAAGATCTACGGCGAATACGGCGAAGGCAACAACTGGCCGACCCCGCTGGGCCACCCGAACTGGTCGCAGCTATACGCCGACGCGTTGGCCTTCGAAGCCGGCACGCAGACGACGCTGCACTACCAGAACGCCGCCGTTGTGCAGTCGACGGTGCCGTCCGTCTACAACCACATGATCCTGAACTTCCCGATGTTCGACATGAACGTGCCGGACCAGTTCCGCGCCGACATCTGGCTGCAAGACTTCAACGCCGACCTCGCCACCGGCACCGTGCCGGCGCTGTCGATCCTGTGGATCACCAACGATCACACCGGCGGCCCGCCGACCCCGCAAGCGATGCAGGCCGACAACGACCTGGCGACTGGCCGCATCATCGACGCGATCAGCCACAGCGCCGTGTGGTCGAGCTCGGCGATCTTCATCGAAGAAGACGACTCGCAAGGTGGCGTCGACCACATCGACGGACACCGCAGCCCGGCCTACATCGTCAGCCCGTACGCCAAGCAGCATGGGCCGACTGACCACACGTACTACACGCAGATCAACATGACCCGCACGATCGAACAGATCCTCGGCTTGCCGCCGATGAACCAGTACGATCTGGTGGCGTCGCCGATGACCACTGCGTTCACCAACACGGCTGACTTTACGCCGTGGACCCATCTGGACGCGCAGTTCCCGCTCACCACCGGCGTGACCGCGAGCATCGATGCGACGCCAATGGAGAAGGCTTGGCTGGCGGCGAAGGACGAGATGTTCCAGGGGAAGACGGCCCGCCCCGACGCGGTGGACGCCGATACGCTGAACCATTTCGATTGGTATGCCTCGACCGAATACAAGCGTCCGTATCCGGGTGAGGCCAAGGTGCGCTGGCCGTTCGAGTTCGCCAGCCGTATTGCGAACCCGATCACCGACCTCGATGACTAACGCCTGACGCTCGACTGAAGGAAAAGCCCTCTTCCGCTTGCGGGAGAGGGTTTTTTTGCCGGCTGAGCGGCTATCGAACCGGCATTCCTCCGCTGGCCAAAGGCTTGTCACGAATTTGTCCAGATCCGCTCGGTTTCGGGCCCGCCGCCGTGCGGTATAGGGAGAGGTGGCCGCAGCCTCGGGCAAAGATGCGCCACGGAAGGAATTCGCATGACCCTTGGACGGCGCACCGCGCTGGGCTGTGGCATCGGCATGGCGCTCGCTCTCGCGGGATTGCAGGCCCATGCGCAAAGTGCCTTCCCGGATCGCTGGCAAAGCGGCGATGCGCCGCCCGATTTCGAAGGCATCCGGCTGGGAGACCCGCGCGAGCGTGTGCTGCAATTGTTCGGAGAGCCCGACCCGAGCCCGCTGGGCGATGATCCAGCCGCCAGCTTGCACACGCTGCGCTACCGCGATGGCGCGCTATTGATCGCCACCGATGCCTCCAACGCTGTCGCCCGCATCATGCTGAGCCGGCCCGAGGGCGGCGCGCTGGCCGGAATTCGCGTCGGCGACCGGATTGGCGCCATGCTGCGTGGGTGGGGCGAGCCGACACAAAGCCGGGGATCGGTCGGGCGTTATCAGATTGACGATTGGACCATCATGGTGCGGGCCGACCTGGCCGAGCAGAAAGTGCTCAAGTTGATGCTGGCCCGGATGGCGCCGCAGTAGAGGCGAAACCTCTGCTTTGTGAATGGCGCTGGCGGCGGCGCGCTTGCAGTTTGTCGTGTTTTGCTGCTATATGGCCCGGAGGGGTTGGGCTTTGTTGAACAGTCGGCAGATATGGCCAAATAGGGAAAGACTCGAAGAATAATGTCTGCGCGCATGACCAATGCCGATCAGAGTCCGAATGCCGGTTCCCCGCCGGCCATGACGGCGCGCAGCCTCTATTTTCCACTCCTGAATATTGACGAACACTACAACTACCTTGGCGAAGTGCGTATTTGGCTAGAGGCGGCACTGACCGATGCAGTGGCGGAGCCATCCGCGCCCCAGCTACCAAGCGCGATTGCCGATCGGGCGGCTATGCAGGTGTGGTGCGCGGCGGCCCAAGCATGGCGCGCCGGCTTGGTTTTGCACATTGCCGAACGCCTCGGGCAAGCACCGGCGAGCACAGCGCACCAGTGGCTCACGCAGTGCGCCCCGCTTGCGGTGGTGGATGGCTGTTTGCTGCAGTACATTTCGTCGGCTGCCACGTCGCATGGCGAAGCCGAGGCCCGATTGCTCGGTTCCTATATTGCCAGCGTCGGCGATGCCGATCCTGCATGGCATTGCGGTAACCTCTATCTGGATTTGTTGCGCAGCGCCGCCGTGGCTTTGCCGAATGCGTCATCACCGGCGCTTGCCCGCGATGGGCGCATCGCCGATGCCATGTTCGAAATGCCGGTGTTCCAATTGGCGCTCTCGCTGTTCCCGCGCACGCTCATGCCGGAATTGCTGGGGGCCAACCTGTTCAACGCCATTCTCGGCGCACATCCGATCATCGAATGGCTCGCGCCGGCGATCATGGAAGCATTTGGTCCGAGCCGCTATCTGGCAACCGTGCTGGCGGACAGCCGGCGGGTGGCCGCCATTGATGCAGCGCTTGCTGCGATCGAAGCGTATTTCGCTGCATTGGAACCGGACGAGCGAGCGAACGCCGGCGAGTGCTGGCAGCGGATGCGCCGTGGCTTCGCGGCTGCCAACGGGCTGCACGATAACGAACTTGCCGCCCTGGCGGCGTTGCATGAGGCTGCGGCGTTCACCGCCGCCGCGCGAATGGCCGATCTTGTCAGACGAAAGGCCGGATTTGCGTTCGGGTATCACAAACACCCGCCACTGGGCGGCAAAGTGATCGACGATTGGTTCAAGCCGGATGCGTTCGACGCTGCGGCGTTTCTCGACGCTTTGGCTCGCTCACCTTATGTTCGCGCTGGCGACCCTGCCCGCAGTGCGTTGACAACGACGGCCATCGCCGCGCGCGGACCGATGGCTGGCATATTCAACCGTGAAGAAGTTGGCATCATCGACGCGTGGATACGCGGGTTGCCAAACGGCCAAACGGCGCCGCAATCAATCTTGCCGCTGACGATCACGACATTGCCGCAACCGCCGTCAGTGGAGCCGGCGCAAAGCAGCAAAGCGTATGCGAAACTGCCAGTAAGGGAGCTCTATTTCTATCTGCTCCACATGGAGCGCTTCCCGGATGTGCTGAGCTTTGCCAAGAGCTTTGCAGCGCTATGGCTCTCTCGGGCGGGGCAGGCACTGGAAAAGGGCACGCGGCCTATCCCATTTGCCCGCTACGATCATGCGGCACTGGACGCGTGGCTCGTGCAGGAGCATTCGCACCAAGTGAGCTCCTATGTTCACCACGAAGCGCCACCTATGCCCACACGTGAGGAAGTCATCGACTCTTCAGTGCAGCTTTGCCCGATGGTCTTTATCGACGGCGCTTGGTTGCAGCGGATCTGCAACGTGGCGTATTGCGGCACCGCCGTTGGCGCGCGACTGCTGCGCATCTATCTGGACGAAGTTGGCAATGGCAGCGCCAAGGAAAATCATCCAAACGTGTACCGTGAATTGATGCGGGAAATGGGGGTCGACTTGCCCACATTCGGCTCGATGGAGTTCTGCCGGTGGTCCGGCTTCAAAGACAGTGCGTTCCTTGTGCCAACGTTCTGGCTTTGCATATCGCAATTCCCGAAGAATTTCCTGCCGGAGATTTTGGGTCTCAATTTGGCCATGGAACTGTCTGGCGTCGGTGGATCCTACCGCAATGGCAGCGACATCTTGCGCCACTATGGCTTCACTCCAACGTTTGTGGATTTGCACAACACCGTCGATAATGCGTCAACGGGGCATAGCGCCATCGCCTTGGAGGCAATAAAAATTCATATGGACGAAATGCTGGAACGTGGCGGGTTCGACGAAGTGCAGCGACGCTGGAAGCGGGTCTGGACGGGATATCGCGCGCTGACCCCACCTGCGGGCTATGCGTGAGCGCATCCACCATGAGTTCCGTGGCACAAGGTCCGGCTGACGGCAATGCCGATCCGGGCAGTACGCATAACGCTGCTCTGCTAAGCCGGCCGACCGTTATTTTTCATGAAGTCAATACGCATGCCTTTGCGTTTGCGCCAATTTTGCGCACGCTGGTCGGGGATCGTTTCATTCGCAGAAATGTAGGCACTGCTGCCCAGCCCGAAGGCGGCGCCCTGCTGGCCAGCGGCATTTTGCAGGAAGACCAGGCCCACCGCATTGTCCTTGCACGCAACGCCGTCCCGGTTGGGCTGGCCTTGGATGGTACGGCGTTTCGCGACTTCTTTCCAATTGCGCATCCTGTCTTGCGCTGCCTGCGGCGGCTAGATCAAGCCATTCGTGCGAAAGCGGGCGAGCGTGGCACGCTACTTACACGAGGAGAAGTCGCCCGAACCATCGCGACCGGGGTTGTCGAAGAATTGCCGCGATATCCCGACACCGATTTTCATGTAGGTTTTTTATTGTCCGGCGCGGGGCTTGTTACGCCAGAAGCTGCCGAGGAATTGGCTGAGCGGATGCTGGCCAAGGTCAACATGGGGTTGGCCGACTTTCCGTCCATCATGCAGGCTCAAACGGCCGCTGAATTGATCGCTATTGGGGCCCCGCTCGAAGGTTCCGTGTCATTAAAACTGAACGGCGACACCGTCGCTGTCGATGCCTTGAAGCGCTGGCAAAAGGCGCTTCCGCCGCAAGTATTCCACCGGATATGCAGCTATAATCGGGCAGACTTGATCCTGTTCGACCGGGTGGCGGCCACTCTTTGCGAGCGCCTGCCTGTCGTCAACGACGAGCGCCGAAAGGTGAGCGCTGCCATTGAGGCGCTGGCCGGAGTGACCCGGCATCGCCAGGGCTTGGACCCTAAGCGCCGTAACGCCAAGTCTGGCCCGATCATGCCGAAGCTGCTGGAGCCAGATCCCGTGCTCGGCTGGCGGCTGGCGGCTGGTGTGTCCAACGAGGTTGTCCGGCAAGGCCAGTCAATTCGCTTCGAAGTCGACGCCGACGGCTGCCGCACGGTTCCAGGGCAGCCTCAAACGGGCGAGAAAACGCTGGCGGCCTATGGCTGCTCATTCACCTTTGGCGCAGGACTGGCGGCGGAAGAGACCTTCTGCGCGGATTTGCAAGGCAGACTTCCGGCGTGGCGCATCGAAAATCGCGGTGTTCACGGCTACGGCCATATCCATAACTTGCTTCGGCTGCAGCGCGACGTGCGTTGGGAGAAGGCTGACTATGTTACGTTTGGGTGGATTCCCGAACACCTGCTCCGCAACGTCGCCGATGTGCAGTGGATACAGATGCAACGGCGCGAACCAGTACTGGGGTCCAAGCAACCGCGCCGGATGACCCCGCGTGCCTTTCTGGACCGCAACGGACAACTAAAACACCGCGACATCTCATTTCAACGGATGGACCTGGCCGGAATTGACTTGCGCGATTTTGCAAGCGAACAATATTATATCGATGATGTATGTTTTTCGATTATCGCGAAAGCGGCTGCATTGGTGACGCAGAGCGGCGGGCATTTCTTCGTGACCTTGTTACAGGCCAAGCCGACCCCAAGATTGTCGGCGCTGTTGGCTGGCGCCGGAATTCCGGTGGTGGACGCCAGCGTATCCGGACCGGAGTATGTGGGACTGGACAGTTTTCATCCGTCTGCACTGGCCAACAAACACTTCGCAGAAGCAATACACCGGTATCTGATGGAACATGCCAGGGCAGTTGTAAAATGAGCAATGCGGCTTCAGACGCCACGATCCTTGGCATCTCGGCACTTTACCATGATTCCGCAGCGGCAGTGGTGCGAGGTAGCGAGATATTGGCTGCCGCGCAAGAGGAACGCTTCAGCCGCCGCAAGCATGACCCTCGGTTCCCCACGAACGCAATGCAATACTGCTTGGAGGTAGCCGGCGGGAGTGGAGCGATTGATGCTGTCGCGTTCTATGAAGATCCGGTGCTGTCTCTCGATCGCGTGCTGAAAAGCAGCATCGAAATGGGGCCTGCGGCTGAGACAATTTGGCCGGGTGCCGCGATCAGTCAGCTTGGCCGCAAGATCAATGTTGTCGGGGAATTGACCCGCGACCTTGGCCCAGTCGCGGCCGAGAATGTGTTTTTCGTCGATCATCACATGTCGCACGCGGCATCTGCGTTCTATCCATCGCCGTTCGACCAGGCGGCTATCGTGACAGTCGATGGTGTCGGCGAATGGGCCTCGACGACCATCGCGCGCGGCGACGGTGGTGACATCACCCCACTCGCGGAAGTGCGCTTTCCGCATTCCTTGGGGCTGCTGTTCAGCGCATTCACTTATTACTGTGGTTTTCGCGTCAATTCCGGAGAATACAAACTAATGGGCCTTGCGCCCTACGGCGAACCGCGCCATGTGCAAATGATACTCGACCGGCTTATTGATCTGCGCGAGGATGGCTCGTTCCGGCTGAACACGGAATTTTTTGGCTACCTGACCTCGGACGTGGCCACGAATCCTGCATTCGAGCAATTGATGCAGGGGCCGCGCCGCAGTCCAGAGGACCGGATTACCGCGCACTACATGGATATTGCCGCCTCGGCGCAGGCCGTCATCGATGAAGCCATGCTGCGGATCGCCCGGCGCGCGATGGCGCTCGCCGATAGCCGCAATCTGTGCCTCGCCGGTGGTGTGGCGCTCAACTGCGTGGCAACCGGGCGGCTGCTGAAAGCCTTACCGCAGTTGCAAGGCATTTGGGTGCAACCGGCTGCAGGCGACGCCGGAGGAGCGTTGGGCGCAGCGCTACAGGTGGCGCATAGCCAATTCGGCGCGCAGCGCCATCCCGGTATCGGACGGATCGATGCGCAAAACGGCAGCCTGCTCGGTCCAGAGTTTGCGCCATCGGAGATCGAAGCAGCCCTGAGCGGCGCCGGTCTGGTCTGGCACCATCATCCCGATCCGGCCGAGCACGACGAGATTATCGCCAATGCGCTCGCTGGCGGCTTGATTGTCGGGCGGTTCGACGGCCGCATGGAGTACGGCCCGCGGTCGCTCGGAAACCGCTCCATTTTGGCAGATCCGCGGCGGGCCGATGGGCAGCGCCACATCAATCTACGCATTAAGTTCCGTGAAAGCTGGCGGCCGTTCGCCCCCATCGTACTCGCCGAACAGGCCGATGAATATTTCGATCTCGGCCATGAGAGCCCCTATATGCTGCTCGTTGGGCAATTGCGAGAGCAACACCGCCGCCCTGTCGAATGGCCAGATTTTCGCAATGGCAGCGCCAGCATGAACGAGCTCCTCGACCAGCAACGTTCGTCGCTGCCTGCCATTACCCACGTCGATTATTCGGCGCGCGTTCAGACTCTGGATTCCGAGCGCAATCCTGCGATGCACCGATTGCAGTCGCGTTTTTTCGCTCTCACTGGCTGCCCGGTATTGGTCAATACGTCGTTTAACGTGCGCGGCGAGCCGATCGTTTGCAGTCCGTCCGACGCGATTCGATGCTTTATCAATACCGGGATCGACGTGCTGGCAATTGGCAGCTATGTGGCATTCAAGATAGAACAAACGGCAGCCGTCCGGGCGCAGGAAGGCAAGATGGAGTTCGAAGATGACTGACGGAACCACGCCCGAATCGCTTTTTGCCGACGTGGTCCTGCCGCTGCACCGCGCAAATAAGCGGCGCAACGTGCATTATTTCGTGCCGGGACCGGAGGCCGGGCAACCGACTTACTGGGAAGCCCCGGCATCGCGCACTGGCGGTGTAGGACGGCTTGGGATTGGCGAAGGCGACGGGAGCGCGTTGCTAAACCAGCTTGGCGACTACTGGGCTGAGCACGACGAAGCGCCGCTGGCACAAATGCTGCCTGATCTTGAAGCATTGTGGCGAGATTTGCTGGAGCCAGATTCCGTTGCCAGCGATCAGTCCGGCAGACTGTCGTTGAGCGTGTATCCGCTATTTTGAGCCATAGTGAAAATTGGTGCGTTGCTGGCATGATTTAGCGTGGTCAATTCTGATCCGATGCCGGGATTGCTGCAAGCAATCGCAGCATCACGTCTGAAGATATTACCAAATCTCTTGGGCGAGAACCCATGATCCATTCAATCGTCATCGCCGGGCTTGACCCGGAGATCCATGCCAACGCTCGGTGCTAGACGCGAGATGCTCTGTGCGGCGCCATGGATTGCCGGGTCAGGCCCGGCAACGACAATGAGTTTTGGTCAATGAGATTTGGTATAAGTCGGCAGGACCCTATACAGGGACCTCGGCAGGCGCGTGGCGGACCGCCGCTCGCTGCTGGTGCCGGCTTTTGACCAACGCGACCTCAGGCCACCTTGCGCCGGTCTGCGGGGCACGATCATGCAGACGTTGCACTATGTGCGTGCCGCCGCTCCATGAACGCGCTTGTAGGCCTCCAGCGCGGGACGGATGTGCTTCTCGCAAACCATTGCGAGCCGGCCCAAGTCGCTTGCGGCTAAGGCTGCAATCATTTCCTGGTGATCGTGATGGGAGTTGCGCAGATATTTCACGTCCCCCAGGACGTACCAGTGAATCGGAGAGGTCCGAAGCCAGAATTGGTTGATGGACTGCGCAAGAAAGCGATTGCCGCAGGCGCCGAACAAGGCCTCGTGAAAGGTTGTGTTGATCCGCGATGACTCATCGCTCTGCCCCGCCACGATGGCCGCTAGATAGGCATCGTTCAGGCGTTGCAATTCAGCAAGGAGGCCCGGATCTGCCGGTACGGGGATGCGCTTGGCGGCTTCCGTCTGCAAGATGACGCGCATCTCGTACAGTTCTTCGAGCTCTGGAACTGAGAAATCTCGAACAATGACCCCCTTGTTTGGCCGCCGCTCGACCAAACCCATGTGGTCGAGTTCACTGAAGGCATTGCGGATAATATGCCGCGATGCGCCATAGCGGCTGGTCAGTTCCTCTTCGACAAGCCGCTCCCTTGGCCGGTATTGACCAAAAATAATCGCCTCTCGCAGAGCGTTAGCCAGGCTGATAACGCTCACTTCCGGCTTTTCTTGCTTCCCGGAGATGCTTTCGCCGTCTTGATCCATCTTAGAACTGTCCGTTTCCTTACTCTGTGCCTCAAAGCCGTGCACCGCACCGCGTGCCTTCCGATGCCACCTACCCTTGACAGCCAGGACGCTAGCACATTAGACGACAACCTGGAGAACAAAATTGTCGACGATCGGTGCGGGCTTCAGTTCGGCGATAGCGCGTAGGCCGGACATTCGGGCCACGCCCCATCTCGATGAACGGGGGAGTGGATGGCGGACCGTCTCAAGGGCAAGCGCGTGGTGTTCATCGGTGCGGCAACCGGCATTGGCCGGGAGACTGTCCGGCAGTTCGCCGCTGAAGGTGCGCAACTGGTGATCGCGGATAAGAACGCGGAGCAGGGCCAAGCCTCGGCGGCGGCTGACAAACTCGGCGGCATCGATGTGCTGGTGAACAACGCGGCAATTCAGTATTCTGGCGCGATCACCGATTTCGATGTGGAACGCTGGGACCGGATTTATGCGGTGAATGTGAAAGGCATATTCCTGGCCTGCAAACACGCGATTCCTCACCTCCGTAAGTCCAAAGCGGCTTCCATCGTTTCCACTGCGTCGCTGGCAGGGTTGCGCGGCGGCCCCGGGATGACAGCTTATTCATCGACCAAGGGCGCTGTGATCGCGCTCACCACCGCACTGGCGCTGGAATTAGCTCCCGACCGCATCAGGGTCAACGCTGTCTGCCCTGGTTGGGTCGACACCCCGTTCAACAACCCGGCCATCGACTACATGGGTGGGGCCGACGTGCAGGCCCGCATTCTATCGGCGATGGTGCCGCTCGGACGTCAGGCGGTTCCGGCGGAGATTGCGCCGCTGTTCGTCTATCTCGCGTCCGACGAGTCGATCTTCATGACCGCGCAGTCCATCGTGATCGATGGCGGCGTGTACAACTGAGGCTGTTCGATGACTCCGGTGTGCATCGTGCAAGTCAATTGGGGTTAGTACACATCGCCCGGACCATGCCGGCGTTCCCGCGCAAGCATCTGGCCAATACCACGAGTACTGGATATGAGTCTGACGCATTGGCCGCCAGCGTTTTCGTCACCTCTTCCACGTCGAACCCGGCCGCGACGGCCACCGCCGTCGCCCTTCGCGCGGCGCAACACATGATTGCCAATCGCCGCTCGCAGGAGATCGCAGCATGAGCGTGCTGACCGAACCGCTGGTTCGCGGACTGCCGTTGGTCAAGGATCTGGACGCAGCGTCCGCCGCCAACCGGCTGAACCAAGCCGATCCGCAGGTATCCCACGCGGTGCCGCTGGCGGCCTCGGGCGGCTATCCCGGCCAGGAAAGCCGGCCGTTCGATCCGGACCAAACCACCGGCGACCTCGATGATGGCCTGCTGGCCCAGATGATTGCGAAGGGCCCGATCTACCGGGCCACCCCCGGCCCTACGGCTGCAAAGGTTTGAGACACCCATGAGCGCACAGCATCTCGAAGCCGACTTGGTACCGCAGGAGGCACATGCCCCCAAGGCCCACGTGCCGCCGGGCGCCACCGACTGCCATTTTCATATCTTTGGCCCGGTAGACCGCTACCCGCTCAGCCCGCACCGGATGTACGATCCGGCGGATGCCTCGATGGAACGGTATCTGCGTATGGCGAAGGCCGTTGGCATCGAGCGGGTCGTCGTGGTCAACGGCAGCCCTTACGGCACCGATAACCGATGCACCGTGGATTCGATTGCGGCGTTCGGTCTTCACCGCGCCCGTGGTATCGCCGTGGTTGACCCCGATGTGACCGAGGCGGAACTGGAGCGGCTCTATCGGGGAGGCATTCGCGGTCTGCGCCTCAATCTGATCACTGGCCGCACACCCATCGAGGCGCTGCCGGTATTGGCCGCGCGCGTTGCCGGGCTGGGCATGCACATCCAACTCTGGCTGAAGGGCGACCGGCTGGCGCAGATTGCCGATGTGCTACCCAGCATCGGCGTGCCCGTGGTGCTCGATCATATGGGGCAGGTGCCCGCCGCGCTTGGCATGGATCACCCGCAGTTCCGCACGCTGCTTGGGCTGCTGGAATCGGGCAAGGTTTGGATGAAGCTGGTCGGTTACCGCGTGTCCGGTGGCCCGCCCTATGCCGACCTTGCAGCCCCGGTCGAAAAATTCCTGAGCATCGCGGCGGATCGCTGCGTCTGGGGATCGGATTGGCCGCATCCGTTCATGGAGGGCAAGCCGATGCCGAACGATGGCGATCTGATGGACCTGTTGGCGTCCTGGTGCGGCGAGAGCCTGTTCAAGCAGATCCTTGTCGACAATCCAGCTCGGCTATACGGCTTCTAAGCGCGGAACGGGCGGCTTGACCACACGATTGGGGCTGGTGCTGCCGAGCGTGAACACGGTCGTTGAGGCTTGGCTGCCCTATGTGCTGCCCGCCGCCACGACGCTGCACATTGCCCGCATGCTGTTGCCGGATCGGCTGTCGCCCGGCACCGTCAAACGCATGGACGCCGAAGACGGCCGCCGGGCCGTGCTGCAAGTGGCAAGTTGCCGCCCGCAGGCGATTGTCTACGGCTGCTTCGCGTCCAGCGTCGTGCAAGGGCTTGGCTATGACCGGGCGCTGGTGGCCGAAATCGCTGAGGCAACCGGGCTGCCGTGCGATACGTCGGCCGGCGCCAGCATCGCGGCGCTGCGGTCGTTCGCGGCCACGCGCATTGCAGTGATTTCCCCGTATGCGGACGAGGTAGACAAGGCCGAACACGGCTTCCTGGCCTCCGCCGGGTTCGACATTGTGGCCGGCGCATGCTTTGGCGTGCGCAATTCGTTCGAACTCGCCGAAGTGCCGGTGGCGTGGATGATCGAGGCAGGCAGGCGCGCGGCGGCGCGGGCGAGCGCAATCTTCTTGTCGTGCATGAATATGAACGCCCATTGCGCGGTGGCGGAGTTGGAGCGGGAGACCGGGCTTCCGGTGGTGACAGCCACCACGGCGACGGCGTGGGCGCTGTTCGGATTGGCCGGTGGCAGGCCGCCAGATGGCAGCATCGGCTTGCTCGCGGGCCAAGCCTATCCCGGCTGAGCGTTATTGGCTGCCGGCCGCCAGCAGCGCGCCAATCTTGACCGCTGCGGCGCGCAGGCTGGGCAGAATAGTGTGCAGCAACCGTTTACGTTCGCCAGCCATGCTGAGCACCAGACTGCTCAGCGCCGCCTGCACCTTGCCGGCCGGCGTCATGATCGCCACCGCCACCGCCCAGATGCGGGACTGATAGACCGCCTCCAGATATTCCTCATCGGCGAAGGCATGGCCGTCGCGCTGGATTTCCTTGAGTTTCTCTTTCAGCCCGGAGGCGATGCGCGGGTGGGTGTCCCAACGGCCCCCGGCGGCCGCGACCTGCGCCAGCGCCGCGTTGCGCTCATCCTCCGGCATATGGGCCAGCGTCACGAGGCCAACGCCGGTGGCCAGCAGCGGAATGCGCGCGCCCGCCCGCCCGGGCAGCGACAATCCCAGTGAGGCGCGATTGCTATAGAGGATCATCATCGCGTCGCGGTCGAACACCGCGAGGTTCGATGGCCAGCCGATCTTGACGTGCATTTGGTCGACGATGGGGGCCGCGACTTCGAGCAGGTAGGATTTGGAATCAAACCCCCGGCTGAGCGCCAGAGTCCGCCCGGTGACGCGATAGGCCGCCTCTCCTTGCTGCCGATAGACGTAGCCCTCGGCAACAAGGGTTTCCAATAAGCGCACTGTCGTCGGCTGCGGCAAGCCGCAGCGTTTCACCAGATCGACGATGGTGATTGGGCCATGCTCGCTGATCGCGCGCAGCACCGCGAGACCGCGCTGGATAGCGCGCACTGGGTCGTAGGATGGCATCTCGGATTCTCAGCAGGCCCCCTTGAGGGCGTTGGCGACAATCGCGGCCTGTTCCAGTTCATGGCGGTCGATGGAGCCACCGGCTGCCGCCGCCATGGCGGGCCGGCCGGCGAAGCGGATCGCGGTGCGCCCGGTGGCTTCGAAGATCTGCTCGAAGACATAAGAATACGCACCTTGATTGCGCGGTTCTTCCTGGCACCAGACCAATTCGGCCTCGGGGTGCGCCGCCAATAGAGCGCGAATTTCTGCAAGCGGGAACGGATATAGTTGCTCGACGCGCACCAAGCTGACGTTTTGCAGGCTCTCCCGTTGCCGGTAGTCGTTCAGTGGATAGAAGATCTTGCCAGCGCAGAACACCATGCGCTGGCAGGCGCCTGGCGCTGGTGAGACAATAACCGGCTGAAATGCGGTGCCAGCCACGAAGTCCGCCAGCGCTGAGCGGCATTCCTTTTCCCGCAGCAGGGATTTCGGGGCGATCAGAAACAGCGGTGTGCGCCGCGCGCCGCGCTGCTGCCGCCGCAACAGATGAAACAGGTTCGCGGGTGTCGAGGGGATCGCCACGGTGATGTTACCCCCGGCGCAGCTTTGCAGAATGCGTTCGATGCGCGCCGACGAATGGTCTGGCCCTTGACCCTCAAGCCCGTGCGGCAATGCGATGACCAGCGAGGAACGCATCCGCCACTTCGCTTCGGCGGTGACGATGTATTGATCCACCGCGATTTGGGCGCCGTTGAGGAAGTCGCCAAACTGTGCCTCCCACATCACCAAACGGTCGGGGTCGGCGAGGCTCATGCCGTATTCGAAGGCGATGGCGCCATATTCGATCAGCGGCGAATTGATGGCATCGAATTGCGCGGTCCCTGCCACGGCGCGGGCCAGCGGAATCACCGCATGCCCGTCCTTGGCATCATGCATCGCAAGGTGCCGCTGGGTGAATGTGCCGCGCACCGTGTCCTGGCCGCTCAGGCGCACCGAGGTCCCCTCGTGCAGCAGGCTGGCGAACGCCAAAGCCTCGGCCGTGGCCATGTTGAGGCCGGCGCCTTGGTCGATGGTGGTCCAGCGGTTGCTGGCGAAGGCTCGCACTTTCGGGTCTGCGATGAGATCGGCCGGAATTTCGGTGATGATCCGCCCCAGCGCGCGCAGCGTGTCCAAGGCGACGCCGGTGGCGGCATCGGCTGCTGGCGAACGCTTCGGGCTCGGCTCAGGGAATACGTCGGTCTCGCTGGAACTGTCGTTCAAGCGATGCGCGTCGTAGGTCTCGTAGGCATGGGCCAATTGCTGCGCGAACGCGGCGCGCTTGGCTTCGGCGGCGTCGTGCGCGGTCGGCGATTGCTGCCCAACAGCTTGGGTGAACAGCGTGCGCAGGGTTGGATGTTTGTCGATGGCGGCCCAGGCGGCCGGCTGGGTGAAGCGTGGTTCATCCAACTCGTTATGGCCGTTGCGGCGGTAGCATACGAGGTCGATGATGACATCCTTGCCGGTGTGACGCTGCCAGGCATGGGCAATGCGCGCCACCGAGGCAGCGGCCACTGGATCGTCGCCGTTCACGTGCAGAATTGGAATGCCGTAGGCTTTGCCGATGTCGGTCGGATACGGCGTGGAGCGCCCTTCGCTGGGCAGCGTGGTGAAGCCGATCTGATTGTTGACCACCAAATGGATCGTCCCGCCGGCCGTGTAGCCGCCAAGTCCACCGAGTTGCAGCAGTTCGCTGACCAATCCCTGGCCCGCGAACGCCGCGTCGGTGTGCAGCAGCAACGGCAGCACCTGACCGGGTGCGCCCCTGGGTGCGCCCCTGGGTGCGCCCCCGGGTGCGTCTTGGCGGCCGCGCAGTTCCTGCCGCGCTCGGGCCGCGCCCAACGCAACCGGAGCCACCACGATCAGATGCGACGGATGTGGCAACAGCCGCACGTCGAGCGGTCCCGCATCGGTCTCCACCTGTGCGGCCAATCCGTTGTGGTACGGCACGTCGCCGGTGAACAAGGCGTCGCCATCGGTGATGTCCTTGCCCTTGATCTCGGAGATCAGGACCGGCAACGACTTGCCGAACACTGTCGCCAGCGACGCCAGCCGCCCACGATGCATGCCGCCGATCACCACTTCGGCCTGACCCGCCTTGGCGGCGGCGCGGAACACCTCGCGCAGAATAACCGCCGAGGCTTCGGAGCCTTCGATGCCGAAGCGTTTCTTGGTCGGCCATTTGGTCTTGATGAACCGCTCGAATTCATCGGCCAGCAAAATCGCTTCCAGCGCGGATCCCAGTACCCGGTCATCGGGCAGCGCGCAGACTTCGCGTTCAAACGCGTCGTACACCCAAGCGCGCAGGCCCGCATCGCCAATATGCTCGGCTTCCAGCGCCGCTGTTCCACAATAGACCTGCCGCAGTATCTGGCCGGCCTGTTCGCCCGTCAGTTCGCCGGTCAGTCCGTGTGTCTGGCCCGCGACCGGCATTTCGACGCGCGCATTGCCAATGCGCGCGGCGGCGGCGGCGATTTCGGGTGCTACGGCGGCGGGCACGAGGCCGAGCGGATCGAGCTTCGCCTGTTTGTGCCCGTGCGCCCGATAGGCGGCCAGCAGCGACTGCCCGGCGATCGAAGGATCGGCGGTGGAAGCCATACTGCCGGAGTCCAGCGTCTCGAAATACACCATCCAATCGGCCGGCACTGATGCCCTGTCCTGCCGGTAGCGTGCGTAAAGCGACATCAGGAAGGCACTGTCGCCGGAAATCGGGATGTTCATCGCCGCTCGCTCGCTGCCTTGGGGAACTGGCCAGGGTTCGTCGTCCGGGCATGGGATAGTCGCATCCGGCTGTTAGGGCACAGCATAAATGGATTGGAAATTCATCTACTGAATTTTCTTGCCCGGACTTGTTGTGCCGGGGCGGGCTCTGGCGGAGTGGAGAGGTTCGTGATGAACGGAGCCGGTTATGGGCGTTGCAGATGCCTTCCGTGGGGAACGGCTGGTCGAGACCGCAGCGGCGGCGGCGGCGGCTACCGGGCAATTTGTCGCGCAGGCCAAAGCCCGCGTCTCGCAGAGTGTGGTGCGTGACGGACGGATCGATCCGGACGAACTCGACCGCAAGCAGCGCAGCGCGCACGGCTTTGCCTGGATGGCCACTTTGCACGAATGCCTGTCGGCCACGGCCGCCTGGGCGGAGCGCCGCGCCGCGTCCGGCCAATTGAACCGCCTCAGCGAATGTGCGCTGATCGTCGGCTTTTCCGAATATCTCGGCCAACTCGCCGGCGGTTTGCCGATGGGGCAGAACGAGGTGGTGCGGCCGGCCGAATACGGTCTGGCACATGCCGCCCGCGACCTAGTCCAGCAATCGCCGGTCGCGGCCTTCGTGTCCGAGGATTGGGCCGATGTGCGCGCCGAACTGGCGCAGTTGCTGACCGAGGGTGAGCGGCTGGATGATTCGCTGGACGGCGACACGCTGGATTCGATTCGCACCGAAATCCGGCGCTTCGCCGATGAGAAAGTGCTGCCCAAGGCGCACGCCTGGCACCTTGCGGATGCTTTGATCCCCGGCGAGGTTGTCGAGGAGATGGCGGCCCTCGGCGTGTTCGGGATTTGCATCGACCCGGAATTTGGCGGCCTCGGCTTGGGCAAGCTGGCCATGTGCGTGGTCACCGAGGAACTCAGCCGGGCCTGGATCGCGGCGGGTTCGCTGGGCACCCGCTCGGAGATTGCCGGCGAATTGATCGCGCTGGCTGGTACCGAGGAACAGAGGCAGTACTTTCTGCCGAAGATCGCGTCTGGCGAATTCCTGCCGACGGCGGTGTTTACCGAGCCGGATACCGGGTCCGATCTGGGCAGTCTGCGCACCCGTGCGGTGCGCCAGCCAGATGGAAGCTGGCGGCTGTCCGGGGCGAAGACCTGGATCACTCACGCTTCGCGCAGCGACATGATGACCGTGCTGGCGCGTAGCAATCCGGATGCGCCGGGCTATGGCGGCCTGTCGATGTTCATCGCCGAGAAGCCGCGCGGCGTGCCCGGCGATCCGTTCCCGGCGCCGGGGATGACCGGCGGCGAAATTGGCGTGCTCGGCTATCGGGGTATGCGCGAATATGACCTCGCATTCGACGGCTTTGCCATTCCGGCCGGTGGGTTGCTCGGCAATGTCGAAGGCCAGGGCTTCAAGCAATTGATGCGCACGTTCGAAGGCGCGCGCATTCAAACCGCCGCCCGCGCGGTTGGTGTCGCGCGGCGGGCGCTGGAGCTTGGGCTCAGCTACGCGATGGAGCGTCAGCAGTTCGGCAAGCCGATTGTCCGCTTCCCGCGCATCGCCGACAAACTGGCGGCGATGACCGCCGAGATCCTGCTGGCGCGCGAAGCGACCTACGCCGCCGCGCGCAGCAAGGACGCCGGCCGGCGCTGCGATATCGCGGCCGGCATGGCCAAACTGATCGCCGCCCGCACCGCATGGTCGGCGGCGGATGCGGCGTTGCAGATCCATGGCGGCAACGGCTACGCGTTGGAATTCGAGATCAGCCGGGTGCTGTGCGATGCGCGCATTCTGAATATTTTCGAGGGCGCCGCCGAAATCCAAGCCCATGTCGTCGCGCGGGGATTGCTGCTCGCCTGAATTGCGCCGGAGTCGGCCATTGGTGGGCCGTCTGCCGCGTTTTGGCGGCAAGATTATCAACAATACCGTTGGCGGGATTGAGTACGAAAGCCGCCTGTGCCAACCTGACCGCCATGAACACGCGGGGGAAATCTTGCATACGGGACCGTCAGATCCCTCGCTCCAGCCACGCGATAAGGCCGTCGATGCCGTCGCCTGCCAAGCCGTTCGGCAATTGCGAACTGCCGCCGCATCTTGCAGACATCGAATGGCTGGTGGCGTATCCGGCACGCCCAGCAACACCGCCGATCCGGCGCAGAAGGCCTACTCCGCGCCGATTGCGACGCGTTCGGCGCCATCGGGCTGACGGTCACCGGCGGCTGCTTCATGGTCGGCCGCGCGCAGGCTGATCTTCCGGGGCACACTCCGCCAGTCCCAATAGCACCAAAACGGGAGCAAACACCTTGACCGAACCAGCCGGCTTGCCCGCCGCGTATCTCGATCGTGCGAAGAAACTGGCCACCGCGACGCTGGGCGATGCGCTCGACGCGCATGGCATTGCCGGCGTCATGTCCGGCATCGCACGCCGCTCCGGGTCCGGGAGGATCGCCGGTTACGCGCAGACGATGCTGGAGCAGGTCGGGCCGTTCGGCAGCTTTGAGTTCAAGGATTTCGCGGTCGGCGGCGCCTTTGACGCCACGACGCAAGACAGCGTTCTGGTCGTCGATATGGGGGCCGCCGATGTGTCGACGTTCGGTGGCCTTGCGGCGCTGACTTTGACGCTGCGCAAGGCCGCCGGGGCGGTGATCGACGGCGGTTGCCGCGATCTTGAGGAGATCGCCAATTTGGGCCTGACGGTGGCCAGCCGGTTCGTCACGCCGCGCACCGGCAAGGGCCGATTGCGCGTTGTGTCGCGCGGCGAGCCGGTCACCTGCGGCGGGGTCTGCGTGCGCGAAGGCGATTTAATCATCGTCGACGACACCGGCTGCGTTGCCATCCCACAGGATCGTATCGCAGCGGTGCTGCAAACCGCCGAGGATCTGGACCAGCGCGACGCGATCCTTGCCGGGCATCTGCGGGACGGCGGCAGCTTTGCCCAGGCGGCGGCCAAGCTTAAGCACGCCTGATACCAAATCTCGCTGACCAAAACTCATTGTCGTTGCCGGGCCTGACCCGGCAATCCATGGCGCCACACAGAGCATCTCGCGTCTGACACCGAGCGTTGGCATGGATCGCCGGGTCAAGCCCGGCGATGACGATTGAATGGATCATGGGTTCTCGCCCAAAAGATTTGGTATGACCCAGCTAGCTGGCGCTGCGGGCGAGCGCGCGCCAGACCGTTTCGGCGCGCAACGGCATGTCGAGATGTTCGACGCCGCAGGCGTGCAGCGCGTCCACCACTGCCGCGACCAGGGCCGGCGGCGCGCCGACAGCGCCGCATTCCCCAGCGCCCTTGGCGCCGAGCGGATTGCCGGGCGAGGGATACCGCTCGTCGCAAACCGCAGAGACCCAGGGTACGTCCGTAGCGCGAGGCATTGCGTAGTCCATGAACGAACCGGCCAGCAATTGCCCGCTGGCATCGTAAGTGCAGTCCTCCAGCAATGCTTGGCCAAGCCCCTGCGCGACACCGCCCTGTACTTGGGCATGCACCACAACGGGGTTCACCACTGTGCCCACGTCATCCACGCCGGTGAAGCGCTCGACTGTGACCACGCCGGTATCCGGATCGACCTCGACCTCGGCAGTGTAACAGCCGTTGGGGAAATTGAAGCTGGCGGCGAAGGTGGCGGTCGCCGTCAGTTCCTGCGGCGCGGCGCGCTGGGCAAGTTCGGCCCAGGTGAGCGCTGTGTTTGCGGCACGGGAGCGCACGCCACTATCGTCGAACACAATCGCCTCCGGCCCGCCGCCGAGCAGGCTCGCCGCAGCCCGCGCCAGCGACACGCGCAGCCCGGCCGCCGCTTGTTGCAACGCGCTGCCGCCGATGAACAGCGAGCGTGAGCCGTAGCTGCCGACGCCGCTGGCCACCCGGTCCGTATCGCCCTGCACGATGGCAATCCGCGCCAGCCCGACATCCAGTTGCACCGCCGCCAGCGCGCGATAGGTGTCGGCAATCGACTGCCCCATTTCCTGGGTGCCGGAGAAGAACGCGAAACTGCCGTCCGCGTTCAGCTTGGCATCCACCGTCTCGTCGGGGCGCAGGCCGCTCGTGGTGTCGATGTGATAACAAAGACCGCGCCCGCGCAGTAGGCCGCGTGCGCCGGAGGCGGCGCGGCGGGCTGGAAAGCCGTGCCAGTCCGCTGCCGCCAGGCAAGCGTCCAGAATCGCCGGATAGTTGCCGCTGTCATAGGTCTGGCCCGCATTGTTGCGGTAAGGCATTGCTCCGGCGGGTATCAGGTTACGGCGGCGGATTTCGGCCGCGTCCAGCCCGATGCGCCCGGCCGCCACATCCAGCAACCGCTCGATCCGGTAGACCACTTCCGGCCGGCCGGCGCCTCGGTAGGCGCCAGTCGGCACCGTATTGGTGCGCACGCAAGCGACTTCAACCTGTGTCGCCGGCACGCGATACGCCCCGTCGGCGATGCGGTTGCCAGTGGTGGTCGCAATTGGAATGCCGAACGGCGTCGGATAGGCGCCGAGATTGACCCATACCTGCGCGCGCAACGCCAGGATGCGGCCATGCGCATCGAATGCGCCTTCCATGTCGGTGTCGTGGTCGCGCGCGTGCGGCGCGGTCAGGAACACTTCGCTACGGTCTGCCCGCCACCGGACCGGCCGGCCGAGGCGGCGGGCCGCCCAAAGCAGCACTGCGTCCTCCCGCGCCCCCACCACACGGCCGCCGAAGCCGCCGCCCATGCGTGGCACGACGATGCGCAATTGGCCGGGCGGCACGCCGAGCGACTTGGCCAGCAGATCGCGCGCCGTGTGCGGCGCCTGCACCCCGGTGGACAACAGGAAGCGGCCATCCTGCCATGCGGCGATGGAAACATTCGGCTCCATCGGCGCCGGCGCCAGCCTGTTATTGCGCACGGTCAGCGCGACACGGTGGGCTGCGGTGGCAAACGCGGCCGCGACCGCGTCCGGATCGCCGAGCCGGTACAGTGCCACAACGTTGCTGTCCCCGGCGTGCCGCGCCACGACGGTCGCGGGCAGGCTTTCGTACTCCACCCGGATCGCTTCCGCCCCGTCGCGCGCGGCATGCGCCGTTTCGGCAATCACCACCGCCACCGGCTCGCCAACGTGCTGCACGGTGCCACGCGCCAACGGCCACAACGGCGGGGCCACGGCGGCGGCCCCGGTTGGCCCTGGGACCGGCGACTGAAATGGCAGCGGTTGCAGATCGTCGAGGTCGGCGCAGGTGTAGGCCGCGAGAACGCCAGCAATGCTCAGCGCCGGTGCCGCATCCAGCGCGACGATGCGGGCATGCGCGTGCGGCGAGCGCAGGAACACCGCGTGGATCGCGCCGGGGAATTGCACATCGTCGCCAAACACCGCCGTGCCCCGAAGCACGCCGGCGTCATCCAGACGCGGGATGCTTAGCCCGGTCACGCCTCAGCGAGTTCGAGCAAATCGACGATGTCGCGCACGGCAAGCTTGCCGCGCACGTCCAGCGCCTCAATGGCCGCCGTGTACATCACCATGTCTTTCGGGCAGGCGACCACGAACAGCGTCGCGTCGCCCAGGGCCAAAGCCTCCTTGATGCGGTTTTCGCTCGGCCGTTCCGTCACCCCGGTATCATCGCCCCAGATGCGCCCGCCGCCGGCGCCACAGCAGAAGCTGTTTTCCCGGTTGCGCGGCATTTCGTGCAGCCGGTAGCCGGCCCGCTCGATCAACGCGCGCGGCGCGCCGAAGCCGCCGTTGTAGCGGCCAAGATAGCACGGGTCGTGATAGGTTACCGTGGCGCCGCTGCCCGGTTTCAACTTCAGCGCGCCAGCCTCGATCAGTTCCAACAGCAGGTCGGTATGGTGCAGCACTGGCGCGTGCGCGCCGCCGAGCGCTGGGTATTCCTGGCGCAGCGCGTTCAGACTATGCGGGTCGGTGGTGACGATGCGCTGGAACGTGCATTCCGATAGTGCATCCATATTGCTGCGGGCGAGCGTCTGGAACAGACCCTCCTCACCGGCGCGGCGGATGTCGTTGCCGCTGTTTTGCTCGGCGTCCGATAGAATGCCGAAATCCACGCCGGCGGCATGCAGCAGCTTGGCGAAAGCGATGGTGATGCGCTGTGCACGCGGATCGAAGCTCGCGTAGTCGCCGACGAACCACAGGATATCCACCGGCTCCTTACGCGCGTCCTTGACCTTGAAGCCCACGTCCTTGGTCCAGCGCGCGCGTTGGCGGGCCGGCTTGCCCATCGAGTTGCCAGTGCGCTGCATATTGGCGAACGCATCCTGCAGGCCTGGGCCCACCCGCGCTTCTTCAACCAATTGCCGGCGCATATCGACGATCTTGGGCACATGCTCGATGTGCAGCGGGCACACCGTCATGCAGGCGCCGCAGGTGATGCAGGCCCACAGGGTCTGCTCGCTGATGGTGCCGCCAAGTAGCGGGCCGGCTGAGTCCGCAGCGTCCGCCATGATGCGGTCGCGCAAATCCATGATCAGCTTCTTCGGGCTGAGCGGCTGGCCTGCGGCAAAGGCCGGGCACGCGGCCTGACAACGCCCGCATTCGGTGCAGGAGGCGGTGTCGAGCACATCCTTCCAAGTGAACTGCTCGATCTTGGAGATACCGACCTGTCCGCGCGCCTCCGGCGGGGCGGGCAGCACGCCGCGCGGCGTCAACGGGCGGAAGAAGATGTTGGGAATCGCCGTGAACATATGGCGATGCTTGGAGCCGGGGATGTAGGCGAGGAACCCGAGGATCGCCAGCATATGCACCCATGTAGCGCCCGCGTGCAGCGCAGCCGCCCCATCTGCTCCGAGTCCGGCACCGGTGAGCGCCGCCGCCAGCGCGCCGCTCACCGGCCGCCAGCCGCCAGCGACGTTGCCCGCCGCGATGCCAGAAGCAGCTTCGGTCAGCATCGACAGCACGATGGCGATCACGAACAGATAAATGAGCGTGGCGTCGGTGGTGCGCGACCCGGCGAAGCGGGCCGGGCGGATCACGAAGCGGTGCCAAATCGCCAGCCCGATGGCGGCCAGAAGAACGAGCGCGAACACGTCCTGCAGCAGCGCGATCCAAGTGTCGCCGCCGATGGCGTGCAACGAGAAACCGGGGAACAGTCCGGCGCCGAAATCGGCCACGATGGCGCTGAACAGCACCACGAAGCCGCAGAAGATCATCAGGTGGAAGCTGCCGGACAGACGGATCTGCAATAGCCGCCGGTGCAGGCCGACCTCGCGCGCCACGAAGCCCAGCCGCTGCCATGGCTGGTCCCAGCGATGCGCCGCCGGGGCGCGGGCGATGGCGGCGATCAGCACGCGGGCGCGGTAACCCGCAACGAGCACGGCCACCGCAATCAGCGCCAGTACGGCGAGCGGCGAAGGCATTGGCATTAACCGGCGCGCAGACGGTCAGCGAGCGCGGGCAGCAGATCGAAAAGATCGATAGCCGCGCCGAAATGCGCGGCTCCGAAGATCGGCGCCCGCGCGTCGGAGTTGATGGCAACGATCAGGTCGGACTTGGCCATCCCCTCCAGATGTTCCGGCGCGCCAGACACGCCCACCGCGACGTAAAGTTTCGGGCGCACCTTGGTGCCCGACTTGCCGACCTGCCGGGCCTTGGGCATCCAGCCCGCGTCGATCACTGGGCGGCTGCCGGCAAGCTCTGCACCAAGCAATTCCGCGACCTCGGCCGCGCCGGCAATCTTGGCCGCCTCGCCGATGCCACGGCCGACGCATAGAATGCGGCTAGCCTGGGTTAGGTCCACCCCGCCGGCCTCGGGGAACAGTTCTTCCAGCACGCGGGTTTTCAGCGCACCGAGCGTCGCGGGCGCAGGCAGGACGATGCGCTCCGGCGATCCGGCGATGCGGCCGGCGTCCTCGGCAAATGCCCCGGGCATCACGCAAGCCACGGCTGGCAGCGGCGCCTCGATCCCGGCGATGAGCTTGCCACCGTAGACCTGCGCGCTGGCAGTCAGCGCGCCGCCGTCCAGTGCCAGCGTGCGGCAATAGGCGGCGAGCGTCCGGCCGGTGCGCCCGGCGGTCGCGGGCGCCAGATCGAGGCCTGCCGTGGTGTAGCCGAACAGCACCACATCGGGCTGCCGCTCATCGACAACGGCTTGCAGTGCAGCGGCGTGGGCTTCCGGCAGGTAAGGCGACAGCGCCGGGTGCGCCATGGTCAGCACGCAGTCGGCCGCGGTGATCTCGACGGCTGGAGCGGCCGGATCGGCGGCGCAGACCAGCGCTTCGACTGTCCAGCCGGCCGGGGCGGCGAGGCTGCGCGCCGCAGCCAGCAATTCGAAGGCTATCGGCTGCACAGCGCCGCCGCGCGTTTCGACGTAAACCAGAATCGTTGCCATTACATCAGCCCTTCAGCAGCCCGCGCTCGCGCAGCAGGGCGACGAATTGGTCGGCGACTGCATCGGCATCGCCCTTCCACATGGCAGCACCGCCGCCGGAGGCTGGTTTGGCCAGCCTGCGCACCATTGCAACCGGGCCGGCGAAAGCTTCACCACCGGCTCGTTTCTCAGGTTTCACGCCGATCGCCTGCCGAAGCTTGCTGCCGGAGACATAGCGTGGCGGTTGCGAGGCGGATTGCACCCCGAGCACCACAGGGCCAGCGGCGTGCACACGTGTGGCGTAACCGCCGCTATGTTCCTGCCGCACGATCAGGCCATCGGGCGCCGGCTGCACGCCGGCCACCGCACTCAAGTGCGGCCAGCCGAGACGCGCGCCGAGCGCGGCGGCGAGTTGCCCGCCGGCATCCTCCGGCGTCTGCACGCCGGTCAGCACCACGTCTGCGCCCAGCGCTTGGATGGCATCCGCCAGAATCGCGGCAACCGCCGCAGCGGCCGGCAAAGGCGGCAATTCGTCATAGGTGATCTTGACAACACGGTCGGCACCGCGCGCGATAGCCGACTGAAGCAGCTTGTCCACCCCGTCGCCGTCGAGCGCCACGGCCGTTACACTGGCGCCAGCCCGTTCCTTCAACAGCACCGCTTCTTCGAGTGCATGATCGTCGAACTCATTGAGTTTCATGCCCACCCACTCACGATCGATGTCGTTGCCGGACTCACTGATTTCGAGGTCGTCGGCGATGTCGGGCACGAGGCGGAGCACCACGGCAGCGTGCATATTCGTTGACTCCCGCCCGGCCGTTGCGCGCACGCGCTCCGGGATCGGGGCAAGTGACTGCAAGCCAATATCTCTGTCAATGAAAATGTGGACAATCTTGTTTGCGTCAGACGGACGTGCGATACTGAATTAGATGTTGGCAAGCCGCACGGTTTTGGGTGTGGTGCACGCTTAAGAATGCCCGCTGAACGGCGGCGTGAGGAGGAACGAAAAGCACATGTCAGGCGCAAATCGCAGTCCAGGCGTCGCGGACGTCCTGATCATCGGCGCGGGTGCCTCCGGGTCGGTCGCCGTGGCCAAACTCGCGGAAGCCGGCTTCAGCGTTGTGTGCCTAGAGCAGGGCGGACATGTCGATAACGGCGAGTTCTATGGCGACAAGCCCGAATGGGAGTTGATGGCGCAGAAGCGCTGGCACCCGAACCCCAATGTGCGTGACTTGGAAAACGACTATCCGTGCGAGACATCGGATTCGGACGTCAATCCGCTGATGTACAACGCCGTCGGCGGCAGCACGATTTTGTATGCAGCGCACTGGCAGCGCTTCATGCCATCCGACTTCCGCGTCCGCACGCTCGATGGCGTGGCCGACGACTGGCCGTTCACTTACGAAGACCTTGAGCCGTTCTACGACGAAATGGATATCGAGATGGGCGTGTCTGGGCTTGGCGGCGACCCCGCCTATCCGCCCGGCAAAGCTCCGCCGCTGCCGCCGCTGCCAATCGGCAAGATCGGCATGAAGGCCGCCGAGGGCATGAACAAGCTCGGCTGGCACTGGTGGCCGGGGCCGAACGCGGCGCCGTCGCGCCCCTATCGCGGCCGCAACCAGTGCGTGCGGCGGGGCACCTGCCTGACCGGCTGTCCAGAGCGCGCCAAGGCGTCGATGGACCATACCCATTGGCCAGACGCGCTGAAACACGGCGCCAAGTTGATCACCGGTGCGCGGGTGCGCGAGATCACCGTTGACGGCAACGGCATGGCAACCGGCGCCATCTACATCGACCGCAGCGGGCGTGAGCGGCGGCAGATGGCGCAGGTGGTGATCGTCTGCGCCAACGGCGTCGGCACGCCCCGCCTGTTGCTGATGTCCAAGTCGGCGCGCTTCCCGGACGGTTTGGCGAACAGTTCGGGCCTCGCCGGCAAGAACTTGATGATGCATCCGTATGCCGCCGTGTCCGGCAGCTTCGACGAACCGCTGGAAAGCTGGCTCGGCCCGGCCGGACAAACCATCCAGTCGATGCAGTGGTACGAGACCGATGCGAGCCGTGGTTTCGTGCGTGGCGCCAAGTGGCAGGTGATGCCGAGCGGCGGGCCGCTCGGCATGCGCGCGGCCTATGGCGGCAAGCCGCTCGACGAGGCCTGGGGCGCCAACCTGCACCGCAGCACGCGCAAGGTGTTCGGGCGATCGTTCGAGTGGGGTATCATCGCCGAGGATCTGCCGGAAGAGACCAACCAAGTGGTGCTCGATCCTTCGCTGACCGACAGCGACGGTCTCGCGGCGCCGAAGATCGTCTATCGTAACACCGAGAACACGCATCGCATGATCGAGTTTCACTTGGCCCGCGCCAAGGAAGCAATGGCAGCGGCAGGTGCGGTGAGTATGTCGGTAACGCCGCTGATGCGCGATTGCGGCTGGCATTTGATGGGCACGGCGCGCATGGGCACCGATCCGCAGCGCTCGGTCGTCAATGAATGGGGACAGGCGCACGATGTGCCCAATCTCTACATCTACGACGGCAGCGTGTTCGTTACCTCCTCTGGCTTCAACCCGACCGGCACGATCTGCGCGATAGCGTTGCGGGCGGTGAAGCACCTGATCGCCAACCGCCGGAACCAGCGAGTCGCGGCATGAGCACTGCAATCGACGGCGGCGTACGCGCGGCGTTTCGTGCCATTGCCGATGTGTTGATCCCCGCCGCCGAAGGTATGCCGGCGGCCAGCGAAGTGGATGTGCACGGGCCAGTGCTCGATCGCATCATCGGGCTGCGGCCGGACCTCGCCGAGCGATTTTTCCGTGGCATCGGCGCCATTGCGGGTCTGCCGCCGGAAACGGCGGCCGTGCAGTTGAATGCGGCCGATCCGCAGGCGCTGGCGGCAATCGGTCTGGTGGCGTCAGCCGCCTACTACATGCAGCCGCGCGTGCGTGAATTAATCGGCTATCCGGGTCAGGAAAAACGGCCGGGCAACCCGGACGAGACGCCGGAATACGTCGCCAACGGGATGCTGCAACAGGTGCTCGACCGCGGACCTATCTTCAAGCCGACACCGAAAGCCTGAACGTCCGGCTGGGGGGAATCAAAAAGATGAGCGGAAAGACAGGCGGCGCGCGGCGGGATGAGCCGGTGGATGTGCTGATTGTCGGCGCCGGTCCGTCCGGCGCGGTGGCAGCACGTTATCTCGCGGCGGCCGGCCTTTCGGTCGTGGCGCTGGAACAAGGCCATTGGCCCGACGCCGCCGATTTCCCCGGCCGCAAGCGCGAGTTCGAATTGGCGGCGCAGAAGCGCTGGCATCCCAACCCAAACGTGCGCGACCTGCCGCGTGACTATCCGGTGGAGACCAGCGCGTCGGACATCAACCCGCTGATGTATGCAGCGGTCGGTGGCAGCACCACGCTGTATGCGGGGCATTGGACCCCGTTCCTGCCGTCCGACTTCCGGGTGAAAACGCTGGACGGTATCGCTGACGACTGGCCCTTCACTTACGAAGACCTGTTGCCGTCGCTCGAAGAAATCGAACGCGAAGTCGGCGTGTCCGGACTGCCCGGCAATCCAGCATACCCGCCGCAGCGCGCGTTCCCGACGCCGCCGCTACCAATCGGCAAGGCCGGGCGCAAGGCCGTTGAAGGGCTCGACAAGCTCGGCTGGCACTGGTGGCCCGGCACCAACGCCATGCCATCGGTGCCGTATAATGGGCTCAATCCGTGCGTCCGGCGCGGCACCTGCATGACCGGCTGTCCGGAGGGTGCCAAATCCACTGTTAACATCACGTTCTGGCCGCACGCCATCCGCAGCGGTGCGCGGCTGATTACCGGCGCGCGGGTGCGCGAAATCGAGGTCAACGATCAGGGCCTCGCCACCGGCGCTGTCTACATCGACGAAAATGGCCGCGAGCGGCGCCAGCGCGCTGCGGTGGTGATCGTTTGCGCCAACGGCATCGGCACGCCGCGCTTGCTGCTGCTGTCGAAATCCAAGCGGTTCCCCGATGGCCTCGCCAACCGGTCCGGCATGGTGGGCAAGCGGCTGATGATGCATCCGTTCTCGGCGGTGCTCGGCGTGTTCGAGGATGAGTTGGACGGCTGGATGGGACCGTTCGGCCAGTTGGTCGAATCCTTTGAGTTCTACGAGACCGATGCTTCGCGCGGCTTCATGCGCGGCGCCAAATGGGGTGCGATGCCGGGCGGCGGCCCGCTCGGCGTGACCAGCTTTGTCGGCTCGCAAATCTTCAGCGCCGGCGAAGGCGGCATGGTCGAGGATGTCTGGGGCGAGAACCTGCACAAACTGGTCGCGCGCCGCTTCAACCATTGCCTTGTCTACGGGATCATCGGCGAGGACCTGCCGGAAGAAAGCAATCAGGTCGTGCTGGACCCCGAACTGACCGATAGCGACGGCGTGCCGGCGCCGAAGTTGCTCTACAAGGTTTCGCAAAATTCGCACGACATGCTGCGCTTCCACGTCGCGCGCTGCACGGAGGCGGTTGAGGCGGCGGGCGCCATCGAGACAGTGGTGGTGCACCAAGTGCGCGACACCGGCTGGCATCTTCTCGGCAGTTGCCGGATGGGTGAGGACGCTGCGACGTCCGTGGTCGATCAATGGGGCCGGTCGCACGATGTGCCCAATCTTTACATCTTCGACGGCAGCACCTTCCCGACCTCGGGCGGCGTGAACCCGACTGCCACGATCATGTCCGTCGCCCTGCGGCAGGTGCGCCGTCTGATCGCGCAACGTCACTTGCAGGAGGCCGCTTGATGCTGCTCGATGATGCCAGCCGCGCCAAGTTCGCGGCCATTGCCGACCGCTTAATTCCGGCATCCGGCAAGATGCCAGCGGCGAGCTCGGCCAGCGTGCAACACGCGATGCTCGACCTCGCGTTGCAGTCGCGCCCTGATTTGACCGAGGATTTCACGCGCGGTTTGGCGGCGTGTTCAGCGGACGCGCCGAGCCAGTCGATCAACGCGCTGTTCCGCGAAGATCGCACCGGCTTCAATGCGGTGAATCTAATCGCTGTTGCCGCTTACTACATGACCGACGAGGTGCGCGATTTGATCGGATACCCCGGTCAGGAAAGCCCGGCGTACGATCCGCACGAGACGCCGGATTATCTCGTGGATGGCACGCTGGAACGGGTGGTGCGGCGTGGGCCGCTGTACCGGCCGACACCGCGCGGCTAATGGCTGCGCCAGGCACGGAGGATCGGCGACAACATTCGCAACGATATTGTTGACATTTTCGCCGTCCATGGTCAAATGGGATCAAGTGCTGACAAACGGCGATGCTGACGAACAGCAATACCGGGCGACGCGCTTAAGTCTCGGGTGAAGGGGCGGGAAAGACTCCGACGATGGCCGGGACAGCGTCCAAGGTGCGAGCAGGGATAACGGGATTCTCCGTAACTGCCGCCTCCTGCGCCGCCGCTCCTGCGCAAAGGCGCCTCCGCTCACCGCACGGCTCTGGACACACCAGTTGTGCCCCGGCGTGCGTTTCGGAAAACCGGCTTGGGGAAACGGCAAAGGACATAAAATGACAATCGGGATGGACGAGCGGAAGCTCAAGAATCTGCTTTCGGAAGCACTGGAGTTTGGCCGCACCAGCCGGCGTTCGCTGCTCACCATGGCGGGAGCCGCTGCTGGCGCCACGGCGCTCAGCGGCTTGGTGCAAACAGCGTCTGCCGATGAAGTGCCGGCGGCGGGCGGCGGCAAGAAGGTTAAGGTTGGCATCCCACTGACATACGGGCCGTTCAATCAGCCGTGGCGCCGTGGCTGCTGGCAACTGGTGAAAACCGTGCTCGACGCCGGCGGCGAAGTGGTGACGATCCGCGGCGAGCCGACCAAGGCGAGCGAGCAGAGCGCTGAACGCGCGCTGATGGATCGCGGCATCGACGTGCTGGTCCTCGGCATCTACTCGCTGGAGTCGGAAACCGCGTTCATTGCGGACGAGGCCCACAAGCGCGGCATCAAGACCGTCGGCTTCGCAGCCCAGGTGAAAGATTCGCCGTCGGTGCTGGAAGATACGTGGGGAACCGCGGCGACGCTTGGCTATTTCGTGCAGAATTTTCTCGGCCGCACCGGCACGCTGGCGCAGACGGCCGAGGCGCGCGGCTTCTACACGCCGTTCGACATGGAGGTCGACATGCTCGACCTTATGACGAGATACGAACCGCGCATGAAGATGCTGCCGTTCGTCGGCGGCGGCGTCTCGACGCAGGATGAGATTTCGCAGGGCCGGCAGAATATGCTGTCGTTGCTGCAGGCGCACCCGGAGCCGGGCTCAATTGCCGGCTTCGTGTCCTGGTGGTGGCCGTTCACGCTCGGCGCCGGCCAAGCGCTGAAGCAACTCGGCCGCACCGATGTGCCGCTGTTCAATCACTACTTCTCTGATCAATTGCTGGACGTGATGGCGAACAAGGCCATGCCGATCCTGTTCAGCACGGACGTGCCCTGGCACGTCATCGGCAAGAAGACTGGCGAACTCGCAATGGCGTTGGGTCGCGGCGAAAAAGTGCCCAACAGCGCGTTCCATGTGCCGATCTCGGCGATCACGCTCGACGAGGCCCCGAAGGCGCTCGCGGATGTGCAGGACATGGACAAGCAGGCGATTGCGCTGCTGAAACAGTACGGCGGCTGAACACGCTGGCGCGGCACGGGCGACCGTGCCGCGCTGCTACCAGTGTCGCGCCGGAGCGTGCGGCCCGCATGATCGATGGCGACCACAGGAATTGGCCGCAAGGCTGGAGAACGAGCGATGGCGGACGCAGCGGCGAGCACTTCGGCGACGACGGGGAAACTGCAGGCGGCACGCAGGGACGAATCACCGGCGATGCGCTTGCTGCGGCGCTGGGGCACAATTGTCGTTTTGGTACTCACCGGCATCGGTTTTGCGTTTGCTTCGCCCTATTTTGCCGCCATCTCGAACGCCAACAACATCTTGTTTTCGATGATTGTGAGCGCCCTGGTTTCGATGGGGCTGACCTGGGTCGTCATGGCGGGCAGCTTCGACCTTTCGGTTGGACTGATCGTGACGTTCACGTCGATTGTTGTTGCATTTTTGATTCCAATATTCGGGCCATGGCTGGCGATCGTCCTGTCGCTCCTCGCTGCGTGCGTCATCGGCGTCATCAACGGAGTCTTGGTCACCTATGCGCGGCTATCGGGGATCGTAGTGACGCTCGGCGTGATGTTCGTGCTCGATGGTGTCAACGTCTTTATCACCGGCGGCTATCAGGTGCCGGTATCGTATTCCGAGCTGGCATTCCTCAACATCGGCCAGGGCAAGATTGGCATGATCGGGGTCCCGGTTGTGGTTATGCTCGTGGTATTCATCCTGGCGCACATTTTGGCGACGCGCACCCGGGTTGGCCACTACGTCGCTGCCGTCGGTGACAACCCGATGGCGGCGTTCTATTCCGGCATCGACGTCTACCGCTGGGTGATCGTCTCGTTCGTATTGTCCGCGCTGATGTCCGGCATCGCCGGCGTGATCCTGACCGCGATCTCGTCGAGCGCGCAACCCGTCGGGGGGCAAGGCTATCTGCTGGAAGCTTTTGCCGCCGTGTATCTCGGCGCGACCGTGCTCGGGAAGGGCAAGCCGCATGTATTGGGCACGCTGATCGGCGTATTTTTCCTCTACATGGTCAATTCCGGCATGAACATGGTCGGCTTCCCGTTCGCGGCGCGGCAGTTGTTCGCCGGTCTGGTGCTGATCCTGGCGGTTGGTGCGAACGCGGCGTTGAACCGCGAAGAACTCCACCTGAAATTCATCTGAGGGCGCGATGCCAAGCGATGTTCTGGTCGAGTTGCGTGGTCTGGAGAAGGAGTTTTCCGGCACCAAGGCGCTGAAGGGCGTGAGCCTCGCGTTCCGCCGTGGCGAGGTGCATGGCCTACTGGGTGAAAACGGCGCCGGCAAGTCGACGCTGATCAAGATCCTCACCGGCGTCTACTCACCGAGCGGCGGCCAGATTCTGCTGAACGGCGAGCCGATCCGCATTCATAGCCCGATGGATGCGCGCCGCTATGGGTTGGGCGCGGTCTATCAGGATGCCGAACTCGTGGCGGGCTTCACCATTGGCCAGAATATTTTGCTTGGCAACGAGCCTGGCCGATTCACCGTCAGCGACCGTGCCATTCACGAGGCAGCGGCCGCCATCCTCACCGAGATTGGCATCCCGATGGATGTCCGCCGGCCCGCTGCTGGGCTTTCGGCGGCCGAAATGCAACTCGTCACGCTGGCCACGCTGTTCCACCGCAAATACAAGCTGATCGTGCTCGACGAACCGACCGCACGGCTATCGGCCAGCGAGTCCGAGGTGCTGTTCCGGCTAATTCAGCAGTTCCGCGCCCAGGGCATCACCATCGTCTATATCTCGCACCGGTTGAAGGAAGTGCAGGATATTTGCGACCGTGCCAGCATCCTGCGCGGCGGCATGCTGTCGGCGACACTGGATCGCGGCGAAATTACCGAGGATCGCGTCACCGAACTGATGGTGGACCGCAGCCGCGCCGACCTGGAGACCTACAATCAAGGTCATGCCCGATCCGACATGCTGCTGGAGATCGAGAACCTGCGAACCGAAAACCTCGAAGCGCTGACATTGAATGTCCGCGCGGGCGAGGTGGTCGGAATTACCGGCCCGGTCGGCGGCGGCATGGAGCAAGTGGCGCGCGCGCTGGGCGGTATCGTTCGTCATTCGGGCCGCGTGCAGTTGCGCGGCCGGCCGGTCGATTTGTCCAAGCCCACCAAGGTGCGGCAGGCCGGGATCGCGTTGATTCCAGAAGACCGCCGCAAACAGGCGCTATTTCCGGCGCTATCGGTTGCCGACAATATTTGCCTGCCGGTCCTGCGTTCGCTGCAGCGACTGGCGCTGGTGCGTCCGCGCGCAAAGCTGGCCTATGCCGATGGCGTGGTCGACCGGCTATCGGTGCGGCCGCGCAATACCGGCATGCAGGTGCGCTTCCTGTCCGGCGGCAACCAGCAGAAGGTGGTCATCGGCAAGTGGATGAGCGCCAAGGCGTCAGTCTATGTATTCGTCGAGCCGACCAGCGGCGTGGATATTGGCGCGATCAAGGAAATCTATGACATCATCCTTCACCTTGCCCGCGATGGGGCAGCGATATTGGTGGTGTCGTCATCGCTTAAGGAAATCCTTGCGCTGTCCGACCGGGTGATCGTTATCCATGACGGCGCGAAAGTGGCCGAACGGCCCAAGGCCGATTGGAACTACGACGACTTGCTTGCGGTGACAATGCAGGGACGCCACCGGCGCGCCGCGTAGGCGCTAAGCTCGATGACATCATGTGCCGTTGTCTGCGATCCGATTGCCTCATTTTCTCGAGAATATGGCGCTGTTGCTGACAAGATTTTGATGTGCTGAGGTTATACCAAATCTCGCTGGCCAATACTCGTCGTCGTTGCCGGGCCTGACCCGGCAATCCATGGTGCCGCACAGAGCATCTCGCGTCTAACGCCGAGCGTTGGCATGGATCGCCGGGTCAAGCCCGGCGATGACGATCAAATAGATCATGGGTTCTTTCCCACGAGATTTGGTATCATGTGCAAAATATCAGTTACAAATGGGCTGATTGATCGCTGGTGCTGGCTGTCAATTACATGCTTTGCATCCTAATTTGCAGGCCGGCGTGATCGAATTCTGACGAACTTGCTTGTGGGCTTCAGACGAGCATGGCGTGCCGTACATCGGATATGCGGCGGTTGGCTGCGCAATGCCGAACAAGCCTGCCGATCAGGTCTCTGTCTTTATCCCCTGCGCAATCCCCAGCATCGCCCGTATCGCGTCATTCTCCCGCTCGGCATTCCACGCCACCGCAATCCCCACCGCCGCCACCGGTGAGGCGAGTTGGCGGAACGCCACGCCCGGCGGCGCCAGCCGGGCCATCCCGGCGGAGACCAGTGCCACGCCTAGTCCGGACGCCACCAGCGCCAGTTGCGCCATCGCCGAGTTCACCTCCAGCGCCGCCACCGGGGCGAAGCCCGCCGCACGGCAGGCGGCGGTCAGGCCGTCGAAATAGGCCGGGCTGATGCTGCGTGGCAGCACGATCATCGGCTGGCCTTCCAGCGCCGCCAAGTCCACCACCGCGCTCGCGGCTAGGCCATGCGAGTCGGGCAGGGCCGCGATCAATTCATCCGGCGTAATTTGCAGCGTGCGGATCGGCGGGCGGTCGCGTTCCAGCCGGGCGAAGGCGACGTCCAACTCGCCGCGCCGCAGCGCCTCCACCGCGTCGGTGGTGTCCATTTCCTTCACCGACACCACGGTGTCGGGCCGCGCCGCGCGGAAGGCGCGCACGATGGGGGGCAGGGTGCCGAACACGGCGGAGGTGATGCAGCCCACCGTGATCAGTTCGCGCCGCCCGAGTTTCACTTCCCTTGCAAGGGCTTCCACCGCCCGCGCCGCTTCTTCCAGCCGCCGTACAGCCGGTAATAGCGCCTCGCCCTCCCAGGTCGGCCGCGTGCCGGAATGCGAGCGTTCCAGCAGCCGCACCCCAAGCGCGTGCTCAAGTGCTTGAATATGCGCAGTCAACGGCGGCTGCGACATGCCCAGCCGGGCTGCGGCGCGGCCGAAATTGCCTTCCTCGACGATCGCCAGAAAATGCCCGAAGCGCTTGATCAGGTTGAGGTTCATGACGATAGTTTTTGCCTATCATCATCCGCCGTCAATCGGATTGGGCAAGCTGGCCCCGCTGTGGCAGGACAGCGCCAATCTCACGTCTCGCCAGGGAACAGCGCCATGCGGTTGCACGAAGTCACGGTTCATCCGGAAGCCGACCGCTTAGCGCGCGAGGACCAGTTCGCCTGGAAGATCGCCGAAGTCGCCGCCGATCCGGTGGCGGTGGAACCGGCGGTGGTGGACATGCTGATCAACCGGGTGATCGACAACGCCTCGGTGGCCATTGCCGCGATCAACCGCCATCCGGTCACCTCGGCGCGCGACATGGCCCTCGCCCGCCCGCACGCCGGCGGAGCGACGGTATTCGGCTGCGGCCCCGAGGTTCGGGTGCATGCCGAATGGGCGGCCTGGGCGAACGGCACTGCGGTGCGTGAACTGGACTATCACGACACCTTCCTGGCCGCCGACTACAGCCACCCCGGCGACAACATTCCGCCGATCCTGGCCGTCGCGCAGCAATGCGGCAAGGACGGTGCGGCGCTGGTGCGCGGGCTGGCCACCGGCTACGAAATCCAGGTCAATCTGGTGCGCGCCATCTGCCTGCATAAGCACAAGATCGACCACGTCGCCCATCTCGGCCCGAGTGCGGCGGCCGGTATCGGCACGCTGCTCGGCTTGGACACCGAGGTGATCTACCAGTCGGTGCAGCAGGCGCTGCATGTCACCACCTCGACCCGCCAGAGCCGCAAGGGCGAGATTTCCTCATGGAAGGCCTACGCGCCGAGCCATGCCGGTAAACTCGCTATCGAGGCGGTGGATCGCTGTCTGCGCGGCGAGGGCGCGCCGAGCCCGATCTACGAGGGCGAGGATTCCGTGATTGCCTGGATGCTGGATGGCCCGAAGGCGCATTACAGCGTGCCGCTGCCGATCGCGGGTGAGCCGAAGCGGGCCATTCTGGACACCTATACCAAGGAACATTCGGCCGAGTACCAAAGCCAGGCGCTGATCGATCTGTCGTTCCGCATGGGCAAGCTGGTCAAGCACTGGGACGACGTGGCCGATGTGCTGATCGAGACCAGCCATCACACCCACTACGTGATCGGCACCGGCGCCAACGACCCGCAGAAGTTCAGCCCGGACGCCAGCCGCGAGACGCTGGACCACTCGATCATGTACATCGTCGCGGTGGCCTTGCAGGATGGCGAATGGCACCACGTCCGCAGCTATGCGCCCGAACGCGCCAAGCGGGCGGACACGGTGCGGCTGTGGCAGAAGATCCGCACGGTCGAAGACCCGAAATGGACGGCGCGGTATCACTCGTCCGATCCGGCGGTGAAGGCGTTCGGCGGCCGCGTCATCATCACCATGAAGGACGGCAGCGTCATCGCCGGCGAACTGGCGGTCGCCAACGCCCACACGCTCGGTGCCACGCCGTGGCAGCGCGCCGACTACGTGCGCAAATTCCGCACCCTGACCGAAGGGTTACTGGATGCCGCCGAGGCGGAGCGTTTTCTTGACGTGGCGCAACGCTTGCCGGCGTTGACTGCGGCAGAACTGGCCGGGCTGACCATCGCGCTGCCGGCCGGGCAGTTGGCGGTGGGCAAGCGCGGGCTGGTCTGAACGATACCTCGCTTCCCTCGCCCCCGCTTTGGGGGGGAGAGGGGGAACTTGAAGGGAGCATCCAATGAGCGAAGCACAAGTGGCGCCAGTCGGCCCGAAGCCCAAGAAAAGCGTCGCCCTATCGGGCGTCATCGCTGGCAACACCGCGCTGTGCACCGTCGGGCGCACTGGCAATGACCTGCATTATCGCGGCTACGATATCCTCGATGTTGCCGAGACCTGCGAGTTCGAAGAAATCGCCCATCTGCTGGTGCATGGCTGGCTACCCAGCGCCGCCGAATTGAGCGCCTACAAGGCTAAGCTGCAAAGCCTGCGCGGTCTGCCGAACACGGTGCGCGCGGTGCTGGAAGCGCTGCCCGCCAGCACCCACCCGATGGACGTCATGCGCACCGGCTGCTCGGCGCTCGGCTGCGCGCTGCCGGAAGCGCACGACCACAACATCCCCGGCGCGCGCGACATTGCCGACCGGCTGATGGCCAGCTTTGGCTCGATGCTGCTGTACTGGTGGCATTTCTCGCACAACGGCCGCCGCATCGACGTCGAGACCGATGACGACAGCATCGGCGGCCACTTCCTGCATCTGCTGCACGGCAAACCGGCCGATCCGCACTGGGTGCGGGCGATGCACACGTCGCTGATTCTGTACGCCGAGCACGAATTCAATGCCTCCACCTTCGCCGCCCGCGTGGTGGCTGGCACCGGCTCGGACATGTATTCCGCCATCACCGGCGGCATCGGCGCGTTGCGCGGGCCGAAGCATGGCGGGGCCAACGAAGTGGCGCTGGAAATCCAGCAGCGCTATCTGACGCCGGACGAGGCGGAAGCCGATATCCGCGCCCGCGTCGCCAATAAGGAAGTCATCATCGGCTTCGGCCACCCGGTCTATACGATCAGCGACCCGCGCAACGTGGTCATCAAGGGCGTGGCCCGCCGCCTGTCGCAGCAATCCGGCAGCATGACGCTGTATCACGTCGCCGAGCGCATCGAATCGGTAATGGCCGACGCCAAGCGGATGTTTCCCAATCTCGATTGGTTCAGTGCTGTGTCGTACCGGCAGATGCGGGTGCCGACCGCGATGTTCACCCCGATTTTCGTCATCTCGCGCACGTCCGGCTGGGCGGCGCATGTGCTGGAACAGCGGGCGGACGGCAAGATCATCCGGCCGGTGGCCAACTACACCGGCCCGGAAAACCTGCCGTTCGTGCTGCTCGCTGACCGGTAAGGAGTACCGCCATGACCTACCTCGTCGCCGCCGACCTGCCCGCCGCCCCTGCGGGCGACCGCTTCCGCGCGTTGCTGGCCCGCCCTGCCATCGCGCAACTGCCGGGCGCGCATAACGGCCAGGCGGCGTTGCAGGCCCGCGCGGCGGGGTTCGAGGGGCTGTATCTGTCCGGGGCCGCGATGTCGGCCAGCATGGGGCTGCCGGATCTGGGCGTCATCACCGTCGATGATGTGGGCTTCTTCATCCGTCAGGTGGCGCGCGCCAGCGGGTTGCCGGTGCTGGTCGATGGCGATACCGGCTACGGCGAGGCGCTCAATGTGATGCACATGGTGCGCGCGTTCGAGGATGCCGGGGCGGGCGCGGTGCATCTGGAAGATCAGTTGCTGCCGAAGAAATGCGGCCATCTGAACGACAAGAAACTGGCCAGCCCGCACGACATGGCGGCAAAAGTGGCGGCGGCGGCCAAGGCGCGGCGGCATCTGTACATCATCGCCCGCACCGACGCGGCGGCCAGCGAAGGCATCGATGGTGCTGTGGCCCGCGCACAGCTTTACATGCAGGCCGGGGCGGATGCGATCTTCCCGGAAGCGTTGCACTCGGCGGAGATGTTCCGCGAATTCGCCCGCCGCATGCCGGGGGTGAAGCTGCTCGCCAACATGACCGAATTCGGCAAGACGCCGTTCTTCACCGCGTCCGAGTTCGAGGCGATGGGCTACCGCATGGTGATCTGGCCGGTCAGTTCGCTGCGTGTCGCCAACAAGGCGCAGGAAGAATTGTACGCCGCGATCCGTCAGGAT
>JANYDF010000152.1 GCA_025359905.1 Rhodospirillales bacterium
GTGCGCCATCCGCGCCATGTTTCCCACCGAAGGTGGGTAAACATGGCGGGCGGAGGCCGCATCAGCCCCCCAGCCGCACCCCTCCAGATGGCGCGGCGCATGGCGCGGGACATGGCGCAGGGTGTGGGCGCAGGGTGTGGGCGCAGGGTGTGGGCGCAGGGTGTGGGCGCAAGGTGGGGGCGCAGGATGGGGGCGGAAGGGAGTGGCGCACGCTTGGGGCGCATCACCCAGGCTCAGGCCCATCGGCGCTAAGACTGCGCTTCACGACGATAATACCAACTGCCAGGGCGGATGACCCACCCTGCTGCGGCGTCACCCCGGCGGCCGCACGGCTGAAATGGCTGGGGCGGGAGGAATCGAACCTCCGAATGGCGGAATCAAAATCCGCTGCCTTACCGCTTGGCGACGCCCCACCAAGGCTGCGTTGAATATGGCGGACCGCGCGGCTCGGCAAGCCCTGTCAGCGCACGAGTTGCCCGCCCCAGCGCCACCAGCCGTGCTCCGGCAGCAGCGCCGCCCCCGCCCCCGCCCCCGCCTCAGCCGCCGCCGCACTGGCGAACAGCCCAAAACACGTCGCCCCCGAACCGCTCATGCGCGCCAGCAGGCAGCCGGGCAGGGCGCGCAGGGCGGCCAGCACGTCGCCGATGACCGGGCGCAGCGCCAGCGCGGGCGGTTCCAGATCGTTGCGCACGCTCGCCAGCCAGCCGGCCAGCGCCGCCGCGTCCGGCCATGCGGCGGGACATTCCAGCGGCGGGGAAAATCCGCCGCTGCGCAGGCGGAATACCTCCGGGGTGGACACCGCGACACCGGGGTTGACCAGCAGCACCCCGCACGGCGGCAGCGCCGGCACGCTGGCCAGCACCTCGCCGATGCCGCCCATGCGCGTGGGCTGGCCGTGCAGACATACCGGCACATCGGCCCCCAGCCGCAACGCCAGCGCGTCCAGATCGGCGCGCGGCAGGTCCAGCCGCCATAGCCGCGCCAGCAGCCGCAACGCCGCCGCCGCGTCGGCCGAGCCGCCGCCGATGCCGGACGCCACCGGCAAATGCTTGTCCAACGTCAGCCGCGCGCCTGCGCTCACGCTCCCCGCTTGCGCCAATGCCCGTGCGGCGCGCAGCACCAGATTGTCGGGTTCGGCGGCCAGGCCCTGCCCGAACGGCCCGGTGACCGCAAGGGTCAACCCATCGCCCGTCTCGGCGTGCAGCACATCGCCGGCGCCCGCGAACGCCACCAGACTATCCAGCAGATGGTAGCCGTCCGCCCGCCGCCCCACCACGTGCAGCGCCAAATTGAGCTTGGCCGGGGCGAATTCCTGCATGGGTGCCGCCTGCTACTGCGACGCGCTCTCCGCGACCGGCACCGGCACCGGTGCCGGCTCCGGAACCCCCAGCGCCGCCCGCGCCTCGCGCAGTTTGGCTTGCAGCTTGGGCAAGTCCTCCGGGTCGGGGTTCAGCGTGATGGCGCGCTGCCACTGATAGCTGGCCTCCAGCTTGCGCCCGGCCGCCCAATAGGCGTCGCCCAGATGCCCGTTGATGGTGGCGTCCTCGGTTTCCAGTTCAGAGGCTTTTTCCAGCCACTTCACCCCGGCCGCCACCTCGCCCTGGCGCAGCGTCACCCAGCCCAGGCTGTCCAGGATGGCGCCGTCGTTCGGCCGCGCCTCGGCGGCCTTCATGATCATCTGCCGGGCGCGCGGCAGGTCGTTGCCCATTTCGGTCCACGAATACGCCAGATAATTCAGCACGAACGGCTGATCGGGCGACAATTGCAGCGCGTGCAGAAAATCCGCCTCGGCGCGCGGCCATTGGTGCGACCGCTCCAGGGTGATGCCGCGCTCGTAAAACAGCGGCCAGTTGGCCGCCGTCAGCGGCTGCGGCAGCAGTGCGATGGCCTTGTCGTAGGCGGCGGCGGCCTCGGCATAGCGGTGCTTGGCGCGCAGCACGTCGCCTTGCAGCGACCACGCTTCCGGGCGTTCCGGCATCTCAACGGCCACTTTGGCGGCAATGCGCAAGGCCTCGCCGTCGTTGCCCAGCCGGTCCTGCAACGACGCGCGGCGCAGGTCCACCACCGGCGCCAGCACATCGGTGTCAGCCACCGGCTCCAGCGCCGCGAGCGCCGCTTCCGGGCGCTTGTTCTGTTCGGCGATTTCGCCGATCAGCAGCCGGGCAGTGGTCATGTCGGGCCGCAGGTCGAGCGCCATACGCAGCAGCAGGCTGGGATAGTCGGCGCTGTCCTGCTGGCGCAGCGCCACGGCCAGCGCCAGATAGGCGGCGGCCATGCCGTCGGCCGGCCGGCGCACGTCCCGCACCGCAATCGCCGCCTCCAGACGCGGCATCGCCAGCGCGAAGTCGGGGGCCGCCTTGCCGAAATCCGCCAAGATTTGCTTGGCCTCGGCCATATGGCCCTGGCGGGCTTGCCAACTGGCGATGGCGCGCGCGAGGTCGAGGTTCAGCGTGCCGAAATCGGCCTGCGCCTTGTGGTACAGCCGCGCGGCGTCGCCGGGGCGGCTGGCCAGATCGGCGATCAGTGCCGAATGGAAGCTGTAGACGGCGCGAAACCGGTCGGCCTCGGCAAACGGCTTCAGCGTCGCCAAGGCGGCTTCCGGTTTGCCCTGGCCCAGTTGCGCCCAAGCCACCAGCATCGGCTGCAACAATTGGGTGACGCCCTGGCGCGGTAGCCCGGCAAAGCGCCGTTCGGCCGACACCCAGTCGCCCGCCTTGGCGTCCGCATTGCCCAGCACCAGTTGGGCGACCGGATCGCCCGGCTGTTCGTTGGCCAATTCCACCGCCTCCGGCCGGCCGGCCAGCAGGCATGAGACGAAGGTTTGCCGTCGCAGATCGGCGTTCGCCGAATCGAGCGACAGCGCTTTCAGGAACGCGTCGGCCGCCCGATTGAGATCGGCGGAGACCGCAGCGAACCGCCCGGCCAGCAGCGCCGCCGCGCCGCCGCCAACGTTGCTATCCGGCATGCCGTGATGCGGCCTGCGCTCGGTCGCGGCGCCGGAGGGCTCAGCGGCGGCGCAGGCCGAGAGCAACGACAGCGCCAACAGAGCCGAACGCCGGAGGGGACGATAATGCTGCATGCCTGAACCCTAGCAGCGCCTGGAGCGCGGCGCCATGAACCAAGCCGATATATAGGCCGCCGCCCGTTACATGCCGCTGGGGTAGCTCGGCCCGCCGCCGCCTTCGGGCGTGGTCCAGTCGATGTTCTGCGTCGGGTCCTTGATGTCGCAGGTTTTGCAGTGCACGCAGTTCTGCGCGTTGATCTGCAATTTCGGGCTATCGGTCTCAGCGCCGACGATCTCGTAGACGCCCGCCGGGCAATAGCGCGTCTCCGGGCTGCGGTACTGGTTCCAGTTGATATCGACCGCCACCTCCGGCTGGCGCAGCCGCAAATGGGCCGGCTGATCTTCCTCGTGATTGGTGTTGCTGATGAACACCGAGGACAGCCGGTCGAAGGTCAGCACGCCGTCCGGTTTCGGATACTCGATCAGCGGCGCCATGCTGGCGTGCGTCATGCCTTCGTTGTCGGGGTGCGGCAGTTGCATGGTCCACGGCGCCTTGCCACGGAACACGTAGGTGTCGAGTGCTGCGTTGACGATGCCGCCGTACAGGCCCCATTTGGCGAACGCCGGGCGAATGTTGCGCACGCTGTGCAGTTCTTCGTACACCCACGAGTCGCGGAATTTCTGCTCGTACGCCGCAGGTTCGGCCGGGCGCTCGCCCGCCAGCGCCTCGGCGACCGCTTCGGCGGCCAGCATGCCGGACTTCATCGCGGTATGCGTGCCCTTGATCTTCGGCACGTTCAGGAAGCCCGCCGTGTCGCCCACCAGACAGCCGCCGGGGAAGGTCAGCTTCGGCAGCGCCTGCAAGCCGCCCTCGCTCAACGCCCGCGCGCCGTAGGTGACGCGCCGCCCGCCCTCGAAATGGCCGCGCACCGCCGGATGGGTCTTGAAACGCTGCATTTCCTCGAACGGCGACAGCCACGGGTTCTTGTAGTCGAGCCCAACCACGAAGCCGTACGACACATAGTTCTCGCCCCAGTGATACAGGAACGAGCCGCCATAGGTGTTCCGGTCGAGCGGCCAGCCGGTGCAATGCTCGATCAGGCCGGGGCGGTGGTTCGCCTTGGGGATTTCCCACAATTCCTTGATGCCGATGCCGTACGACGGAATGCCGCGCCCGTCGCGCAACTTGAACCGCTCGGTCAGCTTCTTGGTCAGCGACCCCCGGCAGCCTTCGGCGAAAATGGTGTAGGTGGCGCGCAATTCCATGCCGGGCTGATAGTTCGGCCCCGGCGCGCCCGACTTGGCGATGCCCATATCGCCGGTGGCGATGCCCACCACGCGGCCCGCTTCCTCCAGCACCTCGGCGGCGGCGAAGCCGGGGTAGATTTCCACGCCCAGCGCCTCGGCCTGCGCGCCCAGCCAGCGGCACACGTCGCCCAGGCTGCCGATGTAGTTGCCGTGGTTGACCATCTGCGGCGGCGTCGGCAGCTTGAACGCCTTGGTCGGCGTCAAATACAGAAAGCGGTCGTCGCCCGCCTGGGTGGTCAGCGGCGGCGCGTTGTCGCGCCAATCCGGCAGCAATTCATCGAGTGCCCGCGGCTCGACCACGGCGCCGGAGAGAATATGCGCCCCGACCTCGCTGCCTTTTTCCACCACGCACACCGTGATGTCCGGCGCCAGTTGCTTCAGCCGGATCGCCGCCGACAACCCCGATGGTCCTGCGCCCACGACCACGACATCGAATTCCATCGTCTCGCGCGCCACGCTCTCACCCACGTCCGTCTCTCCACCGGCCTGCCTGCCCATAGAGTAGGGGCGCGCGGGCGATTGCGCAAAACCCGCCAGTGCAGCGATGCTGAGCCATGGACGCATTGGCGGCATTACGGCTTCAAATCGAATGGGGCGCCGACGAGGCGCTGGACGAAACGCCGCGCGCGCGGCTGGTGGCGCGCGCCCAGGTGCAACCCGTGGCCGCCGAGGTTGCACCTGAGGTGCAACCGCGCAGCCTCGCGCCGGCGGCCCGCCCGGCCCTTGTGCAACCCGCGCCGGTGCAACCCGCGCCGGTGCAACGCGCGCCGGTGCAACGGGCGCAAGACCTCGCGGCGGCGGCGCGCGATGTGGACGCGTTACGCGCGGCGCTGGCCAGCTTCGACGGCTGCGCATTGTCGGCCACTGCGACGAATCTGGTGTTCGCCGACGGCAATCCAGCCTCGGGCCTGATGCTCATCGGCGAGGGGCCGGGCGCGGAGGAGGATCGGGCCGGCAAGCCGTTTGTCGGGCCGTCCGGCCAGTTGCTCGCCCGGATGCTGGCGAGCATCGGGCTGGATCGCAGCAACTATCTGATCACCAACCTGATTCCCTGGCGCCCGCCCGGCAACCGCAACCCCACCGACAGCGAAGTGCAGCTGTGCCTGCCGTTCCTGCTGCGCCACATCGCCTTGGTGCGGCCCAAACGGCTGGTGCTGATCGGGGCATTGTCGTCGCGCGCCCTGCTCGGCGGCACGGCGGGCATCACCAAATTGCGTGGCAAATGGGCATCGGCGGTCATCCCCGGACTGCCCGGCCCGATCCCGGCGCTGCCGGTTTTGCACCCGGCCTACCTGCTGCGCAGCCCCGGCGCCAAGCGCGAGGCGTGGGCGGATTTGCTGTTGTTGCGGCGCACACTCGATGGCAAATGACAATTTTGTGATTACACATCGTCCGCTAACGCACTGACAAATGGTGACGGTGTTTCAAAAATTAGAATTTGCCCAGACAAAAGGGTTGCGTCTCGGCGACTCGATGGTTACGCGGCTTGTATGCGAGGGATCGGCCGAACGCTCGTCCGCCTTCCCGCTGCCCGGGTGTTGATCGCCGGGGCAGCGCTACTTGCCGGGGCGAGCACACAACGGACCATGGCGCAACCAATCGGACCCAGCCTGTTACCGGCTGGGGACGAGCTCGCGCTGGCAATTCCCCGCATGGCGCCGCCCGGCGGCGGCTTGGTGCTGCCGCGCCCGTTGCCGCTCAGCCAAGCCCAGCAAATCCGCCGGCTGTTCGCCATGCAAGCGGCGGGCGACATCCCGGCCGCGCTGCGCGCCACCGCGTCGCTGGACAGCACCGGCCCGCTGGCCGACGGCATGCTGGGCCATTTGCTGGCCGACCGGTACCTCGGTGCCCGCACCCGGCCGAGTGCCGACCAACTGCGCGGCTGGCTGGAACGCTACCCCGATTTGCCGGACGCCGATGCGATCCGCCGCCTGCTGGTGGTGCGCTTGCCCGAAGGCGAGAGCATGCCGCCGCTGCCGCCTGGCTTTGCCGCCGCCAGCACACCGGCCGCCGTGCCGGTGCTGGAAGAATCCGAGCCCGAGGCCACCGCCCTGCGCCGCAATGCCGAGCTCGACCGCAGCGTGTGGGCGGCGGCGCGGGCCAAGGGTGCGGCCGGGGTGGAAAAGCTGCTGCGCGCCACACCGGGTTTGACGCTGCCGTACGCCGCCCAGTTGCGCGGCGAGGCGGCGCAGATATTGTTCACGCTCAATCGCGACGGCGAGGCGTTTGCGGTGGCCGCCGCCGGCATCACCAATCGCCGTGGCGCCGCACCCGCCGCGCTGGCCGGTTACACGGCTGGGCTGGCGGCGTGGCGGCTGGAACGCTACGCCACCGCGCGCGCGATGTTTGCCGCAGCTTGGCTGTCCGATGTCACCACGCCGTCGCTGAAGGCTGCCGCTGCCTACTGGGCGGCGCGCGCCGACGTGCGAAGTAGCGGCGGGCTGGCGGCGGAACGCTGGCTGCATCGCGCGGCCGGCGAGCCACGCACGTTCTACGGCTTGCTGGCCCGGCGAACGCTCGGGCTGGGGATGGGCGTGGCGCGGCTTGGCCCTGACGAGGGGGAAACCCTCGGTGTGGCCGATATCGACGCGGTGTCGGCGCTGCCGGAAGGTTTGCGCGCCTTTGCTTTGCTGCAACTTGGCTTGCCGGACCGTGCTGCGGCGGAATTGCGGCTGCTGTGGCGGCCGGCGCAGACCTCGCGGCCATTGGCGCGGGCGGCGATGCTGGTGGCCGAAGCGGCCGACTTGCCTGAACTTGCCGAGGAATTCGCCGATTTGCTCGCCGCCGCCGATGGCAGGCCGTGCGAGGGATTGCGTTTCGCGGTGCCGCGTTTGCGCCCGGCGGGCGGTTTCACCGTCGATCCGCCGCTGATCTACGGCCTTGCCCGTACGGAATCCAACTTCGACGCCAAGCTGATTTCCGCCGCCGGTGCGCGCGGCTTGCTGCAAATCATGCCGGAAACCGCCAACTTCATCGTCGGCGCCAAGCTGAACAACGTCGAGGAGACGCTGAACGATCCGGCGGTCAACCTCAATCTGGGCCAGCGCTACATGAACTATCTGGCCGGGCATGACATTGTGCACGGCGACCTGTTGCGGCTGCTCGCGGCGTATAACGCGGGGCCGGGCAACGTCGCCAAATGGGCGCCACTGATCAACGATGGCGGCGATCCGCTGTTGTTCATCGAGTCGATCCCAATCGACGAAACCCGCGCCCATGTGCCGCGCGTGCTGACCTACGCCTGGATTTATGCCGCGCGGATGCGGCTGCCGTCGCCGAGTTTGGATCAACTCGCCGCCGGCTTCTGGCCGAGCTACCTGCCGCCGCCCGAGAACGCGGCGATGCAAGTCAGCATGCATTAGTCAGCAGGAGTGCCGGATGGCGCGTATCGACGAAACCCGCCGCTTCATCGCGGTTAACATCGCTGTACTGACGGTCAGCGACACCCGCACGGCGGCCAATGACACGTCGGGTGACACGCTGGCGGCGCGCATCGCGGCGGCAGGCCACACGGTTGGCGCGCGCGCCATCGAACGCGACGACGCTGACGCCATCACACAGTTGCTGCGTGGCTGGATCGCCGACCCGGCGATCGACGTGGTGATCACCACCGGCGGCACCGGCATTACCGGGCGCGACGTGACGCCGGAAGCGTTCGAGCGCGTGCTGGAAAAGCGCATCGAGGGCTTCGGCGAGTTGTTCCGCATGTTGAGCTACCAGAAGATTGGCACGTCAACGATGCAATCGCGCGCCCTCGGCGGTGTTGCGGGCGGCACCTATCTGTTCGCGCTGCCGGGCAGCACTGGCGCGGTCAAGGATGCGTGGGACGATATTCTGCTGTGGCAGTTGGATAGCCGCCACCGGCCATGCAATCTGGTGGAGCTGATGCCGCGCTTGCAGGAGCATCTGCGGGCTTAAACCAAATCTCGTGGAAGAAAACCCTCGAACCTTTGAAACGTCATCGCCGGGCTTGACCCGGCGATCCATGCCAACGCTCAGTGATAGATTCGAGATGCTCTGTGTGTCGCCATGGATTGCCGGGTCAAGCCCGGCAACGACGATGAGTCTTGGTCAGCGAGATTTGGTATTAGCGGACCGCATCGCGCGCAGATCGGCCGCGCCGTCCACATCGCGCAGCGTGCGGACAAAAGCCACGCGCAGCCCAGCGAAGTTGCGCAGCGTGTCGGCCAGCGCGTGCGGACCCGACCAGCGCACGGCAGCGAACATGTGCCGGGGGCGGCGCGGGCCCGCGCCTGCGAGATAGTAACCGCCGTCCTCGGCGGGGCCAAAACACGCATCGGCGCGGCGCAGCAAACGAAAGGCGCGCGCTACATCGGCGGCCTGCAAGTCTGGAATGTCGCTGCCCACCACAACGGCGCGGCGGCTGCGCGCCAGTGCGCGCTGCATGCGCAAGCCCAGATCGCCGCCGCCTTGCGGTACCGCAGGCAGGCCGCGCAGCCACGGCCCGCGCAACCGGTCTGGCGTGATGGCCACCACGGTGGCGAAACGGCGGTCGGTCTGCAAGCGGCGCAGGGTTTTCGCCAGTGTGGCGCGATAGAATTGCAGCGCCGCGACCGCGCCGATCTCGGCCGCCAGCCGCCGTTTCACTGTCCCCAGGCGCGGCGCGCGGGCAAACACGTAGACGGTGTCTTTCATTCATAAAGCTTCTTGATGCGGTGCGGCGGAACGCCGAGAAAATATAGCGCGAGGCATCCCAGATTGCGCGCCGAGCGCCGCCGCCAGCCATCGCGCTGCCACTTCGCCGCCGAGGTGACGGCATCGGCGTGCAGTGCGGTCAGCCGGTTGCGGCCGAGGCGGCGCACCAGATCGACATCTTCCATCAGCGGCAACGGGCGGATGCCGCCAATGTCGTGCAGCAGGCTGCGGGCGATCAACAGGCCCTGGTCGCCGTACGGCAGCGCGAAGCGGCGGCAGCGCCATGCCACAATCCGTTCCAGACGGCGGGCGCGCGGGTCCGGCGTGTCGAGCGCGAAGCGGAAATAGCCCGCCGTTGCAGTGCTGCGCTGCATCAAATCGGCGGCGGCGGTTTGCCATCCGGCGGCAAGCCGGGTGTCGGCGTGCAGCAGCAGCAGCCATGCGCCGCGCGACCCGGCAACACCCGCCGCCAACTGGCTGCCCCGCCCGCGCGGAGCGCTGATGGTCCGCGCGCCGTGCGCTGCCGCCACCGCCAGCGTGGCGTCGGTGCTGCCGCCGTCCACCACGATCACGTCGCCGGCGCCGCCGAGCGCGGCCAGCGTGGCGGCCAGCGTGGCGGGCAGGCTGGCGGCGGCGTTCAGCGCCGGGATGATCACCGAGAGGGTCATGTTCTATCTATGTTCTTGACTCGACGCGTCGTGACCGCCAAGGTGTGCCTGAACAGATACAGAACACACTCCGGGAACCAGCGCCATGGGGAGCATGCAGCGGCACGACATCATCCGGCACGCGCTGCGGTCGCGCGCGCTGGAACACGGCGAATTGGTGCGCGAACTGGACGACGGCATCGACGCGCCGCCGACGCCCGCGCAAACCATGACGCGCAAGCAGCCGCCGCGCTCGGTGGTGCCGCGCATCGCCCCGCCGCCGCGCCCGCAGGATGTGGTGGCCCCCACCCGCAAGGGGCGCGGGGCGGCAATCAATCCGGCCAACCGCTTCGAGTCGCAGGAAGCCGCACCGTTCGACGATGGCTGGAGCACGCTGCTGGCCGATGTCGCCGGCCTGCCGCCGCCAGCGACCACATTGACCCGCGACGCCTCGCGCAGCGTGATCAGTTGGAACCAAAGCCCGGATATCGGCTTCGACCGTGCGGTGAACCCGTATCGCGGCTGCGAGCATGGCTGCGTGTATTGCTACGCCCGGCCGTCGCACGCCTATTTGGGTTACTCGCCCGGTTTGGATTTCGAAACCAAGCTGCTGTTCAAGCCCGACGTGGCGGAGTTGCTGGAGAAGGAACTGCGCAAGCCCGGCTACGTGGCGCGGCCGCTGGCGGTCGGCTCCAACACCGACCCGTATCAGCCGGTGGAGCGCACGTTGAAATTAACCCGCGCGGTGTTGCAGGTGCTGGAACGTTGCAACCATCCGGTGACCATCGTCACCAAGTCGGCCGGCGTGCTGCGCGATCTGGATATTTTGCAAGAATTGGCCAAACGCAATCTGGTGCGGGTATGGCTGTCGGTGACCACGCTCGACCCGGCGCTGGCGCGCTGCATGGAACCACGCGCCGCCGCACCGGGGCGGCGCTTGCAGGCCGTGGAGGCGCTGGCGCGGGCGAAAGTGCCGGTGGGCGTGTTGGCCGCGCCGATGATCCCCGGCCTGAACGACGCCGAGCTTGAGCGCATTTTGCAAGCCAGTGCCAGCGCCGGGGCGCGCACCGCCGGGTACGTGCTGCTGCGGCTGCCGCACGAGATCAAGCAGATTTTCGAGGACTGGCTGCACCGCCACTTCCCCGAGCGCGCCCGCCGCGTGCTGGAACTGATCCGCGACACCCGCGCCGGGGCGCTGAACGACGCCAAATTCGGCGAGCGGATGACCGGCACCGGGGCGTATGCCGAACTGCTGGCCAGCCGGTTCGCCCGGGCGCAGCGGCAGTACCGGCTGGAGGATCGGCCGGAACTGGATTGCGCGGCGTTCGTGCCGCCGATGGATCCGAAGCGGGGCATGGCCGAGGCGCAGATGTCGTTGTTTTAGCGGGATGAGGGCACGGATCGATGTCAGGCGGCTCCGCGTGGCCATGTTATCCTGGCCTGTGCGGGCATAGCAGGTATTAGCCAAAGGGCGCTGACGCAGGTTTCTCGTCATTGCCGGACTTGATCCGGCAATCGTTTGCCGCGCGAAGAACGTTGGAGACCGGTCATTTTCTGTGTGGAGCGCGATGGCCGGATCAAGTCCGGCCATGACGGGGTGGGGATGTTAGGTTTGTTCTTGCAGGCGCCGAGTTTCGTCCATCCGATGCCACAACGCTACAACCTCGGCCGCCCGGCCTGCTCCGCCGTCTCGGCCACCGCTTCCGCCATCATGCGCGGCAGCCGTCCCAGCAATCCCCGGCGGCGCGGGCGGAACACCGCGGTGCGGACCTTTTCGCCGCCGATCCCGCGCGCCACGCTGTCCAGGTCGCCGAGCCGGTCGACCAGGCCGAGTGTCAGCGCGCGTTCGCCGAGCATCCAGCCGCCGTCGAACACGGCGGCCTCATCGGTCAGTTTCGCGCCGCGCCGCTGGCGGACCCAGGTTTTGAACTGGGTGTGCAGGTCGTCGAGCAGGCCGCGCACGAAGTCCAGATCCTGCGGGCGTTCCGGGCTGAACGGGTCGAGCCGCGCCTTGTTGGCGCCAGCGGTGTACAGCCGCCGCTGCACGCCGAGTTTACGCAGCGCCTCGGTGAACCCGAAGCCGCCGCCGATCACGCCGATGGAACCGGCGATGCTCATCGGGTGCGCCACGATCTCGTCGGCGGCACAGGCCAGCCAGTAGCCGCCGGAGGCGCCGGCCTCGCCGATCACGGCGATGACGCGCACCTGCTTGGTGTCGGCGAGGCGGCGGATGCGCCGGGCGATCAGGTCGGATTGCACCGGCGAGCCGCCGGGGCTGTCGATGTCGAGCAGCAGCGTGCCGCCCTTGCCGGCGGCGTCGATGGCCTCGGCGATCAGCAGGTTGTAGGTGGCGGCGTTGATGGCGCCGGCGCGCATGGCGATCACGCCGTGCAGTTCCAAAACCGGGATGCGGCGGCGGCGCCAGAATGTGAGACGTCGCATCAAATCACCTCGGCCGGGCGCAGGCGGCAGGCGGCGGCCAAGTCGGGGGTTTCGATCTGCAACGTCGCGTGGCCGATGCGGAAGCGGTCGTGCAACTCCTGGCTGGCGCGCAGCAGCAAATCGGCGCGCGCCGCCGGATCGGCGTGCACCAGATGCGCGGTCATTGCGGTGCTGGTGGTGGACAGCGCCCAGATGTGCAGGTCGTGCACCTCGACCACGCCGGGCAGGCCCGCGAGGTAGGTTTCCACTTCGCGCAGTTCGATGCCGCGCGGCACGCCGTCGATGGCCAGATTGGCCGCATCGCGCAGCACGCCCCAGGTGGAGACCGCGATGACGGCGGCGATCAGCAGGCTGGTCAGCGGGTCGAGCCATAGCAGGCCGGAGACCTGAATGAGCAGGGCGGCCACCACCACGCCGAGCGACACCGCCGCGTCGCCCGCCATATGCAGGAAGGTGGCGCGAATGTTCAGATCCTCGTGCCCGCGCATGAACATCCAGGCGGTGAGGCCGTTGACCGCGATGCCGGCCAGCCCGACCCAGATGACGATGCCGGTGGCGATGTCGGCCGGTTCGGCGAAGCGGCGGATAGCCTCCACCGCGATGGCGCCGACGCCGATCAGCAGCACGGCGGCGTTGAGAAGGGCGGCCAGGATGGAACTGCGGCCCCAGCCATAGGTGCGCAGCAGGCTGGGCGCGCGGCGGCCAAGCCCGGCGGCGGCCCAGGCCAGCAGCAGGGCCAGCACGTCGCCCGCGTTGTGCACCGCGTCGGCCAGCAGCGCCATCGAATGCGCCGCCAGCCCGAAACCCACTTGGGCTGCGACGAACGCGGTGTTCAGCGCGGCACCGGCGGCAAACGCGGTACCGAAATTGGCCGGGGCGTGGTGGTGGGCATGATGCCCATGATGATCATGCTCATGTCCGTGGTCGTGGTGGTCATGGGCGGACATGCGGGCGCTCCGGCGGGCTACGGCGAGTTCATGTTCTAGCACGCGGCGATCGTGCAATGCTGCGCGGCCACCAATGGGCCAGAAACATCATGCGCGCGCGCTTTTTGCCGGTCACGCTGCTTTGCGCTTCGCTGCCGCTGGCCGCCCAAGCGGGCGAGATTGCGGGCGAGTTGGCCTTGCAGCGCGTGATGTTGTCGACCGGCGGCGTCGGCTATTTCGAATACGCTGCCGAGGCCGATGGGCCGGCGGTGCTGGGTTTGGATGTGCCGCTGGCGCAGGTGGACGACGTGCTGGCCTCGCTGGTGGTGTTCGACAGCGCGGGCAGCGTCGGCGGGGTGGATTTGCCGGGGCATGACCAGCAAACGGCGGCGTTCGCGGCGCTGCCGTTCGGGGCGGCGGCGTTGCATTCGCCGTTGGAGTATCTGAACAGCTTGCAGGGCGTGACGCTGGAGGTGGCCGGGCCGCGCCCGATGACCGGCCGGCTGCTGCGCGCCGAATCGGTGGCAGAACCGGCGCCGCCCAATGCTGCACCGGGCGCGGTGGCGCACCGCACGCGGGTGACGCTGCTGACGGCTGCGGGATTGCAGCAATTCGTGCTGGAGGACGCCGATAGCGTGCAGGTCGCCGACCCGGCGTTGCGCGCCGCCATCGCCAAGGCGCTGGACGCGGCGCGGGCCGAACCGGCGCGGGCGGCGCGGCATCTGACATTGCGCGGCGGCGGGGCGGGCAAGCGCGAGGTGCGGGTGGGCTATGTCGTGGGCGCGCCGCTGTGGAAAACCACCTATCGGCTGGTGCTGCCCACCGGCGAGGGCGCCACCGCGCGGTTGCAGGGCTGGGCGGTGCTGGAGAACGAGTCGGGCGCTGATTGGAACGGGGTGGATTTGACGCTGCAGTATGGCAATCCGGTGACGTTTCGTCAGGCATTGTATCGCAGCTATTATGTGCAGCGCCCGGAGGTGCCGCTGGAAGTGCTCGGCCGGATTCTGCCGGGCGTCGATCAGCCCGCCCGCCCAATGGCCGCACCCGCCGCGCCGCCCGCGATGGAGTCTGCCGCACTGGCGTCTGGCGCGGTCAGCGCCGCAGCGCCGCGCGCGCTGGCCAAGGCCGCCAACATGGGGGTGATGGCCGAACCGGAGCAGGCGGTGGCGGCGGTCGAAGCGGCCGAAGCGACGCTGTTCCGCCTGCCGTCGGCGGTGACGCTGCCGGCCGGGCATAGCGCCACGGTGCCGTTGCTCGACCGCGCGGTGCCCGCCGAGCGGGTCGGCGTGGTGCAGCAGGGCCGGGCGCATCCGCTGCAAACCCTGCAATTTCGCAACGACACCGGGGCCAGCCTGCCCGCCGGGGTGCTGACGCTGTACGACCCCACCGACGCCGCCGCGTTCGCGGGCGATGCGCGGCTTGGCGGGATGGCGAACGGCGAGACCCGGCTGCTGGAATTCGCCGAGGATTTGCGCACCGCGGTCGATTGGCAGACCAGCGAAGCAACCGCCCTGCTCGGCGTCACCGCGTCGCAGGGCGTGCTGACCGTGCAGCAGCGCGACCGCTGGACGGCGCACATTGCGTTGAGCGCACCGGCAGGCGAGGCGCGGCATCTGTTGCTGGAAATTCCGCGCGTGGCCGATGGCGCGCTGAGCATCGAGGGCGGCCTGAAAGCCACGGCGCAAACCGCCGCCGTGTGGCGGGTGCCGGTGACGTTGAAGCCGGGCGAAAGCCGCACCGTGGTGGCCTATGTCGACCGGGTGCTGCACGAACAAACCTCGTTGCTCGACAACGATGCGGTGATTGCCACGGTGATCGGCAGCCAGTTGCTGAGCGACGCGGCGCGCGCGGCGTTGCGCCATGTGGCCGAGTTGCGCGTGGCGCTGACCGCGAAGGAGCACACGAGCGAGCAGATCCGCGCGCAGATCGAAGCGGTGGAGGCCGACGAGGACCGGCTGCGCAAGAATTTGGCAGCGGTCGCCGCCACCGACACGCTGCACGGCAAACTGGCCCGCGCGCTGGATACCGACGAGGACCGGATTGCTGCCCTCAACGCCAAACTGGCCACAGCCGAGGCCGACGCCACGGCGGCGCGGACGGCGCTGGAGCAGGCGGTGCAGACGCTGAAGCTGTAAACCCTGGCGTGGCACACCGGTTGCTGCAAACCTTGCCCATCACGGCAACGGACGGCCCCATGTCACTCCCTAAAGTCGCCTTCATCGGCACCGGCGGCACCATCTCCTCGCTCGGCCGCGACTCGCGCGACATCATGGATTACGCGGCGCATGGCCGGATGATGCATGCCGAGGAGATGGTGTCGCGCATCCCAGAACTGGCCGAGGTGGCGCAGGTGATCCCCATCCGGTTCCGTAACATCCCGAGCTACGACATGTATTTCCCGGAATGGCAGGAGGTGGTGCGGCTGTGCGATCAGGCGGCGGCCGAGCATCCCGATCTGGCCGGCATCGTGGTCGGGCACGGCACCGCCTCGCTGGAAGAAACCGCCTACATGCTGAACCTGACGGTGAAGGTGCAGGTTCCGGTCGTGGTGGCCGGCTCGCAGCGTCCGGCCAGTTCGATTTCCAGCGACGCGCAGATCAATCTGTTGAACGCGGTGCGTACCGCGATTGCCCCGGAATCGCGCGGGCGCGGCGTGCTGGTGGTGCTGAATGACGAAATTCAGGCGGCGCGCGAGGTAACGAAAACCTCGACCTACCGGATGCACACCTTCCGCACGCCGGATTTCGGCGCGCTCGGGCAGGCCGATGCCGACCGGGTGGTGTACTATCGCCGCAGCGAGCGGCGCGGCGCGCCGGATACCGAGTTCGATATTCGCCCGCTGGCGGCGCTGCCGCGCGTGGATATTACCTATGCCTACACCGGGGCGGACGGCACGGCGGTGCGCGCCTTCATCGCCGCCGGGGCGCGCGGCATCGTCTCGGCCGGATTCGCGCCGGGCTTTCCCGGCACCGCCGACGGCTTGGCGCTGGAACAGGCCATTGCGGCGGGCGTGGTCGTGGTGCAGTGCACGCGGGCGGGCAGCGGGCGGGTGTATCGCACCGAAAAGATGCAGGCCAACGGCACGCTGATCGCCGATAATTTGAATGCGCAGAAGGCCCGGCTGCTGCTGGCGCTGGCGCTGAGCGTGACCAGCGATCCGGCGGAGATTGCCCGAATTTTCGCCACCTACTGATCGTTCCCCCATCGACAGCGGCGCGCCGCCCATCGCAAGCTGGCGGCACGCTGCGTGCCCCGGCGGGGCGTTACTCTCAGCCAAACATAAGGGCATCTCATGGAAATCGGCGTTTTCATTCCCATCGGCAGCAATGGCTGGCTGATCTCAACCACGGCACCGCGCTATCGGCCGAGCTGGGAGCTGAACAAGACCGTGGTGCAGAAGGCCGAGGAATACGGCCTGGATTTCGCACTCTCGATGATCAAGCTGCGCGGCTTCGGCGGTGAGTCGGAGTTCTGGGATCACAACCTCGAATCGTTCACGCTGATGTCGGCGCTGGCCGCCGTGACCAGCAAGATCAAGCTGTTCGCCACCGTGGCCACGCTGACCATTCCGCCCGCCATCGTCGCGCGGATGGCCAGCACCATCGACAGCGTCGCGCCGGGCCGCTTCGGCATCAACCTGATCACCGGCTGGGCCAAGACCGAATACGACCAGATGGGCCTGTGGCCGGGCGAGGAGCACTATCAGCATCGCTACGAAATGCTGACAGAATACACGACCGTGTTGCAGGATTTGTGGAGCACCGGGCGCTGCGATCTGAAGGGTAAGTACTTCACGATGAACGACTGCGTGCTCAGCCCGCGGCCGTCGGCGCATATTCCGCTGGTCTGCGCCGGGCAAAGCCCGCCCGGCCTGGAATACACCGCGACGTTCTGCGACTACGGCTTCGTGGTGGCGTCCGGCATGAACGAGCCGATGGCGGCGGCGGCGGTGAGCGCCAAGCTGGCCGAAGCGGCGGAGAAGGCAGGGCGCGACGTCGGCACCTATCAGCTTATCATGGTGATCGCCGACGAGACCGACGAGGCGGCCGAGGCCAAGTGGCGGCACTATGTGGCGGGCGCCGATCCGGTGGCGCTGGGCTATCTGGGCATCCAGGCGGGCGGCGACACCAACGCGGCGGAAGGCTCCACCGCGCGCACCATCGCGATGACCAATTCGCCGATCAACTTCAACATGGGCACCTATGTCGGCTCATACGCCAAGGTTGCGGCGCTGCTCGATCAGGCCGGCACGATTCCGGGCACCAAAGGGCTGATGTTGACGTTCGATGACTTCGTGGTGGGCATGGATCAGTTCGGTAAATACATCCAGCCGCTGATGAAGAGCCGTCAGGCCGCCGCGTAGTATTGGCGGACGCAAGGTTTGACTGCGCTACCACTCCCTCGCTCTTCCGCGAGGGAGGGGCCGCCGCAAGGATTTCGCCGATGACCGCCGAGCCGTTGCACATGCTGTCCGCCACCGAGGCATCCGCCCGGATGGCCGCTGGAACATTGGGCGCGGAGGATTTCGCCCGCGCCTGTCTGGCCCGCATCGCCGAACGCGAGCCGGTGATCCGGGCGTGGTCGTATCTCGACCCCGATCAGGTGCTGCGCACCGCGCGCGAACTGGACAAAACGCCGCGCCGCTCGCCGCTGCACGGCATTCCGGTGGCGATCAAAGACGTGATCGACACCTACGATATGCCGACGCAGCACAATTCGCCGAACTACCGCAATCACCGGCCGGGCCAGGACGCGGGTTGCGTGGCGACCTTGCGCGCCGCCGGGGCGCTGATATTCGGCAAGACCGACACCACCGAATTCGCCGCCGCCGGACGTTGGGCGGCGACCGGCAATCCGCACGACCCGGCGCGCAGTGCCGGCGGTTCGTCGTCCGGGTCGGCGGCGGCGGTGGCGGACGGCATGGTGCCGCTGGCGCTGGGCACGCAAACCGGCGGCTCGTTGATCCGCCCGGCGTCGTTCTGCGGCGCGTTCGCGCTGAAGCCGACCTGGGGCACGGTCAGCCGCGAAGGCGCCAAGCTGTATTCGGCCTCATTGGACACCATCGGCTGGTATGGCCGCAGCCTGGCCGATTTGCGTCTGCTGGCCGGCCTGTTCGAGATAGGGCCGCCGGGCGAGCCGTTGCCGCCGCTGGCCGGGCTGCGCTTCGCGGTGTGCGAAACCTCGGTGTGGAGCGAAGCCGAACCGGACAGCCGGGCCGCGTTGGCGCAGGCGGCCGAGCGTTTGACGCGCGCCGGGGCCAGCGTGCAATCCATCGCGTTGCCCGCCAGCTTCGATAAAATGCCCAACGATCTGCACACTTCGGTGCTGCACGGCGAGGGCCGCGCCGCGTTCCTCAATCTGAAATGGCAATTTGGTGATCGGGTGCATGAGGAGTTCCGCTCGCGCGCCGAGAACGGGGCTGGTATCACCGCACGCATGTTA
>JANYDF010000156.1 GCA_025359905.1 Rhodospirillales bacterium
CGGCGGGCGCCGGGGCGGGTGCTGGGGCCGGAGCCAACGCCGCGACCAGCGCCGGCGCGGCCACCGGGGCCTGCACCGGGGCGGGCGGCGGCGCGGTGGCGGCCTGCACGGCGGGCTTGCTGGCGGGCTTGCTGGCCAGCGGGGCGGGCGTGCTGGCCAGCGGGGCGGGTTTGCTCGCCGCCGGGGCCTGGACAACTGGCGCGGGCGCGGTAGCGGCCTGGGTCTGCACCACCGGCGCAGGCGCGGGCGCGGCCGGAACTTGAACAGCGGACGCTTGAACAGCGGGCGCTTGAACGGCGGGCGCTTGAACGGCGGGCGCTTGGACAGCCGGGGCCTGAACGGCGGGAGCCTGGACGGTGGGCGCTGGCGCCACGGTCGCATCGGCGATCCTCACCTCAGCAGGCCTCACCTCAGCAGGCGGGGGCGGCGGCGTGCCACGGCCCAACAGGAAGTAGCCGCCGCCGCCGAGCACCACGACGGCCGCCACGGCAACACCGGCATACAGCCCGGCCTTGCTGCCGCCCCCGCTGCCGCCCCCGCCGCCGCCTTTGGCGGGGGCGGCGGCCATTGGCGCAGACGCAGGCGCAGACGGGGACGGCGGCGGCGGCGGGGGGGCGGCCCGGCGCTGGGTGCCTTCGTTGCCTGCCGGCGCGGTTGGCCGCGCCACCAGGGTGGCGTCGTTATCGCCGCCCAGGCCATCCAGCGCGTCCAACGCATCGCCGGCCGGTGCGCCATCCACCGCGGCGCGGATCGCCTTGGCGAAATCGGCGGCCGAGGCGTAGCGATCCTCCGGCCGCTTGGCGATGGCGCGCAGCACCACCGCATCGAGCGCGCGCGGCGCCACCACCGATAATTGCGACGGCGGCAGCGGCGCGGTGTTCAGCACCTTCTGCATGATGGTGGTCAGCCCGCCCTCGAACGGGCGCTCGCCGGTCAGCAACTGGTACAGCACGATGCCCGCCGCGTACACGTCGGTGCGCGCGTCGATCGTCGCCCCCATGAACTGCTCGGGCGACATGTAGGCGGGCGTGCCCATCATGGTGCCCGCTTGCGTCATGCTGCTCTGCTCGATCCGGGCGATGCCGAAATCGGCGATTTTCACATGCCGGTCGGTGGTCAGCATGATGTTGGCGGGCTTGATGTCGCGGTGGACGATGCCCTTGGAGTGGCTGAATTGCAGCCCGGACAGCAATTCCTCCATCAGCGTGGCGACGGTGGGGATCGGGAAGCGTTCTTCCTTGTCGAGCAGGGATTTCAGCGACGGGCCGCCGACGAACTCCATGACGATATACGCCTGATCGGCGGTCTCGCCGTAGTCGTACACCGCGACGATGTTGGGATGGCTCAGCGAGCCGGCCGCCTGCGCCTCACGCCGGAAGCGGGCGATTTCCTCCTCGGTCTGCGGATCGGGCGATTCGGGCAGCGTGACGGTTTTGATCGCCACCCGCCGGCCGATGCGCGGGTCCCACCCATCGTACACCGTCCCCATGGCACCACGCCCGAGCGTGCCGCGAAGTTCGTATTTCCCAAGGGTCTGGGCGTCATCCATCGGCGGTCCCCTTCTCCGGCCCGGTGCTGTGCGGCAGCGCCTGTGTCAGCCCGCGGCGGCAGTATCGCTTCGGCCATGCCGCATTGGCAACGCAAGCCGCTAGATATCCTGGCGCTCCAGCGCCGCCAGCGATGCCGCAGCACGTGCTTCCCACGCCCGCGCACCCTGACGCTGTGCGGCCGCCAGCGCCATCCGGAATTGCGCCACCGCCCCATCAAGGTCCGGCGGGTCGAGCGCCAGCAGCACCTCGCCGCGCAATCGCACGGTTTCGGCGGCGTACATGCCGCCCACATCGGCCTCCGCCGCCACCGCCGTGGCGGCCAGCGCCAGCGCCGCGTCCGTGCGGCCGAGCCGGGCCAGGGCGGTCGCCAGAATGGCTTGCAGATACGGCACCGCAAGGCGCACGCCGGTCATGGTGTAGATCGCCAGCTGCTGTTCGAGCAGCGCCGCCCCTTCGGCCAGATCGCCGCGCCCGATCAGTGCGGCGCCGCGCCACAATTCGCCGGTCAGCGTCCACAAATCCAGGCGGCTGGCGCTGGCCAGCGCGACGCCCTGCTGCATCCGCGCAATCGCTGCGTCCCAGCGCCCGGCATAGACCAGCGGCACGCCGCCCCACACCATCACATACGGCACCACGAAGGCGTGGCCGAGTTCGAGCACGAACGCCAGACAGGCGGCGCCCACCGCATCGGCCTCGGCCTCGCGGCCCTGAATCCACAGCGCATGACTGAGGAACATCATCGACAGCGCCTTCGGATCGACGGTGTAGGCCACCGCCAGGCCGCGATCCTGTGCTGTGTCGTACAGCGCGATGGCGCTGGTGGCCTCGCGTTCGGCGCGCCCCAGATCGCCCAGCGCGCCGCTGGTCGCGGCCAGTGCGGTGTGCGCCAGCAAACGCAACTGGCGGTCGCCGGAAGCCTCGGCGATCTCCTGCAAGCGGCCGGCCGCCGCCGCCCCGAAGCGGTTGCGGCGGCTGGAGATTTCGAACGCCCACACGCCCCAGATCACCGGGAACACCTGCGGATCGGCGATGCCGCCGGTCAATTCATAAGCGCGCGTGAACGATTGCTCGACCTCGGGCGCCGCGTAGCCGCGCAGCAGCATGTGCGCGGCGCCGTAACTGGCGCGCAACGCCAGTTCGCGGCCATGCCGCTCCATCGGGTCGCTCAGTTGCGCCAACTGCTCCAGGCCCTGGCGGAACTGGGTGATGGCTTCGGCCAGATCCATGCGCGCGTACGACCGCTGCCCGGCGTCGAGCCACGCCGCCACCGCGTCCGACCAATCCTCGGCCAGCGTCAGATGCTGGGCGCGAATTTCCGGGCCGTCCGCCGCCAGGTCCTGCCCCGCCGCGCCGGCCAGCGCCGCCGCCACCACGCGGTGCAGGCCGCGCCGCACCCGCATCAGCAGCGTGTCGTACGCGGTGTCGCGCACCAGCGCATGGCGGAACACGTAGCGTTCCTGCTGGCCGTCGCGTTCCAGCGCCACCAGGCCCGCCACCAGCAGTTGCGCCAGCCCGGCGCGCAACTGGCGCGGTTCGATCGGCGCCACCCGTTCCAGCAATGCCAAGCTGAACCGCCGCCCGATCACTGCGGCCACCTGCGCCACCGCCTTGCCGTCCGACATGCGGTCCAGACGCGCGGCCAGCGATTCCTGCAACGAGCCGGGGATCCGCCCGGCACCGGCCCCGCCGGGGTCCGACGTCTGCATTTCGACGGCGTTCTTGATCAATTCCTCGATGAACAGCGGCACGCCATCGGCGCGCTCGACAATGCCGGTCAGCACAGCGGGCGGCAGCAGCGCCGCGCCGGTGACGGCCAGCGCCAGCCCGGCGCTGTTGGCCGGATCGAGCCGCGACAGGGCGATCACGTCCGGGGCCAGCGGATCGAGCCAGCCGGCCGGGCTTTCGGCGCGCTGGGTGGCGATGCACAGCAGCTTCGTGCCGCGCAGCCGCGCCGCCAACCCAGTCACCGTCTCGCTGGTCGACGGGTCGGCCCATTGCGCGTCCTCCAGCACGATCAGCAGCGGCCGGCCGCCGAGCCACACCCGCAGCAGCGCGTGCAGCACGTCAAGCTGGCGTTCGCGGCGGCGCTGCGGGGTTTCGAGCAGGCGCGGATAGGCGGTGCCGAGATTGAGCGAGAACAGATCGGCCAGCAGCGGCACCGCGTCCTGCAACCCCAGCCCGGCGGCGGCGGCCAGCGCTTCGAGGCGGCGCAGCGTCGCTTCCGGCGTGGCGGTCCAGCCCAGCCGCAGCATGCGGCGCAATTCGGTGGCCAGCGGATAGAACGCCGTGCCGCTGTGATTGGGCGAGCACGCCAGGATCAGCGTGCGCTTGCGGTCCGCCCGCACCCGGTCGCAGAAATCGCGCACCAGCCGGGATTTGCCGATGCCCGGCTCGCCGCTGATCAGCGCAATCGCGCTGCCGCCGCCGCGCGCCCGGTTCCACAGCATGTGCAGCCGGGCCAGTTCGTGGTCGCGGCCCACCGCCGCCAAACCGCCGCGCAGCCGGGCGGCGAAGCCCGAGCCGGGCAATTGCCGCTCGCCCTGCACCTGAAACACCCGCTCGTTGCGTTCCAGGCCACGGATTTCCACCGGCCCCAGATCGAGCAGATCGAAGCCGGGCGGCAGGCGGCGGCGGGTTTCCTCGGAGATCAGGATCGCGTTCGGCCCGGCGACGGCTTGCAGCTTGGCGGCCAGATTGGGCGTCAGTCCGCGCACCGCGGCGCGTTCGACCATGTTGCGGCCGACCAGATCGCCGACCACCACGCCGCCGGTGGCGATGCCGACCCGCACCGCCGCCGTCACCGCCACACCGGCCGAGTCGCGGCTGCCCAGCGTCACCATTGCGGCGACGATGGCCAGCGCCGCGCGCACCGCCTGCGCGGGCGCATCCTCCAGCCCGCGCGGGTAGCCGAAATACACCAGCAGCGCGTCGCCGACGTAGCGCGCCACGAAGCCGCCATGGGCGCGCACGATGGCGGTGCAGGATTCCTGATAGCGCCGCAGCAGGTCTTCGAAGTCCTCGATATCCATCCGCTCGGACAGCGCCGTCGAGCCGACCAGATCGCAGAACAGCACGGTTAGCCGGCGGCGTTCCTGCGAGGCGAAACCCTGCAAGCCGGTGGCCGACAGCGGCGCGCCGCAGCGGCCGCAAAACCCCATCCCCTCCGGGTTGGCGAACGTACAATTGCCGCAGATTTGCGGTGGCGGAACGACGGCCAAACTCATTGCAAGCCCCTACCCGCCCCCTGTTCGCCCCCGATTCGCCGCACTGCGTGCCGCCGTCCCGCCGGCTAAGCCGGACGCTGCCGCAGGCCGAGGAACGGATTGCTGCGCGCCGTCTCGGTCCAGATACGGAAGCTCCCCAGTAAGCCCCGGTTGCTACTAGCCCGCCACAGTCCGCCCGTCTTGGCCAAGTGTAAACCTGGCATGACACTCAGCGACACCTCCAGCCCCTGCACGCAGGCCTGTTGCAGCCGGTAGTCCAGCCGCGAGACCCGCCAGCGCCCGCCCTGCGTGTTGCTGATCGGCGTGTTGCCGAGCAGCGACTTGCCGAGCAGCGGGCGGCCCAGCAGCCAGTCAATTTCGGCGAAATGCCGCGCCCCCGGTGCCCGCACCCGCGCCCCAAGCGGCTTGACGTCCAGCGTCAGCAGGCTGGCCCCGGTGGCGGACAGCACACACTCGCTGCCTTGCGCGCTTTTGAAGCGGCCGAGCCGGGTTTCGTCGCCGTACAGCACCTGACCGGCCGCCGCCATGAGCCGCGAATCGACGATCCGCCGCGCCACGTAGCCATACGGGCCGGGCAGCGCGAACGGCTGGCTGCCGCCCAGGGCACCTGCGCTCAGCCGGGTGCAAGGCACCACCACCAGCAACTCGCGGAAACTCAGCCCGAACGGCGCGATATTCAGCCGCGCGTGGCGATGGCGCGCCAGCACGATCAGCACCGGGGCCTCGCCTTCCGGCGACAAGGCTTGCGGCGCCAGTTCCAGGCCCTCGGGCAGCAGCGCCCGCACCGACGCCACATCCAGGCTGATCGCCACCACCAGCGCATCGGTCAACGCCACGCCGTGCACCGTGTCCAGCACGTCTTCCAGCACCGATTGCGCCAGCGGCACCGCCTCGTTGCCGACGATATCGATGCTGCGGCTGGAAATCGCACTGGCCGCCCCCAGCCCGCCCATCGCGGCCGCTTCGACGCAACCGGCGTTCATGCCGCTGCGCACCCAGTCGCCCGCCAGCCACAGATTGTCGAACCCCGATTCGCCGGGCCGCAGCCGCGCTTCGGTGGAACCCGGCACGGTCTGCACGTAGCGTTCCGAGCCGCGCGTGTTGGCGCGGAAATACTGCGCCGCGAACCGCTGCGCCCCGGTGCCGCCGCCCTCGCGGAACAGCGCGTCATAGTCCAGCGCGCCGCTTGGGTTGCTGACAGCGGGCCACGGATGCAAGGCGTTCCTGGCCAGCCAATCCTGCGCAATGCCGCGCGCAATGGCCGCTTCCCCGGCGATGCTGGCGCTGGCCCCCGTATCGGGCAACGCATCGGGCAACGTGCCGCACAGATAGATCACCGCCTTGGGCTGCGCTGCGTCCGGCCACGCCTCACGCGCCAGCAGCCAGCTCATGCTGGCCCAGGTGTCGAGCGGCTCGGCGTAGGCGGTGGCGATGGTCTCGCCCGCCGTCCAGCCCATCGCCGCCAGATCGCGGTCCAGCCACAACTGCACGCCCAGCGTGGCGACGGTCTTGACCTTCTCGACCATGGTGCGCCAGCGCGGCGCGGCGGCGATCAGCTCGCCGCAAATATCCGGCAATGCGCCCAGCGAGATGCCGAGCAGCACGTCGTCGAAATCCGCGCCGTGCTGCAACGTTATTATTTCGGCCAGCGGGCCATCCGCGTGCTCCAGCTCGGCCTCGCTGGCTTGCAGGGCCGCACCATCGGCCAACTGATCGAACAGCGGCGCGCTGGGCCAGCTATCGAGACCTTTGACGTCGACCAGCGGCCGATATTGCCCCAGCGGGCGGGCCTGACGCGCCAGTTCGATGCCGCCGATCGCGCTGCCGTCCGGCGCGAGGCGCAACTGGCGCACCCGGTGGAAGAATTCGAAGCGCACGCCGCGCCGGTGCAGCACCTGGTACAGCGGGCCGAAAATCGTGTCGCCCATGCCGGACTGCATCGCCCAGAAGAACGCCCCCCGGTAGGTCAGCATCAGCCGCAGCACGCCATGCGTGGTGGTGCCAGCCGCCAGCGACGGCTTGGCGGTGTCGCCGCCGGCGAAGCCGAACACGTAGTCGTAAGTGGCGCGCACCAGCGAGGAATTCACCGCGTCCTGGCTGGCGCCATGCTTGGCCAGCCAGTCGCGCCATTCCATGTGATCGGCGGCGGCAAAACCACGAAACACCAGCCGGTCGGCGATCATGCCGATCATGGTGGCCAGCGCCAGTTCGATGGCCTGCACCACCAGACGCTGGCTGGGCTCGGCCGGCGCGCCGGGCGTGGCTGGCGCGTTAGGCTCGGCTGGCGCGCTGGGCTCGGCTGGCGCGCTGGGCGTGGCGATGCCCCGCGCCCGCTGCACGGCGCGCGCCAGCCCGGCCAAAGCGCGCAATTGCAGATGGCGATGCGCCCCAGGCTGTACCGCATGGGCGGCCACCGCACGGGCCGCGCCGATCACGCCGCCCTGCCCCACAGCATCGCGGGCCGCATCGCCGGGCGCATCCCCGGGCACATGCCCGGCCGCCTTGGCGGCCGCCGTGGCAGCCCGCGCCCAGGCGCTGGTTTGCACCGGATGGTCTTGCAGTTCGCTCTGCAATTCGGGATGCGCGCGGGCCAGCAGCGTGGTGATCAGGTCGACCAGCAGCGGCAGATATTCCAGCGGATTGAGCGGCACCATCGGCTCGCCCATGCCCGGAGCATTGGGTCCGCGCGGCAGCGCCATGGTGTTGCTGTGCCAGGTGCTGCCCAGATTGTCCTCGATGGTGACGATGCGGTGCGGCTTGAATGCGTCGTCGAAGCTGGCCAGCGGGGTGCCGGGCTGGCGGCCAAGTTCGGCGTACAGGCTGCGCATCATGCGGAAGGCGTTTTCGTAGAACCCAGCCCAAATATGCAGCCCGTGTTCCTCGATCCGCTGGCCGCGTGCGGCATTGCGCCCGCTGGCGCCCTTGCCGCCGAGCCGCCAGCCGGTTTGGTAGACGGTGATCTCATACATCTCCTGCCAGTCTTTCTCCTGGGTCAGCGCCCACACCGCCGTCAGCGCCCCGACGCCGCCGCCGAGCACCGCGATGCGGCGGCGGCGCGGCTTGGCCCAGCGAATGCTGCCCTCGGGCGCCACCGGCGCCGGGGCATCAGGCGGGGGGGCATCGGGCGGCGCTTCGCGCAGGCAGCCGCGCGGCAGCGGCGGCGTGATGCGCCAGTGGCTTTGCATCTCGAATGCGGCAGGCAGCGCGGCCAGGCCCGCGGCGGCGAAATGGCCGCCGGCGAAGTGTGGCACCGCATCGGGGGCAAATCGGATATCGGCTTTCAGCGGCACGATGCGGCGGAATTCATGGGTGCGGAACGACAGCACCGAGCCGATTTCCACGCCCTTCGCCGGCTCGGCCAGCAAAGGTTGATCGAGCAGGCGTTGCACCGCCGCCCAGGCCGGGAAATGATGTGGCGGGCCGCCTGGTCCGGCGGCGCTGAATGCCGCCTCGGCGACGAAATTGCCGTCCCTGTCATGCACGGCGTAGCCGGTCTGGCTCACCGCGATGCGCGCCAGGGTCTTGGCGTAGCCGTAGCCGAACACGCCGGCCAGCACCGGGGCCAACCGGTCGAGCCACAGGCGCGGCATGTAGGCGAACGGTCCCTGGTAGCGATATCGCGGGTCTTGCGCTTCGACATCGGGAATGGCGAACACCGCCTCGTCGTAATGCCAGCCGGGCAACGGCCAGATATTGGCGCGCACATCGGATTGCACGCCGAAGAACAGCACCACCGGGTGCAGCCCGTCCGCATCGGCGGTGGCCAGCGACAAATTGCCCGGCAGCATCTGCCGCACCGCCTCGGACGGCAGGCGCAACACCACCACCCGGCTGCGATAGACGCCCTGGCCGTAAACCGGCGCGGCGGGCCACGCCACGCCGGCAATCCCCCAGTCCTGATCGAGCAAGCCGCCGCCATCGGCCGCCGCGCGGGCGGCGGTGCGGTGGCGGGCGAGCGCATCGAGCCGGGCGGCGGCGTTATGCGCGATCCACGGGACCACCTTGAACAGATCGGAGACGCTGGGCATGGATCGGCCTCGCTGAACGGCGGCGCACTGGCTCCGTTGTAGCCGGGCAGACGAGCCGCCGCCAGAACGAGGCGGCGCCTGTTTACGGCCCGGCGGCTGTGGAATTTGGTAGGATCAGCCGCCCGAGGCGCCGATCCGGTCGAGAATTTCCCCAATTGCCGCAAGCACTTCGCTGCGTTGGTGGCTGGCGGCGGCGGGTAGGCTCAGCGACACCGCGCCGCCGCGCACAGCGCGTTCGCCGCGCGCGATCACCGCGCCATCGGGGCCGCGCACGGTATGTTCGCGCGGTCTGGCGCGCTTGGCGCGGACATCCTGCGCCGCCGCCGCCAAGCGCCGCGCCACCAGGGCGGCGGATAACGCTGGCAACTGGCGTTCGCGCAATCCGGCTTGCTCGGCGGCGAGTTCGCCTGCCTGGGCGATGATGCGGCCCTGCTTGTCCGCCACCCGCAGCAGCGGGGCGAGCAGCGCGCCATGGCTGATGCCGATGGCGTGCGGCGAGCCGAACGCCGCCACCACGCCGGCGGGCAGTTTGGCCAATTCCAGATAGCGGCTCATCCAGCTTTTGCTGACCTCCAGCCGTTCGACCATGCGTTGCTGACTGCCGCCATAGTAACGTTCGATGGCGCGCGCGTAATCGGTCGCCCGTTCGTAGTCTGAGAGATCGCGGCGGTTGCGGTTTTCCAGATCGGCGAGGCGGAAGGCCTCCTCATCGGTCAGTTCGCGCGGTTCGACCAGCAAGCGGAATTCGGGGAAATTATTGGCGCGCAGCCAGGATACTGTCCAATGCCTGCGCGCGCCGCAGATCACTTCATAGGCATGTTCGGCGCCGCCGGTGATGCGGCGCACGATGGCGGGCACTTCCTGCTTGCCCTGGGCGCGGAAGCTTTCGATCAGATCGGCGCAATTTTCGGGCGTCAACGCCGCGTAATCGCGGTTATGGCCGTCCCAGATGCGGCAGCGCGCCGGATCGACGAATTCCTGCACCCGCGTCAGCGACGCCCCGGCGGCCAACTCGGCCAGACGGTTCTCGCGCGCCCCCAGTATGCCGGTGCGCGGCGGCAGGCGGGTGGCCGGACGGGTGGCCGGATGGGGGGCCGGATGGGGGGCGGCCTCGCCACTCGCGTTGGCATTGGCGTTGGCATTGGCCTTTGCCCCGGCACTGGCACTGGCACTGGCGACGAGATCGGCGAACCCGCGATTGCCATGCGCCATTTTCCGAATTCCTCAATGTTTTGCGTCGGTTAATGTCGAGTTGCAGGCCTGCAACCGCTAAATCACGCCCTCGCCGCGCAGCCGCTCGGCATGGCTCGGCCAGGTCAGGCGGATTTGCGTCTCAACCTCGGCGTTGACCCCGTTCAGGTAGGTCAGGCAGCGCTGATAGGTCTCCCGCGAGGTCACCGGCTGTTCCAGTTCGTAGACCGTCATCAGCCGGGCGGACGCATTGTCGATCTCGGCACTGTCCTTCAGCACGGTGCGCAACAGCAGATCGCCGAACAGCGTGCGCATCAGCCCGAGCAATTCGCGCTGCATGGATTTCTGCTCGTCGGCCCGGGTGGCCAGCAGCCGCATCCAGCGCAGATCGACCGGCAGGCCACGCTCCTGCAACGCGCCCATGGTTTCGTACAGCATGGCCAGAAACGAGGTGGTCGAGGTGAAATCCACCACCGTGGGCGGGATCGGCACCAGCAGCGCATTGGCGGCGCGCATCACCGACAGCGAGATGGTGCCCAGGGCAGGGGGCGGATCGAGGATAATGACGTCGAAATGCTCGGCAATCGAGGCGATGCCCTCGGACAGCCGGTTGAGCAGCGCCGGTTCGGCGCGCGCCACCCGGGCGGCCAGTTCGTATTCGGCCGAGTAGAGTTTCAGGTTGGCCGGCACCAGATACAGCCCATCCCAATGCGTCTCGCGCACCGCGTAGGCCAGGCTGCGCATCTCGGCATTGCGGATGAACGGATACAGCGTGTCGTCCTCGGCGATATCCAGATCGGGCACATAGCCGAACATCGTGGTCGACGAGCCCTGGCTGTCGCAGTCGATCAGGCAGACGCGGTAGCCCTTGATCGCCAGATATTGCGCCAGATGGGTGGAGACGGTGGACTTGCCGACGCCGCCCTTAAAGTTCTGCACTGCGATGACCGACACCGGATCGCGCGCGTCACGCCACGGGCGGGTGGCGAACACCGCACGCATCTGGTTGATCTCGGCCAGCGAATAGCCGATCCGCCGCCCCGACGCGGTGCGCTCGACGGTCGGCAGGCGGCCGTCTTTCTCGGCATCGCGGATCGCCGCCTGGGTACGGCCGGCCAGTTCGGCGGTGCGGGTGATGGAAAAGCGCGGCGCGCTGCGGGCCGGCGGCGGTTCACCCGCACCACCCGAACGCAGCGAGGTCAGCACATCGAGCGAGCGGGTATACAGGCTGGCGATGGCGTCGATGCTGGCGGACTTGTCCATCGGGCGCTCCGATAGGGCAGCGGCGTTTGCCCGGTTGCGCCGTCAGCTATCACAAGTGGCGCATTGCGCCAATCGCTTTCGCAATGCGGGGTCTTTCCGAAGGAAAAGCGAAAGCGCCGGGGTTATGGGCCGGATGTGTATCCAGTGACGCACTGTCATTCCGGCCTGCGCCGGAGTGACGCCTTATACCAAATCGCGTGGGAGAGAATCGATGATCCATTCGATCGTCATCGCCGGGCTTGACCCGGCGATCCATGCCAACGCTCGGTGTCAGAGGCGCGATGCTCTGTGCGGCGCCATGGATTGCCGGGTCAAGCCCGGCAACGACGATGAGTCTCGGTCAGCGAGATGTGGTATTATTGGGATAGACCATCGTCTATGGCCCTGGGTAACGCACCCTGCGTGCCGTCAGCATCGTGGAGTTTGGGAGGGTTCAGCGCGCCAGCGCGCTGCGCGGTGCCACCGGCGGGCGCGATGGATGCATGACAATCCCCGAGCGGCCGACCTCGACCTTGGCCGCCGGATAGACCGCCAGCGCCAAGCGCAATCCCTCGACGAACTTGCGCGAGAAATTATCGGTGCGCGCGTAGCCGTTGCCGAATTGCGGCTTGAGCGCCCCCCAGGCGACCGGGCGCGGCTGTTGCAGCACGTGCAGCCGGTAGGCGAGCCAGGCGTAGATATCCAGCGCCATCGAGTTGTTGTTGACCGCGCGAATGGCAGCTTCTTCCAGCGGCACCGGATGTTTGCGCAGTTGCTCGAAGAAACCCTCGCTCAGCCGCGCGGTTTCCAACGACAACCTTCCCTGGCGGTCTTGGCCGTCGTCGATCAGAATGGCGCGGTCGACGATGTTTTGATTGATCAGCCCGGTGGTCTTGCCGTTGGTGACCTGAAAGGTCATGCGGCAGCGCGAGATGCGCTCGGCCTGATCGCGCACGCTGCGCGCTGTCATGCCGCCCACCGAGACGCCGATGCGCCCGAGCCACGCCCGCAGCGAACCGCCCAGCTCGATTTCGCGCGAACCGGTGCGCAGCGCCTCGGTTTGCAGATAGATCATGATCAAGCGGGCGTGCGAGCCGAACGGCACGCCGACAAAGCCGATATCGTTGCCCGGCCCGTTGCGGCGGCCGGGTTCGACCATCAGGCGCATCCGCTCGGCCTCGATCACCCAAGGCTGATCGTCGGGCAGGCGGCGGTGCGGCAGTGCTGCCTGCGACCAGCCGGAGTAAAGAAACCCGATGCCGTTTTCCTCGTCGGCCATATAACCAGCGGCGGCGGCAACCTCGCGCGGGTCGCTGCCAGCGTCCAAAGCCGCTTTTTTGCCTTTGGCTTCAATCAGATCGTGCAGCGTGCCCATCGACGTACTGTGCAACAACAGCCCAGCCTTGTCGCCGTGGAAATTGGGAGGATAACTACTAGTAAGGCTATTTGTACTTAGTATTAGGATGGCCTGCTAATTTCCACGGGATAGATTCAGCTATCCATTTGATTATACGGCAAAGCCGCCGACGGCCATTCCTCCCAGACTCCACGCCGCTGCCTGCTAGATTCCACACGAGCCGGGTGGATTAAGTCCACGGCAAACCTACCAGATTCCACATATGCCGCACTGCACTACAGCACGCCCGACCTACAGCACACCCGACAGCGGGTGGCCGTCGAACGGGTCGCCGAGGGTCAAATATTCGTCCAGCACCGCGTAGCTTTTGTGGCGGCCGAGCTGTTTCAGCCGGGTCGGATGCACCCCGCGATCCATCCCGGTGGTCAGCGCGCCGCGCTTGAGGCTGTGGCCGCCCAGTGCGGCGGGGTCGAACCCGGCGGCGGCGGCGCGGGCCTGCACGATGCGGGCAACACTGCCGGGGTCAATCGCGGCAGTGCCGATGCGGGGCAGGGGGGTGGCCAGCCCGGCGCGCCCGCGCGGCGGCTGCCAGATGCGGCGGAACAGCGGGCCCTCAAGGATGCCGGACGCTGCTTGCCACGCGCGGATGGCGCGCACCGGGCATAGTTCGGTGACGCCGTACGGAATGGGGACCGTGACCGCCCGGCCGCCGCGTTCGCCCTTGGTGCGGGGCAGGGTGAGGCGCAGGCCGCGTTCGCGCGGCTCCAGGTGTTCGGCGTGCACAGCGGCCAGTTCGGCGCGGCGCAGCGCCCCGGCAAAGCCCAGCAGCAGCAGTGCCCGGTCGCGCAGGCCGGGCAGATCGTGGCCGATGGGGGCCAGGATTTGCCGCAGCAGATCGCCGGTGGCGGCGAGTTTCTTGGCGGGCAGTTCGCCCTGATCGGCGGCGTGGCGGCGGATGCCGGCCAGGGTTTCGGCCACCTGCGCCTCGGCGGTCGGCACCGGGCAGCCGGCGATGAAATGCAGATAGCGGATCGCCGCACGGCGCAGGCCGATGCTGGCCGCAGCCAAGCCGCGCCCGCGCTCGGCGGCCAGGAAGGCGGCGATGTCGCCGGCGCGCCCGGGCAGGCAGGGCAGGGCGTGCGCCGCGCACCACGCGCACCACGCGCGCACCCCGGCGCGGTAGGCGCGGCGCGTGTTGTCCGCCTTGGCGCGCGCGGCGAACGCCGCGGCGGCGGCGCGCGCGGTGCCCAGCGTGCCGTCGGGCGGCGGCAGCACCGCTGCTGCGGCAGCGTCGAACCACGCGGCGATGCGCGCCGGTTGCTGGGAGCCGATGATGTCGAATGGCATATGAATTCCGCCGCCGTACGCCGACGTTAGCCCAGCAAAGTTACGCCCGGCAATCATAATTATCAGGCATACAGAAGGCCGCGCGGCGGGGCAGGGGGGCCGTTTCCGGTCCCGCCGAACCCATCAGGCAGCGGGGCTGGGCACCTGCACCACCACGGCGGTGACGTTGTCGCGCGCACCCTTTTTCAGCGTGGCTTCGACCAGTGCGGTGGCCGGGTCCTCGGCCAGCAGCAGCCCGGCGATGGTGGCCTCGTCCAGCACCTTGGTCAGCCCGTCGCTGCACAGCAGGAAACGGTCGCCCGGCGCGGTGGCGCCCAGCACCTTGTCGAGTTCGCCGGTGTCGCCGGTGGCGCCGATGGCGCGGGTGATCACGTTGGCCTGCGGGTGGCTCTCGGCCTGCGCGGCCGAGATCAGCCCCTGATCGACCAGCGTCTGCACCAGACTGTGATCGCGGGTCACCTGGGTCAGCACGCCGTCGCGCAGCAGGTAAATCCGGCTGTCGCCTGCCCATAATGCGGCGAAATGCCCGCCGCGCAGCAGCAGTACCACCAGCGTCGAGGCGATCATGCTTTTGCCGCGCCGCTCGGCCTCGGCGCGCAATGCGCCGTGCACGTCGATCACCGCGCGGCGGATGCGGGTGAGCGCTTCTTCCGGCCCCATGCCGAGCGGCAGATCGGCCAGCGCGTCGGCCAGCATGCCGGAGGCCACCTCGCCCGCCTCATGCCCGCCGGCGCCGTCGGCCACCGCCCACAACTGCAACGCCGGGGCATCGACCAGATTGTCTTCGTTGTGGTCACGGACCGTGCCGCGATGCGTGGCGGCGAAGCTCCGAGCGAGAATCATGCGTCGCCTCCCGGCCGCGTGGTGTCGCGGCGCACGATGTCCTGTTTCCCGCCAGACGGCCAGAGCATTGGCCGCCCCGATGGGCTTCAGGAACGATTGCTGGCAGAAGTGCCATGCCGCGCCGTGACGCTGCAAGCTGGTTCGCGGCGCTGCACGCGGGCAAATCGACCCGAAAGACGGCAAGGCGGCGGCGTCACCCCGCCCTCAAGCAAACTCCTCCGGCTTGGGAAACGCCTTGTAGCCGCCCAGCATGCCCTTGGTGCCGAGCGGGCCGTGCGCCCCCATCGCGGCGCCGTGGCGCGGGCCGAACGGGGCTTGGCGCATGGCGCTTTTGGTGATGTCGGTCAGCAGCCGGTCGCCGTTCACCTCGCCCAGATAGGCGCCGTGGCTGCCATAGACCTCGTTGGCGTGGAAATGCCCGGCCAGCACGCCGCGATGCGTCCATAGATCGTTGCCATCGCGGTAGCCGAAATATGTGCCGTCCCAGGTCCAGAGATGCGTGGTCATGGCAAAGCCTTTGGTGACAGGGCGAGCGCCAGCAGATGGGTGCGGTACTGCACCGCACTGCGGTCGTGCAGCCGCGTGTGCCACGGCCAATCGGCGTGCTCGGCGTGGCAGGCGAGGCCCGCGATGGCGTGCGGGGCGGCGCCGTTCAGCAGCGCGTGCAGGAACGCCTCCCCGGCGCCCTGATGGGCGGCGCGCTGCGAATGCCCGCCGAGCCAGCTTTCCAGCGGCGTGGCGCGGGTGGACCAGTCGTACGGGGTGGCCAGCAGGATGCGCCCGCCCGGCGCCACGGCGGCGGCGAGGCTTTCCAGCAGGCGGCGCGGATCGGGCACGCAGTCGAGCAGGTTGAGCGCCACCGCGAGGCCCGCCGATGCGGGCAGGAACGGCAGCGCCGTCGCGTCGCAGGCCCAGAAATCCACCCGCTGCGCATCGGGTAAATCCACCGCGAAACGGCGGCGGCCGTAGACCAGCCCGATCCGGCGGCGCGGGTAGCTCACATGGCCGCCGAGCGCCCCGGCGGCGAGGCGCAGCAGGCCGAGATGGATGTCCAGCCCCAGCACCAGGGCGGCGGGATGCGCGCTGGCCAGATCGAAACTGGTCCGCCCGGCGCCGCACCCGGCGTCCAGGATCAGCGGCGGGGCGGTTTCGCCGGGGGCCAGTTGCAGCAGCCGCGCCAGACAGCGCCGCGCCGCACCGGGCAGCGGGCCACCATCCGGCGGCGGCTCGCCGGGGTCCAGATCGGCGTAGCCGTCCCAGCCGTACGAGGATTGCAACTGGCGGATCGCGTCGAACCAGCTATCCGGGCCGATGGCGTCGCCGAACAGGCTTTCCAGCGCCTCGGGCAGATCGTCGCGCAGCAGCATGTCGAGCCCGCGCTCGCCGAGCACCCGGCGCAATTCGGGCACGATCACCGGCACGCCGTCCAGCACCGGGTATTCGTGCTGGCAGTCCGGGCAATGCAGGATGCCTTGGAAAATCCGCGTCTCGTCGCGCGCCGCGACACTGGCCAGCACCAGCGGCGGCGGCTGCCGCCCGGCGCGCAGGCACACCGGGCAGCGCGGCGCGAAGGCGGCGAAATGCGACAGGCGCATGCGGTGCGGTCAGCCGCCGATGATCACGGTGGGGCAGCACGGCGGTATGATCTGGCCGGTCGGCGAGGGGATCGGCGCCACGCAGGTGGCGTGCAGCGTCATGTCGCCCAGCCGCGCCGCTGGCAGGCCGCCAATGAGCACGGTGGCCGAGCCTTTGACGATCACCCCCGGCCCGGCCGGGATGCAGCCGGGCAACATGCACGGCATGGTCATATCGGTCACCCGCGCCGCCGGCAGCCCGCCGATCAGCACCGTCACCCCGCCCGGCGGAATGATTTGCAGCGGCAAGGCCGGGTGCGGCACCGGGGTGGGCACCAGGGCCGGGGGATGGATCGGCGCGTGGCAATGCGGCGCCGATTGCAGTACGAGATCGGTGATGCGGGCGGCTGGCGGCATGGCGCGTCTCCTGAACCGCAAGCCTAGCCGGATTGGCCAGGCCGCGAAACAGCCTGACGTTGCTGTGACGCATCGCCGCATTGGCCGCCGGTATGCGATATGATCCGCACGACGCGGGATGAGAGCATGTTCTGTATTTGCAAGACGTCGATGACGCAGTTGCAATTGAAGCTGCCGCTGCTGGGTTTTCCGGCGCCGGGCATCGCGCCGCCGGCGGCGGTCACGCTGCCGTCGCTGGCGCAGGACATTCAGGCGCTGGCGGCGTGGCTGGCGAGCCAGGGCTTGCCCGCCCCGGCCTGGGTGCCCGACCCGGTGTGGATCGGCCTGAAATTGCCGGCGCTGCCGCTGCCGCCGGCGGCGATGGCGACGATTTCCGCCTTCGCGCAATTGCGCGCCAGCGTGCAGGCGCAACTGGGCATCGATCTGGCGGTGCCCGGCCAAGCCGCCGGGTTCGTGCAGATGGTGCTGTCGTTGCAAGCCCGGCTGAACGCGCTGGTGGCCAAATTCCCCTCGCTCGGCGCACCGGTACTGCCGCTGATGCCGATGGGCGCACCAGGGGCGGCGGTGCCCAGTGCGATGAGCTGGTCGGTGCTGGCCGCGCTGATGAACGCCGCCAAAGCGGTGCTGGCGGCGTTGACCCAAGGCCTGCTGCCGGTGCCGCCGATCGTGCCGCCCCACCTGCCGCCCCACCTGCCGCCGCTGGGGCCGTTCCGGCCGTTCCTGGCGCAAATGCACCCGCTGTTGCCGGTGATCGCGGCGTCCAGCCAGCTTGGCATCAACCTGTCGGAGAATATCACCGCGCAACTGGCGCCGATGCTGAAGGTGATGGCGCAGATCAAGCTGCCCGCGTTCAGCCCGCCCGCGTTGAATTTGCTGGCCAATCTGACCGGCACGCTGTCGTCGGTGGCGCAATTGTCGGCTGGATTGAATGTCGATCCGCTGGCGCTCGGCATGGCGGCGATCCGCCAGATGGTCGGCGCGATGCTGGCCGAGCTTGCCAAGGCGATCGAGGCGGCGCTGGGCACCACTCCGGCGGCCATCGTGGCGCAATTGCCGCTGCTGCCCAAACCCGCCTTCTCACCGGCGCTGATGATCACCGCCCCGGTGGTGCAGGCGGCGATGGCGATCAACGCCCCGGCGCTGGCCGCCCTGACCTGGCCGGTGCCCGCCGTCAGCGCGCTGCCGGTGCTCTCGGTGGGGCTGCCCGCGATCTCGATGGCGGCGCAGATGCAGGCGGCGCTCGGGGTCTCGGTGGCCGCCGCCCCCTGCATGGCCGGCTGCGACGCGGCGGCGCTGCTGGCTGCCGTGGGGTAGTTATACCAAATCTCGCTGACCAAGACTCATCGTCGTTGCCGGGCTTGACCCGGCAATCCATGGCGACACACAGCGCATCTCGCATCTAACACTGAGCGTTGGCATGGATCGCCGGGTCAAGCCCAGCGATGACGATTCAAAGGTTCGTGGGTTCTCTTCCACGAGATTTGGTATTATATTTTATAACAAATAGCGCGCCCCCGCCATCGCGCCCCTTCGGCATATCGCCCCCCGCCATCGCGCCCGGCCCTACTTGGTTTGCAGCACGTTCCATTCCACGGCGGGCAGCTTGGTGAGCACCGCCGCCCCCTTGTTGGCGGCACTTTTGGACGGGGTTTCCATGCTGTAGGTCACCACCGCCTTGCGGCAGACGAATTTGAACGATTCCTTGGTCACCTCGTCGTCGTCCCAGTTCAGGTCGATCAGCATCACGTCGTAGAAATCCAGCCGCAGGAAGCCGTACAGCGCGTCCTTGCCGACCGGCTTGCGCTTCAGCACCGTCGCCGAGGTGAATTTGAACGAACTGCGGCAGCAGTCGAACAGCGTCGGCGAGGAAATATCCATCCGCTTGGTGATCGACACCGGCTCCACGTCGGACGGATAGGCATTCTTCTCGCGCCGCAGGAACGTGCGGCCTTCGATCATGAAACGGTTATACGCCATCGAGCCGCCGCCATCGGCCTTGATGGGCGGCACGCCGCCGGGCGCGCGGTCGCGTGGCACGCCGCCCTTGATCTGCTCCAGCACCGCTTCCATGCCGCGCAGCCGGGTTTGCAGCGCATCGACCGTCCGGTTGACCTGCTTGGCCACCTGCTCGATCTGGCCGCGGGTATCCTCGGCCTGCGCTTCCATCTGGTCGGCGCCGCCGCGTTCGCTGATGCCGATGTCGAAGCCGAAATCGTCGATCGAGAAGTAATTGCCCCGGATCAGCGGCCCGGCGGCGGTGGTGCCCTTGAACCCGCTGGCCATCGTGTCGTCGGTGGCGATCACGGCGGCGCACTCGGCCGGCACGAACTTGCCCGGTGTCATCTCCAGCTTCATCAGCAGGTCGCGGTTTTCGTCCGCCATCGCCCGATACTCCTAACCGGCAGCCTGACCGTTACAGGGCCTGCTTGCTGTTGACGATCTCGGTGTCGTAGCTCCAGGTCACCGTCGGCAAATCCTGCAACACCGCTTGCGCTTGGCCGGTCTTGAACGAGGTGGCGCGGTAGCGGATGCTGAGCTTGCGGAAGACGAATTTGAACTTTTCCTTGATCTCGTCGCCATTGTCCCAACCGACATGGGTGACCAGCAAATCCTCGAATTCCAGCCGCAAGAAGCCCTGCAAGGCGCGCCCGCCGACATCCTTGCGCTTGACCAGGCTGGCGGTTTTGAACGAACCGGAATCGCAGCAGTATTTGAACAGGATCGGCGAGGCGCTGTCGAACATGCGGGTGATGGAGAATTCGTCCATCCGCACCGGATAGCGTTTCATGGTCTTCAGGTCTTCGGCACTGGCACTTTTCCAGCGCCCGAACGGCCCGGATTTGTTGCGCTTGGCTTTATCCTGATCCTTGCCCGGCGCCATCCGCCCGCTGAGGCTGGTGCCGCCCAGGCCGCTTGACTGGCCGCTGGACTGGCCGCTGGACTGGCCTGGGCCGTGCAGCTTGTCCTTGCCGATGTCCTGGTCGTCGATCTTCATGCCGAACGAAAACGTATCGACCTCGAAGAACGTGCCGTTGCTGTAGTCCGGCACGAAGCTGTCCGAGGCATCGACCTGGGTTTGGCACTCGGCTTCCACCGGGCCGCTGTCGATGCATAACTGCATCAGAATATCGGTGCCGTCCTTGTTACTGGCCATGGCGCGGGTCCTTTCGCGTGGGGCGCATCGCCTATTCCGCCGCCGCCGGCAGGCGCGAGACCAGCCGCAGCGCCACGGCGAGGCCCTCCAACTGGTAGTGCGGCTTGAGGAAGAAGCGGGCGTCGTACTGGCCCGGCTTGTCGGGCATCGCATCGATGGTCACCTCGGCTTCCTCCAGCGGGTGCGAGGCTTTCCAGTCCTCGCTGGAGGTGCTGGGCGAGTGATCGACATAGGCATCGAGCCAGCCGGTCAGCCAGGATTGCAGTTGCGGGCGCGACATGCTGCCGCCGACTTTGTCGCGCACCAGGCATTTCAGGTAATGCGCGAACCGGCAGCAGCCGAACAGATACGGCAGCCGCGCCGACATCAGCGCGTTGGCGCTCGCCGCCGGGTCGTCGTACACGGCGGGCTTTTGCAGCGAGTGCGCCGAGATGAACGCCGCCTGATCGGTGTTCTTGCGATGCACCAGCGTCATCAAGCCAAGCCGGGCGATCTCCGCCTCGCGGCGCTCGTTCAGCGCGATTTCGGTGCAGCAGCGCGTGTCCACCGCGCCGTCCGCCGTGGCGAAGCGCAGCACCGGCAAATCCTCGACGATGCCGCCGGTTTCCAGCCCGTGAATGCGCGAGCACCAGCCGTACAGCGAGAACGAGCGGGCGATGTTGGCCGCCATGGCGAACGCCGAATTGGTCCAGGCGTAGCGCGTGGCGTCCGGCCCTTCCACATCCTCTTCGAAGGCGAAATCGTCCACCGGGTCGGTGTTCGGGCCGTACGGCAGCCGGGTCAGCATGCGCGGCAGGCACAGGCCGAGATAGCGCGAATCCTCCGCCGCGCGCAGCGCCCGCCAGTCGGCGTAGCCGGGGGTCTGGAAAATCCGCGACAGGTCGCGCGGGTTGGCCAGTTCCGCCCAGCTTTCCATGTCCATCAGCGACGGCGCGGCGCCAGCGATGAACGGCACATGCGCCGCCGCCGCGATGGCGGCCATGTCGGTCAATAGCTGCACCGATTGCGGCTGATGGTCGAAATAGTAGTCGCCCACCAGCAGGCCGAACGGCTCGCCGCCGAACTGGCCGTATTCCTCCTCGTAGATTTTCTTGAAGATCGGGCTGGCGTCCCAGGCGGTGCCGCGAAACTTGCGCAGCGTGCGGGCCAGTTCGCGCTGCGAAATGTCGATCAGCCGGATTTTCAGCATGCTGTCGGTGGCGGTGTTGCGCACCATGAAATGCACGCCGCGCCAGCTGGCTTCGAGCGCCTGAAACGCCGGGTGATGCAGGATCAAATTCAGCTGCGACCCCAGGGCCGCATCGATATCGGCGTTGATCTCCTCGATCAGATGGCGCACCGGGCGCCCGGCCGCACCGTGCCGCGCCTGGATGTGGCGGAGCAGGATTTGCAGCGCCGGGCGCACGGCATCCGGCAACGCGTCTGCCGTCATCGCCGCCACGGCGGGCGGGCGTTGCAGCAGATCGAGAAAATCGTCCGGATCGGCGCTGGCGGGTGCGGGCATGGGGCTAGTTGATCTTGATGATGCCGGCCGACTGCGTCATCACGCCGCCGCCATCCAGCGACATCATCGCCTGCGCGCTGACCGAGATTTTCGGCCCGGAGATGGTGATCCCGGTCGGATCGAGCTTGATGCTGGACGGGCCGCAGCTCAGTTCGATGGACATGTTGGCGGTCTGCTTGATCGACATCTTCGCGGTCTGCTCGATGTTCATCCCGGCGGACGCCTTGATGCTGCCGATGGTGACATCGATGGTCTGCGTGCCGACGCTGACCTTGATCGACTGGTTGCCCAGGCTCACCGTGGTGCTGTCGTCGCCCATGTCGACCTTGGCGGTGCGGTTGCCCATGTTGACGGTGTGGGTGTCGTTGCCCTTGGCGACAGTGACCTCGCGGTTGCCGGTGCTGACCAGATGGGTGTCGTTGCCGGTATCCACCGTGACCTTGCGGTTGCCTTGCAGCACGGTGGTCGTGGTGTCCTGGGTGATCTTCACCGTCTCGTTGTGCAGCACGACTTTGTTGTAGTCGTACTGGGCGTGGAAGAAGATTTCCTCGGTGCCCTTGGTGTCGTCGAAACGCAGTTCGTTGAAGCCGCCGCCGCCCTTGCTGGAATTGGTCTTGAAGGTGCTGATCACCTTCTTGCCGGGCAGCGGATACGGCACGGTTTGCGTGGCGTTGTAGACCACGCCGGTGACCAGCGGGCGGTCCGGGTTGCCTTCGAGGAACTCGACGACAACCTCCATGCCGATGCGCGGAATGACCATGCCGCCCCAGCCCGCCCCGGCCCAGTTCTGCGCCACGCGGATCCAGCACGAACTGTTCTGGTCGTTGGTGCCGACGCGGTCCCAGTAGAACTGCACCTTGATGCGGCCGTATTGGTCGGTGGTGATTTCCTCGCCCGACTCGCCCACCACCTTGGCGGTTTGCGGCCCGCGGATCATCGGGCGCGGCGTGCGCTGTTCCAGCCGGAACGGCACGGTGCCGGGAATGGCGGTGAACTCCACCCGGTGGCTGTCCACCAGATTGCCCCGGCTGTCGGAGGCGCCTTCGGCGATGGAGATCGCGGTGATGGCGCGCAGCACCAGATATTCCTGGTTCAGCGCGGTGTCGGCGGCCTCGGACAGTTTGAACTTCACCCCGCTGCGGATGCCGCGCGCGTTGGATTTGCCGTCGAACAACTGCACCCGGGAGGTCAGTTCCTGGATGCGCACATCGGATAGTTTGCGCCCGTCGGCGGCGGTGTCGTAGACGCCCGGATAGTCGTACACCTCGAAGCTGCTGTACGGATGTGTCGCGCTGTGCAGCGACTTGGCGGTCAGGTCGGCGGCCGGGGTGGTGAAGTTGTAGTCGCGGAAGGTGTAGACGCCCGGCTGCAACTGCAAATCGGCGGTCCATTCCCACACATGGTCCTGCACCGCGCGCACTTCGGTTTGGCTGAAATAGAACGGGATGGCCGCACCCAGTGCGGTGTGCGAATTGGGGTCGTCGGCCAGCAGCAGGTCGTGCGAGCCGTCCTTGTGGTCGAAGTAATAGTACAGCCCGACGTTTTCCATCAGCCTGGTGACGAAATCGAAGGCACTTTCGCGGTACTGCACGCAGTATTCCAGCACAATGTCGCCAGCCGCGTTCTGCCGTTTGTCCAGGGCGTTGAAGCCGTGGTCCTTGAACACCTTGTTGATGATGTCCCAGGCCGGCATGTTCTGGAAGATTTTGCAGTCGCTGGTGCGGGTCAGCAGCCAGATCCACGGCCGCAGCTCGAAATGATAGCGGTAGACGCCGCCGCCGAGCCCGGCATAGGCGGCGCGCGCCAGAATGCCGTTGAAATAGGTTTTGGTGCCCGCCGCCGAGGTCATCGCCACCGTCGCCGAGGCACCGAGCATGGCGCCGATATTGCCCTTGGCATCGCCGCTGGAGGCGTCGATCTCGATCAGGAATGGGCGGCCGAGCTCCTCGGTCGCGGTCAGCCCGTCGAAGCGCAGCTTGAAGCCGGGATCGGGGGAAAGCGTGAGCGTGACGTAGCTGGAACCGTCGGAATCGCTGGCCGCGCCTGACATTTTTGGTCTCGTTCCTCAGTTCTACATGGGCCGCACGGCTCCGCCATCAGTGCCGGCCATCATGGGCCACCCATCATGGGCCAACCACCATGAGCCAACACTGACACATCCAATTCGCCCCAAGCCAAGGTTTCCGCCGCGTCCGGCGGCGCGGCCCCGCTACAAAGTGGCGGGGCAGCGGAAGTTGCGCAGTGCGGGCAGCGTGAATGGGTTGCGCACGCTGCTGGCGTTCAGTTCGAACGCCGCCTGCCCGGCCGGCGAGGTGAAGATCAGCCGGAACTTGTCCGGCTGGCCGGACGGGATCACCCGCGCCGTGTCCAGCAGCCGCAGCAACGCCCAGGCGCCGTCTTTCTCGGTCACCGTGGCGCTGCCGCTGGCGGGCGTCATGGTCACCCGGGTCAGCGTCTTGCCGCCCTGGCCGGGCCAGGAGAACTGCGCCGATTCGGTTGGGCCGTGGTTGTAGGTCAGCGACTGGCCGCCGATGTCCAGCGTGATCTGCCCGACCCCGGCATCCAGCGACACCGGCACCAGGGTAAAGCGCACCGTCAACTGGTTGCCGTTGCCGAACAGCGAGTCGCGGATCAGGGCGGCGTTCTCGAACTGCACCAGCGTGCCCGGCGACAGGCTGAGCTGGCCGTTATTGGCCGCCTGCCACTTCCATGGCCGCACCGAGGTATCGACGAACGGCTTCAGGTGATCGTTGAAGAACTGATCGATCATGCCGCCCGGCCCGAGCAGGCGGCCGAAATCGTCGCTCGGCACGTCGTTGCTGCTGCCCGCCACGAACGGGTAGCGATTGAGTGCTGCCTCGCACAGCGGCACCACTTGGCTGCGCCAGGAATTCGCCAGTTCCTTGCTGGCCCCGGCGCTGACCGCCGCACTGCTGCTTTGCGCGACGCTGGTCAGCATGTCGGCGATCGGCTTGGGCAGATCCTTGGCGGCGTCGGCAAGCTGCGCCGCCGCTGCGGCAGCGCCCCCGCCAGCGCCGCCGCCGGCCGCCTGGGTCAGCAGCGCCTGGCCCTGGTTCGGCGCGTTGGCCGCCGCACTCATGCCCTGGGCGATGGCCGCCATCTTGGCCAGCGCCGATTCCAGCGGGGCCTTCTGCTCCTTGGTGCTGGTGACGAAGATGTGCAGTTGCTGGAAGTGCTCGTCCACCCGTGAGGCCGGATCGACCGGCGTGGCCTCGCCCGGCGTGCTGCCGAACGCTTCGCCGAGGATGTTGGCGATTTCGTTCTGATTGATCGTCAGCCCGGAGCGCGCCACCAGGCTGCCGAAGCCCGCCGCCTTCTGGCCGACCTTGGCGGCCTTGTCCTGCAACTGCGCCTCGGCGGAATCAGCCGAGCTTTTGCGGCTCAACTGGGTTTGCCCGTCAATCGAGGTCAGCAGCGTGCGCAGCGGCGAATCGGGCCCGCTCATCAGGCTGAGTTCGTCGGCCACGTCGGCCACGGCACTGTATTGCTTGATCTGCACATCGGCGATCATGCGGTCCCAGCGGCGGACATACTCCTCCAGATACAGCCCGATCACGTCGCGGCGCAGCTTGTTGGTCTCGGCGATCTGCCCGGTCACCGCACTCACCGCGCCGCCCGCCACACCCTTGCGGTCGCGGCCCAGCACCCAGGTATCCTCGGAAATATCCTTGGTCACCGACGGCATCAGCCCGAGGAAGGTGTTGTGGTAGCCGCCCCAGGTGAAGATGCCCGGCACGCCCTGGTTGAGCGGACGGCCCGAGCGCAGCGTGAACACCCGCCCGCTGCCCGCACCGCCGTTGTCGGCCACCGACCACTCGGTCAGCCCCTGCACGCGCGGGCTGCGCATGATGCGGTTGTAGCTGTATTCGGCCAGCGGCTCCTGGGTCAGGATACCGCGCACTTGCGCGATCAGCGGCTCGCTGAGCGCAATCGCGGTCAGTGGCCGGTCGAGCATCGCATCGGCGTGCGCCAGCAGCGCATCGCGCACCGGCGCGTCGTCGTCCGAGCCCATCGTGGCGGTGAAGTCCTTGATCAGCCACGCCAGCACCTGATCGTGGTCGATCGGGCCCTGGCGGCCGAGGATCAGATAGACCTTCAGCGCCTCGTACAGGAAATCCCGCTTGGTCAGGTTGGCCTGCATCTGGCCTTCCAGACGGGCCAGCAGGCGCGGCAGCAGCAGCGAATTGAGCGCCCGGTAGTACGATTCCACCGAGGCGGCGGTGATCTTTTCGCCCTGATACAGCCCGAACATCAGCGACAGCGGCGGCGAGGCCTCACGCTGCTCGTAGCCGCCGCGCATGGTGCGCAGCGTGTTCAGCGGCGGCAGCACGGCGCGCAGATCGATATCCATCGGCCCGCGCTTTTGCAGTTCGGCCAGTTCGGCGTTGTATTTCTCGGCCGCCGCGTGCGCCTCGTCGATCATCAGCCGGTTGCCGATGTAGCTGTTCACCCAGCCGCCGGTCAGCAGCAGCAGCGCCAGTACCGAGGCGGCGTAGACGCCGCGGTAAATCCACTTGGTGCGGCGTTCGAGCTTCTTGTCCTGGCTGACCAGCCCAGCCTCGCCGAACACCACGTCGCGCAGCATCCGGGTCAGGAAGTAGCTGCGCCCGGCGCCGGAGAACGCCGAGACCGCCTGCCGGCCGAGGCCGAACTGGCCCGCCATGGTGCCAAGCAGCCGGTCGATCGGCGTGCCGTCCTGGGTGCCGGAGGTGAAGTAGATGCCGCGCAGCAGCGGGCGTTCCTCCAGGCGGCTGGGGCGGAAGATCTCGGTGAGGAACTCGCTGACCATGTCGCGGGCCGAGGCGATCTGCTGCGGGAAGCCGTAGATCAGGCGGCGCCGCTGCACGTCGGTTTCCTGGTTGATCCGCTCCAGCATGCGGTCGTTCAGTCGGTTCAGCAGCAGGTCGAATTCGCCGGCGAACGCGGCCACCACGCCGGCCTCGTCCTTGCCGTCGTCGAATTTCAGGCTCATGCCCCAAACCTGCTCGCGCTCCTCCTTGCCGAGCGTGTCGAAGAACTCGACGAAGCCCGCCATCAGGTCGGTTTTGGTGAACAGCACATACACCGGCACGCGCACGCCGAGCTCGGTGTGCAGTTCGCGGATGCGCTTGCGCATGGTGGCCGCATGTTCCAGCCGTGCCGCGTCCGGCAGGCCGGCCAGATCGGTCAGCCCGATGGTCAGCAGAATGCCGTTCAGCGGTTGCAGCTTGCGGTGTTTTTTCAGCAGCCGCAGGAAGCCGAGCCACGCCCCGGCATCGACCTTGGCCTGACTGTCCTGCGTGGTGTAGCGCCCGGCGGTGTCGATCAGCACCGCCTCGTCGGTGAACCACCAATCGCAATTGCGGGTGCCGCCGACGCCCTTCAGCGCGGCCGGGCCTTTCGCGTCGGCCAGCGGGAAATTCAGCCCCGAATTGACCAGCGCGGTGGTTTTGCCCGCGCCCGGCGGGCCGATGAACATGTACCAGGGCAGCTCATGCAGCCGCTTGCGCTCGCGCCGCCCGCCGCCGGCCTTCTTCAGCGCCAGCACCGCCGCGCGCAGCCGCTCGCCGAGCAGGGCGATTTCCTCGGCCGAGGCGGTGGCGTCCTTGTCGGGCGCGGCCACCACGTCATCGACCAGCGCCTTTTCGTGGTGGCGCTTGCTGAGCACTTTCAGCAGGTTGCCAATCAGCCACAGCACGATCAGCGCCGCGATGCCGATGTACAGCACCAAGGCGCTATCGAACGGATGCACCTGGCCGAAGCCGATCAGCGGCCCGAAGAACCACAGCAGCGCGATCAGCAGCGCCACGCCAAACGCGGTTTGCACCCAGTGCGAGCGCAGGATCGGAATGATGAAGGATGGAAGCATCGGAGTCGCCTATCCTTCAGTGTGATTGGCAGAATGACGGGCAGAATGACGGGCAGAAAGACGGGGCGCGAAGCTGGAGCATCGCAGCGCCGGCGAACCAAGCGGGCTCATGGCTGGGTCACCGTGCGGCCCAGCACCACTTCGGTGCGCCGGTTCTGCTGGCGGCCCTCCGCGGTCGCGTTGTCGGCCAGCGGATCGGCGTCGGCCTTGCCGACCGGGCTGACGCGGGATTTGTCGGTCAGTTTGGCAGCGATCAGTTCGGCCACCGCCGAGGCGCGGGCCTGCGACAGATGGAAGTTCGACGGGAAGCGCGCGGTGTGGATCGGCTGGTTGTCGGTGTAGCCGTTCACCGAAACCTTGCCCTGTTCCTCCTGCAACGCCTCGCCGATGCGCCCGAGCAGCGGCAGGTAACTGCTGTTCAGCGTGGCCTGCCCAGAGTCGAACATGTTCTTGGCGGTCAGCCGCACGGTGACCGATTGCGGGTCTTCCAGGATCACCACCAGACCGGCCTTGATCTCGGGTTCGAGGAATTTGTGCAGCTTGGCGACGAAGTTGCTCGGCGCCGGCGCGCCAGCCGGGGCGGGGGCCGGGGCGGGGGCGGCCACCGGCTTTGCCGTGGCCACCACGGCGGCGCGCGGCACCACCGGCGTGCCGCGCGGCGGCAGGCCGTACAACTCGGCGAACGCGATGTCCGAACTGCCGGCCAGCGCGAAATTGAAGCCGAGATAAATCAGTGCCGCCAGCACCAGTGCGGTCAGCGGGATCGACCACAGCGGCACCCGGCGCGACAGCGGGCGGCGCGCGGCGGCGATGCCTTGCCAGTGCGGCGACAGATCGCGCTCGAACTCGCCGCGCCGGTTGCGGATCAGCCGGTAGACGCCCTCCCGCAGTTCGTTCAGCGCCGCGACCCCGCGCGGCATCACCCGGTAGCGGCCCTCGAAGCCCAGCGAGGTGCACAGATACATCAGCTCGACGACTTCGCCGTTCTTGCCGAGGTCTTTTTGCATCTGCTCCAGAATGTCGAAGAACCGGTCGCCGCCGGTCACCTCGGTATGGAAGATGCTGGTCAGGCTTTGCTGCGACCAGGAGCTTGCCGCGCCCCACGGCGTGCTGAGCACCAGATCGTCGATGGTGGCGCACAGCGCGTAGCGCGCCGCTTTCAGCAGCCGCGTGTCCATCGCGGTGGCCAGCGCGTTGCGCTCGAAATTGCGCACCTCGGCGACCATGCCACGGCGCAGCAGATCGGGGTCGGGGTTGCGGCTGCCGCGCCCGCCCGCGACGCGGATGGCGGCGGCCAGCAGCGGGGCGGCGATGGCCACCAGCGGGCTGCTGCCAATCGAGGGCACCGCCGCCGGAGCAGCGCCGGGCGCACCGCCGCCGGATGGCGGGGGCGGGGGTGGCGGGGGCGGCGGTTCCACCGGCGGGCGCGCGCCACCGCCGCCGGGACGCGGGCGGATGATCGTGCGTTCGGAATCGGACGGTTCAGCGAAAGGATTGTCGCTCATCGCTTATCCCCGGCGGCCCATTTACAATGTTTGGCCCAATGACAACGTTTGGCCCAATGACAACGATCGTCTGTCACGCTCATCAGCCCCGGATCGCCCAGCAGGCGATTTCCAGCCCCGGCAGATCGCCGGAGACTTGAATCGCGATGCCGCCGGATTGGGTCAGCGCCGCCCAGTACGGGCTGCTGCGGTCGAGTTCGAAATAGCTGGTGCCAGCGTAGTACGGCAGTTGGCGCGGCGCCACCGGCAGCGCGCGCGCGGCGATGCCGGGCAACGCGACCGTGATGAGTTCGCGGATTTGTTCCACCGGCCCGATCTTGCACAGGCTGGGGAAGGTGCGCCGCAACGTCTCGGCCGGCATCTGCGCCTTGACCGCCAGCACCCAGGTGCCCTCGGTGACCAGATTGCGGTCGAGAATGGGGCCGACCCGGATGCCGAACTTGCGCTCCTGCAACGGGATCGGCACCGCGGTTTGCTCCAGCACCGCCGATAGGGCTTGCCGCAGGGCGGCCATCACCGGGCGGAAGGTGGCCTGCAAATCGTCGTGCCGGTACGGCGGAAACACCACCGGGCGCTTGCGGGTTTCGGTGAAGGTGGCCAGTTCGCCAGCCAGGCTGACCGCGACGCGGTAGAAGCTTTCCGGGTGCAACTGCGGCGCGATGGCCGCCAGATGCGTCATCAGCGGCTCGTAGTTGTTGCATAATTGCAGCAACAAATAATCGGCGATTTCCGCCGTGCCGCGCGTGGTGGTCTCCGACACGCGGCCCGCCAGCGCCTCGGCGCGGTGATGCAGCAAGCCCTGCAACTGGCTGATGAAACCGCCGATCACGCCCGACGCGCTCGATGTCAGCAGCGGCGGGATGAAGCCGTCGTCCAGCACGGTGGATTTATCGGCGCGCACTTCGACGATGCGCGCCAGCCCGATGCCGGTGAAGCCCGACCGGGCCTCGTTCTCCAGCGCATAGCGCAGCCGCAGCTTGCCGATCGGCACCGTGGCGGTGCCGGTATAGCCCGCGTTGATGTCGGCGGCCTCGACCTCGGCGGTGGCGAAGCGGGCCACCGTTTCGATCAGTTCCGGCGGCGCGGTTTCCACCCCGCCCGGCTGGCGGGTCGGCAATTGCAGATACACCACCAGATTGCGCGTGGCGTCCGCGAGGTCGAGCGGGCGGGGCGGATCGACGTCGCCCGGAATGTTGAACGGCGTGCCGTCCGGCAGGATGCCCGCCGCCGAGCGCACCGCGAATTTGCCCAGCGTGAGCATCTCGGTGTCGAGCGACAGCTCGGTCAGCCCCCAGGCGAACGGGCGCAGCCCCATCGTGCTGGCCCGCACCAGCCGGTCGAAGTAGCGGTCCTGCTGCTGGAAATGCTGCGGCTGAAGGAACAGGCCCTCGCCCCAGACAACCTTGTTGTCCCAGCTCATGCGGTCATCGTCCGCGCGTGCATCGCACCATCCCGGTTATCCTGCCGTCACGAAGCGGGCTTGATGGCGGGGGCGGCCGGTGCTGCGGGCGCTGCCGGTTTGGCGGGCGCCGAGGGCAGCGACGGAATCGATGGGATCGACGGCAACGACGGCAACGACGGCAGATCGGGCAGTTTCGGCAGCATCGACGACGAGGGCGCCGCCGCCGGCGCTTCCACGGTTGCGCTCAGCGTCACGCCGTCATGCCCGGCGGTCACCACGATATCGGTGGTCTTGTTCGCCTCGATATCGGTGGCAGCACGCCAGGTGGCGTGCTGGAAGTCGCGGTAGGCGGCCAGGATGGCGATGGATTTCACCGTGATATCCGGCTTGATGGTCAGCGTTTGCGTCTGGCCGGGGGCCAGCAGGAAGTCCTGCCGGTGCGCCAGATCGGCCTTCAGCGTGGCGGCGTCGGCGTTGTACAGCGGGAAGAATTCGGCGGCGTTGAAGTTGGCGGACGAGGTGAGCTGATACACCCGCAGCGCCAGCGGCGCCGGCTGGTTGTCGGGCGTGGGATTGACGTCCGCCCCGGTGGTCAGCGTCAGGTTCACCACCGTCGGCGGCGGCGGCGGCGGCGGCGGGGCGGCGCAGCCGGACAGCGCGGCAAGGCCAGTAAGCCCAGCGATGAGCAGCCAACGGGTCATGGCGACGTCCTTTCGAGCGGTGGCGCGGCGTAACATCTAGCGCGGCCTTCGGTATGCCGTTTGCGGTGACAGCCGGGCGCCAGCGTGCGGTTATAGCTTGCCCACCTGCTTATCGTAGGCCTCGGCGAATTGCTTGCCGAATGCCGAATGGAAATCGTCGGCGGCCTCGCGGGCAATATCTTTGTAGGTGGTGCAGAACAACTCCCAGAACCGCGCCTTGCGCGCGCCGGGTAGAATGCTGTCCAGCATCCCGCGCTGCAACCGGCTTTCCAGCGCCGCCGGATCGAAACGCGCCAGTAGCGACATCATCGCCGTCTGCATCCCGGCCATCACCGCCATTTCGTGGCTGCGAATGTCCTTGAACGCTTCTTCCACCGCCAGCATCGGCGCTTTGTAGCCGGGGCGGCTGGGGTGCAGCAGCGCGCCCACCGCCTCGCCGGGCGAGACGGAGAATTTCAGCGCGTTGTTGTCGCGCGCCCGCAGCATGGTGCGCTCGACCCGCATCTCCTGCTTGATCTCGGCGCGCGACATCAGCACCTCGCGCGTGCCGGTGACGAACGCGGCGAACAGCGCGCCCAGCGCGCGCATCGCGGCTTCGGGGTCTTGCGCCGGCAGCGCCAGACTGGGCACCCCAGCGCCATCCAGAAACGCCGCCATCAGCGCCGCCGCCGTCGCGGAGGAACCCGCCGGCGTAGGTGCTACTGGCGCAGGTGCAGCGGGCGCAGGTGCAGCGGGCGCGGGTGCGGGTGCGGGCATCGTAAGCGGCACCGGGGCGGCGTGCGACACCACGTCCGGCTCGTCGAACGGCGAGGCGGCGGCCATTACTGGCGGCGGGGAGGGCGGCGGCGCGGGTTTGGCGGCGGGGGCGTCCAGCAGATCGTCGAACGCGAAATCGTCGAACGGCGAACTGGCAGCGCCCGGCGGTGCCGAGGGCGGCGCGGCGGGGTGGGCGGCCGGTGAGAGCGGATGCGGTGCCTGGGTGGGGGCGAAATCGCCGATCAGATCGTCGAAGTCGATATCGCCCATGTTGACGGGTGCGATCACGCGCGGGGCGGCGAACGCCTGCGCGCGGGCGTCGGCGTTGTCGCGCTGCACCGGGCCTTTGAACTGCTCGGCGCGCGGCTGAAACAGATCGTCGTCCGCCGCGTGGCCCTGGTTGCGGTCGGCGTGCGCGGTGTCGAACGGGTCCTCGGCGCGGATCGACGGCGGCGGCGTGGCCATCGGGTGCTGAAAGCCCCGTGCGGCGCTGCTGGCGAACGGCATGTCGAGCGGGTCGGTGTCCAGCCCCCCATTGCCCAGCGCATCCGCGCCGAACGGGTCGTCCAGCGCCGAGGCGAAACCGCCCGGCGAGGGCGCTTGCGCCGGGCCATCGGCTTCGGCGACTTCCAGGATATAGCCGCCAAGTTTCACGCTATCGCCGTCGGTCAGCACGATGCGGCTGTTGCGCGAGGTGGGTTCGCGTGCGCCGTTGATGAACATGCCGTTGGTGCTGAGATCGGTCAGCGTGCAGCGGGCGTTGTCGTAGGTCAGCATGCAGTGCGTGCGCGACAAATGCTGATCGGGATCGGCCAGCACCCAGTCGTTGCCGGCCGAACGGCCAATCGACAGGCTGCCTTGCGCCATGGTGCGGATTTGCCGGTCGCCGGGGCGGCCATGCCCTGGGGCGGGAGTGATCGTCAGGATCAGCGGCATGGATGGTCGTCCCATTGGCGGATGACGATGGCGCCACGGCCTCTTGTTTTGGCGCCGCCGCTGCCCGAAGGTCCGGCGGGATCGCCAGCCAGCGCGCTGGCAGCGCATGCGGAGGCTGTCATGGCGGATATCACGCTGGCCGAGGCCAGTGGCAGGGTTTGGCTGGTCGGCGGCGAACCATTTATTGACGACCTCCTGGCCAATACCCTTTCCGGCGACGTTAGCATCGAAATCATCGCGTGCGAACACAAGCAGGATGTGCTCGACCTTTGGTTACAGTTGTGCGGCCCGCAGGAAACCGGCGGCGATCCGTGGCTGATCCATCCCGCCATCGTCGCGCGCATCCGCCGCGCCTCGGCCGGATATTCGATCTTTTTCGCCGAATGGTCGGCGCGGCTGGACAGCGACGCGCTGGCGGCGATTGCCTCGGCGGCGGGCTGGGCGGCGGACAATCCCGCAGCCGGGCTCGACCTGATCGCGTTTCTCGACCCCGGCGGCCCGCGCGCCATCGCCGATCTGGCGCGGCTGCGCGCGCAACTGATCGAGGACGCGCTGATCGAACACGGCGTGGCCGCGGGGCGGATCGGGCGCGGCGCGCGCGGCATCGGCGATGTCGCGGGCATGGCGCAGGAAAGCCAGCGCATCGACATCGCCATGCGGCAACCGGGCGCTTGAGGGTTACTGGAGCGACGCCAGCAGCGCGTCCAGATCGGGCTCGGTTGCATCGGCCGCAGGCGGCGGCGGTTCGGCGCTGAGGCTGGCCAGCAACGCATCCAGATCGACTTCTTCCTCGGCGGCCACCGCTGCCGGGGCTGCGGCAGCTTCGGGCGCCGGTGTGGCGAGGCTGGCCAGCAGCGCGTCCAGATCGGGCGCTTCCTCGGCGGGTGCCTCCGGTTCTGGCGCCTCGGGTTCTGGTGCCTCGGGTTCTGGCGCGGCTTGCGGTGCTGCGGCGGCTTGCGGCGCTGCGGCGGGCGCCGGCTTGGCGCTGGCGTCGGCCGGGGCCCAGAATCCGGCCAGCGGCGCACTGCCCAGTGCGGCAAAACTGCCCGGTGCTGCAAAACTGGCCAGTGCGGCAAAACTGCCCAGCCGCACTTCCGGCCGCCCGCGCAGGCTCAACACCGGCATCACGCCAAAGTTGCTGACCGCGACGGCCTGTTTCTCGGTGTACAGCCGCTCGGTGCAGGGCAGCGCGATCTGCTCGCCGTCGGTGTCGAAATACACGTAGTACGGCATGTCGCCGACGGCCATCGCCGAGCCAAGCTTCATCTGCTTGCCCTGCTTCTCGAACGTCTTGGCCAGTTGCAGTGCTGCAATCAGCGCCGGATGGCCCCACAGCATGCCGGACAGGCCGCTCTGGCGGGTGAATTCCTCGAACGCGAAGGCGTCGATCGGGTCGGATTTCTTGCCATACGGCATCCGCAGCAGAAAGCGCGGCGCCACCAGCCCGAGATACGCGGCGGCGGGCAATTCGCGCAGCGCGGCCCACGCCTCGCGGATCAACGGATGCTGTTCGTGCATCGGGGTTTTCAAAGCGTCGGGCCCGATGCCCGCCACGAACGGCGCGCCCGCCGCCCCGGCCAGCGTCGCCATGCGGCCCAGCAGATCGGCATGCGGCGGGGCAAGTTCGAAGCCGTACAGCCCAATCAACGCCGACAGCGGCCCCTGGTGCGCGTCCTGCGCCGGCTGCTCGATCAGCAGATTGTACAGCCCCGACTGATCCAGCGCGTCGCTGGCCGCCAGATCGGCGGCGAGTTCCTCGGCGGAGATGTCGTACAGCACGATCTCCATTTTCGCGCCGGTCTCGATGCGGCGCACCAAGAACTCCACGCCGCGCCAGATCGCCTCGGCGGCCTGGAAATCCGGGTGATGCAGAATCCGCCGCATCGCCGCTGACAGCGCCTCATCGACGCGCGCCACCAACTGGTCTTGCCGCGCGTCGCGCTTGGGCTGGATGAACGGGCCGACCAGACGGCGCACCAGATCGGCCGCCGAGGCTTCCGCCGCTTCGGCCGATGACGGCCGCCCGGTCAGCCGGGCGAAATCCGACAACTTGCGGTCGGTGGCAATCGCACTGCCGCGCGCGCGGCGCGGCGGCGCGGCCAGCGGTGCTTCGCCGCCCCAGGCCAGCACCTGCTTGGCCGCGCGCTCGAAGCCCTGCTTGCTGCCGAGGTTGCGGCGCAGCGTGCGCAACTCGCCGAAGAAATCCAGATTCTCGGCGAGCTGATCTGGATGGAAGTCGTCCAGGCTGGCGATCTCGATCTCGACCGTGCCCTCGTCGCCCATCGCGATAGCGAGCGACGGGCTGAGCTTGGCCAGTACCGCGTCGAGGTTATCGACATCGACCTTGAGCGGCTTGCGCGCCGCCAGCTTGGCGCCGGTTTCCAGCTTGCCCGCATTGGCCCGGCCGGAGAAATCGCCGAGCAGCGCCAAGCGGAATTTCGCCCCGGCAACCGGCGGGCGGGCGGCGCGATTCAGGCGGCCGAAACTGACATCGTACTGCATCCGGGGCTCCGAGCGGCTGGGGCTTCATACCATCGCCCTGGTGACGGCGAACAGGTTTGCGTTCGCGCCGCGCGGCGATATCATCGCACTACAGATTTCAATGACCTGCGGAGAGCACGCAATGGCCAAACCCCCTGGCGGTAGCCCCGACGACATCATGTCGGGCGCGGAGATGAAGCCGATCCTGGCCAAATCGAAGCAGGAGCCGGTTGCTTTCGCGCTCGCTTACACCGAGGCCAAGGACGCCGTGGTGCTGCTGAGCGTCAAACTGTCGCCGAAAAAAGTGCTGGCCAACTTGAAGGCCGACGCCAAGAAATCCGGGATCAAGCTGGACAACAGCTCGGTGCGCTTCGGCAAGGCCGAGGTCGATCCGGCCATCGATGGCGCGCTGGTGGTGTTCACCGCCAACAAGGACGCGCCGGGCGGGATGGAGCCGAAGCTGAAGAAGCAGATCGCCGGCTCCGGCTGCACCAAGGTCGAATTCAAAGTCGATGCGGGTCTGGAAGCCGAGCCCGACGCGCCCGAGGACGGCGCGGCAGCCGTGCCGCCGCCCCCGCCGCCGCCTCCCCCCCCGCCGCCGCCGCCGCCGCAACAGGCCGCCGGGCCGGATGCCAGCGCGCTGGCCAAGCAACTGGCCGCCCTGATCCCGCAAATCCCGGTGGTGGCCGGTGCCGATAAAACGCTGCAAGCCACACTCGGCGGGCTGGCGGCGGGCGCCAACGCCGCGTTGAAGGGCGGCAATCTGCAACTGGCCGCGACCGGCATCGAGGATCTGAAGCGCGCCCTGGCCGCCGCCGTGAAGCCGCCGCAACCCACCCAGTCCGAAGCCGGGCCGGTGGCGTACGGCAAGGCGCGGCTGGCGTGGCTGGCGGCGCGCAACCGCATGATCGCCGACATCGAGAAACTGCGCGCCCAGATCGTCGCCACCTATCAGGCCGAGGGCCTCGCGGGCGAGCTCGACACCGCCTACAGCAACCGCGTGGCGCCGTTGCTGGCGGGCCTGGATGAAGAACTGGCCGACAAACTCGACGAAGCCACCAACGCCGCCGACCCGGTGGCGCGCGGCAAGGCGGTGGACGAGGCCAAGGCGATCATCGCCCGCTACAGCAGCTTCCTGGCCAGCGAAAAACTGATCGCCGATCTGGACGCCAACCCGTTCGTGCCGCTGGCCATCCAGCAGGTCATCGGCGGCACGCTGGCGGCGCTCGGCAAGGCGGTTCACTAACCGGCGGGGCGAAGACCGCGCTGCTTCTCCCTCTCCCCCCATTCTTCATGGGGGGAGAGGGGACGTTCTTGCGCTTATCGCAGCGCTGCTTCGGTGCCGCCAATCTGCACCATGCCCAATCTGCACCATGCCCAATCTGCGCCATGCCCAATCTGCGCCATGTCCCGCGCCATGCGGCGCGCCATCTGGAGGGGTGGGGCTGGGGGGCTGATGCGGCCTCCGCCCGCCATGTTTACCCACCTTCGGTGGGAAACATGGCGCGGATGGCGCACCCCCAGCCGCACCCCTCCGGATGGCGCGGTTGGCCGCGCCATGCGGTGCGCCATGTGGCGCGCCATGCCCAGGAGCATACAGGGGAGCATACTGGGGATCAAACTGGGCATCAGACTGGGGTAGGCTGGGCCGGAAATCGTGACGGGACATGCGGCGCTCCGAACGGAAAACGGCCGCATGTTAGTCCATCTAACGTATTCCGGGCAATTTACTCCGCGTGCGCCTTGTCGAATTCCCACACCCGCTCGAAGCCCATCAGCTTGTGCATCTCGCCGAACGGGAACAGATCGAGGTTGGCCCCGGCACTCGATCCGGTTTGGCGCAGCGCGCTGTACGCCTTGGTCAGCGCTTCGGCGGCGGCGAGGAAGCCGGTGGCGGGGAAGATGGCGAAGCGGAAGCCGATCTGGCGCAGCGCCTCGTAGCTCAACACCGGGGTGCGGCCGCCTTCGACCATGTTGGCCATGCACGGCTTGTCGAAGGTCCGGCAAATCCGCGCCATCTCCTCCTCGCTTTCCGGGCTTTCGACGAAAATGATGTCGGCCCCGGCCTTGTCGTACGCCTCGGCCCGGCGCAGCGCCTCGTCCAGCCCGTGCGTGGTGCGGGCATCGGTGCGGGCGATGATCAGCAGGTCCGGGTTGCGGCGGGCTTCGACCGCGACCTGGATTTTGCGCACCATGTCGGCCATCGGCACCACGGCACGGCCCAGCGTGTGGCCGCATTTCTTCGGAAACACCTGATCCTCAAGCTGGATGCCCTGCACGCCCGCCGCCTCGTAGCCGCGCACGGTGCGGTCGACGTTGAGCAGGCCGCCGAAGCCGGTATCGGCGTCGGCGATCAGCGGCGTCACGGTGCCGCCCGCGATGGCGGCGGCCCGGCCCACCATTTCGGTGTACGAGGCCATGCCGGCGTCCGGCAGGCCGAGATGGGAGGCGGCGATGCCGTAGCCGGTCATGTACAGCGCCCCGAACCCCATGCGGTCCGCCACCTTGGCGGAGATCATGTCGAACACGCCGGGGGCGACCAGCAACTGGCCGGGGGCAATTTTGTCGCGCAGGCTCATGCGTTCAGTCCTCGCAGGTAATCGGCAATTTCGGCTTCGGGCAAAACATCGGCGTATTTGGCGCTCATGTCGAACAGATTGGCGTCGTGCGGCCCCTCGGCGCGGTCGCCGACGCCTTCGCGCGCCACGATCGGGATGAAGCCGTGGCTCATGGTATCCACGCAGGTGGCGCGCACGCAGCCGCTGGTGGTGATGCCGGTCAGGATCAGCGTATCGACCCCGAGCGAGGTCAGCGTGGAAGCCAGCGAGGTGCCGAAGAACGCCGAGGGGTATTGCTTGGAGATCACCAGTTCGTCGTCCTGCGGCACCAGGCCGGGCGGCCAGGCGCCGAGCGGGCTGCCGGCGGCGAACGCCTTGGTGGCCGGGGCCTTGCGCAGAAAAATCCCGCCGTCGAACCCGTTTGGGTGCACCACCACGTTGGTGAGGATGCGCGGAATGCCCTTCGCGCGCGCCAGTTCCAGCAGCCGCAGGGCCGAGTCCAGCGCGGTCTGCACCCCCTGCCCGCCGAACAGCGGCGAGCCTGGGGTGTAATAGGCCATCACGAAGTCGATCAGGATCAGCGCCGGGCGGCGGCCGAAGCCGATGCGGTGATGGAACCCGGCGCGGGCATAGTTGGCGTTAAGGTCTTCGCTCATATGACTCCTCGTGCGGCGTGGCGCGGCGGCTGACCGGCCAATGTTAACCAATACGACACCCTTGGGCGCGCCAGGATGGTGGCGTTCAACACGCTTTAAGATGGAATCCGAGTCTATCAATCACGATAACGTTCCATTGGGTGACAAGCCGCGATGTTATCGCTTGGCGGGTTATCCCGGCAGGCCGGCAGGGTTGCAGGCCGGCTCCGTTCATTGTGATGCAAATCTTTTGCTAAAATGCATGTGAACGGGATTGCACAACGGCCCGGCAAGCGTTACTTATTCAACACGTTGATGGCTTGGCAACCAAGGGGCAAACGGGTCCCAACGCATCCCGGGGGAAGCCTCGCATCCGGGAAACGCGGCACGGCGGGCAGTGCTAGGTGATTGTGGCGTCATGCGGCTCTTGATCGTCAAACTCTCCGATGCGGCACATCTCGGCGTCTCGTTGTCGTTGGTGTCGGAAGCCGACGTTGCCGAACTCGTCGAATCGGTCGATGACGCGGTGGCGTTGATCCGGATGCGGCCGTTCGAGCTGGTTTTGCTCATGGTCGGCACCAACATCCAGGCCGCCAACGGGGCGCTGATCCGCCTGCGGGAAGTGTCGCCGGATATTTCCGTGGTGCTGCTGTCCAATTCGGCGGTGCAGCGGCCACGCAGCGCGGTGCGGCACGACCCGATGCGGCACGCCAATATCGCGCTGGACATGCTGCACGGCACGCTGTTGATCGACGGCCAGCCGATTGCGCTCAGCCAAGCTGAATTCCGCATCTTTGCCGAATTGTGGACCAAGCGCGGCCAGACCGTCGGCGCCGAGCAACTGATGGACGCGATCTATCCGGGCGGCCACCGGCCGGAAAGCCGGGTGTTGCCGGTGTTCCTGTTCAAGCTGCGGCGCAAGCTGGCGCGGGCCGGAATGGACGGCGTGATCCAGACCGCCGTTGGCCGCGGCTTCATGATTGCCGCCTCGGACCCGCAGCCTGCTGCGCAACGCCGCATGGACGAGCCGGTACGGGTGCCAGTTTTGGTTGACGCCGGACGGCACCGCTTGTAGCCCGCAGGGTGTGACCAAGACAGCCAGTTCCCGTTTCGCATCCCAGTCCGGCATTCGCGTTCGCGGCCGGTCGTATATGGCGCTGGTGCTGGTGCCGGAACCGCCGCTGGCCGACTGGCTGGCGGCGCTGGACGCGCAGATGCAGCGCTCACCTGCGTATTTCGCCGGCAAGCCGGTGGTGCTCGACCTGACCGCGCTGGCCAGCGTGCCGGAAGTGGTCGGCGGGCTGATGGAAGCGCTGGCCGCGCGCGGCATCCGGGTGATCGGCATCGAGGGCGTCGAACCCGCCACCGTTGGCATCGAACTGCCGCCGCTGCTGGCGGGCGGGCGCACCGTGATGGACGGCATCGCCGCCGCTCCCGAACCAACCGTCCCTGGGCCAGCCCCGGCAGCGCCGCCGCCGCCCGAACCCGGCGCCTTGTTGCTGGAACAGCACGTCCGCTCTGGCCAGTCGGTGGTGTTTCCGCGCGGCGATGTCACCATCATCGGCAGCGTCGCCTCCGGCGCCGAAGTGGTGGCGGGCGGGTCGATCCATGTGTACGGCGCGCTGCGCGGCCGGGCCGTGGCGGGTGTGGCGGGCAACCCGCGGGCGCGGATTTTCTGCCGCCGCCTGGAAGCCGAATTGCTGGCGATTGACGGGTTGTATCGTACCGCCGATGACATCGAAGCAGGATTGCGCGGCCGCCCGGCGCAAGCATGGCTAGAAGCCGACTCGATGCATGTGGCAGGGCTGGACTGAGCAAGCAGTGCGGCAGCCGGGGTGACGCCCCCGGGGAGGCCCCCTGGGAGGATTGAAGCGATGTCCAAGGTTCTGGTGGTCACGTCCGGCAAAGGCGGTGTGGGCAAGACCACGTCCACCGCAGCGCTCGGGGCCGCTCTCGCGCAGTTGGGCAAGAAAGTCGTGGTGGTGGATTTCGACGTCGGCCTGCGCAACCTCGATCTGGTGATGGGCGCTGAACGCCGGGTGGTGTTCGACCTCATCAACGTCATCCAGGGCGACGCCAAGCTTGTGCAGGCGCTGATCCGCGATAAGCGCATCGAAGGCCTGTCGCTGCTGCCCGCCTCGCAAACCCGCGACAAGGACGCGCTGACCGCCGAGGGCGTCGGGCGGGTGATCGCCGAGTTGCGGGAAAAATTCGACTGGGTGCTGTGCGACAGCCCGGCCGGGATCGAAAAGGGCGCGACACTGGCGATGCATCACGCCGATGCCGCCGTGGTGGTGACCAACCCGGAAGTCTCCTCGGTGCGCGATTCCGACCGCATCATCGGCATGCTCGATTCGAAAACCGCCCGCGCCGAGCGCGGCGAGCGGATCGAGAAGCATCTGCTGCTGACCCGCTACGACGCCGGGCGGGCCAATCGCGGCGAGATGCTGAAGGTGGACGACGTGCTGGAGATCCTGTCGATCCCGCTGCTCGGCATCATCCCGGAAAGCGAGGAAGTGCTGAAGGCATCCAACGTCGGCTCGCCGGTGACGCTGAACTCGCCGCAAAGCGGCCCCGGCCGCGCCTATTTCGACGCTGCCCGCCGCCTGCTCGGCGAGCAATTGCCCGTGACAGTCCCCGGCGAGAAGCGCAGCCTGCTCGGCAAGCTGTTCGGCCGGAGGGTGGCATGAACCTTTTCAAGCTGTTCAAAAGCAACCGCTCGTCCGCCCCGGTCGCCCGCGAACGCCTGCAAATTCTGCTGGCGCATGAGCGGGCGATTTCCGGCGGCGTCGATCTGATGGCGACGCTGAAGGAAGAAATCCTCGAAGTGATCGCCCGGCATTTCCCGCTGGAACGCGACAAGGTGCAATTCCAGGTCAATCGCGGCGACCGCGTTTCGATGCTGGAAATTGAAATCGAAGTGCCGACGGTCGGGCGCAACACCCCGCCGGGCGAGGCGCGGGTGGCGATTCGGGGTTAGGCGGCCGAAGGCTGAAATGGGTCGAGCGTGCGGGTGCCGAACTGGGCGAAGTCGGCAGTGTTGCGGGTGACGACCGTCAGACGGTGAACCTCGGCAGTGGCCGCGATCATCGCATCTTCCATCAGGTTGCCGGACTTGCGGTGCATCAGCTTGGCCCAGTGGCGAAAGGTGCGGCTGTCCATCGGCAACACGTTGTAGGTCTCGCTGACTTGCCCCAGCCATGCTTCTAGTGCTGCGGCTTTTGGCGCGTCATGGTCGCGCGTTCTTTCGATACCAGTCTGGATCTCGCCAATCGTTACGGCGGATATATACAGATCGGCGTCGGCCACGCCCGCGATCCATGCCAGCACCGCGCCGTGCGGGCGGACCCGGCGCAATTCCGAGACCACGTTGGTGTCAAGCAGATACACCGGATCACTCTATGTCGATGGGCGGGCGGCGGCGCAGGCGGCCACGCGGCGGCAATTGCAGTTCGGCGCGCGCGTCGCTGGTCAGCAGCAGGTGTTTGAGCGACGGGCGCGACGACTGGCACAGCCGCCGCCACTCCTCGGCCGGGACCAGCACGGCGGCTTCGGTGCCACGCCGTGTCACAACTTGCGGACCGTCGCGCAAGCATGTGTCGAGCAGTTCGCTGAAACGCGCCTTGGCATCCTGCACCGGCCAGCTTGGCATGATGACGCTCCCGGAAGCGATGACTAGTCATGTAACTGGTCAGAGTTTACCACCCCGCCAATGCCGCGTCACCAACGCTCGACGCGCCCCATTTTTTCAGTATGGTGCGCGCCGTTCGGCCAGACGATGCGGCCCCAAATGCAGGAAACGCCCATGATCCATGTTCTCGCCTACATCACCGCCAAGCCCGGCCTGCGCGATGCGCTGCTGGCTGAGTTCCACGGCATCATGCCGCTGGTGCACGCCGAGGCGGGGTGCATCGAATACGGGCCGGTGATCGACGCGCCGGATTTCGGCGGGTTTCAGACCCCGGTGGGGCCGGACACGTTCGCGGTGGTGGAGAAGTGGGAGAGTGCCGAGTTGCTGCGCGCCCATGTCGCGATCCAGCACATGCAGGACTATTCCGCGCGCACCAAGGACATGATCGCCAATCGCGTGCTGCATGTAATGACCGGCGCCTAATACCAAATCTCGTGGGTGAGAACCCATGATCCATTCGATCGTCATCGCCGGGCTTGACCCGGCGATCCATGCCAACGATCGGTGCTCGACGCGAGATGCTCTGTGCGGCACCATGGATTGCCGGGTCAAGCCCGGCAACGACGATGAGTCTTGGTCAGCGAGATTTGGCCTGAGCGCCGCGAGGCGCAGGCCGGGGTGCTCCATCGGCGCTAAGATCAGCGCAACAACGTCCCCTCTCCGCCCCGCTTGGGGGGGGCCGCTTGGGGGGAGAGCGGGAAAAGCGGTGCCGCGTGCAGCGCTATCTCAGCGCCTATAACGGGGTGTTCCCCGGCCCGAGCAGACGGGCGACGGCGGCCAGCAGTTCGGCGGAGCGGAACGGTTTGGCCAGCGCGGAGTGCGCGCCAAGCAGGGTAGCCATCTGCAAATACAGCGCCGAGCCGGCATTGCCCGAAATGACCAGGATCGGCAGGTTCGGCACATCCCGGCGCAGTTCACGGATTGTCTCGATGCCTTCCTTATTCGGCATCATTATATCGGTGATGACGGCATCGATTGATTGGGCGCGCGCGACCTCCAGCCCCTCGACCCCATCGGTGGCCTCCAGGGGTTCATAGCCGCCGCGCGCCAGCATCGCGCATATCGCGCGGCGCACCTGCGGCTCATCGTCAATTACCAGGATTTTGGCCATGCGACTGTCCCGGCTCCTTCCGCCTCTTAGAGATAATAGCAGCCAGCAGCCCGTGCGCGCTCGCGCACCAATGCGAGTACCGTATCACAAGCCAGTGTAGGGATATTGGTTAATCCGCCCAATTCCACCACGGCACCCAATAGCGCATCAATTTCCATCGGCCGCCCGCGTTCCAAGTCTTGTAGCATAGAGGTTTTGTGGACTCCCACTTCCAACGCACCGTCAATACGTTTCTCGACATTAATCGGAAATCGTACACCTAGCGCTTCGGCCACCGCTTGCCCCTCCAGCATCATCGCCCGCGCCACCGCGCGCAGGTCGGGCCGCCCGGCCAGCCGGTCGAGTGTCGATCCGGTCAACGCCGAGAGCGGGTTGAACGCCATGTTGCCCCACAACTTGACCCAGATCTCGTCACGAATGCGCGGGCGCACCGGGGCCTTGAATCCGGCGGACTGCAACGCCGCCGACAAAGCGGCAATTCGCTCGCTGCGGCTGCCGTCCGGCTCGCCGAGGGTGAAACGGTCGCCGTAGGTATGCTCGATCACGCCCGGCGCAATCACCTCGGCGGCGGGATACACCACGCAGCCGATGGCCTGGGCGGGCGGCAGCGTGCGCCACAGCACGCCGCCGGGATCGACGCTATCCACCGTGCGGTCGCGCAACTTGCCGTCGAAGCCGTAAAAATACCAGTACGGCACGCCATTCACCGCCGTGACCAGCGCCGAGTGCGGCCCCATCATTTCGGCGATGGCGGGGGCCGCGCCGGGCAGCGCGTGCGCCTTCAGCGTGACCACAACATAGTCTTGCGGCCCGGCCTCGGCGGCGCTGGCCACGCAACGCGGCCGCACGGTGACGGTCTCGCCGCCGCTGATCAGTTTCACGCCATCCTGCTGCATCGCCGCCAGATGCGGGCCGCGCGCGACGAAGGTGACATCGGCACCCGACTGCGCCAGCCGCGCGCCGAGCAGGCCGCCGATGGCCCCGGCGCCGAAAATGCCGATCTTCACGCAGACAGCCCCAATTTGGCCGCCAGCCCGATGCGTTGCAGCTTGCCGGTGGCGCCTTTGGGGATTTCCGCCAGGAACACTAAACGGCGCGGCACCTTGAACGCGGCCAGCCGCTCGGCGGCGAAGCCGCGCAGTTCGGCTTCGTCGAGCGTGTGGCCCTCGCGCAGCACCACGGCGGCGGCAACCTCCTCACCCAGTTTCTCGTGCGGCATGGCGAAAGTAACGACCTGCTGCACCGCCGGATGATCCATCAGCACCGCATCGACTTCCAACGGCGATACCTTCTCACCGCCCCGGTTAATGATTTCCTTCAACCGCCCGGTCAGCCGCAAATAGCCCGCCGCGTCCAGCACGCCCTCGTCGCCGGTGCGGAACCAGCCTTGAGTGAACGCGGTCGCGTTGGCGCTGGGGTTGTTCTCGTAACCGGCGGTCACATTGCGGCCCCGGATCACCACTTCGCCCGGCGTGCCCGCTGGCAGCAGATCGCCCGCCTCGTTCATGATCGCCACCTCTGGCCCAGCGGCGATGCCGACCGAGCCGGCGTAATGCGGCGCCGGCGGCAGCGGGTTGGCGGCCATCTGGTGCGCCGCTTCGGTCATGCCGTAGCTTTCCAGCACCGGCACGCCGAAGGCCGCTTCCAGCGCCGTCATCACCTGCGGCGGCAGCGAGGCCGAGGACGAGCGCAGCAGCCGCAACCGGCCACGCGCGATGATGTCCTTGTTGCGCTCGGCATACTGCAACAGTGTTTGGTGCATGGTGGGAACGGCGGTCACCCAGCTTGGCCGCACTTCGTCGAACCAGGCGAAGAAGCGGAATGCGTTGAAGCCCGGCGTGCAGGACACCGCCCCGCCCGCCGCGACCGACGACAAAGTGGCCGCGATCAGACCGTGGATATGAAACAGCGGCATGATGTTGAGACAAACGTCATTCCCAGTCAACGCTAGCGCCGCGCCGATGTGGTAAGCCGAGGCGGTCACGTTGATATGGCGCAGCGGCACGATTTTCGGCCGCGAGGTGGTGCCGGAGGTGTGCAGCACCAACGCCACGTCCTGCGCCTCGGCCAAGCCGGGATGCGCGGGGGCGCCGCTGAGCGGGGTTTGCGGGCGCAGTGTGAAACTGCCCGCCGCCTCGCCGGGCACCAGTTCGATCACCGGGATGCCGCGCGCGGCGGCCACGGCGCGGGCCGGGCTGTCCATGCCGTCGGCGATCAGCAGCGCGCTGGCGTTCAAATCCGCGAGATAGAAGTCGAACTCGTCGGCTTTGTAGGCCGGATTGAGCGGTGCCGTGGTGGCGCCGCAGGCCACGGTCAGGAAGGCCGCCGCCATTTCCGGCCCATTCGGCAGCACCATCGCCACCCGGTCGCCGCGCCCGATGCCCATGCCGTTCAGTGCGGCCAGCGTCGCATCGGCCAGCGCGCGCAGCCCGCCATGCGTCAGCCAGGGGCGGCCCGGTGCACCGATGGCCGGTGCACCAATGGCCGGTGCATCGGGGCCGCCCGCCGCCAACAAGCCGCGCATGGTGTCGGCGGGGTAGAGCTGGGTCATGCGGCGGCTCCTCGAACGGCGGAGGAACTCGCATACTCCCGTAGCGATGCGGGGTGAAGCGGCTGCGCCGTGCAATGCGGCGGGCGCGTCCTTTGGCCGGGGAGATTTGTGCTAACCTCGGCGGGGACGGGGGCATCGGCTTTCATGCGCTGTCGGTGCGCACCGGCGGCACGGTGCAGGAAACCCACGCGGCGGACGGCGCGTTGCACCATTGGCTCAGCGGCCTCGGCTACAGCTACGACACCGCCAACATCATCGTAAACACACCGGCCAGCGTGGTGCGCTGGCGGCCAGCTGTGGAACTGCGCAACATCGGCATCCAGGTGGACCCTTACCCGTAAGCGCCGCTACCGTCAGTCCATGCCGGATTTCAGCATCGAGTCGCAGACCGCCGGGCGGGTGGCCGGGGTGGACGAAGCCGGGCGCGGGCCGCTGGCCGGGCCAGTGCTGGCCGCCGCCGTGGTGCTGCCGCGCAGGATGCCGGACGGGCTGGCCGCTTTGCTGGATGATTCGAAAAAGCTGGATGCGGCAGCGCGCGAGGCGGCGTTCGCGGCGCTGCTGGCCGCGCATCGCGCCGGGCTGGTGGAAATCGGCGTCGGCGCCGCCTCAGTGAACGAAATCTTGCGTCTCAACATCCTGCGCGCCGCGCTGCTGGCGATGGCGCGCGCGGCCGGGCGGCTGGCGCAACCGCCCGACATGGCGCTGATCGACGGCAACCAGTTGCCGCCGCTGGCCTGCCCGATGCGCTGCGTGGTGGGCGGCGACGGGCTCAGCCTGTCCATCGCCGCCGCGTCCATCGTGGCGAAAGTGCTGCGCGACCGGGCGATGACCCGCCTTGCACTGCGCTGGCCCGGCTATGGCTGGGAGCGCAACGCGGGCTACGGCACCGCCAGCCACCGGGCGGCGCTGCTGCGCCTGGGACCCACCAAGCACCACCGCGCCGGGTTCGGCACGGTTCGGCAGATGGCGCTGCGACTCGACGGTTGACGCGGTAACGGGCGGCTCGTCACCATGCGCTCCCGCCTACCGGAGAACGAACCTGCCTGTGGAGATCGTCCGCGAACTGCCGCTCGACCAGATTTTGCTGGGCGACGCGGTGAGAATGATGGGCATGCTGCCGGCGGCGTCGGTGCATTGCGTCTTCGCGGACCCCCCGTACAACCTGCAACTCAAGGGCGAGTTGCGGCGGCCGGACGATAGTCTGGTCGATGGGGTCGACGACGACTGGGACCGCTTCACCGATTTCGCGGCGTACGACGCCTTCACGCGGGCTTGGCTCGGCGAGTGCCGCCGCCTGCTGCGCAAGGACGGCACGCTGTGGGTGATCGGCACCTACCACAACATCTTCCGCATCGGCGCCATCCTGCAGGAGATGGGCTTCTGGGTGCTGAACGACATCGTCTGGCGCAAGGCCAACCCGATGCCGAACTTTCGGGGCCGCCGCTTCACCAACGCGCATGAAACGATGATCTGGGCGGCGCGCGGCCAGGACAGCCGCCACCGCTTCAATTATCAGGCCATGAAGGCGCTGAACGACGACATTCAGATGCGCAGCGACTGGTTCCTGCCGCTGTGCACCGGGCCCGAGCGGCTACGCAACGAGCACGGGCTGAAGCTGCACCCGACGCAGAAGCCGGAAGCGCTGCTGCACCGCGTGCTGCTGGCCAGCACCAATCCGGGCGACATCATCCTCGACCCGTTCCTCGGCACCGGCACCACGGCGGCGGTGGCGCGCCGCCTGCACCGGCATTTCATCGGCATCGAGCGCCACCCCGCCTACGTGGAAGCCGCCTGGGGCCGGGTGCGCCGGGTGCGGCCCGCCCCGCTGGACGGCATGGAGACCACGCCGAGCAAGCGTGAGGCGGCGCGGATTCCGTTCGGCAATCTGGTGGAGCGCGGCCTGGTGCCGGCCGGGACCACGCTGAGCGAACGCACCCGCAAGGTCGAAGCCACCGTGATGGCCGATGGCACCATCCGGTGCGGCGACCTGCACGGCTCGATCCACAAAGTCGGCGCCGAGGTGCAGCACGCGCCGTCGTGCAATGGCTGGACGTTCTGGCATGTCGAGGAAGCGGGCGAGTTGGTGCCGCTCGATACGCTGCGCGGGCGAATGCGCAATGCACCGCCCGAAACTGCGCCGCCGTAATCGGGCCGCCGTAATCGGGCCGCGATTGCACGGCAGATACGCCGCACGGAAGCGTTCAGGAGTTGCCATGCGGCCAACGGCCATCTTGCTTGCCGCAGCCTTGCTGACGCCGCTGGCGGCGCAGGCGGCCAGTTGTTTCGACGGACAGTTGCCAGCGGGCACCCCCTGGGCCGAAGCTGCGGCGCAGGCGGCGGTGCGGCTGGTGGCGGCGCTGCCGGACGGGCGGCCATTCGCCACTGCGTCTGGCATGGTCGTGGCGGGCAGCGGCAGCCCGAACCGGATGCTGACCGCCGAGCATGTGGTGCGCACCCTCGGCGAGCATAAGGGCGCCTGGCTGGCGGTGTATTCGTCGCGCGGGCGCTATCTGGGCCGCGCCCGGCTGAGCGCGCACGCCGCCCCCGGCCCGGCGTTCGGGTTGAATTTGGGCGGCGATGCGGTGGGGTTGCGCTTCGGCGACGCGGCGGTGATCGAAATGGCGGGCTTCGCGCCGGGTGCTGCGGCGGCCTATGCCGCCATCGCCGGGCTGCCGCTGGCCGCCGCCCAGCCGCGCGCCATGCTGGAAGGCGTGTTCGCCGCCCCCGCCGGCGTGGATCACGGCGTGTCCGGTGCGGGCGTGGTGGCGGACGGACAAATCGTCGGGGTGATGGCGTTCAAGGCGGTGGACAAGTCCATGCCGCTGGTCTCGATCAACGCTGGCGATGCGGTCGCGCCGCTGAAGCCGGGCGGCCCCGCCGGGCGGCGCGCGGTGCGGCTGCCGCGTGAGGCGACCGGGTATGCGCAACCGGTGATCGACGGCACGCTGCTGGCCGGGCTGGGCGAGGCCGGGCGGGCAGTCGGCAAGGAACGGGCGACCGATCCCATCGCCGTGTTCGTGCCCGGCTTCATCAAGAACGCCTGCATCGGGTTTCGCGGCCGGATGCACCCGGCATAATACCAAATCTCGTGGGCGAGAACCCAGGATCCATTCGATCGTTATCGCCGGGTCAAGCCCGGCAACGACGATGAGTCTGGGTCCGCGAGATTTGGCGTAAAACGGTCACGCTTCCGCAGGCGACACCTCGGCTGGCGGCTGCGGCTCCAGCGGCAGCAAAATGTGCACCACGGTGCCTTTGCCGGTCCGCGATTCAATCGTCGCGGTGCCGCCGGAATTGCGGGCGAAGCTCAGCACCATACTCAACCCGAGGCCGCTGCCGCTGCCGGACGCCTTGGTGGTGAAGAACGGCTCGAACGCCCGGTTGGCCACGCTGGGCGCCATGCCAGCGCCGTTGTCGCGCAGGGCGACCACGGCGTAGTGGCCCGGCCGGACATCGGCCAGCGCGCCGCGCGCGCCGGGCGGCACGTTCATGCGCTCGGTTTCAATCCGTATAATCCCGCCTTGCGGCATGGCGTCGCGGGCATTGAGGATCAGGTTCAGCACGGCTGATTCAAGCTGCGAACGATCCACCGGACATGGCGGCAAACCGGGATCGGTGCGCAACGTGACCGTATAGCGCGTGCCCAGAATTGGCCGCGTCATGTCGCGCAGCGGCACCAGCCACGTATTGAGGTCGGTGAGCTCGATGCGCAGCGGCTCGGCGCGGGCGAACGACAGCAGCCGCCGGGTCAAATCGGTCGCCCCGATGGCGGCCCGCCGAGCACTTTCCAGCTCGCTCCGCAGTTCTTGAGTTAAGGCGGCACTGTCCGCGGCAAGGTCGAGGTTTGCCAGAATGACGGTCAGCAGGTTGTTGAATTCATGCGCGATGCCGCCAGTGAGCTGGCCAAGCGTGCGCAGTTTTTCGCCATGCCGCAGCGCCGCTTCGGTGTCGCGCTGCTCAGTGATGTCCTGGCCATAGCCGCGCAGCTCGACCACCTTGCCGGCGCCGTCCCTGATCGGGCGGGCGTTCCAGATGATCGTACGCAGCTTGCCTTCCGGGAGCTGTATCCGCGCCTCGCACAACAAATTCTGGCCGAGCGCAAACGCTCGCTCGGACGCCGCATAAGCGGCAGCACGGTCTTCCGGGTGCAGCAGCCCATAGAAGCCTTCCAGCGTCGGCGCGACCGATCCGGGCGGCACTCCGAAAATGTCGTAGAGTTCGTCGGAAAATTCGAACCGCCGCTCGGCGCCGATCCAGCGCCAGCTACCGACGCGCGCCAGCCGCGCCACGTCGGTGAGTTCGCGCGTCCGCTCCTGCAACGCCGCTGTCAGATGTTGCAAGGCTTCCTGGTCGGCGCGGCGCTGGGTGACATCGCGGGTCACGCCGATCCAGTGGCTCACCTCGCCGTGATCGCCGGTGATTGGGGTATTCGACAAATCCGCCCAGAACGGCGTGCCGTCGCGGCGGTAGTTGAGCAACTCGATGCGCGCGGGCGCACCTGCCGCCGCCGATTCGTCCAGCGCCCGCACCGCCGCGGGGTCAGTGCCAGGGCCGCGCAGAAAGCCAACGCCACGGCCTTGCACCTCGTCCGGGCCGAAGCCCGACATGCGGGCAAACGCCGGGTTGGTATAGATCAGCCGGTAGTCGCCCGACCGGTCGCCGGCGGCGTCGGTGATCGCCACCGCATCGCTCGCGGCGTCCACCGCGGCTTGCAACAGCGACAGCCGGTCCTGCGCCTGTTTGCGTTGCAAGACCGGACGGATCGCCTGCCCGATTTCCCGCGTGAGGTCGACAACCGAATTCAGATCGTGCCGTTCGGTGGCGTAGGCAAGCAGCAAGAGGTAGCGGGTATCGCCGACCGCAATAGACTGCGCGGCAAAACTGCGCACGCCGTGTTCGTAGCCAAAACGGGTCAGTGGATACTTTCTGGTCATGTCCTCGGTAAGCTGAGGCACCACCATGCGGCCTTCGCCGTCGAGCAGCCGGGCCAACAGCAACTTGCCCGCCGGATAAGGAAACTGCGCCATGGCAAGCTGGCGAAATGCTGGCGGCACCCCAGCACTGAGCGCAATCGCGCCGAGGCGGATGTTGGTGTCGTCGCTTGAACGGGTACACATCATGCCGAACAGCGCATCGGTGCGTTCGTTCAGCAGTGCGAGGGTGCTCTCGACAGCGACGGCGAAACTGCCGGCGCCGCCGCAGCGCGCCAGCACGTCGTTCATCAGCGCCAGTTGATCCTGCGCCTGCTTGCGCTGGAGCGCCGGACGGATGGCCTGTCCGACATCGCGCAGCAAGTCGGCGGCTTGGTCGAGGTCCTGCCGCTGGGTGGCGAAGCAGAAGACCAGCAAGCAGCGCTGATCGCCCACCGCCAGCGATTCGGCGGTCAGGCTGTGCATGCCGTACAAGCGGCCAAAATGCAACAGCGGATGCTGCGCCGCGAGCTCGCCAGTCACCTGCGGCACGGCCAACCGGCCGCCGGTTTGCAGCAAACGCGCCAGCAAAGACTGGCCGACCGGGAACGGAAACGCCGAGCGCACGATTTCGCTGCATTCCGGCGGCAAGCCTTCGCCGGTGCCGAGACCGGCCAGCCGGATGAACTGGCCATCCGCCGAGCGGGTCCACAGCATGCCGATCATCGCATCGAGCTCGCGGCACAGCAGGCGCATCACCGCTTCGACCGCCGTGACGAACCCGTCGGCGCTGCCGGTGAGCAGCAGCACTTCATTGATCAGCGCAAGGCGGCGGCTGGCCGCTTCAAGCAATAGCTGATCCTTGCGCCGCTCCAGTTCAGCCATGACAGTGGCCGCGAGGTCGGCCAAGGCCGCCAGCGCCTCGCCGCCAAAATCCGGACGCGGCACGATGTCCATCGCGCACAAAGTGCCGATGCAAAACCCGTCTGGCGTCGTCAGTGGGGCGCCGCAATAGAATCGCACGCCCGGCGGGGCGGCTGGCATCCCAAGTTCCAGCGTGTCTGCAACGACATAGGTCCGGCCGAGTTGAACCGTGTGCGCGCACAACGCCCCCGCCCGGGGGATTTCGGCCGTGGTGAACCCGGTGCGGGCCTTGAACCAAATGCGCTCGGCATCGACCAAACTGATCGCCGCAAGCGGCGCACGCAGCACGCGCGCTGTCATGCGGACAGCACGGTCGAACGCTGGCTCGGGCGCGGTATCCAGCATGGCATAGCGCTGCAACGCCCGCAGCCGGTCAGCCTCATGGGGTGGAACCACAGTCATCAAGCGCGCCGATTGCCAGTCTGCAACATTATAGCGCACTTGAAGCCGCTGGACGCCGTACGTCAATCCGCCAGGATTTCATTGTTTATACGGGACCATTTTCCAGCTCATATGGCGTCCGTGGCGCCCCACCCGGCGAGGGCCGCAGCATAGCGGTGTGCTGCGGTGCGCAGGTTGGCCGCCGTTTCGGCATCATCCACCGCGCGCGCCAAAACCATGCCGCCGACGCATAGCGCCACCACGGCCAGCGCGCGCTTTCGGCCCGCCTCATCATCCACTCCACGGTTGCTGCCCGGCGTGGCGAAAGCGTCCGGCCCCAGGGCTTCGCCGAAGATTCCGACCATCATCGAAAGGACCTGACGGTACGCCGCCTTCGCCGCCGTGCCGCCGCGCGCCACATCGGTGGCCAAACCGATCATCGGGCACGAGCCTTCGATGTCCTCGGCGTGGTCGCGCGACAGGTACGAGGCCATCACCGCGCGGGCAAGTTGCAGACCTTCGGGCGGCGCCGTGAAATCCACCCGCTGCCAAGCCGGCGCCGGCTGGCAATGGGCGAAATGCAGGATGGCTTCGGCGTATAGGTCTTCTTTGTTGTTGAAATGACTATAGAACCCACCGCGCGTCAGTCCGGCCCCGGCCATGATTTCGTCAATTGAAATCTCCGTGAGACCCCGGCGATTGAACAAGCGCCGGGCGCTGTCGAGAATTCGTGTTCGCGTTTCGGCTTTATGTTCCGGTGCATACGGCATGACGGCGGCCTCCCCTGCGCTATCCAGATGACATCACTATGACAGCCTGCCGCAGCGTACACGGCGGCAAAATATGTTCTTGAACATAAATAGACCGGCCCGCAGCATCCCGCCACCGTAACCACGGTTCAGGGGAGACGACCACAATGGCCAATCCGTTTGTGCATATCGAACTCAACACGCAGGACACCGGCGCCGCGAAGGCGTTCTACGGCCAGCTATTCGACTGGACGCTGACCGACGTGCCGATGCCGGGCGGCATGACCTACACCATGATCGGCGTGGGCGAAGGCACCGGCGGCGGGCTGATGCAGCACCCGATGCCGGGCGCGCCGTCGGCTTGGATTCCGTACACCGGGGTGGACGACATCCATGCCTCCACCGAGAAAGCGCGCGGCCTGGGCGCCAGCATCATCCGTGAGCCGATGGAAGTGATGAGCCACGGCTGGCTGTCGATCCTGATCGACCCGACCGGCGCGGTGCTGGGCTTGTGGCAGGCGAAAACGCCATGAGCATGGTGCAGCCGCACGTCACCGCGCTGTATGTGGCACTGCTTGGCTTGCTGGGCGCGGCGCTGACCATTTTGGTCATCCTCGGGCGCACCAAATACAAGGTCACCGCAGGCGACGGCGGGCAGGCCGGGTTGACGCAGGCGATCCGGGCGCACGCCAACTTCGCCGAACAGGCGCCGCTGGGGTTGCTGCTGATCGGGTTCGCCGAGGCATTGGGCACATCCCGCGCTATCGTACACGGCCTGGGCATTGTGCTGCTGGTGGCGCGCTTGGCCAGCGCCATCGCGCTGTCTGGCTCACTGAACGACACCGTGCTGCGCCGGATTGGCGCATCGCTGACCATCGCGGTCTATCTCGTCGGGTCCGTGCTGCTGCTGCTGCAACTTGCGGGTATTCTATAGCTTCTCGGGCCAGCCGCGCGCTGCGGCTGGCCCGACAGCTACGCGCCCAGTGCTGCGGCCAGGCGCCCAGTGCTGCGGCTACGCGATCAGTGCTGCGGCTACGCATTTACGCATCACCGAGGGCAGCGCCTCCGCCGCCAAGGCAGCGGCGGCGCGCACGAAGCCTTCGGCCTGGATGGCGGTCACGCTGGCGGCGAACACGTCCAGATACAGCTCGAAATGGGTGAAGCCGTGGCGGATCTGTCCGGCCGCGCGCCATGTGGCTTGCATGGGCACATGCTGACGCCACTCCGGCTCCGGCCACACGGTCGCGCGCCACGGCGTGCCGGGCAGTTCGGTCATGCCGCCGAGCAGGCCGCGCGGCGGGCGGCGGCGCAACAGCACGCCGCCCTGCGCGTCGGTCAGCCAGAAATGCACGCCATGCCGCACCGGCCGCGCCGCTTTCGCCGCTTTGCGCGGCAGGCCGGCGGCGATCCCGGCACGGCGGCCTTCGCACACCGCCATCCACGGGCAAACCCCGCAGGCGGGCGACGTGGGGGTGCAGACCGTGGCCCCCAAATCGAACAGCGCCTGCGCGAAATCCGACGGCTGCGCCTGCGCCAGCGGCTGCGCGCCAAGCCGTGTGGCAGCCGCCGCGATGGCGGGTTTGGCGGCGGGCAGCGGTTCGGCGATGGCGAACAAGCGCGCGGTCACGCGCTCCACATTGCCGTCGATGGGCACCGCCGGAATACCGAACGCGATGGCGGCCACGGCGGCGGCGGTATACGGGCCGATGCCCGGCAGTGCCTGCAAACCCGCGATGCTGCGCGGAAAGCCGCCCATCGCCGTCACCGCGCGGGCGCAGGCCAGCAGGTTGCGGGCACGGGCGTAGTAGCCAAGCCCGGCCCACGCCGCCATCACATCGGCGTCCGGCGCATTCGCCAGCGCCTGCACGGTGGGAAAGCGGGTGAGAAAGCTTTCATAATACGGTAGAACCGCCACCACGGTGGTCTGTTGCAGCATGATTTCGCTGAGCCAGACGCGATACGGATCGGCGGCCGCGCCGGGTTCGGCCCGCCAGGCGAGGCGGCGGCGGTGGCTTGCATACCAGCCGAGCAGATCGGCAGCGTTCGGGAGAGCAGACATGACCAGCGGTATGGCGAGCGGCGATCCGCCGGACAAGGCCCGCTTCAGCTTCGGCCCGCGCCCAATCGGCGCTTTGGTGCCTGCCCTGGTCCGCCCGGCCTTCCGCCGCCGCTCGCCAGCCACCGCACAGGTGCTGGCCGATTGGGAACTCATCGTCGGCCCGGCGATTGCCGCCATCACCACGCCGCTGAAACTGACGGCGGGCACGCTGTCGGTGGGTTGCACCGGGCCGGTGGCGATGGAATTGCAGCATCTGTCCGGCGCGCTGCTCGGGCGGATCAACGGCCATTTGGGTCAGGTGGCGGTGGTGCGCCTGCGTTTCGTGCAATCGGCATTGCGCCCCCCCGCCGCCGCCGTGCCGCCACCCCGGCCGCAGGCGGTGGAAGCCGCCCGTGCCGCAGTGGCGGACTTGCCGGAAGGCGCGTTGCGCGACGCGCTGGAGCGGCTCGGCCGGGTGGCGCTGGCGCCGCGACGCTAACAGCCCGGCTCTTGACGTTCGCCGCTGGCCGCGACACGGCTAGCGCATCTTTGGCAATTCTACTTTCGAGGTCCGCGATGTCCCTGCCCCGGCGTTCCCTGCTGCTGTCCGTGCCCAGCGTTCTGCTGGCCGGTGCGGCCCTGTCCCCGGCCCGCGCCGAAGATCCGCGCATGGCCCCGCGCGGCAGCGGTTTGACGACCGCGCAAGTGACGGTGACCGAGTATTTCTCGCTGACCTGCCCGCACTGCGCCCGCTTCGCCCGCGACGTGCTGCCGAAAATCCGCGAGCGGCTGATCGAGCCGGGCAAGCTGCGCTACCAGTACGGCGACTTCCCGCTCGATCAGGTGGCGCTGACCGCCGCCATGGTGGCCCGCTCGCTGCCGCCCGAGCGTTATGAGCCGTTCATTCTGGCGCTGCTGTCCTCGCAGGACCGCTGGGCGTTCGCGCGCGGCATCAACAACACCGAGGAAATCGCCAAGATGGCCGCATTGGCCGGGATGCCGCGCGCCCAGTTCGACACCGTGATCGCCGACGCCGGGCTGCGCGACGCCATCCTGGCCGGGCAGGACGCCGCCGAAAAGCTGTATCACGTCGACTCGACTCCGACGTTTATCTTCAATGGTCCGAGCAAGCAGAACCGCAACGCGTCGGGCGAGTTGAGCGTCGATGCGTTCTCCAGCGTCTACACGGAGGTCGGCGGCGTTCTGTAAACAGGAGACCCTTGGTTGCCGGTCAGCTTCACCCGCCTTCGCATCGCCGGTTTCAAAAGCTTCGCCGAACCGGCGGTGGTGGAGATCCGGCCGGGGCTGACCGGGATTGTCGGGCCGAACGGCTGCGGCAAGTCCAACGTGGTCGAGGCGCTGCGCTGGGCGATGGGCGAAAGCAACGCCCGCAGCCTGCGCGGCGGCGAGATGGACGATGTGATCTTCGCCGGCACCGCCGCCCGGCCCAGCCGCAACATCGCCGAAGTTACCCTGGTGCTGGAAGAAGCCCAGGGCATCGCGCCGCCGCCGTTCCATGAAGCGGCGGAACTGGAAGTGGTGCGCAAGCTGGAGCGCGGCGGCGGCAGCGCCTACCGCGTCAATGGCCGCGAGGCCCGCGCCCGCGATGTGCAAACCCTGTTCGCCGATCTGGCCAGCGGCGCGCGGGCGTCGGCCATGGTCAGCCAGGGCCGGGTCGGCGCGATAGTAAATGCGCGGCCCGAGGAGCGCCGCGCGCTGCTGGAGGAAGCCGCCGGGATCACCGGCCTGCATTCCCGCCGCCATGAGGCGGAGCAGAAACTGCGCGCCGCCGAGGCCAATCTGGAACGCGCCGAGGCGCTGAAGGCGCAGCTTGAAGCGCAGTTGGACGGGCTGAAGCGGCAGGCCAAACAGGCGGCGCGGTATCGCACCGTGTCGGCCAGCATTCGCGCCACTGAAGCCGAGTGGTTCGCCATCCAGCGCGCCCGCGCCGAGGCAGCGCGCGCCGCCGCCGCCGCCGGG
>JANYDF010000012.1 GCA_025359905.1 Rhodospirillales bacterium
GTGGTGGTGGCCACCCAACTGCCCGGCGGCGCGCAATTGCTGCTGCCCGATCCCGCCGCCCCGCCCGAACTCGCCGCCGCCGCCGCACGGGTGCTGGAGCGCGACGAGAGCGCCACGGTGAAGCTGGCCGATGGCGATTGGTTTCTCGACGCGCACAACCCGCCGCTGCGCCTTGTCGTGGTCGGCGCGGTGCATATCGCGCAGGCGCTGGTGCCGATGGCGGCGCAGATCGGCTGGTCGGTGATCGTGGTCGATCCGCGCCGGGGCTTCGGCTCCGCTGAACGCTTCCCCAACGTCACCATCAGCAACGACTGGCCGGACGACGCGATGGACGCGCTGGCGCCGGACAGCCGCACGGCGGTGGTGACCCTGACCCACGATCCCAAGCTGGACGACCCGGCACTCGATAAGGCTTTGAAAAGCGCGGCGTTTTATATCGGCGCACTCGGCAGCCGAAAAACCCACGCCGCCCGGCTGAAGCGGCTGCGCGAATTGGGGCACGGCGACCCGGCGATGGCGCGGATCCGTGGCCCGGTCGGGCTGAATATCGAGGCGGTGACTGCGCCGGAGATCGCGCTGTCGATCCTGGCCGAACTGGTCGGCGTGCGCCGCAACGCGGCACTGACCGCCCGCGCCGCGTGATTTTCGCCGCCCTGCCGCTGGACGAGGCCGAGGGCGCGCTGGCCGCGCACAGCCACCGCCTGACGGATCGCATGATCCGCAAAGGATCGGTGCTGGACGCCGCCGCCATCGCGGCGTTGCGCGCGGCCGGACATGCCGAGGTGATCGCGGCACGGCTGGAACCGGACGATGTGGCCGAGAACGAGGCTGCCGGACGGCTGGCGGCGGCGCTGGGCGCGCCGGGATTGCCCGCCGGGCGGGCGGGCACCGGGCGGGTCAATCTGCACGCCGATGCCGCCGGGCTGCTGCGCGTGGATGCCGCGCGGATCGACGCGGTGAATTTGCTCGACGAGGCGCTGACCGTCGCCACACTGCCCGACTACGCCGTGGTGGCGCCGCGCGACATGGTGGCGACCATCAAAGTCATTCCGTTCGCGGTGCCTGGGCAGTTGCTGGAGCGCGTCGAAGCCGCCTCGCGCCAGGGTGCGGCCCTCAGTCTGCACCCGTTCCGCAAGCTGCGTGTGGGTCTGGCGCTGTCCGAACTGCCCGGCCTGAAGCAGAGCGTCACCGAGGGCACCATCGAGGCGACGCAGCAGCGGGTGACGGCACTCGGCGGCACGCTGCTGGCGCCGCTGACCTGCCCGCACAGCACCGCAGCGATTGCGGCGGCCATCGGTCAATTGCTGGCCGCAGGCGCGGAACTGGTGCTGGTGGCGGGCGCGTCGGCCACGGTGGACCGGCGCGACGTGGGGCCGGAAGGCGTGGTGCGGGCGGGCGGCGAGATCGTGCATTTCGGCATGCCGGTCGATCCGGGCAATCTGATCTGCATCGGCCGGGTCGGCGCGGTGCCGGTGCTGGTGCTGCCCGGCTGTGCCCGCAGCCCGAAGGCCAATGGCATCGATTGGGTGCTGCAACGCCTGTTCGCCGGGCTGCCGGTCGGGCCGGACGAAATCATGCGGATGGGCGTCGGCGGGCTGTTGAAGGACACCGCCGCCCGCCCGCTGCCGCGCACCAAGGCGGTGGCGGCGCCGCAGCCGGAGGCCAAGCGGCCCACGGTGGCCGCGCTAGTGCTGGCGGCGGGCAAGTCGACGCGGATGGCGCCGTACAACAAGCTGCTGGTCGCCGGGCGCGACGGCAAGCCGATGGTGGCGCGGGTGATCGACAACATCCTGTCCAGCCGCGCCCGCCCGGTGTTCGTGGTGACCGGGCATCGCGGCGAGGATATTCGCGCCGCCCTGGCCGGCCGCCCGGTGACGTTCATCGACGCGCCGGATTTTGCCGCCGGTCTATCCGCCAGCCTGAAATCCGGCATCGCGGCCCTGCCCGAGAGTGTGCGCGGCGCGCTGGTGTGCCTGGGCGACATGCCGCTGGTCACCGGACGGATGCTCGACCAGATAATCGACGCCTGGGACCCCGACGAGGGCCGCGCCATCGCGGTGCCGGTGCATCAGGGCCGGGCGGGCAACCCAATTCTGTGGGGCCGGGCGTTCTTTGCGGAAATTCTCGGCCTGTCCGGCGATGCCGGCGCCCGCGCGCTGTTGAAACGGCATGAGGAGCAGGTGGCCGAGGTGGAGATTGCCAGCGACGCGGTGTTGCGCGATTTCGACACGGTGGAAAGTCTGGCGACGCTGCCCGAGCGGTTGCGGCCATGACCCAAGCGGCGCAGTCGCGCGCCACCCAGATCAAGCCGCGCGCGGATGGCACGCTGACCTATCTGGTCGATCTGCCGCCCGAGGAGTTGCCGCCGGTGCGCCCGCGCGACCTGTCGGCGGCGTGGGATGCAGCGCGCGAGGCGGCGAACGAAGCCGCCTGGGGCACGCCGCGCCTGTTCCGTTTCATCCGCGCCGACGGCAGCCGCACCGATCTGGCGCTGGCCGACCCGGACGCCTCCTGCTGGGCGAGTGCGGTGGACGGCACGGTGGGCATCGGCTCCAGCTACGGGCTGTCGGTGTGTTTGCGGCTGCTGGCGCTGGTGGATTTGCTAGCGCAAGCGCCGTGGGCCAAGCCGCTGGTGACGGTGCGGCGCGACGGGGCGGCCATCGACCCGGCGGCATTGCAGGCCGCCGCCACCCAGCCCTTGACTGCCGAGGCCCGCTTCGACCACGCCCGCTTCCGCGCGTATGCTGCCGCCAATCGGCTGCTTTCCGCCGGGGATAGAAGCCAGGAAGCTGCCAACGACCGTGGAGCCCGACAATGAACGCCGCCGCCCTGCTTCGCCTGCTGCTGGCCGCAACACCGCTGCTGGCCGCCGGGTGCGCCCGGACATCCGCCGGCTTGCAGGCCAGCGCCGCCGACCGCGCCGCCTGCCGCCAGCGCAGCGAGCAGGTTTATATCATGCAGCACCGCGACGAGATGATGCGCGCCGACCAATACGCCACGTCGGGCCGCGACGCGCCGTTCGGCGGCGCCGGGGCGGCAGGCGCCAGTCCGGGCCTCGCCGGATTGTTCGCGCATCGGCAGATGGTCAGCGACTGCCTGAACGGGCGGGCCGGCAATGTCGGCACCAGCCCAGCCGCACCAATTTTGGAATAGCGCGGGCGCTTGCCTGCGTCCGGGGCGGACCGTACAAGCCCGGCCGTCGCAACCGGACGAGGCATCCGCCCATGAGCAAGATTATCCGCACCGAGCCGAACGCCGTGCTGGCCAAGGCCGTCGAGTATCACGGCTTCGTTTACGTCCAGGGCGTCACCGCCAAGGATCTGTCCAAGGACGTGGTGGGCCAAACCCAGGAAGTGCTGGCGCAGATCGACGCCATTCTGGAGACGCACGGCACCGACAATACCCGCCTGCTGCAAGCCCAGATCTGGCTGAAGGACATTCGTGACCGCGAGGCGATGAACAGCGTGTGGTCGGCGTGGCTGCCCGCTGGCGGCGCCCCGGCGCGGGCCTGCGTGCAGGCGCACATGGCCGACCCCCGCCATCTGGTGGAGATTATGGTCACCACCTGCAAGTAATTTTGCCCGCAAGTGATTGTAAACTCTTGTTTGTGGCAGCCCGTGTGTTGCGCGGCTGCCACATGCAAGAGGTTTTTGAGCAACAGTGCGATAACGGACATGTTATTAGGCACATTTTCCTGATTCACGCGGCCCCCATGGCGGGGTAACTACCTATCTGCATGTCAGATGTGCATCGAAAGCGTTTCCTGGGTTGTCAGCCGCGAACCGGCAAGGTTAACCGGACGGCAAGGTGACGTTGGATTTTGGGGAGCTTCGGGGCATGCGGCAGAAGTGGTACGGGAGCATCAGACTGGCTGCGGGTGCATTTTTGTTGGTCACCTGCGCCGTGTTTGCCAATCCTGCCTCCGCCAGCAGCAATATCGATAAGCATCGTCATGCCACCGTCAACGCCCATCATTCGGTCCGCGTGGTGGCGCATTCCGACAATAAGCACCCGCTCAGCAAGACCGGCAAAGCCCGCTATAGCGGCGGCGGCGAAATACAATGCGTGACATTCGCCCGTGCGGCGTCTGGCATCGCGCTGAAGGGCAATGCGGCGAATTGGTGGGATGCGGCGGCAGGCGTTTATGACCGCGGCAACCGCCCGGAAGCTGGCAGCGTGCTGAATTTCCGCGCCAACGGCAATATGCGCCTCGGCCACGTCGCCGTCGTCACCAACGTGCTGGGTGCCCGCGAAATCGAGATCGATCACGCCAACTGGAACGTCGGCGGCTACACCAAGGGCAATGTCAGCCGCTCAATCAGGGTGATGGACGTATCGGACCGCAACGACTGGTCGCAGGTGCGCGTCGAACTCGGCCACACCCAGGAATTCGGCAGCGTCTACCCAGCCTACGGCTTCATCTACGACCGCCCGGACAGCGGCCGCATGGTGGCCAACAGCCAACCCAACAGCCAACCCAACACCGGGGCCTACGCGGCGCGCGTGCCGCTGAACCTGGACGAAGTGGCCGAAGCCCCGCTGACCGCCGGATCTGGCGCGATCCTGCCGGTGGACGCAGCGCACCACACGCTGCGCTGATACCCGCGCTACGCCGCTGCTGGCGGCGCTGAGCCCTTCACCTGGGTGCGGTGCATAACCCGCCGGCTCGCCGGGTCGAACGCGTCGCGGCGGTGCATGGTGCTGCGGTTGTCCCACAGCACCAGGTCGCCCACCTGCCAGCGATGGGTGTAGCCGATCGCCGGTTCGTCCATTCCGGCCCATAGCGCATCGAGCAGTGCCTCGGACTCGGCCAGATCCATCCCATCGATATACGAATTGCGGCGGCGGCCGAGATACAGCATCTCGCGCCCCGAATCAGGGTGGCGGCAGATCAGCGGGTGCAGCGTGCCGGGCGAGGTGCGCGGGTCGCCGGTCGGCACCACGCCCTGCCGCACATAGCCGCCGCTGTTGTAGGTGCCGTCGTGCTTCACCTGGAGGCCGCTGGCGCGCCGGCGCAGATCGGGCGGCAGCCGCTCCAGCGCCTGATACATATCGACGAACGAGGTATTGCCGCCCTCGGACGGGATTTCCAGCGCATACAGCAGGCTGGCCTTGGGCGGTTCCGGCAAGTAGCTCATATCGGTGTGCCACACTGCCTCGCCGGACCCCAGGCTGCCGATGGGCGCGCCGTTCTCGATCACGTTGGACACCACGTAGATCTCGGGCAGCCCTGCCACCGAACGGCGGCCGGTCTCCTGGATCGGTGCGAGGTCGAGCCCGCCGAGACGGCGGCTGAACGCCACGAGGTCCAGGTCGGTCAATTGCTGTCCCCGGAACAGCACCACGCCGTAGGCGATCCAGGCCCGCTCGATGGCGGCAACCTGCGCGCCGCCGATGTGGCGCAAATCCACGCCGCCTATCTCGGCTCCCGCCCCGCTGCCGGTTGGCGCCACCGTGATGCCATGCTGGTTCAACCCGCCTTGATCCACCGAAACTCTCCCAGAAATCCCTATTGATTTTATCGGTAAATACGCCGCTACAGCAATCCCGCTGCACCCAGCGCGCCACCGGCGGCCAGCAGCCATAGCGGGTGCAGCTTGGTGGTCAGCATAACCCCGGCCACCGCCGCCGCCAGCAGCAACAGCGGCAGGTCGAGCGCCGCCGACCAGCACAGCAGCACGGCGGCGGCCATCACCAGCCCGACCGTGACCGGGGTCAGCGCCGCCTGGATGGCGCGCCGCCACGGCGCGTCGCGGAAGCGGTGCCACAGCCGGGCCACGCCGTAGGTGAGGATGCCGGTCGGCACCACGAACGCCCCAGTGGCGGCCAGTGCCCCGGACAGCCCGGCGACCCGCCAGCCCACCAGTGTCACCACCAGCATGTTCGGCCCCGGCGCTGCCTGGGCGAGCGCGAATAATGCCGCAAATTCCGCCGGTTGCATCCAGCCATGCGCCTGCACCAGACGTTGCATCTCGGGCACCAGCGCGTTCGCGCCGCCGACCGCCAGCAGCGATAGCTCGCTGAACAGGATCGCCAGCTCGCCCAACGGCCCGCTCATGCGGCCCGCCGGTTGACGGCGAAGCTCAGCGGCGCCAGCACCAGCAGCACCGGCAACAGCGGCAGCCGCAGCAGGGCCAGCGCCACGAACGCCAGTGCGGCGATGGCCAGCGCGCGCGGCTTGCCGCGCAACGGGCTGGCGATGCGCAGCGCCGTGGCCAGCACCAAGCCGGAGGCAGCGGCGGCCAATCCCTGAAAGCCGTGTGCCACCATAGGAATTGCGGCATAGCGCCCGTACAGCACGCCCAGCCCGATCACCACCGCCACCGGTGCGGCGAGCAGCCCGCCCACCGCCGCCAGCGCGCCGGGCACGCCGTGGTAGCGCGCGCCGAGGCTGATCGACAGATTGACGATGTTCGCACCGGGCAGGAATTGGCACAGCGCCAGCAAATCGGTGAACTCGGCGGCTGACAGCCAGCGGCGCTGCTCGACGATCATGCGCCGGGCCAGCGGCAGCACGCCGCCGAAGCCCAGAATGCCCACGGTGAAGAAGTTGAAAAGCAGCGCCCCCAGTGTCGGCGGCGGCGGGCTTGCGGCTGGCTCCATGCAGCCACGATAGGCGGCGCGTTGACGCCTGCCCACCCGGATGCCACAGCGCGCGCATGGAATTGTTCGTCTCTCGCCGAGGCTTTACCGCCCCCGTCCTTGGCCTCGCCCTCGCGCTGTGCGCAGCGGCACCCGGCGGCAGCCCGCCGCTGCTGGTCACCCAGGTAGTCGAATTGACCGGTTTCGCCGCCGCCCTGGGCGATGCGTGGCGCAACGGCGTGGAAATGGCGGTGCTGGAGATCAACGCGGCGGGCGGGCTGCGCGGGCGGCTGGTGCAGGTGATGACGTTCGACGCGCAGTCCGCCTCGGCCGGGGCGCGCGCCGCGATGGCCAAGGCGCTGGAGGCCGACGCGCTGGCGGTACTGGGGCCGGTGCTGCCGAGTGCGGCGCGCGGCGCCGTGGCGGTGCCGCGCAGCGGGCGGGCGCAACTGCTCGGCGCGGGCACGGCGGACCTATCTGGCGCGGCGCACGCCTGCGTGTTCCACGCCGTCCCGTCCGACGCCGCAATGATGGCGCGGCTGGCGGGCTGGCTGCGCGGCGACGGCCATGCCAAGCGGCTGGCGATCCTGTCCGCCGCCGCCGAGCCGTGGCGCGACCAGGCCGAGGCGCTGGCCCGCGCCGCCCGCGCCGCCGGATTGGAAATCGCCGCCGCCGGGTCGGGCGACCCCGCCACCGACGTGCCGCGCCTGCTGCGCGCCGCACCGGACACGCTGGCGCTGCTGCTGCCAGCCGAGCACGCCGGGCGCGCGGCAGCACTGGCACGGCGCGAGTCGGCCAGCGTGGCGCTGATCGGCGGCGAGTCGCTCGCAGCACCCCACGCCATCGAACTGGCCGCCGCCGCCGCCGAGGGACTGCGCGCCCATGTGCTGCTGGGCAGCGATCCGGCCGCGCCGGAGTTGCTGGCGTTCCAGGCCCGCTACGCGGCCCGCTTCAAGGAAGCGCCCAGCGAACTGGCACTCGCCGGATATATCGCGCTGATCGCGGTGCGCGCGGCGGTGGACCTGACCGGCAGCACCGATGCCCGCGCGGTGTGCGAGGCGCTGCCCAAGGTCAGCGTGCTGGGCAGCCCCGGCTGGGACGCCAGCGGCGACAGCCGGCGCCCGAGCTGGATCGTGCAAGTGCGGGGCGGCCGGGCGGCGATGCTGGCCAAGCTCGGCGGCTAGCCTCAGCGGTTGCGCGTCACCAGCCGCCCGGCCCGCGCTGCCGTGGCGCCGTGGCCCCACACATAGGTGCTCTGGCCGTTCACCCAGGTCTCGGCGATGCCATCCGCCGGTTGGATGGGGTCGTCGAACGTCGCGGTGTCGCGCACCGTGGCGGGGTCGAACAGCACCAGATCGGCGAAGGCGCCCTCGCGCACCACGCCGCGATCCACCAGCCCGAACACCTGCGCGGTGCGGCCGGTCATTTTGTGCACCGCGGTTTCCAGGCTGAACAGCTTGAGGTCGCGCGCGTAATGCCCCAGCACGCGCGGGAACGTGCCCCACAGGCGCGGGTGCGGAAATGCGTCGTGCGGCAGCCCGTCCGAGCCGATCATGGCCAGTTCATGCTGCATGATGCGCTGCACGTCGGCTTCGTCCATCTGGAAGAACACCGCCCCCGCCGGTTGCAGCCGGTTGGCCGCTTCCAGCATGTCCACGCCCCATTCGGCGGCGATGTCCTTCAGCCAGCGGCCCTGCATTTCCGGGTGCGGCACCGACCAGGTGATGCGGGTCGGCACGTCATCGCGCAGCCGCTTGATCATCAGCACGGTCGAACCGGCGATATACGGATAGACGTCGAAATCCACCTTCTGCTCGCGCGCCGCCGCAGTGAGGTACGGCAGCGTTTCGCGCGAACGCCCGAAGTTTTCCGGCTGGGCGCATTTGTGGTGGCTGATCACCACCGGGACATTCACCGCGCGCCCGATGCTGAGCGTCTCCTCGATGGCCGGAATAATCTGCGACATTTCGTCGCGCATATGCGTGACATACAGCCCGCCGGTCTGCCGCAGCGCCTCGGCCACCGCGATCACTTCGTCGGTGGGCGCGCCGATATTGGCCGGATAATACAGCCCGGTGGAAAAGCCCGAGGCGCCTTCGCGCAGCGCCTCGGCCAGCCGCAGCCGCATCTGCGCCGCTTCCTGGCCGGTCGCGGCGCGCATCACGTCGCCGCCCATCGCCTCCACGCGCAACGACATATGGCCGATCAGCGCCACGGTGTTGACCGGCGACGGATCGCGCGCCAGGCGCTCGGCGTATTCGCCGAAGCTGCCGAAGGTCCACCAGCTTTCATCGCCAAGCAGATCGAGCGGCGGGATGGGGCGCGATTTCATCGTCACCGGCGACAGGCTGATGCCGCAATTGCCGACCACCACGGTCGTGACGCCCTGCGACATCTTGCACAGCATACAGGCTGGCCCGCACAGCACGGCGCGGTCGTCATGCGTGTGCGCGTCGATGAAGCCAGGGGCGACAGCTTTGCCGGTGGCGATTATTTCGCGGTCGGCCGACCACGCGCCAAGATCGCCCACGCCCGCGATCCGGTCGCCCTTGATTGCCACATCGCCCTGCCGCCGCGCGGCCCCGGTGCCGTCGATAATGGTAGCGTCACGCAGGATGGTGTCGCAGCGCAGGGTCATAGTGCGTCCTCCGGTCAGGCGATGGAGCCTGCCGGGTTGGGCGTGGTGTTGGCAAGCCAGTCCTTCCGTCATCTGGGCCTTGGGGCAGCCGGGCCTGCGGTCAGCCGGGCCGTGGGGCAGCCGGGCCTTGCAGCAGCGGCGGCGCGCGTTGTTGCCAGAGCGGTTCCGGTTCTGGTCGCTGAAGGGTTTATCCCAAATCTCGCCGACCAAGACTCATCGTCGTTGCCGGGCTTGACCCGGCAATCCATGGCGCCGCACTGAGCATCTCGCGTCTAATACCGAGCGTTGGCATGGATCGCCGGGTCAAGCCCGGCGATGACGATCGAATGGATCATGG
>JANYDF010000022.1 GCA_025359905.1 Rhodospirillales bacterium
CGCGCGCAGCCAGGACTCGACTCGGTGGCCAAGGTTCACGTATTGTTCCATGCGTATTCAGGTTGTAACTCCCCGCCCGAACCTTCATATTGTGGTTCGGCCGGTGCTGCACCGCCACATCTAGTAGAATTTCAATTGACGCCGCCGGGCCGTTGGGCCGGAATGGAGACCAGTGGATGTTCGTGACTGCGGGGGATTCGGTCGTGCTCGACGCTATTCAGATGCAGGGACGCCACCAAGTTCGGGTCGATCGGTCGCGTGACGCGCTGATCACCGAGTTCGGCCGGGCGACTTTGAACGACCGTTACCTGTTGCCCGGTGAGTCCTACCAGGACCTGTTTGCCCGCGTGGCGAGTTTCTATGGCGACGACGCCGGGCACGCCCAGCGCATCTACGACTACATCAGCAAGATGTGGTTCATGCCGGCCACCCCGGTGCTGTCCAACGGCGGCACCACGCGCGGCCTGCCGATTTCCTGCTTCCTGAACGAAGCGTCCGACAGCCTGGAAGGTATCGTCGGGCTGTGGAACGAGAATGTGTGGCTCGCCAGCAAGGGCGGCGGCATCGGCAGCTATTGGGGCAATCTGCGCTCCATCGGTGAGAAGGTCGGCCAAAACGGCAAGACCTCGGGCGTGATCCCGTTCATCCGCGTCATGGACAGTCTGACGCTGGCGATCAGCCAGGGCAGCCTGCGGCGCGGCTCGGCGGCGGTCTATCTGCCGGTGACGCATCCCGAAATCGAGGAATTCGTCGAAATCCGCCGCCCGACCGGCGGCGACCCGAATCGCAAGGCGCTCAACCTGCACCACGGCATTCTGATCCCGGACGGGTTCATGCGCGCGGTGGAAGCGGGCGAAGATTGGGCGCTGACCTCGCCGAAGGACGGCGCCATTGTCCGCAAAATCTCAGCGCGGTCGTTGTGGATTCGGATCCTGACCGCGCGGATCGAGACCGGCGAGCCGTATCTGGTGTTCAGCGACCACGTGAACCGGGCGCTGCCGGAACAGCAGAAGTTGGCCGGTCTGGAGGTGAAAACCTCCAACCTGTGCAGCGAGATCACCCTGCCGACCGGCATCGACCAGCACGGCAAGCAGCGCACTGCCGTGTGCTGCCTATCCTCGGTCAACCTGGAATCGTGGTTCGAGTGGCACGAGCACCCGGCGTTCATCGAGGATATCATGCGCTTCCTCGACAACGTGCTGGAGGATTTCATCCAGCGCGCGCCGCCGGGCATGGAGCGGGCGAAATACGCCGCGATGCGTGAGCGTTCGGTGGGCCTGGGCGTGATGGGTTTCCACTCGTTCCTGCAAATGCAGAACATCCCGTTCGAGAGCGTGATCGCGAAGGTGTGGAACAAGCGCATTTTCAAGCACATTCGCGGCCAGGCCGACATCGCCTCGAAAATGCTGGCCGAGGAGCGTGGGGCGTGCCCGGATGCCGCCGAGTACGGCATCATGGAGCGGTTCTCCAACAAGCTAGCCATCGCGCCGACCGCGTCGATCTCGATCATCGCCGGCAACGCCTCGCCGGGCATCGAGCCGATTGCCGCCAATGTGTTCCTGCAAAAAACTCTGTCCGGCAGTTTCGCGGTGCGCAACCGGCATCTGCAAATCCTGCTGGCGGAGAAAGGCCAGGACACCGACGAGGTGTGGTCGTCGATCACCCGCACCTCGGGCAGCGTGCAGCATCTGGATTTCCTGACCGAGCAGGAGAAGGCGGTCTACAAGACCGCGTTCGAACTCGATCAGCGCTGGGTGATCGAACACGCCGCCGACCGCACGCCGTTCATCTGCCAAAGCCAGTCGGTGAATGTGTTCCTGCCGGCCAATGTGCATAAGCGTGACCTGCACCAGATCCATATGCTGGCCTGGAAGCGCGGCGTGAAAAGCCTGTACTATTGCCGCAGCATGTCCCTCGCGCGTGCCGACAACGTCAGCGAAAAAGCGGTGCGCCCGGACGAGATCGTGCAACGCGAACGCGGTTTGCCGGTGGCGCTCCCGGAACTGGAACTGCCGCTGGAGATCGCGGCGGTGGCGCAGAAGCCGATCGACTACGACGAGTGTCTGGCCTGCCAGTAGCGATCCTACGTTTGTTGTGCTTGTCCGCGCTATGACTCGGGCTGCGCCTGTGCGACCAAACGAACTCTGGCTTGCCCGCCCACTGCCTGCAAAATCCGACCCAAATTCGCCGCACGCGGATTGCCATTCGGCCCGAGCATTCGCATCAGGCTCGTCTTGGGCAATCCGGTTGCTGATGCCAACGCGTCGAAGCCCATCGTGGCGTTGATCACGCCGCGCAACTGGCCAAGGGCTGTTTCAATGTCGCCGTCGAGAATGTTTTGCGCCGCCTCTTCGACCAACGCCGCCCGGAAGGCCACGTCATCGCGCGCGCGCTTAGCAATCGTCTCTCGGAAACTGCGAGTCAACGCCATGCTCATGTCCTCGTTGGCTTGAGCGGCAGCGCCGCCTGCTGTTTTCGGCCACGTTATTCTGTCCACAGCACGAGTGCGAAGCCGATGTCCTCAGCCTGAGTTCGCTTGTCACCACACAGCAGCAGCACGATCAGTTCCGCTCCGTCGATACCGAAATACACGCGATAGCCGGGGCCATGGTCGATGCGCGCTTCATGCACCCCTTCGCCGACCGGCCGCAGGTCCGGCCGCAATCCTCTCTCCAGCTTACGCAGCGCCGTGTCGATCCGTGCCGCCGCGCGTGCATCGCTCAACCGCTGGAAGCGATCATCGAACGGGCATGAACCGTCAAAGCGTTGGTAAGATCGAAGCTCTGGCATGGACAAATACCGTATGTGTTAGCGAATGTCGATGCTGTATATGGTGCCCCAGCCATCGGCCGCGCTGCGGCATGTCCGGGCTTCCATGTCCACGACTCCACTCTATCTGCCACAAACGCTGTTGACCCGCTTGGACCACCGCAGGAGATGAATTCTCGATGTCCGCCTCGACCTCTGCTGCCGAACGGGATGCCCACGTGCATTTCGACCTGCTCACCGAAAACCCGGTGTACAAGCCGTTCCGCTACCCCTGGGCCTACGAGGCGTGGCTGGTGCAGCAGCGGGTGCATTGGCTGCCGGAGGAAGTGCCGCTGGCCGACGACGTGAAGGACTGGCACAAGAACCTGACGATCTCCGAACGTAACCTGCTCACCCAGATTTTCCGCTTTTTCACGCAAGCGGATGTCGAGGTGAACAATTGCTACATGAAGCACTACAGCCGGGTGTTCAAACCCACTGAAGTGCTAATGATGCTGTCGGCGTTCTCGAATATCGAGACCATCCACATCGCCGCGTACAGCCACTTGCTCGACACCATCGGGCTGCCGGAGGTCGAATACACTGCATTCCTGAAGTATCAGGAAATGAAGGCCAAATTTGACTACATGCAGTCGTTCACCGTGGACAGCAAGCACGAAATTGCCAAGACGCTGGCCGCGTTTGGCGCCTTCACCGAAGGTCTGCAACTGTTCGCCTCGTTCGCCATCCTGTTGAATTTCCCGCGTTTTGGGAAAATGAAGGGCATGGGTCAAATTATCTCATGGTCGGTGCGCGACGAGACGCTGCATTGCCTGTCGATGATCAAGCTGTTCCGCACCTTCGTGCAGGAAAATCCGGAAATCTGGACCGACCAGCTACGGCAGGAAATCTACACCACCTGCTCGACCATCGTGGAGCACGAAGACGCCTTCATCGATCTGGCCTTTGAGCTCGGCCCGGTGGACGGACTGACCGCCGATGAAGTGAAAAGCTACATTCGCTTCATCGCCGACCGCCGGTTAACCCAGCTTGGGCTGGAGGAATTATATGGTGCGGAGAAGAATCCGTTGCCCTGGCTCGACGACATGCTAAACGCGGTTGAGCACACGAATTTTTTCGAGAACCGCGCCACCGAGTACAGCAAGGCCTCCACGACCGGTTCGTGGGAGGACGCATTCGGCGATGCGGTGTTCGAGTCGACCCACCTGGTGTCAGCCAAGTGACCTGCCTAGCATCAGCCAAGTGAACTGATTGAGACGTTTGGCCAGCCTGATACGGCACCCCGTTGCACAGGATGCCGCCAATCTGTAACATTATTTTACATAAGGGGCAGGGAATAAAACGCCTTCACCCCATTGGGATGCGCTTTGCGGCCCAGGATGGTTGGCCTAGTGTAGCTAAATGACAGAGAGGTGCATCGCGTGGGTGATACCGAGGACCCCGGACGTGAGGCATTGGCGGGGGCGGTGCCCCGCTATACCCGCCGATTGTCCGACAAGATTTTGATTGCCTTCCATCACGCCTGTGACCAGGGCGACTTCGAGGTGGCCGACCAATTGCTGCGCATCTTGGAAATGCTGATCACTCGCCGCCCACTGACCGCCGATGGCAACCGCCGCCGCAGCATCGAAAGCTTGGTGGCGGCGCATGAACGGCTGTGGCATTTGCGGCACGCGTAGCCGTAGGCGGCTTAGTCCAACGGCAGCGCCGCGCCGCCGCGCAGGATGGACTCGGCTATTTCGGTAAATCGGCCATCGGCTTCGTGCAGCAGCAACCCAGGTAGAATGCGGCACGGAGCGCGCCCGCCTTTGACGGTGCGCAATACGGTCAGTTTGGCCGCCCGCCCCGCCTTTGGCCAAAGCGGCGCCACGGTTGGGCTGCCGCACCCAGCGCCTGCGCAGGCCGCCAAGGCATCAGGCAGCACGGCCGTGGCAAAGATCAGCGTTAGTGTGCCATGCCAGCGCAGTGACTGCGCTAGACCGGCCGCCCAATGCCCCAGCAACGCCGGTGTGCCGCGCCTGGCCGCCTCTCGCAGACTGTCCGGCGACTCTGTGCCTGCCGCGCCGTGCCAAGGTGGATTGGCAAAGGCATGGTCGAACGTGTCCGGTTGGCGAAGCGTGGTCAGGTCGGCTTGCACGATCTGCAAATCGGCAAATCCGTTAGCGGCGAAATTGGCGCGTGCGACTTCCGCCATCGTCTTGTCGCGCTCCAGTCCCACGCCGGTGATGCCCGGCACACGGGCAGCCAAGCACAACAGCGCCGCGCCGCTGCAGGTGCCGCCCTCCAGCACGCGCTGTCCGGCCCGTGCTGGAATTGTGGCGGCCAGCAACACCGGCTCGAGTCCCGTCCGGTGCCCGGCCACCGGCTGCGCGTGCCGCACCCGCCCTCCGAGCAAGCTGCCTTCCTGCATTGCGTCTATGGCGGGGCCGATCACGCCTCGCCGGCCTCCCGCAGCACTTGCATGGCGCGCGGCTCATCCTCGTCGGCCACGGCCAAGCGGCGCGGAAAGGCACCGATACTGCCCTCGATTGCGCTGATATAGCTGTCTAGCAGCACGCTGCCGATGCCCGCGTCGGCTAACAACGCGACCAGAAAGCTCAGCCGGACCTGATCGTTCGTTTTAACAACTATTCGCATCGCATTCTCCCGGTGCGGTCCGGGTCAAAGCCTTGAATCGCCTTGCCTTGACCCTGGTTCCGGCCCGCCGATATGGTGCCCGCGCAAAAGCGCCCCGCAAAGACCATCATTCACCCCGCGCTGGGAGATCCCTTTTGGGCATCGCCGCCACACTGCCCCCGGCCGCACTGGCCGCCGCCGCGACCGAGGCTGATGCCGAAGACGCGCTCACGGCGTTAACCCGCTTCGTCCGCGAGGACATGGCGGAATGCAACCGCGCCATTCTGGCGCGGATGGACAGCCCGGTTGTACTGATCCCGCAATTGGCCGCCCACATCGTGGCTGCTGGCGGCAAGCGTTTGCGCCCCGTGCTGACCATCGCCGCCGCCCAGTTGTGCGGCTACAGCGGCGGCCTGCGCCATGTGCATCTGGCCGCCTGCGTGGAGTTCATCCACACCGCGACCTTGCTGCACGACGACGTGGTCGACGAAAGCCAATTGCGGCGCGGTCTGGCCAGCGCCAACGCGGTATTCGGCAACAAGGCGTCCGTGCTGGTTGGCGACTTCCTGTTCGCGCGCGCGTTTCAGTTGATGGTGGCCGACGGCTCGTTGCACGTGCTGGAAATTCTCTCGACAGCAGCCGCCACCATCGCCGAGGGCGAGGTGCTGCAACTGGTCACGCAGAACGATCTCAGCACCACCGAGGAACGCTACCTGGACGTCATCAAGGGCAAGACCGCCGCCCTGTTCGCCGCCGCTTGCGAAGTGGGCGCCGTGGTGGCCGCCCGCCCGGCCAGCGAGGCGCAGGCGTTGCGCGACTACGGCATGAATTTGGGCATCGCCTTCCAATTGGTCGACGACGCGCTAGACTACGCCGCCGACCAAGCCACGCTGGGCAAGACGGTCGGCGACGATTTCCGTGAGGGCAAGGTGACACTTCCGGTGCTGGCCGCTTATGCCGCCAGCGACGAATCGGGCCGGGCGTTCTGGCTGCGCACCATCGAAGAAAGCCAGCAGACCGGCGCCGACCTAGACGAAGCTTTGCGCCTGATGGCCGATACCGGCGCCATTGGCCTTACGTTGGATCGCGCTGCGGAATTCGCGGCGCGGGCCAAGGCCGATCTGGACATTTTCCCGGACACGCCGCTGCGCCGGGCCTTGCAAGGCGTGGCTGACTACACGGTCAGCCGCGTGCGCTGACCGTCTACAGCGCGGCGTACACCGCTTCGGCCAGCCGCTTGCGGCGCACGTCGATGCCATCCTCGAACTCGCGCATATAGCTGGTGACATAGGCGAATCCGACCCGCGCCTTCGGGTCGGCGAAGGTAAACGCGCCGCCCCAGCCGGAATGGCCGAACGCGCCGTGGAGCGCGTTCGGTCCGTACAGTTGATCCTCCAGCCGGAACCCCGCCGCGTAGGCGGTGGGCAGCAGAAAGCTGGCATCCTCGCCGCGAAACCGTGGCGTGGTGGCGGCCTCCAGGCCGCCCGCTGAAATCAGCCTTGTGCCGTTCCACACGCCGCCCTGCGCCAGCGCGCCATAGATGGTGGCCATGGCCCGCGCGGTGGCGTGCCCATTTCCGCCGGGCACCTCGGCAGCGCGGAAGGCGCGATGATTGGGGGCGGACGCGTTGGGTTGCGGGCTGCGCACGCTGTGCCGGTACGGCCCCTGCGCCAGCATCTCCATCGCACTGTTGACCAGCGGGCCTTCGACCATTTGCGCTGCGCGATGGTCTTCGCTCTCCGGCACGCCGAGGTAGAACGGAATGCCGAGCGGTCCGGCGATGTTCTGTGCGATGAATTGCCCGACGCTGCCGCCGGTGACGCGGCGGATTGGCTCGCCCGCCAGATGGCCGTAGCTGAGCATGTGATACACGCACCGGCTGCCCGGCGCCCACAACGGCGCCATCGCGGCCAGCGCATCGGTGTATGGGGTCCAGGACAGGAACTGCGCGTCGGTCAGCGCCACATCCACGCCGTTCAACCCGGCGCGGTGCGACATTACCAGATCGAGGCTGATGTCGCCTTTGCCGCCCGCCGCGAATTCCGGCCACACGCTGGCGACCGGCTTGGAATAGTTCAGCTTGCCCTGTTCCACCAGCATCGCCACGGCCAGCGCCACCACGCCCTTGGTGACCGACCAGACATTGACGATGGTGTCTTGCTGCCACGGCTTGGTGGCCGCGATGTCGGCGTGCCCACCCCACAGATCGGCGACGATCTTGCCATCGACCGCGACGCTGACCGCGCCGCCATGTTCTAGGCCATCGGCGAAACAACTGGCATACGCATCACGCAAGCCCGCGAAGCGCGGATCGACGGTGCCCTGGATCATGCTGGTTCTCTCGTACGCGCAAGAAGCCCGCTGTCACCCCGGCCGTGGCCGAGGTGACGCGACGCTGGGTTGCAGCCGTGGATCAGGCGACGACGGCGATCTTCTCGCGGCGTAGTTGCACCGCCAGTTCGTCGAGCGCACGGCCGGTGCCATCGACGAACTCGTCCACTTCGCTTTCGGTGACGATCAGCGGCGGGCAGAAGCCCAGCAGATCGTTGATCATCGCGCGGCCGATCACCCCGTTGGCTTCCATCAGCTTGGCGGCGCGGGCGCCGATCTTCAGCTTCGGGTCGAAGTTCTTATGCGTCGCCTTGTCGGCCACCAGTTCCACGCCCGCGATCAGCCCGACGCCACGCACTTCGCCGACCAGTTCATGATCGGCGAACCGCTCGCGCAGCCGCTTCTGCATGTACGGCCCCACTTCGTTGACATGCGCGCCGATGTTGGTGTCGTCGTAGATCTTCAACGTCTCGACCGCGACCGCCGCTGGAACCGGATGGCCGGAGTAGGTGAAGCCGGTGCCGAAGGTGCCGATCTTGTGGCTTTCGGTGGCCAGCGCTTGGAACACCCGCTCGTTGACCATCACCGCGCTGATCGGCAGATACGACGACGACAGCGCCTTGGCGCAGCACAGAATATCCGGCTGCATGCCCATGGTCTGGGTGCCCCAGTAGTTGCCGGTGCGCCAGAAACCGCAGATCACCTCGTCGGCGATCAGCAGGATGTCGTACTTCTTCAGCACCTTCTGGATTTTCTCATAGTACGTGGCGGGCGGCACGATCACGCCGCCGGCGCCCAGGATCGGCTCGGCCCACATCGCCGCCACGGTGTCCGGGTCTTCGGCCAGGATCAGCTTTTCCAGTTCATCGGCCAGACGGGTGGCGAAGGCTTCCTCGCTCTCGCCCGCTTCGGCCAGATGGTAGTGATGCGGCGTCATCGTATGGATGAAGCCGGGCAGCGGCACGTCGAAGCTGCGGTGGTTGGCGGGCAGCCCGGTCAGGCTGGCGGCGGCCAGCGTAATGCCGTGATAGCCCTTCACCCGGCCGATCAGCTTCTTCTTCTTCGGCCGGTCCAGTGCGTTGTTCATGTACCAGACCATCTTGATGGCGGTATCATTGGCTTCCGAGCCGGAGTTGGCGAAGAACACCTTGCTCATCGGCACCGGGGCGCGCTGGATCAGCATTTCCGCCAGTTCGATCATCGGTTCGTGCGACTTGGCGGCGAACGAGTGATAGAACGGCAGCGTGCGCATCTGCTTGACCGCCGCCTGCACCAGCCGCTCGTTCGAGAAGCCGAGCGAGGCGCACCACAGACCGGCCAGCGCGTCGATGTAGCGTTTGCCGTTGTCGTCCCACACATGCACGCCTTCGCCGCGCGCGATCACCATTGGGCCGATTTCCAGGTGCGCTTGCAGATCAGTATAGGGATGCAGCGCATTGGCGATGTCACGTGCAGCGAGCGAGTTCGCGCGGGGCGGGGTCATGTGAGACGCTTCCTTCACCGAGAAGATAATCTTCGCCATAGTAGAGCCGGGTTGCGTCTGGGGAAACCCCGTCTGCTATCGTGCGAGCGATGACGAAGCAGCCCTGCGTCTACATTTTGGCCAGCGGACCCAACGGCACGCTGTATGGCGCCGCGCTTGGAAGCTGCGGCTGATCGAGCATTACAATCCGGCCCGGCGAGATTTGTATACAGATATTGTTGGATAAATGCCTCGTCATACCGGCCTCCGCCGGGGTGACTGGTAGCGGCGGCCCAGCCAACCAAATAGACGCGCCCGGCGGGACTTGGCATTCTGATCGTAAGCTGGAGATACACCCATGACCGAACTCAAGCCGCACGCCGCCCACTGGGGCGCGTTCACCGCCGAAGTGAACGGCGGTCAACTCACCGCAGTGCGGCCGTTCGCCAAGGACAGCAACCCGTCGGCGCTGCTCGCCTCGATCCCTGACGCGGTACACGCGCCGGGCCGTATCGACCGGCCGCATGTCCGGCGTGGCTGGCTGAACGGCGACCGGCGCGGCGGCACGTTCCGGGGCGGCGAGCCGTTCGTGCCGGTCGATTGGGACACCGCCGTTGCCCTGGTGGCCGGGGAGGTGGCGCGGGTGCGCGACGATCATGGCCCGGCCAGTATTTTCGGCGGCAGCTACGGCTGGGCCTCGGCGGGGCGCTTCCATCATGCCCGCACCCAGTTGCACCGGCTGCTGGCGGCGTCGGGCGGCTATACCGGCCAGCTCACCAATTATTCGTACGCCGCCGGCATGACGTTGATGCCGCATGTCGCGGGCACCAACGACGTGATCACCGGCCCCGTCGTGGAATGGCGCGACATCGTCGCCAACGCCCGGCTCATGCTTTGCTTCGGCGGCCTGCTGCTACGCAACGGTCAGATTACCTCGGGCGGCGCCGGGTCGCACGACATGCGGCTCTGGATCGAGCGCGCCAGCCGCGCCGGCGTGCGGTTGATCAATATCTCGCCGGTGCGCGGCGACATGCCAGACCTGCCCGGCGTGGAATGGCTGGCGATCCGCCCCGGCACCGACGCGGCGTTGATGTTCGGCCTTGCCCATGTGCTGATCGAGGAAGGGCTTGCCGACAACGGCTTCCTGGCCCGCGCCACGGTCGGCTACGAGAAGCTGCGCGCCTATGTGCTGGGCGAGACCGGCGGCATTGCCAAGACCGCCGCTTGGGCTGCCGGCGAAACCGGCATCCCGGCGGAGGCGATCACCCAATTGGCGCGCGATTGCGCCGCCAATCCCACCATGCTGACGGCCGCCTGGGGCATTCAGCGCAGCGAATTCGGCGAACAGCCGTTCTGGATGCTGGCAGCCCTGGCGGCGATGCTCGGCCAAATCGGCCGCCCCGGCTGCGGCTTCGGCTATGGCCACGGCAGCATGAACGGCATGGGCATGGCGCGCACCGACATGGCCTCGGTGAACCTGCCGGTGCTGCCGAATGCGGCGAATTCCTGGATTCCGGTGGCGCGCCTGACCGACATGCTGGAGCAGCCGGGCGGCCCGTACCAGTACAATGGCCGCGATCTGACCTACCCGGACACCAGGCTGATCTGGTGGGCCGGCGGCAACCCATTCCATCACCACCAGGATCTTAACCGCCTGCTGCGCGCCTGGGCCAAGACCGAGACCATCATTGTCAGCGAGCCGTGGTGGAATTCGCTGGCCCGCCACGCCGACATCGTGCTGCCCGCCACCACCACGCTGGAGCGCGACGATATCGGCTCGGCGGCGCGCGACCGCTTCATCATGGCGATGAAGCAGGCCATCCCGCCGTATGCGCAGGCGCGCAACGAGTACGATTATATGGGCGACATTGCCGAAGCACTCGGCGTGCGCCCGCGTTTCACCCAGCAACGCGACACCAACACGTGGCTGCGGGTGATGTACGACCGGGCCCGCGATGGCGCCACGCGGCTTGGTCTCGTTCTACCGGATTTCGATGCGTTCTGGGAGGCCGGGCACGTTGAGGTGCCGATCCCGCAAACCGGCACGGTGCCGTTTGCCGGGCTGGCGGCCGATCCGCCCGCCGAGAAACTGAACACGCCGTCCGGCAAGCTCGAACTGTATTCCGAAACCATCGCCAGCTTCGGCTATCCGGACTGCCCCGGTCATCCGGTGTGGTTTGCGCCGCGTGAGTATCTGGGCGCGGAGCTCGCGCAACGTTTCCCCATCCATCTGCTGTCCAGCCAGCCCAGCACCCGGCTGCATAGCCAACTCGACCAGGGCCGCGTCAGCCTGGACAGCAAAATCCGCGGCCGCGAGCCGATTACACTGCACCCGGACGACGCGGCGGCGCGCGGCTTGGCCGAAGGCGATATCGTACGCGTGTTCAATAATCGCGGCGCCTGCCTCGCAGGCGTGCGCATCGGCGCAGATCAACGGCCGCGCGTGGCTGTCATGTCGACCGGCGCGTGGTTCGACCCGTTGGAACCCGGCGTGCCCGGCAGCCTGTGCGTGCACGGCAATCCGAACGTGCTGACGCAGGATGCCGGCACCTCGCGGCTGGGGCAGGGGCCGGTGGCGCATTCCTGCCTGGTGCAGATCGAACGCTGGAACGGCGAACTGCCGCCGGTCAAGGTGCATGGCCAGCCGGAGATCGCCGAGTCGTAGGGGGGGGCAGCCCGTCGCTTACGGCTTCAATTGTGCCGCCAGCCGTCTGGCCAGGACCCATCCCACCACGCCGCTCAGCGGGGCGGCGGGTAGCAGCAGCAGCCAGCCGATATTGGCCCCGGCCACGATCAAGTTCATGCCGACGCCGAGCATCAGCCCGCCGATCAGCCCGCCGGTGACGCCGGAGGAGATGCCGAGCATCAGGATATCGCTGCGTGAGATCATGCGAGGGAGCTAATCGGGCCGCGCGCATTTGACAAGCCGGTGACGGCCCGCCTATACGCCCGCCACTGCCGGGAATGTGGACGGGCGCAATTGTCGCCCGCGCCCGCTTGCGCCGCCGGCGCAAGACTACCGGTGCAATAAGCCACTTGGTGAGCGATCACTGGGGGCGCCTTTAAGAAAGGGCACGCGCATGACCAAGCGCGCCGAGAGTAAGTACAAGATTAACCGCCGCCTGGGTGTGAACCTTTGGGGCCGTCCGAAATCGCCGATTGCCAAGCGTGACTACGGTCCCGGCCAGCACGGCCAGCGCCGCAAGGGCAAGCCGACCGACTTCGGCATCCAGTTGATGGCCAAGCAGAAGCTCAAGGGCTATTACGGCAACATCAGCGAAAAGCAGTTCCATAAGTACTACTTCGAGGCCGTGCGCCGTAAGGGCGACACCTCGGAGAACCTGATCGAATTGCTGGAGCGCCGGCTAGATGCGGTCGTCTACCGCATGAAGTTCGCCATCACCCCGTTCGCCGCCCGCCAGCTGGTCAACCACGGTCACGTGCTGATCAACGGCAAGCGTCTGAACATTCCCAGCTATCAGGTCACCAATACCGACGTGATCGAGCTGCGCGAGAAGTCCAAGCAGCTTGCCATGGTGCTCGATGCCGCCCAGAGCGGCGAGCGCGACGTGCCCGACTATATCGAAGTCGATCACCGCGCGATGAAGGGCCGTTTCACCCGTGCGCCGAAGTTCTCCGATGTACCGTATCCGGTGCAGATGGAACCGAACCTGGTGGTCGAATTCTACTCGCGTTAAGTCTGCCAAACTGACGTATCAGCCCGCCGCATCCTGTGCGGCGGGCTTTTTCGTTTGAGGCTGCCTGCCCCACATTCGTCATAGCCGGGCTTGACCCGGCTATCCCCGGCAGCGCGGGCGCGGCCTTGGATGGCCGGGTCAAGCCCACGGCCAGGACGAAAAAGGGAACATTGCTCAAGGAGTTCGCCATGGACCCGGTGCTGGTTGAAGTCATGCGCGGTGGCCGCGTCGAGTCGGTGCATCGCGGCGCGGTCGCGGTGCTGGACGCCGATGGCGGCGTGGTGTGTTCGCTCGGTGACATCGACGCGGCGGTGTTTCCGCGCTCGGCGGTGAAAGCCTTGCAGGCGCTGCCGCTGATCGAGACCGGCGCTGCGGACCGCTTCGGCCTGACCGACGCCGAGATCGCACTGGCCTGTTCCTCGCACAATGGCGAGCCGGAGCACGCCGCCACCGCGCTGTCGATGCTGCACAAGGCCGGGCGCGACGGCGATTGCCTGGAATGCGGGGCGCATTGGCCGTCGTATCAGCCCGCCTCGCTCGATCTGGCGCGGGCGGGCGGCGCGGCTCTCGCGCTGCACAACAACTGCTCGGGCAAGCACGCGGGCTTTATCTGCGTCGCCTGCCACACCGGCGACGATCCGGCGGGCTATGTCGGCCCCGACCATCCCACCATGCGCCGCATCACCGCAGCCCTGTCCGAGACCACTGGCACCGTGCTGGACGCGCGCAATCGCGGCACCGACGGCTGCTCGATTCCGACCTTCGCCATTCCACTGCGCAACATCGCACTGGCCTTTGCTCGCTTTGGTACCGGAAACGGCTTCTCGCCGGACCGCGCCGCCGCCGCCGCGCGCATCCGTGCCGCCGTGGCCGCCAACCCATTCATGGTGGCGGGCACCAAGCGCTTCGACACGCAAATCATGCAGGCGCTGGGCGCGCGCGTGTTCTCCAAGACCGGGGCCGAAGGCGTGCATTGCGTGGCGTTGCCGGAGCTCGGCCTCGGCTTCGCGGTGAAATGCGACGACGGTGCCGGGCGGGCTGCCGATCTGGTGACGGCGGCGCTGGTCGCACGGTTCCTCTGCGGCGGGGTGCCGGAGGCATTGCGCGACCCTGTGCTGCGCAATTGGAACGGTATTGCAGTCGGCGGGCTTCGAGTTGCCGCCGCTTTGGCCTAAAGGCACGCCATGGACACGCCCCTCGCTACCGATGCGCTGACGGAAATCGCCCGCCGCCGCACCTTCGCCATCATCTCCCACCCGGACGCCGGTAAAACCACGCTGACCGAGCGGCTGCTGCGCGCCGGTGGCGCCATTCAGTTGGCCGGCAACGTGCGTGCCAAGGGCGAGCGGCGGCGCACCCGGTCAGACTGGATGAGCATCGAGCGCGAGCGCGGCATTTCGGTGGTCACCTCGGTGATGACCTTCGAATACGCCGATTGCGTGTTCAACCTGCTGGACACGCCGGGCCACGAGGACTTTTCCGAGGACACCTACCGCACGCTGACGGCGGTCGACTCTGCGGTGATGGTGATCGACGCGGCCAAGGGCATTGAGGCGCGGACGCGCAAATTGTTTGAAATCTGCCGGTTGCGCGACATTCCGATCATCACCTTCATCAACAAGATGGACCGCGAGGCGCAAGACCCGTTCGCGCTGCTCGACGAAGTGTCGTCGGCGCTGGCGCTGGATACCGCACCGGTCACCTGGCCGGTCGGGCGTGCCGCCGAGTTTGCCGGCACTTACGATCTGCGCAAGCGCGAATACCATCTGACCACACCGCTGGCGCAGTCCGATCACCGCATGATCCAAATCGGCGAGGAACTCGATCTGGTGCGCGGCGCGCTGCCGGAATTCGACGAGGAAGCGTTCCGCGCCGGGCATCTGACGCCGGTGTATTTCGGTAGCGCGATCAAGGAGATCGGCGTGCTCGATCTGCTCGACGGCCTTGCCGATTACGGCCCCAGGCCGCGCGCCCAACCCGCCGACACCCGCACGGTGGAGGCGACCGAGCCGATGCTGACCGCGCTGGTGTTCAAGATCCAGGCCAATATGGACCCCAACCACCGCGACCGGATTGCCTTTGCCCGTGTTTGCTCCGGCCGGCTGACGCGCGGGATGCGGTTGAAGCAGGTGCGCACCGGCAAGCAAATTCCGCTGCACGCGCCGCAATTCTTCTTTGCCCGCGACCGCCAGATTGCCGACGAAGCCTTCGCCGGCGACGTTGTGGGCATCCCGAACCACGGCACACTGCGCATTGGCGACACGTTGAGCGAGTCGGAGGATATCAACTTCGTCGGCGTGCCGTATTTCGCACCGGAAATCCTGCGCCGGGTGCGGCTGGACGATGCGATGAAGGCCAAGAAACTGCGGCAGGCGTTGCAGGAACTGGCCGAGGAAGGCGTGGTGCAGTTGTTCCGCCCGCAAGACGGCGCGCCGCCGATGGTCGGGGTGGTCGGCACCTTGCAGCTCGACGTGTTGCAAGCCCGCCTCGCCGCCGAATACGGCGTTGGCATCGGCTTCGAGCAGACGCCGTTCCAACTGGCCCGCTGGGTGACCGGCGAGAAGGCGGCGATGGCGAAGTTTCTCAACGATCAGCGCAGTGCGCTTGCCGATGATGTCGACGGCGATCCGGTATTCTTGGCAACGTCCAATTTCATGATGCGGCGGACGACTGAATTGAATCCTGGGTTGACTTTCCGCGATATCAAAGACTTCCGGGCGCAAAAGACAGCGGCGTGAGATTGATCCGCATCAATTTGGCATTGCTGCCGCTGGACTAGGGTAACTCCAGGCTGAAGACCATGGAGTTGAATATGACGAAAAATCCGGTTGTTTGGGTGTTGGTGGCCGACGCCGGCCGTGCCCGTGTGGTGGTGCCGGATGCGGTCGAAGGCCGCTTCAATACGCTGCTGCCGCTGGGCCACGTCGATCATTCGCACACGCCAATGCCGGCAAACGAGACGGGCCTTAGCTCGCTCTCGCGGGAATTCTTGACCGGCATTGCGCACCGTTTGAGCGAGGAAGCGCATCGCGGCGCTTTCAACCAGTTGGTCATGGTCGGCCCTGGCCACATCGTGCACGACGTGCGCGAGAAGTTGAGCAAGACCGCCGCTGGTTGCGTTGTCGGTACAGTGATGCACGATTACAGCAAGATGAACGATGCCGAGTTGTCCCGGCATCTGGAGAAATGGTGGCTGGCGCCGGCCGAAGCGGCCTGAACCAAGGCTCACGCGAGACGGGCGGACAGGTTAGGCTGCCGCCCGTTCAAGGAGCCGCTCAATGACTGCACGCACCACTGTGACCCATGCCGTCAATGCCGCGTTCGACAGCGGCTTGCGCGCGTTCTTCGCCTATCACGATCTGGGTATCGCCGCCGCCAGCGGTGGCGCGTTCGGCGCAAATGTTATCCGCGCGGTGCCGGGCGAGGGTGCCAAGCCGAATTGGCACACCCACGATGTGGCGTTTCAGATGGTGTACGTGCTGCGTGGCTGGGTCGAATTTGAATACGACGACATCGGCGCGGTGCGGCTGGAAGCCGGGTCGTCGGTGTATCAGCCACCGATGATCCGCCACCGTGAGGTGCGCCATAGCGACGATCTGGAAATGCTTGAGATTACCGCACCGGCGGAGTTCACCACCGTGAGCGTGGACGCACCTCAGGCGGCGAGCGCGTAGCCCGCTGTTTCCAGCATCGCGCCGTCGCGCACTTCGACCAGCCGCGCCCGGTCGAAGCCGTTGAACGCGGTGCGCAGGCAGGCGCCGTACGCGCCAAGCTGGCCGAGTTCGATCCAGTCGCCCTCCCGCGTATCGGCGGGCAGATAGAACGGGCCGCGCATCCGGTCGGCACTGTCGCAGGTCGGGCCGAACAGTTCGAAGCCCTGCCGCGTCGCGGATGGCGCGCCGTCTTCGGGGCGGATCAAGCGCACCGGAAAGCGAAAGCCCGGCGCGCCGGCGTCGGACAGGCTGCCGTACACGCCGTCGTTGACGTACAGCGCATCGCCGCGCCGCATCAGCACCTGCACGACAACCGACGTGCCGCCCGCCACCAGCGCGCGGCCCGGTTCAGCCCACAACCGGGTGCTGGGCAGCGCCAGCCGTTCGAACGAAGCTTCGATCTCGGCCAGGAACGCACCGAGCGGCGGCGGGTCGATATCGGGATATGCCACCGGGAAACCGCCGCCGACGTCCAGCACGTCCAGCGTGACTTCGGCGGCACGGATCACCGCGCCGGCCAATTCCATCGCATCGCGCCACGCCAGCGGGTCCAGGCACTGCGAGCCGACATGAAACGACAGGCCGAGCCGGGCGGCGTGCGGCCGGGCAGCGCGCAGCAATTCCACCGCCTCATCCGGTGCCGCGCCGAATTTGCCGGACAGATCGTACGCAGCGGTACCCTTCGGCAGCGCCAGGCGGATCACCAAGCCCAGGCCGTCCGCTGCGCCCGCGCCGGTTTCGGCCAGGATCTTCGCCAGTTCATCGGCGCTATCCAGCACGAAATCGGCCACGCGATGCCGCCCCCACGCCTCGCGGATCGCGCCGCGCGACTTCACCGGGTGCATGAAATGGATCTGCGCATCGGCGAACAGCGTGCGCACCAGCGCCACTTCGGCGGCCGACGCGCAGTCGAAATGCCGCACGCCGCCTTCGTAGACCGCGCGCAGCACAGCCGGTTCCGGGTTGCACTTCACCGCATACAGCACGTCGCCGGGGAAACCCGCCACGAACGCGGCGGCGGCGGCCACGATAGCGGCCGGGCGCAGGCAGTGCATCGGGTCTTCCGGGCGCTCGACGGCGATCAGGTCATCGACGGCGGGCAGCGACGGCTGCGCCTCGGCGAACGCACGGCGGAGCGGGGAGACGGCGGCACGCGAACGGAGTTGGCTCATGGGGAAGTCCTCGCAAGCATCGGCACGCGCAGACAGGCTGCGCGTCAAAGATCAACGGATTCGGGAACACGCGCAGGCGCATTGGCGCTAGGCGCGAAACTCAGCCGGTGATGCGCGGACTTCGCATCGCGGCGGACCGGTCAGACAACATAGGCGTCTCCCTAACGACCCCGGCCCACGCCCGCCCCAGGACTTTCCAAGGGGGGATTGGCCGGCTCCATCGAAAAGGACGCGGTACGTCGTTGCTGTGCCTCTCCGGCAACGCCGGGGGAATGAGGCTCGCGGCACGTGCGGTGCGTCAAGCATCCGCCGCTGAACCGTAGGAGGTCAGCGGCGGGAGCGGGGGTATAGGGCCTGGGGGGAGGGGGGAGAATTGCGAATTGCGGGATACGGTGTCCCTGTGCGGTCATAACGCCTGGGAGCTAAGGCGCAAATCGAACACGTTCGCCGGATGCTAGGCGGGCGCCGCGAATCGGTCGCTCATCAGCGCCAAATACTCCCAAACCATTGTCGCCCCGGCCAGTGCTGTGATCTCCGAGACGTCATAGGCAGGCGCCACCTCGACCAAATCCATCCCCCGGAAATCAAGTCCAGAAAGCCGCCGCAGAATGGCCTGCGCCTGCCAACTGGCCAGCCCGCCGATTTCCGGCGTGCCGGTGCCGGGGGCGAAGGCGGGGTCGAGGCAGTCGATGTCGAAGCTCAGGTAGGCGGCACTGTCGCCGATGACGTCGCGCACCCGCGCCGCCACCGCGTCTGGCGTGCTGGCGTGGATGTCTTGCGCGGTCAGAATCGTGACGCCATGGCCCAGCGTCCAGTCCCACACCTCGCGCTGAACCGGCGAGCGGATGCCCAGTTGGATGGTGCGGCGCGGGTCGATCAGACCCTCGTTGATCGCATGAAAGAACACCGAGCCATGGCCGAACAACTGGCCGAAATTGTCCGGCCACGTATCCACATGCGCGTCGAAATGCACCAGCGCCAGCGGGCCGGTGCGTTTGGACAAGGCGCGCAGCAACGCCAGCGTCACGCCATGTTCGCCGCCGAGGGCGGCCAGATGCGGCAGGCTGGCGGCCTGTTGCTCGATCAACAGCAGGCTCTCGCCGATATCGCCGAGCGCGATGGCGAAGTCACCGATGTCGGACAGGTCGAGCATCGGCGGCTCCACCCAGCGTCCAGGGTGCGCGCCGTCGGTCAGCATGCCGCTGGCGCGCCGGATGGCGCCGGGGCCGAAGCGGGTGCCGGGCCGGTGCGTGGTGCCGATATCCAGCGGAATGCCCGCGATGACGCAGGCGGCGTTGGCGTCGCGCCGGGTCAGCCCGAGAAATCCGGGGGGAACTGCGAAGGTGGGCGTGCCAGCCATGCGAGGCGCTCCGAACGATCGCGCCAGAGTTGCCGGGCGGGTGAGATGGATCAAGGGACAAGTTTCTGGCGCTGTCTAGCCTCACTGCGAAGGAGCTCCCTATGTCCGACGCCCTATCGCCGTTATCCGAATTGCGTGGCTTGCGGGCGCGCGTGGCGGCGGAGGGCGCGCTGACCTACGGCGGCTGGCGGCGCGACATCGTCCGCCCCGGCTTTGCCGCCAGCGCGCTGAACCTCGCGCACTATATTGCGTTGCGCCACAACGATTTGCGGCCGTTGCAGCGGGTGCTGATGCGGCACGGCGTATCGTCGCTGGGGCGGCTGGAAGGCCGTGTGCTGGTGACGCTGGACGCGGTGGCCGATGTGCTGGCCGGTGCGGCCGAGGCTGCCGGTCATCGGCGCTGGCCGCCGCCGGAACGGCGGTTCTTTCGCGGCGAGGACCGCTTGCGCGGCAATGCCGAGGTGCTGTTCGGCCTCGCCCCGGCCGGGCGCGAAGTTCGGATTTTGGTGACGTTGGGCAGCGACGCGGCCGGCGATCCGGCGGTGGTGCTGCGCCTTGCCCAAGCGGGGGCCAATGCTGTGCGCATCAACTGCGCGCACGACAATGCGGCGGCGTGGGCAGCAATGATCGGCCATACCCAGGCGGCCAGCGTGGCCGTCGGCCGCCGGTTGCCAGTGCTGATGGATATCGCCGGTCCGAAAATCCGCACCGGCGCGGTGCGGCGGCCGGATGACACTGCGCGGATGCAAGCGGGCCACCTGTTGTTGCTGCTGCCCGAAGCCAGCAGGCTGGATGAAGTGGACGAGATTGGTTTGCGTGCCGTCTGCCTGCCCGGCAGCGTGCTGGCCAGCTTGCGGCCCGGCGCTGAGGTGGCGATCGATGACGGCCGGCTCGGCGGCGTGGTCGAAGCCATCCGCCCGAACGGCGGCGTGGTGGTGCGGGTGCTGCGCACCAAACTGGGCGGGGTGAAACTGAAGCCGGAAAAGGGGCTGAACTTCCCGGGCACCGAACTCGACCTCGACCCGTTGACCGCGAAGGACCGGGCCGACCTGGATTTCGTTGCGGCACACGCCGATTTGATCGGCTATTCGTTCGTGCAACGGGCCAGCGACGTCTCGCTCTTGCAGGCCGAACTCAAGGCGCGGCGTCCGCAAGACTGGGCGCGCATCGGCCTGATCGCCAAGGTCGAGACGCTGCGGGCGGTGCAGAATTTGCCGGAGATCATTGTGCGTGCGGCGGGCCGCCAGCCGTTCGGCGTGATGATTGCCCGCAGCGATCTGGCGGTGGAAATCGGCTTCGCCCGGCTGGCCGAGATGCAGGAGGAAATTCTGTGGCTGTGCGAAGCCGCGCACGTGCCGGTGCTATGGGCGACGCAAGTGCTTGAGGAGATGGTCAAATCCGGCCTGCCGACGCGCGGCGAGATGACCGACGCGGCCATGTCGTCGCGCGCCGAGTGCGTCATGCTGAACAAAGGGCCGAACGCGGCGCAAGCAGTCGCCGCGCTGGATCAATTGTTGCAGCGCATGGCCGAACATCAGAACAAGAAGACCTCGCACATGCGCGTGCTGCATTCCTGGTGAAGGGGATTCCTGGTGAAGGGGCCGGCGGGCCGTCAGCGCCAGTGGCCCGGCACCCAATAGCCGTACGGGTTGACGTGCGCGGGCACCCACACCGGGCCATAGCCATACGCAATCGGCGGCGGCGCATAGACCACCGGCGGTGCGACATATACCGGCGGGGCCACGCCGATGAACACGCCGCCGCCCCAGCCGCCATGCCAGCCGCCGCGCCACCATGCTTGGGCCGGCGAGGGAATGGCGAGTGGCGCCAGCACCGCTGCAGTGACCGCGATGGCGCCGAGCGTGCGGAGCAGACGCGAGCGATAAGATAACAGCATTGTAACCTCCATCGATCCATCGTCACTGTGCATGGACTTTGTGGCGGTGCCGTGGCGGGTGAAATCAAACTGCCGTGACCGCCACGCCGCACCAACGCCGCGCGGTTTAATTGAGATCGACAGCGTGAGCTTTCAAATCCTTCAGCTCGCAATAGCGCAGCGCGCCCTCATGCGTGGCGCGCAAGGCGACCTGCGGTGCGTGCCCAGCCTCCAGCGCCTCCTGCCAGCGCGGCGCGCACAAACACCAATGGTCGCCCGGTTGCAGGCCGGGAAAGCCGAATTCAGGACGGGGGGTGGACAGATCGTTGCCGCGCGAGCGCGAAAACAGCAGGAAGCCGGCGGTTAGCACGGCGCACACGGTGTGGCTGCCGATGTCTTGCGGACTGGTGTCGCAGCAGCCGTTGCGGAAGAACCCGGTGATCGGGTTGAACGAACAGCTTTCCAGCGCGCCGCCCAGCACGTTGCGGGCGGTGCGGCGGCCACTGCCGTCGCCTGGGCCGTCGCCGCCGAATTCGTCGAAGGGCATACCGTGTCTCCTTGCATTGGGCAGGCCGGAAGTGGCAGAGCCTCACCGGCTGCGATTCTATTGCAGTGCATCATACCCGCGCCGTGCGCGGCATGGAGGATAGATGGCCCCGCTCGCCCGTGTTGCCGAGATCACCGGCCGGATTGCCAAGCGCAGCCACGATGGGCGGTCGCGTTACCTCGACCGCATCGACCGCGCGGCAACACCGGCCGGACGGCGGCAGGGGCTGGGCTGCGCCAACCAAGCGCACGCCTTTGCCGCGTGCGGCCCGGCGGACAAGGCGCGGCTGAAGGACGGCATCACGCCGAACCTCGCCATCGTCACCGCCTATAACGACATGCTGTCGGCGCATCAGCCGTACGAGTGGTTTCCCGCGTTGATCCGCCGCGCAGCGTCCGAGGCGGGAGCCACCGCGCAGGTGGCGGGCGGCGTGCCTGCGATGTGCGACGGCGTGACCCAGGGCGAGGCGGGGATGGAACTGTCGTTGTTCTCCCGCGACGTGATCGCGCTATCGACCGCCGTGGCGTTGTCGCACCAGACCTTCGACGCAGCAGTGTATCTTGGCGTGTGCGACAAGATCGTGCCGGGGCTGGTGATTGGGGCGCTTAGCTTCGGCCACCTGCCTGCCGTGTTCATCCCGGCCGGGCCGATGACGTCCGGCATTTCCAACGACGCGAAAAGCAAGACCCGGCAGTTGTATGCCGAGGGCAAGGCAACCCGGGCCGAACTGCTCGAATCCGAGATGAAGAGCTACCACGGCCCTGGCACCTGCACCTTCTACGGCACCGCCAACACCAATCAGATGCTGATGGAAATCATGGGCATGCATCTGCCGGGCAGCAGCTTCGTCAATCCGGGCACTGGGTTGCGTGACGCACTGACCACCGAAGCCGCGCGCCGCGCACTGGCGATTACCGCGCTGGGCAATACCTTCACGCCAGTTGGCCGGGTGCTGGACGAAAAAGCGTTCGTCAACGGCATCGTCGGGCTGCACGCCACCGGCGGTTCGACCAACTTGACCATCCATCTGGTCGCCATGGCGGCGGCGGCCGGCATCCGGCTGAACTGGGACGATTTCGCCGATCTGGCGGAAGTGACCCCGCTGCTGGCCCGGGTGTATCCGAACGGCAAGGCCGACGTGAACCACTTCCATGCGGCGGGCGGCATGCCGTTCCTGATCCGCGAGTTGCTCGACGCCGGGCTGTTGCATGAGGATGTGCGCACCGTATGGGGCCAGGGGCTGCGCAGCTACGTGGCCGAGCCGGGCTTGTCGGCGGATGGCGGCCTGGAATGGCGCGCGCCGGCCGAGGCCAGCGGCGACCGCTCGATCCTGCGCGGGGCGGCCGAGCCGTTTCAGGCCACCGGCGGCTTGCGTGTGCTGCACGGCGACATTGGCCGCGCCGTGATCAAGACCTCCGCCGTGGCGGCCGAGCGGCACATCATCGAAGCCCCGGCGCGGGTGTTCCACAGCCAGGAGGAATTGCAGGCCGCGTTCAAGGCGAAGCAATTGGACTGCGATTTTGTCGCGGTGGTGCGATTCCAGGGGCCGCAGGCCAACGGCATGCCGGAACTGCACAAGCTGATGCCGCCGCTGGGAGTGCTGCAAGACCGTGGCTTCCGCGTGGCGCTGGTGACCGACGGGCGGCTGTCCGGCGCATCCGGCAAGGTGCCCGCCGCCATTCACGTCACGCCAGAAGCCGCCGATGGCGGGGCCATCGCGCTGATCCGCGACGGCGACATCGTACGGGTGGACGCGGTGGCCGGGCGGCTGGATGTGCTGGTCGAACCGGACGAGTGGGCAGCGCGCGAGCCGGCCGAGGCCGATTTGTCGGGCAACCAATTTGGTGTCGGGCGCGAATTGTTCAGTGCGTTCCGGTCCAATGTCGGCCGTGCGGACCTTGGGGCGGCGATTTTCGCGCTGGCCTGAGCGCAGCGCAGCGCTGGCGTTTTGGCAGGCGGCCCCCGGCAATTCCGCGGCGCCGCCGCAGGTTGCGGTCAGCGCCGCGCAAATGGAAGCGAATTCGATTTGATTTAGATTGAGGCGCGCTTTGGCCGCCCGATTTAACAAGCCCGCTCTAGGGTCAGGACCCATTAATGAGTTGCGGCGGCTTGGGGCAGCGTGATTCTGGTTTGTGCGGAGGTCGCCATGTCCGCCGTGTATTTGTTGAGCGAAACCCAGATGAGCCGCATCGAGCCGTATTTCCCTCGATCGCGCGGGGCTCCACGGGTGGATGACCGCCGCGTGGTGAGCGGGATCGTCTATGTGGCAAGCTATACAACGGGCAGCACCGCCGCGACGCTCGCCAGCGTGCGCCACAAGCCGTGAGGTTTTGAGGGATTAGATGGGGGTATGATCGCTGTCTGCCACGGAACACCCGCAGAAATCCTAGGGCGCTGGCGGAGGGAGTGTCCGACAAAAGTTGAAAAAAACAGCCAAATAATCGGTGAATTCAGAAGATAACCCACAATCCAACCCACAATCCGAGTTCCGTTGCACCACATTCCGGTCGGCTGGGCGGCATCACAGCAGTGCCGGTAATATCACCGGATGAACTCGCTTCGTCGAGCGCAACGCCGTCGAGCACCGGGCACCGGTATCCACTGATAGACTTTCGGATATTGCGTTTAGGACCCGCCTGCCAATTTGGTGATCATCCCGGGTGTGCCGGCGCTGGTGCGCTTGGCGTAGGAGTGCTGATCATGG
>JANYDF010000038.1 GCA_025359905.1 Rhodospirillales bacterium
GGCTTCGGCCCAGTCCAGAATGGCATAGCCCAGCATCTGCGACGCCGTCGGCGGATTGCCCGACGTCATCCGCGCCTTCAGCGTCGTCATCGCGCCCGACCCGCCGCCACCGGCCACCGGCGCATCCTTCCACTCAACCCCCTGACCCGCCAGCGTCTGCTTCAAAACCGACAAACCAGCAGCCTCGCCGCCAGACGTCCACCAGTGCAAAACCTCAACCGAGTCGCCCGCTTGCGCGGGCGCTGCCGGCTGGAACGCGAGCAGAGCGGCAGTCGCGACTGCCAGAGACAGAATTTTCTTGAACATCAAAGTTTTCCTCTCTGGCCGAGCAACATCGCGACGGCCATCGGCGATCTTGTAATAGGCTCGGTAGTCGGGTGGAAGTGATTCCAATGCCGACTTTGTACGTTGATCGTTCCACGAACCCGACCGTAACGACGTACGCGTGCAACCGCCTGAAAAGGCGATGAAACCAACGCTGCGCCGATGAATTTTTTTGAGGGGCGGCTAAATCATGGTGCGGACGTGGGCGGCGCGTCCGTACAGCGACACCAGCACGATAATCACTGCCCCCAAGGCCGCCTGGACCATCGAGGGCTGCAAGCCCAGACCGATCAGCAGGGTGTTGATTTCCGTCAGCACCAGCGCCCCGGCGACGGTGCCGAGGTAGCCGCCCTGCCCGCCGGTCAACGCGGTGCCGCCGATCACCACGGCGGCAATCGACTGGAAAAGATAGGGCTGGCCGACATCGGCATAGGCCGATCCGGTGAAGCCGAGCAGCAGCACCCCGGCAGCGGCGGCGAACACCGCGCTCAGCGCGTAGGTGAGGGTCCACATCCGCACCGGGCCGATCAGCGCGTACCGGGCGGCGACCGGGTTGGCGCCCAGCGCATACATGCGCCGGCCGAACGGTGTGCGCGCCAACATCAGCATCATCGCCAACAGCAGTACGAAGGTCGCTGGGACCAGCCATGGCACCGGCAGCATCCAGGCCTGCGCGCCGATGGAAACGAACTTGGTCAGTCCCTCGGGCGCCGACCCCGTGGGGAATCCGGCGGTCCACAATAGCACAGCGCCCTGTACCGCGGTGCCGACGCCAAGCGTCAGAATCAGCGGATGCACCTTCAGCGCCGCCGACAGAAAACCGTTGATGGCGCCGATGCCCGCCGCCAGCACTGCGACAACCAAGCAGACCAGCGGAAACGGCCAGCCGTCGCCGTACAACTGCGCCGCGACCACGTTGGCGAAGCCGATTACGAACGGTACCGACAAATCGATGCCGCCGACGATCACCACCAGGGTTTGCCCAACGGCTGCGACCGCCAGCAGGCTGGACAGCACCAGTTGTGCGCGGATGGCGAACGGTTCGGAATAGCCCTCGATCAGTACGCTGCCGAGCGCCTGTAACCCGGCGGCGACCAGGAAGGCGCCCGTCACCCGTAGCCAGCCGAACCGCCTCATGCCGCCCCCCGTTTCGGCAGCACCGACGGCAAGGCGTTGATGCAGATCGAGGCGACCAGGATGAGGCCGTAGCTGATTTGCAGCACGAAGGTGGAGACGTTGAAGTAGGTCAGCGCGCTTTGCAGCAGGAAGATGTCGATGGCGCCCACCGCCGCCGCCAGGAACCCGCCGCGCCCGCCCGCCAAGCTGACGCCGCCGAGAGCGGCCGAGGAAATGGCGAGCAACGTAAAATTCGGCCCGATGGTCGGGTCGGCCGAGCCGATCAGCGCGGTCAGCACCAGCGCCGCGACCCCCACGAACAGCCCGGTGACGACGTAGGACAGGAACCGCACGGCGGTGACATTGACGCCTGCCGAATACGCGGCCCGGTCGTCGCTGCCGGTGGCGAGCAGTTGCTCGTACAGCGGCAACCGCTTGAAGCCGAGCCACGCCACTGCGAGGACCACCAGCGGCAAGATCGACCACGCGCCGGACAACGCCTTCAACCAGTCCGGCGCACCACCCAGCGGGGCGGGCAATAGCGTCAGCGTGAGGCCGGAAAGCACGAGATAGGTGCCGAGCGTCGCGATGATCGGCTGCACGCGGACCAGCGTGGCGATGGCCCCGTTCACCGCGCCGATCCCCGCCCCCATTACCAGGGCAGACGGCACCAACACCCAGGCCGATGTGATACCACTGTCGATTACCAGCGTTTTGATCAGCACCGCGTTGATGAAACCCATCGCCGGGCCGACCGATACGTCGATGCCGCCACGACCGCCCAGGATGGCGGGCATTGAGGCCAGCGCCGCACAGATCAGCGGCGCCGCGAGGCCGAGCAGCGTGCCCCAGGCGGATGGCGCGAAGCGCGCCGGGTTCAGCGCCACGTTGAGCGCCACCAACAACACCAGCAGCACCAAAGCAACGCGGGTTTCGCGGGTTATCAGCGGCATGGGCTACGCCACCCGCCCGAACATCGCGGCAATGACCCGCTCGACGCTCATTTCCGCCCGATCGAGCCGCGCTTGTACGCCGCCGTCGCGGAACACCACGACGCGGTGGCAGAGCCGCAGTATTTCCTCGATCTCGGTGGACAGCACCACCAGCGCCATGCCCTCGGCGGCTAGCCCGGCAAACACCTCGTACAGCGCATGCCGGGTGCGGATGTCTACGCCGCGCGTCGGGTCGTTCAGCAGCAGCACGCGCGGTTTCAGCGCCAGCACGCGGGCCAGCAGCACTTTTTGTTGATTGCCGCCCGAGAGTGCCGTGATCGGCGCACGGTCGGACCGCGCCACCACCGAAAGCCGTTCGCGCCACACCGCAAAACGGCTGCGCCGCGCGCCACCGCCGATTACCCCCAGCTTGGCGTCGTGGCCGGGCGTCGCGGCGGCAAAATTATCCACCACCGAGAGCGTCGGGAAAATCCCCGTGGTGCGCCGGTCGCGCGGCAAATAGGCGATGCCGTGGCGCACCGCCTGCGCTGCACTGCCGATCCGCGTTTCATCTCCGGCCAGCACTTCGCCCGCCAGTGGGCGGCGATGCCCGGCCAGGGTTTCCAGATATTCCTCCTGCCCGTGCCCCTCCAGCCCGGCCAGCCCAGCGATCTCGCCGGGGCGGATCGCATCGTCGAACGCCGCCGCGCGGGCGGCGATCTTCAATCCATGCGCCTGCAACAACGGGGCGTCAGGCGGCATCGGCCAAGCCGTCGAGCGTGGCGGGCGCCATCAGCGCCAGCAGGCCGGGCACATCCACCTCGCCGCGGGCAAACGTGCGGACCAAGCGGCCGCTGCGCAGCACGCTGACGAAGTCGGCGAGTTCGGTGACTTCGTCGATGCGGTGGGTGATGAACAGGATCAGCCCGCCGCTTTGGGCGAAGCCGCGCATGAAGGCGAACACCGCATCGCGGTCGCCGTAGTCCAGCGCCGCCGTCACTTCGTCCAGAATCAGCACGCGCGGCTGCTTGGCCAGCGCACGGGCCAGCACGACCAATTGGCGCTGCGCCAGCGGCAGCGCCCCGGCGGGCGCGGCCACATTGATCGGCGAACGGGTGATCCGCGCCAGCAATTGCGCTGCCAGCCCCGCCCGCCCACTGCGCGCCACGGCGCGCGTCAGCAAGCCGTCGATGCCCAGCAAAATGTTATCCGTCACCGAGCGGTCCGGCGCGATCAACACCTCCTGAAACACCGTGCCGATCCCGCGCGCCTGCATCGCCACCGGGCGGAAATCGGCAACCGGTTCGCCCGCCAGCCGCACGGTGCCGCTGGTGGGGACGACAATGCCGGACAAGATTTTCACCAAAGTGCTTTTGCCCGACCCGTTTTCGCCCAGCACGGCATGGATCGACCCCGGCCGAAACGCGATGGCGGCGCCGTCCAGCGCCACGGTTTCCCCGTAGCGTTTGGACAGCGCCGCCACCTCAAGCAAGGCTAGGCTCACTTACCCGCGCAAGCGTTCGGCACCTCAGCGTAATTATAGCCCGCCACCGGGCCCGGGTTCTGGAAGTAGTTCGCCAGCAGCGCGTCAGGCATCGGGTCCGTCGGCGGCACCGGGAAGGTCGAAACCGCGTCCGGCGTCATGCAGGGCGCATACCATTTGTCGAGATCGACCCCTTTCACCACCGGGATCGGGATCATGATGGTATTCAGCTTGGGCTTCTGGCCCTCCAGCAGCGCCACCGAGACGCGGAACAGACTTTCTGAGTTCCACGCCGGCAGCACGCCGTGGCCCTCGAAGCGGTAGCGATCCGCGTGCGCTTTCCAGTAGCCGAGCGCATCGCCCGAGGTCGATCCCGAGATCAGCGGCGCGGGACGGCCTGCCTCGGTGAAGGCTTCGGCGATCACCCGGCTTTCGCTGCCGGTGGTCCACACCGCATCGACTTTCTGCGGGCTGGTTGCCAGCGCCTGGAGGATCACGGTCTTGGTGACGTTGGCGGTCCAGTTGCCGTTGACGGTGCGGACAACCTTGACGCCCGGATAATCCTTCAGCGCCTTGTCGCCGCCCGCGCGTTCCTGCGCCACGATCGGCGCACCGGCGATGCCTTCGACCAGGATGATGTTGCCCTTGCCACCGAGCGACTCGCCCAGTTGCTTGGCCATGTCGTAGCCCCAGCGGCCGTAGTTGCTATCCACGTTGATGGCGTACGGGCTGGTGACCGAGGACGAGATGGTCACGAACGCGATCCCGGCGTCGTAGCTGGCCTTGATCGCATCGTTCAAGCCGGTCGCCGAACCGGCCACCGAGGTGATGATGCTGCACTTCTTGTCGATGAAGGCGCGGATTTGCGAAATCTGGCGGCTGGTGTCGCCGTTGGAATCGGACAGTTCGAAGTCGCTCACCCAGCCCTTGGCCTTGTAGATATCGACCAGACGCTTGAGTTCATTGGTCAGCGATACGCGCCACGGGTTGCCCTGATAGCTTTCCGAGTGGCACCACTTCCATGGCTTCGCCGGGGCTTTGAAATTGTCGTAGGCCGAGGGTTGCAGATTGTCGGTGGCGCCGTCGTACAGCGCCTTTAGTTCGTCCGGCAGCCCGGCGATCAGCCCGGCGTCCCCGGCCTGCGCGGGGGTGGCAACGTAGGCAGCGGCGAGTGCCACGAGTGCAGCGCCGGTCAGACGTACCATCGGTGTCATCGGTTCCTCCCTATCTGGTCTGGGCCGTTTGCCGCCCATTGCCATCCACGGGCGCACCCGCCCTGAATTTCCTCCAACGACACGTATCATAGGCGAATGAAGCATTCAATCTTGAATGTATCATTCACCAGGGAATTGGACGTCCGCTGCGCAGGGCGCTAGCATCGGCGCAACAACTCCTGGGGGAACACCGCGCCATGACCGCCCGCACGCTGGCCTTCGTCGGCTCCATCACCCGTCCGGCGCCGTATTTCCTGGAATGCAAGGGAATCGGCATTACGGTGCTCGAATTCAACGAGCAAACCGGCGAGTTGACCAAGCTGAGCGAGACCGATGGCATCGACAACCCGAGCTACCTGACCATCGATGCCGCCGGCCGCACGCTGTATGCGATCAGCGAAGTGTACGGCTGGCACGAAGGCGACGTGACCGCCTACCGGATCGACCGCGACACCGGGGCGCTCACCTATATCAACAAGCAGGCCACCGGCGGCAGCATCGCGGCGATGGCCAGCGCCGATCACACCGGGCGCTGGCTGCTGGTGGCGAATTACCGCATCGGCCCGGATGGCTTGCGCCCGCCAGCCGCCGCGGTATCGCTGCCGATTGACCACGACGGCGGCCTCGGCCCGGTCGCCAGCCGCGTGGTGCACACCGGCAGCGGCCCCAACCCGGACCGGCAGGAAGGCACCCATCCGCATTGCGCGGTGCCCAGCCCGGACAACCGCTTCGTGCTGGTCGCCGACCTCGGCATCGACCGCATCATGGTCTATGCGTTCGATGCCGCGACCGGGGCGCTCACCCCTGCCCCGGTGCCGTTCGTGCAGTCGGCCCCCGGCAATGGGCCGCGCCATCTGGTGTTCGACCCCACCGGCCGCTTCGTCTATGTCACCAACGAACTGGCGAGCTCGGTCAGCGCCTATGGCTGGAACGCCGCGACGGGCGAGCTCACGCCATTGCAGACCATCAGTTCGCTGCCGCCGGAGGGCCACCCGGACAATACCTGCTCGGATATCGGCATCTCGGCGGATGGGCGCTTTGTCTACGCCGCCAATCGTGGCCACCACAGCATCGCCTGCTTCGCGGCGGATACTGCCACCGGCCATCTGGCCGCTATCGGCCACGCCAGCATCCAGGGCCAAACGCCGCGCCAGTTCACCATCGACCTGACCGGGCGCTTCCTGCTGATCGCCAATCAGGCGACCGACGAGGTGGTGGTGCTGGCGCGCGATCCCGCGACCGGCTTGCTCAGCGACAGCGGCCAGCGTGCGGCCATCGGCACGCCGATGTGCGTGAAGCTGCTGCGGGTCTAGCCGCGCGAAACGCCAAGGGCCGGGCATCGCTGCCCGGCCCTTTTCAAGCCGGTAGCAGGTCTTACTGGCCGCGCCCGGTCGCCATCACGGTCAGCGTCTTGAACATGATGCCCAGATCGCACATCAGCCAGGACATCGGGCTGGCCAAGTGCATGGCGTAGGCGTGGTCGAAGGTCACCTTGCGGCGCACATCGTCCAGGCTGGTGTCGTAGCCCTGGTTGACTTGTGCCAAGCCGGTGATGCCAGGGCGCAGGCCCACGGTGCGGTCGGCGAAGAACGGGATGGCCTGCTCCAGCTTGCCGTAGAAGCCGGGGCGCTCCGGGCGGGGGCCGACGATGGACATGTCGCCCATCAGCACGTTCAGCAACTGCGGGATTTCGTCCAGGCGGGTCTTGCGGAGGAACAGGCCAACGCCGGTGATGCGCGGGTCGTTCTTGGTCGCCCACACCGCACCGGTGCGGGCTTCGGCGTCGCTGCGCATCGAGCGGAACTTCAACATGCGGAACAACTCGGTGCGGTCGGACAGCGCCCGGCCGACGCGCAGTTGGCTGAACAGCACCGGCCCCCGGCTATCGAGCTTGATCGCCAGCGCCAGCAGCGGCCACAGCGGGGCGGTCAGCGTCAGGCCAACCAGCGCCACCAGAATATCCAGCCCGCGTTTGGCAAAGGCCACCGAGACCGGCAGATGCATGAACATGCTGGCCGGGGTGATCGAAGCGCGCTGCCAGGGCAGCCTGGCCTTGCCGCTGAGGTAGCGCCACAGCCCGATCACGCTGGCGGTATGGCCAGACACCAAATAATGCGCCAGCGCCAGCGGCTTGGGCGCCCGCTCGCCGAGCAGCGCGCCGAACAGCGCCGCCAGGCAGCCGGCAATTTGCAGCGCCGTCAGCGTGGTGAAGAATTCCGAGCCGTCCGCCAGGGCGATGCTGCCCAGCAGGCCGGTCAGCAGCAGAAACGGCATGATGACGCGCAGCGCCTTGCCGGACGCAAACGAGAATGCCACGCCGCCGTGGCGCGGGTGCAGCAGCGGCAGCAACCGCACCAGTTGCTGCACGTTGCCGGCCGCAATGCGCTTGCGGCGGCGGCGCTCGGACGCCGGATCGTCGTGATCGGCTTCGAGGGCCACGATCTGGTCGTCGTACGCCACCCGCCAGCCACGCGCGAAAATCTGCATCGGCAGGATGAAGTCGTCGTTGATGGTGTCGCCGGGCAACGCCGCCCAGGCGATGCGGCGGAAGGCGTAGAACGCGCCGTGCAGACCGAGCGGGGCGCCCAGGGCGGCCTCGCCACGCTTCACGCCGAGTTGCACCTTCCAGTAGGTGCTCTCACCGGCGCTGCTGGCCTGCTGCAAGCGGTAGGTGCCGCCGACCGCACCCAGCGAGGCATCGGCGAAATGCGCCGCAGCGCGCATCAGCGCGTCGGGCGGCAGCATGGCCGACACATCCGACAGCACGACCACGGCGGTGCGCACCCGGGCGATGGCTTCGTTCAGCAGCGCCACCTTGCCGCGATTTTCGTGATGGTCCTGCACGTCGGCCAGCAGATGCGCGCAGGCCGGTTCGGCCAGCGTGGCGCGGGCAATGGCCACCGTCGCGTCGGTGCAGCCGTCGCAGGCCACAACCACATGCAGCTTGCCGGCCGGATAGTCGAGCGCCGCGATGTTGCGCAACTTGGCAGCGATCTGGGCTTCTTCCTGATAAGCCGGCATGACGATGGTCATGCTGGGCAGCACGGCATCGGCTGGCAGCGGCGGCGTGCCGGTCGGCTTGCGCAGGAACTTCAGCAACAGCGGGTAGCCGGCATGATGGTAGCCAGCGAGGCCGAGCGATCCCAACGTGGCAAGCTCGGTCGCGGTCTGGAGCAGGTTCGTCATGGTCGGGCCTCCGGTGCGCTGGTGAGCGTCTGGGAGGACATCCGCAGGAACTGTGCCAGGGCGTAACTTGCCGACCGCAATGCAAATTGCGAGGCGACTGCCTCAGCCGAGCGCCAACTGAAGGTAAGCATCTGATGCGGATGCCAAACTTCCAGTTCGCAGCACGAAATCGCGCGGACTGGCCGGTGGCGGGTCAAGCGCTGCGTCAAGTGCTGCGGCGAAGCCTGCTATGTCTTCGCTGGGGACAAGCCGCCCGGACAGCGGGCAAATTGCCGCCGGCACGCCGCCGACGGCGGCCGCGACCACCGGAACGCCGCTGGCCTGGGCTTCCAGCAGCGACAGCGGCAGCCCTTCGGCCCGCGACGACAGGCACAGCACGTCGAGCGCCCGATAGAACCGCGGCATATCGTCGTTATGCCCCAGGAAAATCACCCGCTCCGCCACGCCGGACGTGAATGCCAACTGGCGTAGCGCCGCATCTTGCGAGCCGGTGCCCGAGATGGCCAACACCGCCGGGCGAGTCATCGCCGCCAGCGCGCGAATGGCGATATCGACGCCCTTCACCGTCTCCAGCCGAGCCGCCACGCCGATGATGCGCGCATCCTGCGGCAGGCCAAGCGCGCGGCGGGCGGCATCGCGGTCGCCGGGTACGAAACGGTCCACATCGACGCCGTTCAAAATAGTGCGCGGCAGCGCGCAGCCGAGCGCTTCGGCCACCGCTTCGGCGACATGCGGCGCATCGGCCACCAGCACTGGGCGGGCCAGGGCAATCGCCAGCTTGGCCACTTTGCGGCGGCGCGGGTCTTTCAGGTGCCACGCGTCGTGCTCGGTATGGATGCGGTGCCGCACCCCGGCCAAACGCGCGGCGAATCCGGCATACAGCAGCGGGCCAATGTGATGGGTATGCACGCACGCCGGGCGCAGCGTGCGGAATAGCCGCACCAAATTCCACGGCAAGCTCGTGTCCAGCCCCGGCTTCTTGCCGGCAAACAGCAAGTCGCCGCGCTGGCTTGCCAGCCGGGGCCATGCCGCCACCGCTTCATCGAGGCTGCCTTCCAGGCTGAGCACCTTGGCCGGATAGCGCGCAGACTGGGCGCGCGCCAGTTCCAGCGCCATTACCTCCAACCCGCCGGGCCGCAGATGCTGCACCACATGCAGGATCGGTCCGTTCTGGATCATGTGAAACGCCGTTCCAGCGGCGCAATTCGCGCCAGCACCGGCACGCCGGTGAGTTTCTGCATCGCCCGCCCGGTGCGCACCGTGCCGTCCATCATTTCCATCAGCACGGCGATACCGATTCCAAGAAAGATGCCGCCGAACAAGCCGCCGACGCCGAACAGCAGCGTGATCGGCTGCGTCGGCTTCACCGGATCGACCGGGCGGTCGATCACCGCGATGCGCTGCGGCGCCTGGAAGCGCGACAAGTCGCCGGTGACCTTGGCCATATCAAAACGGCGGCGCAATTGCGCCACGAGATCGGAGGTAACCTGCACCTCGCGTTCCTTGTCGTGCAGCAGCCGCTCGACTTCGCCGGAGCTTTCGACCCGGGCGCGCAACTCGGTGACCAAGGTTCGCAAGTTGGCGACCTCGCTGCGCAATTGCTCGACTTTGCTGCGCGCGGCTTCCAGCGATGACGCTTGCGATACCAGCAGCGGCTGCGACCCGTCGGTGCGATTGCCGGCCACGGACGCCATGTTGATCATCCGGTTGGCATCGCCCGGCGCGGGCGCGGGTGCCGCGTGCAACAACTCGTCGCGCTCTTCCACCAGCCGTTGCAACTTGCGCTCAGCGGCCTGCACGCTGGAATGCTGGTCGGTATAGCGCGACTTCAGCAGCGCCAGCTCGCTGCGCACGCCAACGATATCTTGCTCCAGCCGGCCGACCACCGGATCGGTTTGCGACATGCGGTCCACGGTGCTGGTCAGTTGCGCCTCAGCGCCGGATAGCTCCACCTCGCGCTGCGCCAGCGTGTCGCTGAGTTGGGTCAGGCGTTGCACGTTGGCGCCACGCAAGTCTGGCAGTTGCTGCGCGTAGGATGACTTGAAATCCGACAGCGACTGCTCGGCCACCGCCAGCTTATCGGTGGCCTCCTTCAACTGGCCGCCGAGGAAGGTCACGGAGTCGTGCATCGACGAATTTTCCGGCGCTTCCACGCGTTCCATGAACCGCTCGCCGATCCGGGTTAGCGCCTTGGCCATCCCGGAGGCCTCGCGTGAGCGATAGCGCAGTTCGACCATTTCGGTGCCAATTAACTGCACCGTCACCGCCCCGGATAGGTCGCTCACCACCTGGTCCTGCCTGGCGACGCTGGCGTTCTTGTCGAGCAGCCCGAGATCCTCGGCCACGCCGATCATCACGTAGCGGCTGGTCAGCAGCGCTTGCAGCGCCGCCATGCGGTCCTTCAGATTGGTTTTCACCGCAAGGTCTTCCAGGAACGGGTTCAACTTGCCCGGTTCCTGAATCAGAATACTCATTTTGGCTTCGAAGCTGCGCGGCGCGTAGTGGCCGACCACACTGCCCAGGACCGGCAGCAGCAGAATGGGCAGAAAAATCGCGTAGCGCCGCCGCCATGCGGACGCCAGCACGCCATGGGCGATTTCCAGCAGCGGTTGCGGACCCGCCGGCGCTTGGACAGGGATCACAGCTTGCGTCATGGTGTCGTCCGGCCTGGCTGGGCACCCTCAAGGCTGACCACGACTGTATCGGGCGGCGCGTCTTCCGAGAAGCGCAACTGCACATCCGTCAACGGCGGCGTTAGCGCGCGGGCGACCGAAAGCGCCCGGCGCTGGCCGAGCAGCGCCGCCGTCCCTGCCAATTTTCCCGGACGGCTGATCACCATCACCGGTTTGCCCTGCGCTGAGGCTGCAAATGCGGACAACGATTGCTTTTGCGCCTCATCGGGTGCCACGGCGCTCGCCGCAAATTGCAGCACCAGCGGCAGCAACGCCTGCTGGCCAGACGGCGCGGACGGCGATGGAGCGGGCGGCGTGCGTGCGCGCGCCAGCATCGCATCCACGCTCACCGCCCCGGAGCCGGTATGTGCGTCGCCAAGCCGCGCCTGCGCTTCCAGCAGCGCGCGGTCGGTGGGCGGAATATACTCAATCGGGTCGTGTTCGCAGGCCGCCAGCCCAAGGGCCGCGAACACCACGATGCAGCCACGTGCCATCAACAGGCACCTCCAATTTGGCCGGGCCGGGTCGCAAGCCCTGCGGCTACCCACTCACGTTTCGTGCCAACACTACGATACGCGCCCGCCAAGCGGCAGGGGCCGTTTGCGGCAAAGTGGCAGCAGCAGTCCAGCCATCCGGAATCTCGCCGCGCAACTGCTCCAACAGCGCGGCTGCGGCCTTATTCTTCGCGGCGGCGGCTTGCAGCCACGCCATCCAGCGCAAATCCTCCTGCCCTTCGGCCAATTCCAGCAGGTCGGCGTCCAGATCCGGCGGGGTGCAAACGCCGGGCGACGGCCAGATAAACTGCACATCGCCCTCGCGGCCATCGGTCGGGTCGAACGCATCGGCGGTCGGCATCCGGGCATGCCATTGCAGCAAGCCGTCCGCCCCGCTGCGCCACAGATAAAACCCAGCCGCCAGCCGCAATCGCGGCATGTTGTACAGCCACGGCTGATGCCCCGCCGCACGCAATGCCGCAATGCTGGCTGCGTCGGCCCCAAAGCGCGGGTTGACCGTGATCAGGTCGAAATTTTGCAAAATGCGCTGATCCGCCGGATCGTTCAGATGGGCGGCGAGCACGGACTTGCGATTTGCCAGCCGGATTGCCTTGGACAGTTCGGTGGCCTGCTCGGTGGTGCCAGCACCGGTCGGCTCATCGGCCACCGTCCAAGCGGGCACCGGCAAACCTGCGGCACGGGCGGCAACCTCGGCGCGCACCAGCCATGCGGCGGCGGAGGCATAGCCGAAATCGCCCACCAATCGCCTGGGCGCTGAATAGGCAATGAACGGCGGCGCAAAGCGCGCTGCCACGGCCGCGAGGTCATCCAGAAACGGAGCCATGTCGCCCGCTGGATTTTCCAGCGCCGGCGCGACGGCCGTCAGCCCCAGGCCGCGCAACGTGTCCAGATCGCACTCGTTCTGCCGCCGCGCCGATGGCATGTCGCCCGTCAAATGCGGCGCGAAATCCAGAAACACCCCGGCCCGCGCCACCGGATCAGGACGATGCACGCCAATGACATCGACCGTCAGTTTGCGTTCGACCATCGTGCTGCCGGTGACCAGCACCAGGTTCAGTTTGTGCGCGCCCGGTTTGACATCGCCCGGCACCGGCACCAGCACGGTCAGCGGGCGCGGCAAATCCGCGCGCAGCGGAATGCTGGCGCTATCGCCGCGCAAATGTTCCGCAGATAGCCGCAATCCGGCAATGTCCGGCGCGGGCCGCCGCCAGCGCCACATGCCCCACAGCAAGCGCGCGCCAGCCCCGCCGCCGTCCAAGGCCGCAAGCGCGGTTTCCGCCACCGGCGACTGCACATTCAGCCGAAACACCGCGAGTCCGCCGGGGGCGGCCACCGCGCTGGCCTCGCCGTCGATGGCCAATTTTGCGGCGTTCTGCGGATGCGGCTGGCCGATCACCGGCCAAACCTCGGCAAACCGCGCCGCGCGCACCGATTCGACCGCCTGTGCCGCCAGCAGCGGCGTGGATTGCGGCGACGCCGTCAGCACCGACAAATTGACCGCCGCTTGCGGCGTGCCCGCCAATTCGATCACAAAATGCCCGCTCGGCAGCACCACATCCGCCTCGACCCGCCCGCCGCGCCGCGCGCCGAGTGCCGCGAACGGCGGCAGCGCCGGATCGGCCTCGATGCCGCGCCCGGCCATGTAGCGCTGCGCCACCCACTCAGGCTCGCTGCGGCGTTCCAACACGACATCGGCGCCATTGATGCGAATGCGCCGCTCCAGAACCTGCGGCAGCGTCTCCCACTCGCCGGGGTCTTCGGTCCACAGCGTCAGATGCCATTTGCCGGGCGGCAAATTGCCCTCGAACTTGGTCAACCGGGTGCCCCAGGCCAGCACCGGGTCGAGCATCGGGCGATGCACTTGCCGCAGCGCCGGGCCGGATACCGCCGGATCGCTCAGCGCCACCGCCTGAAATCCGGCCAGCGGGGCCGCGTCGCCCGGACCGAAGAACCAGCCATATGTGCCGGGCGGCAATCCAGCAGGTTGTTCCAGCGTCATCGGATCGATTGAAACACCGCCATCGGGCGCGAACGCGATGACGCGGCGCAGGCTGGCCGGATTGAGCGGCTGGCCGCGCGGGGTGCGCAGGGCGGCGATACGCAGCCGCAGCGTGAACTTGCCGGGCGGCACCAGCCGCTCCTCGTTGACCCGGCGCGCGTATTCGGGGTCGGGCATGTCGTCGATGCGCACCACCAGCGTGCGCGCGTGATCGCTGCTGTTGGTGCCGTGGATCACCAGTTCGCTGAGCGGCGGCAGCGGCAATTTGCCTACGAGATCGAAATTGGTATCCGCTATCGCATTGCCGCCGAACAGCGACAAAAACAACGCCAGCAGATGACGGATCAACGCGCCAGCCCGTCGATCAGCGCCGCGGCTTCGGCGGCGCGGGCGGCCCAGGACTCACCCGCCACGCTGGCGCGGCGCGCGCTGCCAGCGCCGGAACTGTCATTGCGCGCGGCTTCCAGCGCGGCGGCGAAGGCGTCGGCCGAGTTGCACACCGCGATATGCTGCCGGTACGGTTCCAGCGCCGGAAACGACGTCGCCACGATCGGCCGCCCAGCCGCCAGATATTCACGCAATTTCAATGGATTAGACGCGCGGATTTGCGCGTTGTCGTGAAACGGGATCAGCCCGGCGGTCCAATGCTGCGAGAAGCCCGGCAGTGCCGCATGCGGACGCGGCCCGAGCAATGTGACATTCGAACAGGCGCGCAACGCGCTGACATCGCTCTGTTCCGGCCCGACCAGCACGAATGTCCAGTGCGGCAGCTTGCCCGCCACTGCGGCGATCAGCACAGTGTCGATCCACGGCGCCAGCGCGCCATAAAACCCAGCCACCGGCCCGCTGTCCGGCAATTCGGCGGCGCGCCGCGCTGGTTGGGAGAACAGGTCGAAATCCACGCCGTGCGGCAGCAAATGAGTCTTGCCAGCGGGAAACCGCGCGGCCAGCAGCGGGCTCGAGGCGAAAATCAGATCGGCGCGCGCGGCGATCTCGGCTTCCATCTCGCGGGCTGCTTCGTGATCCACGCCAGCCAGCGCGCCGAAATCGTCGCCGCAATAGTACACCACCGCCGATTCGCCCAGCGCGCCGAGCGCGTCGGCGGCGGAGGGCAGCGAGGTCCACAGCACTGGGCGGCGCAATCCGGCGGCCTGCGCCGCGCCGCCGACGCTGCGCGCCAGCAATTTGCGGTTCAACGCCCGCGCCAGCGCGCCGCGCGCCATCGGTAGCACCAGCGGTTGCACGGTGCGCAGCGGCACCAGCCCGCCTTCGGCGCCCGGTGCGGCTTCACGCGGCGCAGGCTTGGCCCGGCCAGTCAAATGCAGCGCGCGGCCGACTTTACGCACCACGCGGCCAAAATCCGCCGCGTCCAAACGCGGGCGGCGCAGGCCGATTGAGTTGACCCACACGAGCCGCCGTTCACCGGGCAGATGGCGGATCAAATGCTGGGTGCTGGACGGATGCGAGGCCCAATCTTCGCCAAAAACAATCAGATCGGCGCTCACGCCGAGGGTTCCAGCGAACGGATCACCCGCGCCGGAGCGCCAGCGGCGAGCACCATCGGCGGCAAATCCTTGGTCACCACCGACCCGGCGGCCACCACGGTGCCGTGCCCAATCCGCACCCCGGCCATCACCATCACGCCGGTGGCCAGCCACACGTCGTTTTCGAGAATGATATCGCCGATCTGCTCCTCGGTGTCGGCCTTGCCCTCGGCGCGCGCCACCGGGTCGAGCGGATGACCAGGGAAACCGGCCAGCATACAGCGCCCGGCGAGGCGGACGTTGTTGCCGATTTCGATCTTGGTGCCGACCGAGATCGTGGTCTGCCAGCCGATATCGACGTTGTCGCCGACACTCAGCACCGGGTCCGCCGAACTGGAGCGCCCGATCAGCGTGCTGATGCCGGACAGCCGCACGTCGCGGCCCAACCGAATACGCAGCGGGCCGATCACCTGCGGCATGCCGCTATACAGCCGCAGGCCGGGGGCCGAATTCTCGACCCGGCTGAGGAACAGCGGCGTCCACCACAGGATGCGCCCGGCCTCGGCGAGCGCGTTGCGGATGCCGAGATGCAGGCCATACAGCGTGCGGTGCAGCGGGCGGATGACCGGCACGCGGGCGCCGCGCACCGCCTTGGCCAGATCGTAAATCGCCCGCGAGGCAGGCGTGTCCCGCCGTTTCGCCCACTGTTTCAATGCAACGACGCCAGCCATGTCCGCAGCCCTCATCCCGGAGTTCGAGGTCACCCGGCGCGGTTGCGGCACCTGTCCGCAGGTGCCGCGCCGGGGATCGTCAGCGTGCTTAGGGACGTTAACCTATTACTCCACCGTGACCGACTTGGCGAGGTTGCGCGGCCGGTCGACGTTGCGGCCGAGCGCCAGGGCGGCGTGATAGGCCAGCAGTTGCTGTGCGACCGCTTGGGCGAACATGTGCGCCACACCCCGGCCGGGCAGCGCCAGCACGGTGTCGGCCACCTTGTTGAAAGCTGCAGCGCCGTCGGCATCGGTGAAGGCCACCACCTTGGCGCCGCGGGCGCGGACTTCCTCGGCGTTGGACACCGTCTTGGCGACCAGCGAGTCGCTGCCGGCGAACACCAGCACCGGCGAGCCAGGGCGGATCAGCGCGATCGGGCCATGCTTCAATTCGCCAGCGGCATATGCCTCGGCGCGGATGTAGGACAGTTCCTTCAGCTTCAGCGCGGCTTCCCCGGCAATCGCTGCACCGGCGCCACGGCCGATGAACAGCGCCTCGTTTTCGTCGGCAATCCAGCAAGCCAGTTCGGCCAGGGCCGGTTCCAGTTCCTCGGTCTCGGCGCACACCTGCGGGGCTGCAGCCAAACCGGCCGCCACCATGGCGCGCACCGCCGGGTCGCCGTCCTTGGCTTCCGAGAAGGCCATGCCGAGGCGCAGCAGCGCCACCAGTTGCGCGGTGAAGCTTTTCGTCGCGGCCACGCCAAGCTCGCGCCCGGCGGTCGTCGGCCACACCACGTCGGCGGCGCGGGCGATGGAGGATTGCGCCACGTTCACCACGGCTACCACCGGCACGCCGCGCGCCCGGAACAGCGGCAGGCAGGCCAGCGAGTCGGCGGTTTCACCGGACTGCGACACCAGCACGGCGACACTGCCCGCCTGGATCGGCGCTTCGCGGTAGCGGTATTCCGAGGCGATCTCGATATCGACCGGCAGGCCGGACAGCTTCTCGATCCAGCCGCGCGCGGTGGATGCCGCATACAGCGAGCTGCCGCAGGCCACGACGATCAGGCGCTGCGCCGCCGCCAGCGCGTCCGGCAGGGCCTGGCCGCGCAGCAGGCTATCGGTGCTGCGCACCGCCACCGGCTGCTCGGCGATCTCGCGGCGGGTGTGGTGCTCGAAGCGATCCAGTTCGGCGCTCCGCTCGCGGTCCAGCACCAATTCCCAAGTGCGGGTGGCGTCGCGGCCATCGGCGCCGACGATGCGGACCGCCTCGGCGCTCAGCACCGCGATGTCGCCGTCTTCCAGCGCGGTGTAGCGCAGGCACAGCCCGGCCAGCGCCACCGTATCGGAGGCGACGGCGGCCACGCCGGAGCGGGCGCCGATCAGCACCGGGCTGCCCTGGCGGGCGACGATGATGGTGTCCGGCTTGTCGGCGAACAGCACCGCGATGGCATAGGCGCCGTGAAGTTGCTTGCAGGCCAGTTGCACCGCTTCAATGTGCGCGGCGCCTTGGGCGCGGGCTTCGGCAATCAGATGCGGCACCACTTCGCTGTCGGTCTGCGACAGGAAGGTGTTGCCGGCGGCTACCAGGGTTTCGCGCAGAGCGGCGTGATTTTCGATGATGCCGTTATGCACCACGGCGACGCCTTGATAGACGTGCGGGTGGGCGTTCTGCTGCTCCGCCTTGCCGTGGGTGGCCCAGCGGGTGTGGGCGATGCCGGCGCGGCCCGAGGTTTCATCCAGGCGCAAAGCAGCCGCCAAGTCGCTGGCGCAACCGACAACCTTGCGGACAACAAAGCCCGGCCCGGCGAGAGCAATGCCAGCCGAGTCATAGCCGCGATATTCAAGCTGGCTCAAACCGCTGATCAGGTCCCGGGCCACCGGTTGCGAGCTGACGAGTCCAACAATGCCACACATGAGCCTGGTTCCTTGCGCTGATCTGCACGTTGTTTGACGTGCGTGAAGTTCGACGAGCCGATTTCTCGGTATGCCGGATACTCAGCACGTGGCGTGCCAGCCTTCAGGGGCGCTTGTCGTGGCAATTTGCAACGCGGGCGGCGGCTTCCCGCAAAGCGCAAGTGGGTCCAGGCGGCTGCCGCGCCGCGCTTGGCTGTAGCGCCCCGGCTCAATCACCTCAGCCCCACGCCAACACCGATTGACGAGCCGCGCTGGTATGGCTACATCGCCCCCCTCCGGAGCCGGTGGCGGACGTAGCTCAGTTGGTAGAGCGCCAGGTTGTGGTCTTGGATGTCGTGGGTTCGAGACCCATCGTTCGCCCCAGCTCCGGATTTCCCCGTTAAATTGTGCCGCCAAGCGCCGTCCAGCCGGACAGCGCCATGTAGGCGCCCAGCGCCACGATCAGCGCGCCCGACACATACGGCAATGCGGCCGCCGCCCGTGGCATTGCGGGCAAATGTTTCGCGGCCTGCCGCGCGCCGATGGCCGCCACGGCGCCAACCGCGACCAGCATGGCGGCCAGCCCAACGCTGAACGCCAGCACCAGCGAAAACCCCAGCACGGGCTGCTTGAGCCGCATGCACACCAGCAGCGCGGTAAACGCGGCCGGACACGGCAGCAGCCCGCCGCTGAGGCCGAACAGCACCACTTGGCTATTGCTCACCGCGCCACCCGTCAGATGGCGCTGCAAATCGCGAGCGTGTGCCGCCGTGTGAGCGTCCACGTGCCGATGATCGTGATTATGGTGATCGTGGCCGTGATCGTGGCCGTGGCCGTGGCCGTGGCCGTGGTCGTGGTCGTGGTCGTGATGATGCCGCGTGCGTGCCGCGCCGCGTTGCTGCCGCCAGATTACGCTGGCGCCGATGGCCGCAATGGCAATGCCCGACAGCACCTGCAAGTAGGGATCCATGTCCTCGGTGATGAACTGGTTGCCCCATAGTAGCGCCACCGCCGCCAGCACCCAGACCAGCAGCGAGTGAGAGAACGCCGCACTCAATCCGAGCAACACCGCCTGCGCCCCGCTGCCGCGCGTGGCGGCAATGAAGGCGGCGATCATGGTTTTGCTGTGGCCTGGCTCCAGCGCATGCAACCCGCCCAGCACCAGCGCAGCCCCGATCAGCCACGGCACCGAGGAGGTGGCGATCAACCCTGCGTAGTCGGTCATCTAAAAACTCCTACTCGCCGCGCAGCGGGTCGGCGCCAGAGACGATCACAGGAATGTCGTCGAATCGCTTGATACGGTAGATCGCCGCCGAGACGATCCAAGCCAGCACAAAGATGCCGATAATCCCGTAACCGATCAGACCGAAATTGTCGTTGGCGCTGCCCACCGCGTCCCAAAACCGCCCGGCCATGCCGAACCTGCCGCCAATCAACCCCAGCGCTTCGATGCCGCCCACCAGCAGCGCGATGACCACGCTGACCGAGGTGATGGTGATGTTGTAGTACAACTTGCGCAGCGGGCGGACGAACGCCCAGCCGTAGGCGCCCAGCATCAGAATCCCGTCGAGCGTATCAACCAGCGCCATGCCAACGGTGAACAGCAGCGGGAACACCAAGATTGCCCAGATCGGCAAACCCTTGGCCGCCTCGGCGCCGGAGATGCCGAGCAAACCGACCTCGGTTGCGGTATCGAAGCCGAGACCAAACAGAAGGCCGAGCGGGTACATGTGCCAGCTTCGGGAAATCAGCCGAAATAGCGGCCGGCAGAGGCGGTTGAGCAGTCCGCGCTGATCCAGCAAGTCCTGCACGCTTTTGTCATCGTACACCCCGCCCCGCCGCACCACCCGGAATGCGCCGAGCATGTCGAGCAGGATGGCGAGGTTGATGACCGCGACGATAACCAAGAACAGCGTTGACACCAAGGTTCCGGTGATCCCGCCAAGCTGCTTCAAACCGCCGATGCGGTCCTTGAACGCCAATGCGGTACCGGCGATGCCAGCCGAGGCGAGAAAAACAATGGTGGAATGACCGAGCGAAAAATACAGCCCCACCCCGGCCGGGCGGCCGCCCTCATGCATCAATTTACGCGTCACGTTGTCGATGGCGGCGATATGGTCGGCATCCACGGCGTGACGCAGCCCGAACGAATAAGCTAGCAGGCATGTGCCGATGAGCAGCGGGTAGTCGCGGAACACCAGCAGGGCCGCCACCCAGGCCGCCACATTGCCGACCGCCAGCATCCCCAGCATCCCAATGATGCGGTGGCGGAGCGGCGCGTCGCTACGGCCAAGCAAGCGGGCGAGTTGGGCGATCATCCGGCGGTCGTCCTTTGTCCGCTGCGGTCAGTCAACCGGCGCCGCGCCGGCTACAGTATGGGCCACGCGCTCCGGGTCAAGCCGGACTCCAGCCGCCATGGCCCTGCACCAACCGGGCAGACATCGCCAGCGATGCCCGCCCGGCAGCAGCCGCCGGGCCTATTTGACCGACGAGAACGCCGTCGGCAGCAAAATCTGGTTGCTGACGTTCAGCACGATGGCCCCGTCTTTCTCAGTCTCGGCGCGCGCCGCAATCCATTCCGGGTCAGCCTGGAAAGCGGCCCATTTCGCTTCGCGCTCAGCCAAGTTGTCCCATTCCACCAGATAGGTCAGGTCCTGGTTGCTCTCGCCGACCAGCGTGGTCCAAAACCCAGCCTGCCGGATGCCGTGCTTGGCCCAAATCCGCAGCGTGTGGTTTTGAAAGCGGGCCAGCAGGTTCGGCAATCGGCCGGGCACGCAGCGGTAGACGCGCAATTCGTGGATCATTGAGTCTCCTCCGGCGCGGCTTTCCTTCCGCCGCGCTCGGCGTATCGTGGCCGAGACGCCAGCGTACGGAAAGCACCCATGACCAGCCCTCCAACACACACCGCCGTGCTTGGCGCCGGGATAATCGGCGCCTGTTCGGCACTGGAATTGCTGCGCGACGGCCACCGCGTCACCATCGTCGAACCCGGCCCGCCGGGCGGCGAGCAGGCGGCGAGCTACGGCAACGGTGGCTGGCTGTGCCCATGTTCGGTGCTGCCGGTCAGCGAGCCGGGGCTGTGGCGCAAGGTGCCGGGCTACCTCGCCGACCCGCTTGGGCCGCTGGCGATCCGCTGGCGCTATTTTCCAAAATTGCTGCCGTGGCTCACTAAGTTTCTGCGGGCTGGGTCCAGCATGGGCCGGGTGCGCAAATTGGCGCGCAGCCTGCGCCCCTTGGTCGAAGGCAGCCCGGAGCGGCATTTGAAGCTGGCCACCGAAGCAGGCGTGGCCCATCTGATCGTGCGCACCGGGCTGATCTACGTGTATCCGTCGCGCGGCGATTTCCTGAAGGAAGCGCCGTTCTGGGCGATCCGCCACGAAAACGGCGTGCGCTGGCTGGAACTGGATGCGCAGGAATTGCGCCAGCGTGAACCGCAACTCGACCGGCACTATCAATTCGGCGCTTTCATCGAAGATGGCGGGCATTGCACCGACCCTGGCGCGTATGTGGCGGCCCTGGTGCGCCATGCTGTGTCGCTGGGCGCCATGCTGGTGCAAGCCGATGCAGTGGGCTTCGACATCGCCAATGGCCGGTTGCGCGGCGTGCGCACCGCCACCGGCACGATTGCCTGCGACCGCGCGGTGATCGCCGCCGGGGCCCGCTCGAAAGCCTTGGCGCTGGCGGCGGGCGACGACGTGCCGCTGGAAACCGAGCGCGGCTACCACGCCATGATCGCGACCCCCGAAGCCGGGCCGCGCCATCCGCTGATGCCGAGCGACGGTAAAATGGTGAACACGCCAATGGCCGGCGGCTTGCGCAGCGCCGGGCAAGTGGAACTCGGCGGTCTGGAGGCGTTGCCCAACTGGAAGCGCGCCGAGATTTTGCGCGAACAGGCACGGCGGGCGTATCCGGGGCTTTCGGTGACGGATGTGAAGGTCTGGATGGGCCACCGCCCGTCGATGCCGGACAGTTTGCCGAATATCGGCCCGGCGAGCGGCTGCGCAGATGTCTTGCATGCCTATGGGCATGGGCATATCGGCCTTGCCTCGGGGGCAACGACCGGGCGTCTGGTGGCGGATTTGATCACCGGCAAGCCACCGGTGATCGATCCTGGGCCGTATTCGGTGCGGCGGTGGCGGTAGACCGCTTGCATACAGCCATAATTCGACCATTCTCGAAACATTGAAAAATCAGAAGCCGTCTCGACACTCGCCGCCCTCGCTCACGACACGCGGTTGGCAGTGTACCGGGTGCTGATACAGGCGGGGCCGATGGGGGTCGCTGCTGGCCTATCTGACCGAAAATTGCTGCCAAGGCGGCAACGGCATGCTGCCGGTCGCCGAAGGCTGCGGCCACGAAGCCCACGCTTGTTCGTGCGCTGGCTGACCGGTGCACCCAAGGAAAGCCCCCCATGTCCATTTTTGAACGCTACCTCACCCTATGGGTGGCGCTGTGCATCGTCGCGGGCGGTCGGTGGGGCTGTACATCGTTGTGCCAGTGCTGCTGGCGCAACGCCTCCGCCGGGTGCTGCTCGGCCAAGGCGAGGCGGCGTTTGCCCGGGCGCTGCACGCCATCCAGCCGCTTTCGCTGACCGCGCTGCTGGCGACGCTGGTGCTGCTGTTCGCGTTTCAGGGCGAGGAAATCGTCCGCCAGCCGCTGGTGATCGTGCTGCTGGCGGTGCCGATCCTGATCCAAGTGTACTTCAACGCTGGGCTGGCTTACCTGCTGAACCGCGCCAGCGGCGAAGCGCATTGCGTGGCCGGGCCGTCGGCGCTGATCGGGGCCAGCAATTTCTTCGAACTGGCGGTGGCCGCCGCGATCAGCCTGTTCGGCTTCACCTCGGGCGCAGCGCTGGCCACTGTGGTGGGCGTGCTGATCGAGGTCCCGGTGATGCTGACCATCGTGGTTATCGTGAACGGCTCGAAGGGCTGGTACGAAGCGGGCACCGCAGTGCGCCGGGTTGCTTTGGGGAGAGCGTGAACATGACTGACGCTGCCAACATCACGATCTATCACAATCCGGCCTGTGGTACCTCGCGCAATGTGCTGGGGTTGATCCGCAACAGCGGCGCGCAACCGCGCGTGGTTGAGTACCTGAAAACGCCGCCATCCCGCGAAACATTGCTTGGCATGATTGCCGCCATGGGTCTCACCCCGCGCGGGTTGCTGCGCAAGAAGGGCACGCCTTACGAGACACTCGGGTTGGACAATCGAGCGTTGAGCGACGACCAGATTGTCGACGCCATGCTCGCGCACCCAATCCTGATCGAGCGGCCAATCGTGGTGACGCCGCTCGGCACCAAGCTGTGCCGCCCATCTGAGGCGGTGCTGGACATCCTCCCCGAACCGCAACGCGGCGGGTTCTACAAGGAGGACGGTGCCAAAGTGGTGTGAGACCCACCTAAAGCAGCCGCTGCAACGCCAGACATACCGGCACCATGTCCGGGATCAGCAACGTGGTGAAGCGGTCCAGCGCCGGGCGGATTTCCGCGATATTGGCCGGCGGCGGGCCTGGATTGGGCAGCAGGGCAGCGGCTTGGGCTGCATTCGCGGTCGCTGTGCGGGTGGCCCGCAGCGTGTCGGGCACCAGAAGCGGCGCGAGGGCGCACGGCAAGGCGGCAATCAGCTCTGGCCATGGCGCCAGCGCCAAATACAGGCTTGGCACCACTGAGTCGCCAGCGCCGTCGTGGCGGGCTGCAAGCGCCCGTACGCTGGCGGCAACCTCCGGCGCAAGCGAATCCAACCGGGGCAGAGGCCGCAGTTTTGGCGCCGAGCGCGGTATTGGGCTGGGCGTCAGCGCCGCTGGCGGGCGGGCGCCGTCCAGCCACAGCCGCAAGCCTGTCAGCGTCAGAAGATTGGTCAGATTGCCTCGGGCGTAGGCGTCGATCACGATGCGGGCGCCGACGGGGGCGCGGAAGTTGACCGGGGCCAGCGGCGGCAACGGCACCGCCGCCGCCAGCCGGGCGCGGGCCTCAGCAAGTTCGGCGCTCGCCATCACTGGGCGCAGCGCCGCCCACGCCCAGTCCAGCACACCGCCCGGCAACGCGGCAAAGTGCCGCCAAATCAAATTCACCACCGGCACGCCAGAGACAGCGCGTAAGTCGGCGTAGATGGCGGCCACCGCTGGCGGGGCCTCGGATTCGGGAATTTGCGGCAGGGCGTTCATCGGATCAGCAATCCTGGCAATGCGGCGAGGCTATCGATTTCAGCGTCCGGCGCGCCGGGCAGCCGTTCGCGGCGCTGGGCGTAGCGGTTGCACCACACGACCCGCATGCCGAACGCCGAAGCGGCGTGCGCGTCCCATGCATTGGACGACTGGAAGCACACTTGGGCAGCTTGCACCCCCAGCGTGTCGAGCGCGTATTGGTAAGCGGCCGGATGGGTCTTGAAGCGGCGCACCGCATCGACCGACAGGACGGCGTCAAACAATCCAGCAATGCCTGCGCTGCGGACGGCCGCTTCCAGCATGACCGGCGCGCCGTTCGACAGAATGGCGGTGACAAACCCAGCCTCACGCAAGGCCCGCAGCACGCCGGGCACCTCGGGGAACGCGCTGAGCGAGAGGTACAATTCCATCAACTGCGGATGCAGGGCCGTGGGCAAGTTCAGCGTGTCGAGCGCAAAATCGAGCGCTTCGCCAGTGACTTGCCAAAAGTCGGCGTAGCAGTCTTGCAAGGTGCGCAGCCATGTGTATTGCAATTGCTTGTCGCGCCATAGCGCGCTGAGCGCCGTCCGGCTTTCGGCCGGCACACCGGGGCAACGCGCGGCAGCAGTGGCGAAATCGAACACCGTGCCATAGGCGTCGAACACGCAGGCTCGGATGCCGGTGAGGCTCATGCGGGCTTCCTTATTGGTGAGGTCATCCGCAAAATGCCAGCGGTCATTCGCTTATATGGCACAGTGCCGGGAAACAAAACGTGACAAACGCACATCTGGCAAACGCGCCTCTGGGTGGTCCGCACCTGATCTATTTTGCCGACCCGATGTGCGCATGGTGCTGGGGCTTCTCCCCGGTCATCGGCGCGATTGCGCAACACTACGGCGCCGCTTTGCCAATCCGGCTGATCCTGGGCGGGCTGCGCCCCTACACCACGGAACCGATGGACGCCGGGACCGTCGAACAGCGCCGCAGCGGCTGGCAACGCGTGGCCGAGGCCAGCGGGCAGCCGTTCGACATCCGCTTCTGGGACCGGGTGGGCTTTGTGTACGACACCGAGCCGGCCAGCCGGGCGGCCGCGGTGCTGCGCAGGCGTAGCCCGGCGATGGCCCTGGACGCGCTGCGGCGTCTGCACGCGGCGTTCTACGCCGAGAATCGCGACGTGACTCAGCCAGAAGTTCTCGCCGATATCGCGGAGGAGATGGGCGTCGAACGCACCGGATTCCTCGCTGAATTGGCAAGCGAGTCGGCGCGGGCCGAGACGCGGCAGGATTTCGCCATAAGCCAACGCACCGGAATTCGCGGCTTCCCGTCGTTGATTGCGGGCAGCGGGGCAGATAATCAATACGTGATGTTGACTAATGGGTTTCAGCCCGCCGCCCGCGTCTTGGAAATCGTGGCGGCTTGGCAGGCTAGTCTTGCGTGAAGATGCTGCAACGGCCGCCGTGGGGGCTGGACAGCGATTCAGTCCGCACGGCGAAATGGAAAATGGCAGATGGGCTTCTAGAAAATTCCACACACTAAATTGCCTTTGCAGCGGTTGATGTACGAAAATTTTCGAATCTACTTTCAAATTTTTGAAAATTTGGATGCCGAAAGTCTGACGCCGTCTATCCCGGCAGCATCTGCGGCGCCAAGCGCGCCGCCGGCACACCACAAACCTTCGTTTATCTTGCCCGTTATACAAGGCGCGTGACCGGTAGCGGGCGGTGAGTTGGGACATTCAGCGGGTCCAATGCGCTGATCGATAAGTTGTTCACCCGGAAGCATCGCACTAAAATCGTTCTGTCTCAAGTCGCGAAAGGCGTTCAAATGTCTCAGTTTGGCGTGGTTTGTCCTGCGGGGGTGGCAACATTGCGGCTGCGTGCCGGCCGCGCTTGCACCTCGTCGCGCCGCGCGCCAAGCTGTTTGCCGCTGCCCAACCTCATCGGCGCCGCCGTCGTGTTTCACCTCTATTTGTCAGTGCGCTAGGACCGCCGCCCGTGCCACGCCGCATGCCGCCGGTGCTTTGGGCCATTCGTCCAGTGGCGTTGTTGGCGGTGCTGGCGTTCGGGGTGGCGGCGTGGTGGGGCACCGGCGTGTGGCGCGACCATGAAATTGCCGCCCTTGTCGATTCCACGACGCAGCACGCGCAGGACCGGCTATCCGGATTTGCCAGCGATTTCGGCCGCTCGCTCGCGTTCATCCGCTCGGTTCCGCGATTGGTGGCGCACCGCCAACTGTCCGCAATGACATTGCAAGGTCAGCTCCGGCCCGGCGCGCTGGACGCCGACCTGGATTTTACCGCGCAGACCATGAACGTGGACTTGGCCTTCGTGCTCGACGACACCGGGCTGTGCATCGCGTCCAGTAACTTCGCCAGAAAGGATACGCTGGTCGGCGAGCGCTTCGCCGATCGTGACTACTTCACCACAGCCCGTTCCGGGCACGAAGCCGTGCAATACGCCGTTGGCCGGCGGACCAACATTCCGGGTATCTTCTACTCCGACCCAATCATCCGCGATGGGCATTTCCTCGGCGTCGCTGTGGTCAAGATGGACGTGCCGAAGATCGCCCGCACGGTCGCCGCCGACGGCGCATTCGTCGCCGACCGTTTCGGTGTAATTATAATGGCCCAGCAGCCGGACTGGCTGCTGCACGCGACCCCGGATGCCACGGTAGGCACATTGCCCGCGCAAGCGCGGATGCTGGCCTACAAGCAGGCCGATATTGAGCCGTTGCCGCTGTGGCCGGCACCGGGTGCGCTGTATCCATACCGGATTGGACCGCAACAATCGCCCGCCGTGGTCGTGCGCCTGCCGCTGCAAGCCGGCGGGCTGACGGCTTTCGTGGCCAATGAAATCAATGGGCTGGAGGCCTTGGAGCGCAGCCGCTGGCGGTTCTTTGCGGTGGTCTATGCCGCGTTGTCAGCGTTGTTATGGGGCAGTGGCACCACGATTATGCTGTTTCGCCATTCGCGTGCCTACCGGCGCAGCCTGCTTGCGGCCAAGGAGGAAGCTGAGGCCGGCAATCGCGCCAAGTCGGAATTCCTGGCAACCATGAGCCATGAGATCCGCACCCCTATGAATGGGGTGATTGGCATGACCGATCTGCTGCTCGACACCGAATTGACCGACGAACAACGGCAGAGTGCGAATATTGTCCGCACGTCGGCGGAGGCATTGCTGTCGATCATCAACGACATTCTCGACTTGTCGAAGATGGAAGCGGGTAAGCTGGATTTCGAGGAGCACGACTTCGATCTCGGGGCGATGGTCGAGGGCGCACTCGATATTCTGGCGCCGCGTCTGGCAGGCAAAGAGGTCGATCTGGCGTGTTTCGTGGCGCCGGAGTTGGCCGGTCAGTTCCGTGGCGATGATGGCCGGCTGCGGCAGGTGCTGCTCAATCTGGCCGGAAATGCGATTAAGTTCACCGATCATGGCAGCGTGGTGGTGCTGGCAACACCAACCGAGTGGCGCGACGTGCGAACGGTCGTTCGCTTCGAAGTGGCCGACACTGGCGTCGGCATTCCGGCGGCAGCCCAGGCCAGCCTGTTCGGCATGTTTACCCAGGCCGATTCGTCGATGACCCGGCGCTATGGCGGCACCGGGCTCGGTCTCGCGATCTCGCGGCGCATCGTTCAAGCGATGGGCGGCGATATCGGTTTCGAAAGCACCGAAGGCCAGGGCAGCACATTCTGGTTCACCGTGCCATTGACCCGCGCCGCAGTGGCGATGCCCGGCAATGGCCACGGGCTGCTTGAAGGTGTGCGGGTGCTGATGGTGGACGACAACCCGGTTAACCTGGAGATTTTGAGCCGCCAGATCGAAGCCGCTGGCGGCACCGCTGGCCTGGCCACCAATGCTGCCGATGGCTTCGCGCGCGCCCAGGCGGCGGACCCGCCGTTTCAGGTAGCGGTGTTGGACCACCAAATGCCCGGCGGCACGGGACTGGATCTGGCGCGCGCCTTCCACGCCGACCCGCAGCTTGCCACGCTGCCGGTGTTGCTGGCGACCTCGATTCCGAGTGCGCGGTTGCGCATGCAAGCGGCCGCCGAGGGCATCGACGCGGTACTGGCCAAGCCGGTTCGTCCCAGCGTGTTGCTGGCTCGGCTGCGCGACCTGTCATTGCATGCGCGCGGCGCCGCGCCGCCGGCAGTGGAAGCGCCCGCCGCTTCACCGCCGCCCGCGCCGCCGGCCGAACCAGCCGCCGGCCTGCGCATTTTGGTGGCCGACGACGTCGTCACCAACCGCCAAGTCGCGGCCGCCATCCTCGGCCGCCTCGGTCATTCGGTCGATCTGGCCAGCGACGGCGAGGAAGCGGTCGAAATGGCCGCCCGCGCCGAATACGACATCGTGTTCATGGATGTGCAGATGCCGCGCATGGATGGCGTCGCGGCCACCGCCGCCATGCGCGCCTTGGGCGGCCGCGCCAGCCGCGTGCCGGTTGTGGCAATGACCGCCAACGCCATGGAAGGCGATCGCGAGGCGCTGCTGGCGGCTGGGATCGATGACTATCTGTCCAAACCATTCAACCGGGCGCAGTTGAGCGATCTTCTGAGCCGGTGGCGGGAGAAGCTGAAGCAATAACGGCGCATGAGGCTCCAGCCTCGTGCAGCGCCGCATGGCCGCACCTTGCCGCTGCGCTAGATGCGCAGTCCCAGCATGGTCGAGCGGTGCAAGCGGTTGTGCAGCCGCGCCATGGTGCGCGGCAGAAAGCGGGATAGGCGGTAAGTTTCCCGCTCCAACTCGGCAAGTAACGCCGGGTTGTCGCGGTCGTTCATCACCGTGCCGATCAGCCGCGCCCCTGCGGCTGTCAGGCGGGTGCGCGCTTCGCGGATCGAGGACACCGGCGTGCGGCCGGCCAGCGTGACCAAAACGGTCGCCTGCGCGGCAGCGGCGACGGCGGCGGGCGGAATCGGCTCATGCACCTTGGACAGCAGCGGCGCGCAATCGAACACCACCAGCCCGTAATTTGCGGCCCAGCGCGTGGCTTGCGCCGCCAGCGCCGCTGGCTCGCGCCACGCATTGGCATCCTCAGCCGACGGGTCGCCCAGCACGCTGATGCCGAGCGCCGGCATCTCGACGATCTCGCCGGGTTCCGGCCGCAACCCCAGCAGCGGCGCCACACCTGGGCGGATCTGATTGAGATCGACCAGCAACGATTGGTTTCCCGCCAGACCGGACCGGCGCGCCAAGGTGCTGGCAATCAGTGTCGCGCCTTCGCCGGGCAGACTGGAAATCACCGCCACGCTGCGTGCGCCAGACCCATCGATGGCGCGCCATAGCGATTCGATTTCCGGGTCGTACGGCGACAGCGAGATCATATGTGCAGAGCCTTCAGCAGCGCAAAGATGGTCACGAAGGACACGAAGTCCTGTATGCCCTTCATAAATATCTGCCAGTCGCTCTGATCGGTGGTCGGCACGTACACCGTGTCACCGATGCGGACCACCGGCAGTTTGGCGAAGTCGCCGGTCTTGGCAAAGTCCACCAGATTGAACACCCGCGCCTGATTGCTACAGCAGGACAGGTTCACCACGACGATCTTTTCTTGCAGCGCCTCACGCGTCGGCCCGCCCGCTTCGGCGAGCAAGTCGAGAATGGTCATACCGTCGTGGAACCGGTAGCGCCCAGGCTTGCCGATGGCGCCGAGCACGCGGACGGTCTCGCCCGGCGCTTCTTCCAGCCAGTTGCGGTTGCGGTCCGGGACAAAGATCACGTCGCCCGGCCGCACGCGCGGCAGCAGCGTCTCGTCGCCGCTTTCGAAATACGCCGCCAGATTGACCTTGCTGACCCGGTCGCGCGGCTCGCCGCGATGCGCCACGCGAATATTCAGAATGTCGGCGTTGGTGCCGGGACCGTTAGCGGCGGTGATGATGTCGAGGAACGACAGCCCCTCGGCGAAGGCGTAGCGCCCCGGCGCACCGACCGCGCCCATCACGTAGATCGACGTCTCGGCAGGCTGGCGCAGCCACTGCGAGCGGGTGTCGCTCGGGCTCTGCGGCAAGTCTGGCACGGTGATGGTGTATCCGGCGTGCACCTGCGGCACCGAGCCAGCAGCGCCGCCGTTGTCGAGGAAATGCTGCAAGTCGAAACGCACCGGGCGGCCGCTCTTGTCGCCGGTCAGCACCTGCACATTCGCCAAATCGCCGCGATCGGTCGGCCCGCCTGCCTGGGCCAGCAGGTCGAGCAGCGACATCTCGTCGGACCATTCGTAGCGGCCCGGCGACTTCACCGCGCCCAGCACCCGCACCGCGCGGCCGGGCGGGGTGCGCAGCCACGACGCCTGCTCGTTGCCCTGGGTTTTCTCGGTCACGAACACCGCATCGCCCGGCGCCACGTTGGGCAGTGGAACCCTGCCGCCACCCTCGCTGTACGCCGCAAGGTCGAACGGTTCCACCGTGCCGCCGACGCGCAGCACGCGGATGTTGCGCGTGTCGGCGAACCGGGTCGGTCCGCCCGCATTGGCGATGATGTCGAGAAAGCCGGTACCGGGACGGATTTCGTAGGCGCCCGGCTTGGCCACTTCGCCCATCACGTAAACCACATGCGGCCCCGCAGCGACCGCCTCGGCTTCCTTGGGCACGAAGATGGTGGTGCCCGGCGCCAGCGGCTCGTTCAGCTCCTGATTGCCGGTATCCAGATAGGCTTTCAGGTTGAACAGGCGCGGCGTGTTGCCCGCGATGAGGCGAATTTGCTCGACGCCGGCGTAGCGCGTCACGCCGCCCGCGCGCAGCAGCGCGTCCACGGCGGTGAAGCCGGGCCGCCACGCGAAGGTGCCGGCCTGGTTGACTTCGCCGAACACGCGCACCGATTTGTGTTCCTCGGCGCCATCGCCCGTCGAGGCCAGCGTGTGGGCGTCGAAATCGATTTGCACATTGCCGGTCAGCGGCGAGGCTGGGATGAAGATTTCATCCAGCGGGCGCAGCGCAGGCAGCAGGCGGCTGTCGCCGCTGTCGAGGTATTTCTTAAAGTCGAACGTCAGGATTTGGCCGCCGCGCCGCACCTGCATGTGGTCGAGCTGCGCGCCTTGCGACAAGCCGCCCGCCGCGACAATCGCAGTTTGCACGTTGGCGGTGGCGGGCAGATCGATCGGGCCGGGTTGCTTCACGTAGCCCAGCACGGTCAGCAGCAGCCGGTGCTCCTTCAAAATCAGATTGAAGCGCGATAAATCACGAAAACTCACCGACAGCGCAGCCCGCACCCGCTCCTTCGCTTCGGCCAGCGTCAGACCGGAGATCACCACGCCGCCCGCCTCGGGCAGCTCGATCTTGCCGTCGCGGTCGAGCTTGAACGGGTTGACGAACCCCTCCTCGCCCGGCAGCACGATTTGCAAAACGTCACCGGCATTCAGCCGCAGCGGCTCGTTTTGGGCCATGGCCGGAACACAGGCGAGCACCAGCAACACGAGCGCGAGGACGGCGCAAAGCAGGCGATGGGTCATGCGGTACACTGTCCCGAGTCAGGCGGTGCAGCATGCACCACCAAGCCGAGAACCGCGACCTCCTGATCGAACTGATGCAGGGTACGATCGGCGTCTTCGGGCAACAATCCGGCCAGTTCGCGCTTGGCGCGGTTCAGTTCCTGCGCCAACTGCGCCAGGCGGCCGGTATGCTGTCCGGTTCCGTCGGTCGTGCGCGACAGCACGGCGAACCTTTGCTGGCTGCAATCCATGTGATGTTCGATTTGCACAAGGCGCGGCTTGGTCACCGTGGTCACCTGGGCCGGCATTTCGGGCGACTTGAATTCCGCCATGCCGCCCGAGCCTTCGACCGGCCAAGCGGTGTTGCACGCGGCGGTGCAGAGTGCGAACGCCAGGACGATCAGATTGCGCATGGTGACTACATCTCCGCTGCACGCGTTAGCATTAACCGGTGGCTCAGAGCCAGCACGCCCGATGCATCGCAAACGATGTGCCAAGCTGCATTTCGCGGTGGCCTCGCATTTTGCGGCGCGTTGACTCCATGCCACTTCCGCTCGCATGGCTGTGCCGCACATCCAGGAGAGCGTCGATGCGCGAGATATGGCTGTTGCTGGATAGCCGGGGACTGGGCGGCATCGAGACGCATCTGGCCGAATTGGCCGCCGGATTGCGGGCGGCGGGCGCCGCGCCGCGCGTGCTGTTCCTGACCGATCATGGCGCACACCCGCTGCACGCCCGGCTGGCGCAGGATGGGATACCGTGGCAGGCGCTCAGCGGCGGATTGGGTGAACTGCGCCGCCGTTTGGCGCGCGAACGCCCCCGTGTGCTGCACACGCATGGCTATAAGGCCAATATTACGGGGCGCATCGCGGCATGGCGCGCCGGGGTTCCGGTGGTGGCGACCTATCACGCCGGTGAGCGCCCGGCGGGCCGCCTGGCGCTGTACGATCTAGCTGATCGCTGGACCTCATTGCTGGGCCGCAGGATCGCCGTCAGCCGGCAAATCCTGGCCCGGCTGCCGTTCGGCGGCGTGCTTATTCCCAATTTCGTCGCCGTGCCGCCGCAGCCGCCCCAAGCTGGCCCCGCATGCGTGGCTTTCGTGGGGCGCATGGTGACGGAGAAGGGCCCAGACACGTTCTGCGAACTGGCCGAACGGCTGCCGCACGCCACTTTCACCGCGTATGGCGACGGGCCGCTGCGGGCTGATCTGGAACGCAGGCATGGCGCGCGGGTTCGCTTTGCCGGTGCGGTGGCCGGAATGGATGCGGCGTGGCGCGACGTCGGACTATTGGCGATCACATCACGCGCCGAGGGCCTGCCGCTGGCCGCACTGGAAGCGATGGCGCACGGCGTCCCGGTGGCGGCGTTCGCCCTTGGCGGACTTCCCGAGCTGATCGATCCGGAAGGCAACGGCTACATCGCCCCGGAAGGCGACTTGACAGCGCTGGCTGGCTGCGTTGCCCGCTGGCTGGCGCTCGAAGCTCCGGCACGCCAAGCGATGGCGGCAGCGGCATGGCAGACTGTGCGCATGCGTTATAGCCGCGAGGCGGGCGTCGCGGCGGTGCAGGCGGTTTATCCGCGCGGCTGACCGCGCGGCGCTTTCAAGCCGCCCCGGCGGTGGCCACGGTGGATGCCGCAGGCAAACGCCGCCGACGGCGGCGCACGGCGCGGCCCAACGCCCCCACCAGTTCGCGCGTGGTGCGGCGCGACGGGGCCCAGAACCAGGCGGCGATCCGGCACCCCAAGTCACCCAGCGGCTCGCCGGTCTTCTGGGCGATTTCGGCATCCGCTTCCATCAGCCGCGACATGAACACGCGCACGGCGGCACCGCTGACTTTGCGCACCGCGTCTTGGTGCCGCGCTCCGATCATCCGTGTCGCCAGCGCACGCGCGCGCATCTTACCTGTCTCGCTTCCGGCCCGGTGGAGCATGTAGTCGACAAATACATCCGGCACGCACATCACCGGCGCCCGCTGGGCCAAGCGCAGCCACATATCCCAATCTTCCGAGGACGGCAGGTCCTCAGAAAGGCCGCCGAGCGAGCGCATCAGCGCGGTCTGCACCACAACGGTCGAAGTGCCGACGACGTTCTCCGCGAACAGTTGCGCCATCGCATCGCCGCCCAGGGCAAACGGCGCTGAATTCAGCTTGGCGCGGCGGCGGAAGCGACGCCAGTATTCGAAGCACGTGCCGCGATCCTCGCCGACTTCGGTCACATGCCGATAGTTGGTGAATGAAAAGCCGACTTCGGGCCATTGCGCGTGCAGGGCAAGCTGCACCGCGAGTTTGCCCGGGTACCAACGGTCATCCGCGTCCAGGAACGCCAGCAATGGGGCGCGCGCGATGGCGATAGCCTGGTTGCGCGCCTTCGACGGCCCAACGCCCAAGCCCCGCATTGCCACCAGACGTGCGTCTTGCGACGCCGCCTTTTCCAGCCATTCGGCCGTGCCATCGGTGGAAGCGTCGTCGAACACGATGATTTCGATATCTTGGCGCGGCCCGATCGACTCAATCGCACCAGGCAGCCACTTCAGGCAGTTATGGGTGGGGATAATCACGCTTACGACGGGAAATGCGCACATTCATTATCTCCTAGGCCCAAGGCGGACAGGTAAGTCCCCGATCGCGCCGATGACCCATGTGCATAAGCTGGGCCACGCGACGTTTGCACATTGCGACCGATGTTGCGGCGGCCGTCCGCCGCCAGTGGCACGCATCATGCTGCTGCTTGCCCCGGAACCGTCCGTCAGGGTCAACGCATGCGCCGTGCCTGCCTCGCCACGTCCCGCAAATCGACGCCGCCGATAATTTGGCGGCGTGTCAGCCGGCGTGCGCGCCTGGGGCAGCCGTCAGCACACAAAGCTGGCCTCAATCAATGTACTAGGACGTGTGGGCGGGATACCCCTGCCCTGCTGCGCGCAGCACCGGGCCCGGCTCGACGCGATGCGGCCTGCCGTGCCCGCCGTCTGTCTGGGTTTACCGCCGCCGCCGGATCGGCCCTGCATGCCACCACGCAAATTGCGAGTGCAGCGCGCGCAGCCTGCCCCAGCTATGCGCCCGTAGCGGACACACCGTTCACGCCATCAGCGGATCGCGCGACGTTGGCGGCGCAACACACTACAATGCCTGGCAGACATCACCGAGGAGTGCGCGCCGGTGGCTAATGCAGACAGCCGCTCGACCCAGATCATCATTGCCTTGGGCGCCTGCGGTCTCGTGGCCGCCGCGACTTATGTCATTCCGAATCCAGCCGTGCTGGTGGGCATCGGCATTGTGCCGCTCGCACTCGTGGGCGCGTTTCAGCGGCCGTTCCTGATCTGCCTCGCCTTCATCCTGCTGTCGTTCTTCCGGCTGCACGAAGCGTTTCCGGTCTTGAATCCGCTGCATCTGCCGCAGGCGCTGGCCATTGGCTCGCTGGTTGTGCTGTCGACCTATCTGTTCACCAAACGCATGGAAGTCGCCTGGACCAAACCGCTGAAATATTTTGCGATATTCTTCGGTTTGATCACCTTCGGGATGTTCCTGGCCACTGGCCGCGACATCGCTATCGGCTACTGGACCGATACTTACGTCAAGATCGCCATCATGGTGTTCGCCATCGCCAGTCTGGCGCGTGAGCCACGCGACTTCGCCCGCGCCATGCGCGCCTTCGTGCTGGCGGGCGATCTGGTCGCCTACGTGGCGCTCTATAACAGCGCCAATCAGATTGGGCTGGTCGAAGGCACGCGGGTCACAATCGGGCGCGCCATGGGCTCGGTGCTGGGCGACCCGAACGACTTGTCGCTGGTGCTGGCCTTTCCGCTCAGTTTCGCCGCAGCACTGGTATTGACCGAGAAGACTGGCTGGTTTTCCCGCCTTTACGGTCTGATCAGCTTCGGCGCGATCGCCATGGCAATTCTGGCCACCCAAAGCCGTGGCGGGCTGCTCGGCATCGTCGCGGTGTGCGCCACATTCGGCGCACGCCGGGTGAAGAACAAGACGGTGCTATTCACTGGCGGATCGCTAGCCTTACTGGTCTTGTTCGCCGCCGCCGGCATCAGCGGCCGCTCGTCGGGCGGCGCTGCGGAAAGCGGCGTGATCGACGAGTCGTCGGAAGGCCGCCTGCACGCCTGGGAAGCCGCCATTCGTATGGCCATGGCACGCCCGCTCACCGGCGTGGGTCTCAACAATTACGTCGCCAACTACTTCTTCTACAGCACGTGGTGGGAGGGCTTCGCCAAGGCTGTGCATAGCACTTGGTTCTCGGTGCTGGCGGAAAGCGGCTTTCTTGGCTTCGGCGTGTTCATCACGATGATCGTCTCGACATTTCGCAGCATCTTCCGTTCCACCAAGGCATGTTCTCCCGAAATGACCGGGGCAAACTATAACCCCGATGCTTACGGCATGGCCCAAGCGGTGCTGGCGGGAATGATTGGCTTCTGCGTCTCCGGGTCGTTTCTAACCCAGGGATTTACGTGGCCCGTCTATATTCTTGTCTCACTTTGCGCAGCGCTGCAACTGTATGTCACGCGCCGTGACAAATCTCAAATGAAAGCGACGGCATGACCCTCACCCCAGCCGCCGCCGCGCCAGCCGCCGCCACGCCAATCGCAGCGCCTCGGCGGCGGTTGCCGCGCTGGATCGACCGGGTGCCCATGCTGCATGCCAGCTTGGTGGTGGCGGTCGTGTTGCTGCTGTGGACGGGCATCGGCCTGAGCCTGTGGCGCGAGCATCGCTTTGCCGAACGCGAAGCCGTCAACGACGGACGCAATTTGGTCCGCGCGTTTAGCGAAAACATCGTGCGCACCGTCTCGGCCGTGGATCAGGCGCTGGTGTTCATGCGCGAGGCGTATACGCGCGACCCGAAGGGTTTCGATCTCAGCACCTGGGCCACCAACCGTGCGTTCCTAAACGAATTCTCGGTGCAGATCACGCTGATCGACCAGAACGGCATCGTCGCGCAATCGAATCTCGGCCCGGTGACCAAGCGCATTGATCTGTCGGATCGCGAGCATTTCCAAGTCCATGTTCGCTCGGCGGACGACAAGCTGTTCATCAGCAAGCCGGTGCTGGGCCGGCTGTCGAACAAATGGTCAATCCAATTTACCCGCAAACTGCTCACCGCGAACGGCGCATTCGCCGGCGTTCTGGTGATGTCGCTCGACCCGTACTATCTGTCGCGCTTCTATCAATCGCTGGATCTGGGCAACGCTGCCATCGTGCTGACCAACCTCGACGGCGTGGTGCTCGCCCGAGCGCCGGCGGTGGAGGGCACGATCAGCAGCATATTGCGCGCGGCAGCGCGCGACCGGCTGCTCGACGGCACCAACTCCGGCGCTTACTTGGCGATCAGCCAAAACGATGGCGTTGAGCGCATCGTCAGTTCCGCGCGCATCAGCGGCTACCCGCTGGCCGTGGGCGTGGGCCTGTCGGCCGATACGGTGTTTGCCGCCTACCGGCGCAGCCAGATGCTTTATATCGCCGCTGGAATTCTCACCACACTGGGCATCGCGGCAGCGAGCCTGGTGCTGCTGCGGCAGCGCAATCGCTTGGTCGCCTCGCAGCAGGCGCTCAGCGCAACCTTGGAGAACATCTCTCAGGGCATTCTGATGATCGACGGCGCCGGGCGGGTGCCAGTCTACAATCAGCGCGCCTGCGATCTGCTCGGACTGCCGCCGGAACTGCGTAAGCGGACTCTGACGTTCCAGGAAATTCTCGATTGGCAGTGGGGCACGCATGAGTTCGGCGATATGCAGGCCGCTCAACCCAACCTGCGGCGCGCGCTGAAACATGGCGGGCTGCTGAGCGAAACCTTCAGCTATGAACGCACCCGTCCCAACGGCGAGGTGCTGGACGTCCGCACCCTGCCGCTGCCGAATGGCGGCGCGGTGCGCACGTTCACCGACATCACCGAGCGCAAGCGAACCGAAGTGGTGCTGGCCGCCGCGCGCGACGCCACGGAAGCAGCATCGCGCGCGCGTTCGGAGTTCCTCGCGGTGATGAGCCATGAAATCCGCACGCCGATGAACGGCATCATCGGCGTCGCTGGCCTGTTGCTGGATATGCCAATCGATCCAATTGCCCGGCAATACGTCAATATCATGCACGAGTCCGGCAACCACTTGCTGCAATTGATCAACGATGTGCTCGATTTCTCCAAACTCGACGCCGGTAAGCTGGAGCTGGAGGAAGTTGCGTTCGACCTGCCGGGCACGGTCAGCGGAGCGATGGAACTGATGGCTTCGCAAGCGCGTGAAAAGGGCCTGACATTGGCGCTCGACGTCGAGCGCACCGTGCCGCGCATGGTGACGGGCGATCCCGGCCGGCTGCGGCAAATTCTGCTGAACCTCATCGGCAATGGCATCAAGTTTACCGAAACTGGCGGCATCACCATCCGCCTGCGCAGCGAGGCGCGCGCTGCGGGCGGGATCAAGCTGACCTGCGCCATCACCGACACCGGCATCGGCATTCCGCCAGGCAAGGCGCACCGGCTGTTCGAGCAGTTTTCGCAGGTGGATAGTTCGGTGTCGCGGCAGTTCGGCGGCACGGGGCTGGGCCTTGCGATCAGCCGCAAGCTGGCCGAACAGATGGGCGGCAGCATCGGCGTCGAAAGCAAGCTCGGCGCTGGCAGCACGTTCAGTTTCGACATCTGTCTCAAGCAGGCGGCGCAGCCCGAGCCATTGCCGGACACAACGGCCAGCGAAGCCGAAGCCACCCCGCGCAGCCGCATCCTGGTCGCCGAGGACAACAACACCAACCGGCTGGTGGTGACGCGGATGCTGGAGCGGCGCGGACACCGGGTCGATTGCGTGCACAACGGGCGCGAAGCGGTCGAAGCGGTGCGCAGCATCCCGTACGACCTCGTACTGATGGACATGATGATGCCTGAGATGGACGGATTGTCCGCCACTCGAGCGATCCGCGCCCTGCCCTGCGCCGCCGCCCGCGTACCGCTGATCGGGCTGACCGCCAACGTGCTGACCACCGACAAGGAAGCCTGTCTGGCAGCCGGGATGAACGGCTTTCTGACCAAACCGGTCACCGCCGACCGGCTGGCCGAGACCATCCGGCTGGTGCTGGCCCACAAGCAACCGCCGCCGCGCCCGGACACGCAGAAGCCGCGCGTGGCCGAGACGGTGGGTTAAGTTTACGATGCAGGCTTGCTATGGCCAGGGCCGCGCGGGCTACCATCTGGAACAGGCCATCCTGGAGCCCGCCCTATGTCTGCTTCCGCCGCCGCCGCTCTCGATCCGCGCAAGTTCATCGACGCCCGGATCACCGCGCGCGGCGAGCCGCGCGCGCAGGTGGCGCTGCGGGCGCTGGATACGCTGTGGTTCAACACCGGCACGTTGTGCAACCTGACCTGCCGGAACTGCTATATCGAATCATCTCCACGCAATGACCGGCTGGCCTATCTCAGCGCTGCCGACGTCGTGGAATACCTCGACGAAATCGACCTCGACGACCTGCCGACGCGCGCCATCGGTTTCACCGGCGGCGAGCCGTTCATGAACCTCGCACTGCCGGAAATGCTGGAGGTTACGCTATCGCGGGGATTCTCGGCGCTGGTGCTGACCAACGCCATGCGGCCGATGCGCAAAATGCACGCCGCCTTGCTCGGCCTGCACGCCCGCTACGGCCATCGCCTGCGGCTGCGCGTGTCGATGGATCACTACGCCGCCCCGGTGCATGAGGCCGAGCGCGGCAAGCGCAGCTTTCGTCCCACGCTCGATGGCCTGATCTGGCTGGCCCGCCACGGGTTCGCCATCGACGTCGCGAGCCGCATGCTGTCCGGCGAGCCAGAGGCCGTGCTGCGCGACGGTTTCGCGCGGCTGTTCGCCGAGCACGCCATTCCCATCAATGCGCACGATCCGGTGCGGCTGATGCTGTTCCCGGAAATGGACGCCAGCCGCGATGTGCCCGAAATCAGCGAAGCCTGCTGGGGCATCCTGCACAAATCGCCGGACAGCGTGATGTGCGCCAGTTCGCGCATGGTGGTGAAGCGCGCAGGCGCGGCACGGCCCGCCGTGCTGGCCTGCACGCTGCTGGCTTACGACGAACGGTTCGAACGAGGACGGACACTGGCGGACGCCGCCGGGCCGGTGGCGCTGAACCATCCGCACTGCGCGAAATTCTGCGTGCTCGGCGGTGCCGCCTGTAGCCGTTAGCTATCCCAGCCGCCAGCGATGGTAGCGCGCCAGCAGCCGCGACACGCCGTGCGGGACGTGCGCGTTGCGCCACACGCCACCGGCCTGTGCGAGTGCCTCGGTGTAGGTCGGGTAGGCGTGGATCAAACCCTGCAAGCCTTTCAGCCCAACCTTGCGCTGCATCGCGAGCACAATTTCGGCCAGCATTTCTCCGGCGCGCGGCGCTGCCACGGTCGCACCCAGAATACGATCTGTCCCCGGCACGGTCAGCACCCGCACAAAACCAGCGCCCGCGTTGTCGCAAATGCCACGATCTAAATCGGCGAGGTCGTAGCTGGTAAGGTCATACGGCACGCCCTCGGCCTGCGCCTGCCGCTCGTTCAAGCCGATGCGGGCAATCTCCGGGTCGATAAACGTGGTGGCGGGCATGTTGCGCTGTTCGGGCCGCAGCCGGTGGAACTGGCCGAACAACCCATTGAACGCCGCGTGCCAGCCCTGGTGCCCGGCGGCATGGGTGAATTGGAACGGCCCAGCCACGTCGCCGCAAGCATAGACACTGCGGTGGCGGGTTTGCAGATAGGCATTCACCGCGATGGTGCCGTGTGCGGTCAGTTGAATGCCCAGCGTGTCGAGCCCGAAACCCGCCGTTCGCGGCGTGCGCCCCGTGGCGACCAACAGCGCGCCGAACGCCACCGGCGTCTCGCCCACCGCCAGCGCGCCCACCGTCAGCGCGCCCGCGTCCACCCGGGTCACCGCCTGACCGGTCAGCACCCGCACCCCGTCGCGCTCAAACGCCGCGCGAACCAGATCGCCCACCACCGCGTCTTCGCGGCCCAGCAATTGCGGCCCCTGCTCGATCAGCGTTACCGCGGAACCCAGCCGGGCGAACGCCTGCGCTAACTCGCAGCCGATTGGCCCGCCGCCCAGAATCGCCAGCCGCTCCGGCGCCCGCTCCAGCCGCCACAGCGTTTCCGACGTCAGGAACGCCGACTCCGCCAGCCCCGGAATTGCCGGGATCGTGGGCGATGCCCCGGTGGCGATCACGATGGCCCGCGCGGTCAGCGTTTCGCCGCCGATCTCAACCGCCCACGGCGAAATCAGCCGGGCGTGGCCACGCCGCACATCGACGCCGAGGGCTGCAAACCGCTCCGCCGAATCATGCGGCGCCACCGCCGCCACCGCCGCGCGGACATGCCGGAACGCCGCTGCTGAATCGACCGCACCGAGCGCGCCCAGCAATCCCATCTCCGCCGCCGCATGGGCGCTTGCCGCCAATTTCGCCGCATGGATCAGCGCCTTAGACGGAATGCAGCCGGTGTTCAGGCAATCCCCGCCCATCTCTGCCGCCTCGGCCAGCGTCACCTTGGCCCCGAGCTTGGCCGCCACCAGCGCCGCGACGAGCCCCGCCGACCCCGCGCCGATCACGATCAGGTTGCGGTCAAAGCGGCGCGGACGGGACGGAAATGCACTCATGCACCAATTTGTCATCGCTATAGGCTCGCTTGCCAAGCCAAAGCGGCCGCACAATAATCGGATGTTTGATCGGCTGCGCGGGTGGAAATAAGTGCCCAACACGGAACAGGATGCCTGGATCGGGCGGGTGTTGAACATCTCGCGTCAGTTGGCCGGCGGCCCGCCGCCGGGCGCGTTGCAATCCGCAGCCAGCGTGAAACTAAAACTGGCGACGGCCCGCACGCCTGCGCCCATGCGGTTCGCCTCGGTCGAGGGCCGGGCCATCTGGCGTGACGCGCGCGAGGCAGTGGATGCGCAGTTCGCCGGATTGCAAAAGCAACTGCAAACCGCCGGAGACGATGCACTGCTGCAAATTGCCCAGCAAGGCTTGCCAGCGCTGACCAAGCGGCTTGGCACCGAGATGCTGATCGCGCTGACCGAGGTCGATACCGTGCCGCCGGAGCGCGCGGCAGAAGCACGCGCCAAGGCGCTGAAAGCGATCGGCGACTACCGGCAGTTTCTGCAGACCGATGGCTTGGTACGGCTGCTCGACGCCAATCCGTTCGGTGCCGAGGTCAGCATTGCCGCCACGCTGGGCGGGGCGCTGGATCGGTTGCAGCAGGCGATGGCGGGGTCCAAATGAGCGGCAATGTGCAACCAACCACGCCGCCGCCGTACAATACGTGGCTGACCGACACGCTTGCCGAACTCGGCGCCCGCCAGCGGCAGGTGCAAGTCGCCACCCCCACAATCCAAATGGCGCAAGGCCAGCGCCCGCTGCTGGCGCCTGCCCCCACCGGCAAGGGCACCAGTTGGATGCCTGGATCGGGCATTATCCGCAGCCTGGTATTCGGCTCGCAAGGTGAACGCGCCACGATTTCGAAAGAGTCGAAGGACAAGATCGACGATCTCACCAGCAACGGCATGGCAGCACCGGTCGATGTCGTGGCAAACGGCCGCACGTTGAAGGGCAACTTCTTCACCGCCGAAGGGCACAATCTGAAAGATAACGGCGGTCAGCCCGATACCAGCCGCCCGTTGGTGCTGTTGCTGACCGGCTCGGGAGGTTCCGCCGAAGACCAGGGCCTCGACACCAGCGAGTTCTACGCCAAAAGCGGCGCCAGCGTGCTGTCGGTGAATTACGGCGGCTACGGCGAAAGCGATCCGACCACGCCGACCGAGGAGAGCGTGCTGCAAGACGCCCACGCGATGCTGCAACATGCCATCGACATGGGCTACGATCCGGCCAATATCGTCATCCACGGCTATTCGCTGGGCGGCGCGGTGGCGGGCAAGCTCAAGGAGAGCGTTGAGACCGGCGGCGTCAAACTGCGCGGACTGGTGCTCGACCGCCCGATGCTGAGCGCAGCGCACGGCGCGGAAAGCCATGTCTCCAAGGGCATCAAGACGCTGGCCGGGCAGATCACTCGCAAGACGCTCGGCAAGCTGAGCGCCCGCAGCGCAATCACCGGTTCGGCCAACACCGACACGCGCATCGTGGTGACCAGCGACGAAGGCTATTTCGCCGACAAGGCCGACGAATTCCGTCAGCAATTGCAAACGAGCGGCCAAAGCGTCACCGGCAACCGCAGCAACAAGGGCCACTTCGATCACAAGGACTCGTTGCAGGCCAACCAAAATGAGCTAAAGGAGTTGATCGGCAAGGACCGCACCGGCAGCGCGCAAAATATCTCATCCGGCAAAGGGGCGAATGCCAGCCGGGTACTGAGTGAGTTACTCGACGAAGCCAACACGACACTCAACTATATCCGTGACGGTTTGCAGGAATTCGGCAACAAGGTCGGCCGTCTGGAACAAGGCACGCCCTCGGCCAGCTCGATCAAAGTCCAGATGAACACCATCGACCAGGAATTGACCAAGTGTCTGGATTTCGTGCGCTACAGTCCCGACACCAATATGAAAAAGAAGGCGGAAAACTACAGCAAGACACTCATCGGGCTTGAAGAGCGGTTGCAGGTGCTGCTGGACAATGCGGGCGACACCAGCAACACACCGCCCGGCCTCGCCGATCAGATCGCCGGGCGCGCCGCCAAGGCGTTAGACGTGCTGCAAAAGGCTGGCGGCCCTTCAGCCAACAACAAGGCCCAGGAAGACGAAGTGCTGGCCGCCGACGACGCTGTGCGCAAACTGCGCGGCGCCACGCTCGACCAAACGCTGCTGTTGGACCTCACCACGACCCAATCGGCCATCCTGCAACGCCGCAAGGACAGCGTGAAACGGGGCAAGAGCCGCCGGGGCGCCGTCATCGGCCTCAAAAAGCCCACCAACACCAACGACTGAGCGGAGCAGCGGCACATGACCCCAGCGGACAGCGCGGCGGCTTCGGGCGAGGAATTGGCGCCGTTGGTGGCCTGGATCGGCGAGGCGCTGTCGCCCGGCGCGCTGGCGGATAGCGAACCGGAGGAGGCGGCGGAAGCAGCGGATGACCTCGCTGCTGCCCTGGCGGACCTGCCACCGGCCACACGCGGCGCGCTGTGGCAAGCCGGCTGGCCCGCCGATGGCGTCGCCGTGCTGCTTGGGCGGATGCCCAGTGCCGCCCGGGCGCTGGCCGCCGCCGAACTCGCCGCCGTGCCGCAACGCGGCCTCGCCGTGCTGGCGGCGGCGTTGGCACATTCAGCGGCCGGCGCCAACGAGGCGGCGGACCTGCTGGCGCCGGACAGCGCCGCCGCTGTGCTGGCGCTGGCCTGCCAAACCGCTGGGCCGGGCTGGGCCTACGTGCAGTCGATTGTGCAAGCCGCCGCGTCAGCCCCGCCCGCCGAGGCGCTGCCCGCACTCGCTGCCGCCCTGGCCAGCACCGTGGTGCCCGCCCAGGTCAGCAGCACCGCCGCCGCCATCAGCGACGCCGCCGCCCGGTTCGGCGAGGAGCAGGCCGCGCTGCTGGTGCGCGCCCACATGCTGCAACGGCTGTTCGCCCCCGCCCTGCCGCCGGGGCCGATTGCGGCCGCCATCGCCGGTATCGCCGGCGGCGCGAAGGTGCCCGCCGCATGGCAGGACGCGGCGGCCCTGCTGGACGCGGCATTGGCCCAGATCGTGCTGGCTGGTGACGCCGCCCGCGAATTGGCGGCGTTGGGCGAAGACCCCGACGACCTGCTCACCCAGCGCGGCGCGGTGCTGGCCAGCGACGCGGGCCTGCTGCAAACCTTTGCCAAACCCTCGCCGCCCGACGGGCTCGGCACCCTGCCCGCGCTGCCGATGACGGCACTTGGCCAAGCCATTCTGCGCGCCCGCGCCGAACGCCCCGGCGGCTACGACTGGGGCAGCGTGCTGGCGCTGGAGCAGGACGACCCCGACAGCTTTGCGCTACTGCTGGCCGACGAACGCGCCATCGTGCTCGATCTGGTGCTGACCGGCGCTGGGATCGACCCCGAGCCGCGCCCGGCGGCTTGACGCGCCCCGCCAGGGCGCGATTTGGTGCCACCCATGGACACGCCCGATCCGGCCCCGAAGCCGCCCAACCTGACCGCCCGCGCGCTGGCCGATAAACAGGCCCGCGCCGCCCGTGAGGCGGAGGCGCTGCGGGCCAACCTGCGCAAGCGCAAGGAACAGGCCCGCGCCCGCGCTGAGCCACAACCTGACGATGACGGTGCGCAATCATGATCCTGATCGGGCAGTACGATTCGCCGTTCGTCCGCCGCACCGCCGTAGCGTTGCACTTGTACGGGATGGCCTACGAGCACCGCCCGTGGTCGGTGTTCGGCGATCAAGACAAGGTGGCGGCGGTCAATCCACTGACCCGCGTGCCGGTATTGTTGCTGGACAGTGGCGAAGCCCTGATCGAGAGCGCCGCGATCCTCGACTACCTGGATGAGTTGGCGGGCCCTGCCCAGGCGATGATGCCGCGCGACGGTGTGGTGCGGCGGCACGCACTGCATATTTGCGCGCTGGCCTGCGGTCTGGCCGAAAAAGCGGTCGCACTGGTCTACGAGCGGGTGTTGCACCAGCAAACCTCGGAAATGTGGGTCGGCCGCCTGCAAGCCCAGATCGGCGGCGCGCTCGATGCGCTGGAAACCCGCCGGGCCGCCATCGCCACGCCCTACTGGTTCGGCGGCCAGATCGGCCACGCCGACATCGCGGTAACCTGCGCGTGGCGCTTTGCCTCCGAAGCTCACCCGGCGCTGTTCGCCGCCGCCAAATGGCCCGCGTTGGCCGCGCACGCCGCGACTTGCGAGACGCTGCCCGCGTTTGCCGCCGTGGTGCAGCGCTTTATCCCGCCAAACTAAGCCGCCGCCAGCCGTAGCGCCGCCTGCCGCCGGTCGCGCCAGCGCGCGAACAGCGCCAGCGCGGCGCAACCGCCGAAAATCACCAGCATGTCGAGCAGCGCGAACGGCGGCACCAGCCGAAACACTGCCGTGGCCGCCCAGGACAGGAACAGGCCGACACAAAACACCTGCAAACTGTGCCGCCCGACCGGCGCCAGCCAGTGCACCGCGCCCAAATGCATCCACCCGGCCTCGCGCCGCACCAGCGCCGCCACCAGCCACGCCAACGCCGCCGCGTGCAGCAGCCGCGCCGGGGCGAGGTCTTTCTTGTCGGTCAGCCACTCCAGGCGCGGCACGTCGAGCGCAGGCACAAAACCGTGCCAGCCGAGTTGCACCGCCAGACCCGCCAGCAGCACCAGCGCCGCCGCGATGGTGCCCCAGCGCCGCCACACCGCGTCGAACGGCAAAGCCTGCCCGCTCAGCAGCACGCGGCGGCCGAGCCACGCGCCGCCGAGGAACAGCAATTGCCAGGTAAACGGATTGAAGCCGATGCCGTCCTCCAGGCCCAGTCCGGGAACGCCGTCGATCACGAGCCAGGACGCCAGATACAGCCCCACCGGCAACAGCAGCGCCCGGCTGCCCCAGCGCGCCTCGGCGGCGGCGAAGCCGGGCAGCAGCAGCATGCACCAGGCGAACAGCGGCAAAATACCCATGAAATTCGGCTGCTCCAACGCCAGCAGCGCCAGCGGCAGATGCAGCACCGGGTCGGCCAGCAGCTTGCCCCAGCCCATCCGCGCCGCCTCGCCCGGCAGCAGCGTGGCACCGGCCAGCACCACCATCAGCCCGTACAGCACGAACACGATCAGATGCGCCCGGTACAGCCGCCAGATGCGCTGCAACAGATCGCCGGTGCCGGCCTGCCAGCCGTCGCGCGCCGCCTTGCGGGCGAACACGCTGCCCAGGGTGAATCCGGACAGAAACACGAACTGCTCCGACGAGTCCGATAGCCCCCACGGCGCATAGATCAGCCACACGCCGATCCAGGTGCCGGTGGCATGGCTGGCGAAGATGGTCAGTTGCAACCAGCCGCGCAACAAATCCAGCCTTGTGTCGCGCGGTGGGCGGGCTGGCACGAAGGTTGGACGCCCGCGCGCCGCTGGAGTAGAGCCTCGCGCCACGTTCCCTGCCGTCTGGAGTATTGCCGTGTCCGTCATGTCCGACCTTTGGATCCGTCGCATGGCACTCGAAAAGGGCATGATCGACCCGTTCGTGGAGACCCAGAAGCGCGACGGGGTGATCAGCTACGGGCTATCGAGCTACGGCTACGACGCCCGCGTCTCCGACGCGTTCAAGGTCTTCACCAACGTGGACTCGGCAATCGTCGATCCGAAACACTTTTCGCGCGATTCTTTTGTTGACCGGCAAGGTCCCGTTTGCGTGATCCCGCCGAACAGCTTCGCGCTGGCGCACACCATCGAATATTTCCGCATCCCGCGCGACGTGCTGGTGATCTGCCTGGGCAAATCCACTTACGCCCGCTGCGGCATCATCGTGAACGTCACCCCGCTGGAGCCGGAGTGGGAGGGGCAGGTCACCATCGAGATCAGCAACACCACGCCGCTGCCCGCCAAGATTTACGCCTTCGAGGGCATCTGCCAGTTCCTGTTCCTGCAAGGCAACGAGCCATGCGAGACCAGCTATGCCGATAAGGCCGGAAAATACATGGGCCAGCGCGGGGTAGCCCTTCCCCGGCTCGGCTGAGTTTCGCTAGGCAGGCTGCTGACCCGAGCCGCTTGCGCGACAGCGGGAGTCGACGGCCTCCCGGTGATCGGAGTAGGACAGTACTCATGGACAAAATCCGCATCCGCGGCGGCCGGCCGCTTTCCGGCGACATCGTGATCGGCGGGGCCAAGAACGCCGGGCTGCCGCTTATGGCCGCCGGGCTGCTCACCGCCGAGCGCCTCGTTCTCACCAACGTGCCGCTGCTGGCCGACATTCAAACCATGGCGGCCCTGCTGGCGCAGCACGGCGTTGCGGTGGACAACGCCACCAACGACGGCCGTTCGCTGTCGATCGGCGGCCCGATCACTAATACCGAGGCCCCGTACGACATCGTGCGTAAAATGCGCGCCTCGGTGCTGGTGCTCGGCCCGCTGGTCGCCCGCGTCGGCGAGGCGCGGGTCAGCCTGCCCGGCGGCTGCGCCATCGGCACAAGGCCCATCGACCTGCACCTGAAGGGGCTGGAGCAAATGGGCGCCGTCATCGAACTCGATGGCGGCTACGTGAACGCCCGCGCGCCCAAAGGTCTGCACGGCGCTGCCATCGTCATGCCGATGCCAAGCGTCGGCGCCACCGAAAACCTTGTGATGGCCGCGACGCTGGCCGACGGCCAGACCACCATCGCCAACGCCGCGCGCGAGCCGGAAATCACCGATCTGTGCGACTGCCTCATTGCCATGGGCGCCAAGATCACCGGCATCGGCACTGACCGCATCACCGTCGAAGGTGTCTCGCATCTGCACGGCGCGACGCACCGCATCATCCCCGACCGCATCGAAACCGGCACCTACGCCTGTGCCGCCGCGATCACCGGCGGCAGCGTGCGGCTGCTCGGCGGGCGCATCGACCACCTCGGCGCGCTGGTGCGGGTGCTGCTGGAAGCCGGCGTCGAAGTCACCCAGCACGGCGGCGATATCGTGGTGAAGCGCCTGAACGGCCTGCACGGCGTCGATGCGATGACCGAGCCGTATCCCGGCTTTCCCACCGACATGCAGGCGCAATACATGGCGCTGATGTCGGTGGCGGACGGTGCTGCGATGGTGACGGAAACCATCTTCGAGAACCGCTTCATGCATGTGCCCGAGATGAATCGCCTCGGGGCCCGCATCAACGTGCACGGCGCGTCGGCCATTGTGCGCGGCGTGCCGTATCTGTCCGGCGCGCAAGTGATGGCGACCGACCTGCGCGCCTCGGTTTCGCTGGTGCTCGCGGGCCTCGCGGCGCGCGGCGATACGGTGGTCAACCGCGTCTATCATCTGGATCGCGGCTACGAGGCGGTGGAGCAGAAACTCGCGGCCTGCGGTGCTGACATCGAACGTTTGCCCGGCTGAGGCTTCCCGCCGCCGCCCGCCCCGTGTAGATCGCGGCCCGTGTAGATCGCCCACGTTGCAACGACGGGCGACGCTGGAGGCTCCATGACCGCCGCCTATCCGCAAGCCACCCTGGCGCCTGACGCCGCTGGGCCGATCATCATGGCGCTGCCTAAGGGCCGCATCCTGTCGGAATGCGGCCCGCTGCTGGCCCGCGCCGGCGTGGTGCCCGCACCCGACCTGTTCGACGAGGACAGCCGCCGCCTGCGCTTTCCCACCGGCGACCCGGCGCTGGACGTGGTGCGGGTGCGCCCATTCGATGTGGCGACCTTCGTGGCGTTCGGCGCGGCGCAGATCGGCATCTGCGGCGCTGACGTGCTGATGGAATTCGACTACCCGGAAATCTATGCCCCGCTCGACCTCGGCATCGGCGGTTGCCGCATTTCGGTGGCCGAACCGCGCGCCACGGCTGGCACCGACGACCCGCGCACCTGGTCGCGGGTGCGGGTGGCCAGCAAATATCCCAACGTATCCCGCCGCCACTACGCGGCACGCGGCATCCAGGCCGAAGTGGTGCATCTGAACGGCGCCATGGAAATCGCCCCCGGCCTCGGCATCTCGCGCGTCATCGTCGATCTGGTCGCCACTGGCAGCACGCTGAAGGCCAACGGGCTGGTGGAAACCGAAGTGATCGCCCACGTCACCAGCCGCCTGATCGTCAACCGCACCGCGCTAAAGACGCAGCCGGAAGCGATTGGCGCCTGGATCGCCAAGTTCAGGGATGCGCTGGCGGCGGGTTGAACATTTCACCCTCAAGGGGTAATTAGCGACGCGGAGAAGTAGAATGAGCGGCATTCAGTGCCCGGATTGCGGCAAGGCTACCGTCCGTTTTGAACAGGGATCCAGGACCGTCAGCTATGACGGCGCGAGCATCGAAGCGACCGGCCTTTCCGGCTGGAAGTGCTCAGAGCGCGGCGAGGTTCCGCCGATGCCCGCCGTGATCAACCTCGTCCGGCTGCTCGACCGTCACCCGGACCTGCTTGGTGAACTCTCGGCCGCCGAGCCGGTTCGCCCGGCTCGACGCAAAGCCGGTGGCCGTACGGTCACTCCCGCCTAGGATCAGCCCATGAAACACCTCTCCACCACCGCCCCCGGCTTCGAAGCCGCTTTCGCCGCGTTGCTTGGCGAAGCGCGGGAAACCGCCGAAAGCGTCGGCGGTGCGGTCAGCGCGATCATTGCCGACGTGCGGGCGCGCGGCGATGCGGCACTATGCGGCTACACCGCCCGCTTCGACCGCCTGACCCTGACGCCGGACCGCTTGCGCATTGCGACCGCCGAAGTCGATGCCGCTATCGCCGACGTGCCCCCGGCGCAGTTGGCCGCCCTCGAAGTCGCCGCCACCCGCATCGAGGCGTTTCACCGGGCGCAGTTGCCCGCTGATTTGAAGCTGACCGACGCGGAAGGCATGACGCTGGGGATGCGCTGGACCGCGCTGGACGCGGTCGGCCTATATGTGCCCGGCGGCAAGGCGGCCTATCCGTCCTCGGTGCTGATGAACGCCATTCCGGCCCGCGCCGCCGGGGTGTCGCGCATCGCCATGTGCGTGCCGACGCCGGACGGCGTGCTGAACCCGCTGGTGCTGGCCGCCGCGCGGCGTGCCGGAGTTTCGGAAATCTACCGCGTTGGCGGCGCGCAAGCCGTCGCGGCGCTCGCCTGGGGCACCGCCAGCATTGCTCCGGTGGACCGCATCGTCGGCCCCGGCAATGCCTATGTCGCCGAGGCCAAGCGCCAAGTATTCGGCCGCGTCGGCATCGACTCGATTGCCGGGCCGTCCGAGGTCGTCATCCTGGCCGATGCCAACAACGACCCGCGCCTTGTGGCCGTTGATCTGCTGGCGCAGGCCGAGCACGACGAGGCGGCACAGTCCATTTTGATCACCGACTCGGCGGCGTTCGGCGCAGCGGTGGCGGCGGCGGTGGCGGCGGAACTGCCCACCCTGCCCCGCGCGGCTATCGCAGGTGCCTCGTGGCGCGATCATGGCGCGGTGATCGTGGTGCGCGATTGGGCCGAGGCGGTGGCGCTGGTAGACCGTATCGCGCCCGAGCATCTGCAAATCATGACCGCCGATCCGCACGCGCTGTTCGCGCAGGTGCGTCACGCCGGCGCAGCATTTCTTGGCACCCATGCCCCGGAAGCCGTTGGCGACTATGTAGCGGGGCCCAATCACGTGCTGCCCACTGGCCGCTCGGCGCGGTTTGCCTCCGGTTTGTCGGTGTACGATTTCCTCAAGCGCACCACCTGGATATCCGGCGATGCGGCAGCCTTGCGGCAGATTGGCCCAGCGGCGGTGACGCTGGCCGAGGCGGAGGGATTACAAGCGCACGCCCGCAGCGTGGCCTTGCGCCTCAGCCCCGCGCCCACGCATGGCGGTTCGGCTTGACCTGAACCGTCGTAATCCTCATGTTCCGCGCCGCACGCAATTGACAAGAGGCTTAATGTCTAAAGAAGACATGATCGAGTTCAGCGGCACGGTCTCGGAATTGCTCCCGAACGCCATGTTCCGAGTTAAGCTGGACAACGAACACGTGATCCTGGCCCACACCAGCGGCAAGATGCGCAAAAACCGCATTCGCGTGCTGGCTGGCGACCGGGTGAATGTTGAAATGACCCCATACGACCTGTCCAAAGGCCGCATCACCTTCCGCTTCAAGTAAGCGCCGCAAGGTGACCCGGCTGCGTTTGGTTCTGGCCTCGGCAAGCCCGCGCAGGCTGGCGTTGCTGGAGCAGATCGGGGTTGTGCCCGACGAAATTGCCGCGACCGATATCGATGAATCGCCCCAGCGCGCGGAATTGCCCCGCCTGCTGGCCCAACGCCTTGCGCGCAGTAAGGCTGCCGCCGCTGCCCGGCCCGAGGGCCTGGTGCTCGCCGCCGATACCGTCGTCGCCTGCGGCCGCCGCGTGTTGCCGAAAGCCGAGACCCCCGAACAAGCCCGCGACTGCCTCGACCTGCTGTCCGGCCGGCGGCATCACGTGCTGACCTGCGTCGTGCTGGCGCGTGCCGGTGGCCGCACCGTCGAACGCGTGGTGGACAGCGTTGTGGCGTTCAACCGGCTCACCGACGATGACAAGGCCCGCTACCTCGATAGCGGTGAGTGGCAAGGCAAGGCGGGCGGCTACGCCATCCAGGGCCGCGCGGCACAGCACATCCGCTTCCTGTCCGGCAGCTATTCCAACGTGGTTGGACTGCCGCTGTTCGAAACCGCGCAACTGCTGCGCGGCCTCGGCTACCCCCTCCCGTGACCATCCACGCCGCCGCCAGCCCGGGCGAGGTTCGGGTGGCGGTGACGGATGCGGCTGGTTTGCTGGATTTCGCGATCTGGCGGCCGGGCGACCCCGACGGAGTCGGCGACCTGCACCGTGGCCGCATCACCGCGCGAATGCCCGCCATGGCGGGCAGTTTCGTCGCCATTGGCGGCGTAGATGGCTTCCTGCCGGACAGCGAAGCCCCAGCCGCCCCAAGCGACGGCCAAATCCTCGGCGTGCGCGTCAGCCGCGCGGCGCAAGGCGGCAAAGGCCCGCGCCTGACTGCCAAGTTGGACCCCGCCGACACCGCGCTTGTCGGCCACGGCCCGCCCACACTGCTGCGGCGTGGCCCCAACGCGGTCGAACATCTGGCGGCGCGGCATCCCGCCGCCGCCATCGTGGTCGATTCGCCCGCCCTGCTGGTCACGTTGCGTCCCAGCCTCGGCCAGCGCTTGTCGCTGGTGGCGCGCGCGTTCGACGACGATATCGAGGCCGCCGTCGAAGGTCTGGGCGAAATGGGCGGCGCGCTGCCGGGCGGCGCGCGGTTCAGCGTGCATCCCACGCCGGCCCTGACGGCCATCGACATCGACCTCGCGGCCGCCAGCGCCGGGCGCGGCAGCAAAGGGACCAGCCAGGAAGCCGCCAACCGCGCGCTGATTTCAGCCATCGCCCGGCAAATTCGGCTGCGCGATCTGGCTGGGGCGATCCTGATCGACTTCGCAGGACTGTCCACCAAGCGTCGCGCCGCCCTGGGCCCAGCGCTGGCGGCCGCACTTGCCGAGGACCCGCTGCACCCGCGTTTCCTTGGCTTCTCCGCGCTCGGTCTCGCTGAAATCCTTCGCCCGCGGATTCACCCGCCGTTGCACGAACGGCTTTCGGGGCCGCACGCCGCCGGATTGGCCGCGTTGCGCCGCCTCGCCACCGAGATCGCCACGCCGCCGCACCGGCTAAAAACACTCGTGACGGCACCGGCGATCGCCGAAGCCCTTGCGCGCGACACGATGGCGCTCGACGATCTTGCCAATCGTGCCGGCCGCCCCCTGAATGTGCGCCCAGACCCGGCGCTCGCACCGCTCGGCTGGTGGCTGGAGGAGAGCGCGTGACCAAGCCCTGCCCGATCTGCGGCAAGCCGCCGCAGGACAAATTCAAGCCGTTCTGCTCGGCCCGCTGTGCCGATGTCGATCTTGGCCGCTGGCTGACCGAGGGCTACGCCGTGCCCGGCCGCCCGGACGACGACGCACCGCTGCCTGAGTCCGGCGAATGATTTTCGACACCGAGGTGATCGTGGTGGGCGCTGGCGTGGCGGGCCTCGCGGCGGCTGCCGCCCTGCACCGCGACGGCAAAGCTTGCGAAGTGCTGGAGGCCAACAATCGCATCGGCGGGCGCGCCTGGACCGATCATCCGGCCAGCCTCGGTGGCGCCGCATTCGACCACGGCGCATCCTGGCTGCATGCCGCCGAGCGCAACAAACTGGCCGAACTCGCCCGCGCGCACGGCGACACGCTGATCGAGACCGACAGCGACTGGACCCGCCATATCCGCGTCGGCAATCGCCCAGCCACCGCCGCCGAACTCGCGCAATACGACGAAGCCTGGGAACGGACATACGCCAGCGCCGCATTGCGGGCGTCCGCCGAGCCGGACATCGCGTTTGCCGAGGCATTGACCAAGCTGCGCGGCAATCCCTGGACCGCCACTGTGGAAACCTGGGAAGCCTGCCTGATCGCTGCCGCCGATCCGGCCGATTTCAGCCTGCTGGATTGGCGGCAGAACGAACTCACTGGCACCAATTTGAATGTGTCTGGAGGCCTCGGCGCGCTGATCGCCCGCCGGCTCGCCGGGCCGGTGCATTTGGCCACGCCGGTTTCGCACATCGACTGGGACCGCCCTGGCGGGGGCGTCAGCGTCACCACCCCGCGTGGCCCGCTGACGGCGCGCGCCTGCATCGTCACCGTATCGACCGGCGTGCTGGCCGCTGGGCGTCTGACGTTCGCACCGGCGTTGCCGCCGCAGCAGCAAGCCGCCATCGCGGCGCTGCCCATGGGACTGCTGACGAAAGTGGCGTTGCGGATCGGCACGGCGGACCGATTTGGCTTGGAGCGCGGCACATCGCTGCACCGGCAAGTCACGCCGGGCCAACCGGCGATGTTCTTCCTGGCGTTGCCCGGCGGTGCGGATCACCTGATTGGTTTCGTGGGCGGCCCGGCCGCCTGGGACCTGTCACGCGCCGGACCCGCCGCCACCGAAGCCTTTGCGCGCGCCGAATTCGCTGGCCTGCTCGGCGCCGCTGCTGCTGCCACGCTCGGCGGTGCTGTGGTGACAACCTGGGGCGAAGATCCCGCCTTCCTCGGCGCTTATGCCTACGCCAAACCCAGCCACGCCGCCGCCCGCGCGGCGATGGACGCCCCGCTGGGCCCGCTGCTGTTTGCCGGCGAAGCCTGGTGCACCGATGGTCTGGCTGGCACCGTCGGCGGCGCGTTCAACAGCGGCGAGCGGGCCGCCGCGGCGGCGATCCGCATTGCCAGCGCCGCATGACAGGTCATTCCATCTAACCAGCCCTATTCCATCTAACCAGCCCTGCGGCGCAGCGGTGGCCTGTCAGGCAGCGCGCACCGCCTCCAGCACCGAGACGTAATTGGCCACGGCTGCGCCGCCCATGTTGAACACGCCGCCGAGTTCGGCGCGCGGCAACTGCATCGCCCCCGCCGTTCCGGTCAGTTGCATCGCAGCGATGGCGTGCATCGACACGCCGGTGGCGCCAATCGGGTGGCCCTTCGCCTTCAGCCCGCCCGAGCGGTTGACCGGCAGCCGGCCGTCCGCCGCCGTCCAGCCTTCCAGCACGGCACGGGCGCCCTGGCCTGGCGCGGTCAGGCCCATCGCCTCGTATTCGATCAGTTCGGCGATGGTGAAGCAGTCATGGGTTTCCACGAACGACAGATCGGACAGCGCCAGCCCGGCGTTCGACAACGCCTGCCGCCACGCCTGCGCAGCGCCCTCAAACAGGATCGGGTCGCGGCGCGACAGCGGCAGGTAGTCGTTCACTTGCACCGCAGCACGGAACCGCACCGCCTTGGCCAAGCCGCGCGCGGTGTCCTCGCCGGTCAGCACCAGCGCCGCCGCGCCATCGCTGACCAATGAGCAGTCGGTGCGCTTCAGCGGCGGGGCGACGAACGGGTTCTTCTCCGACTCGGCGCGGCAGAACGCGAAACCCAGATCCTTGCGCATCTGCGCGTACGGGTTATCGACCCCGTTCTTGTGGTTCTTCGCCGCAATCGCCGCCAGCGCGTCGGACTGGTCGCCGTGGCGCTGGAAATACAGATCGGCGATCCGCCCGAACACCCCGGCGAACCCGGCCGGAATGTCACCCTCCTCGCGCCGGTAGCTGGCGCTGAGCAGCGAGGTGGCGACTTGCGCCGGCGGCGCCGCCGTCATTTTTTCCACCCCCAGCACCAGCGCGAACCGGCCCCGCCCGGCGGCCAGCCAGTCCCGCGCGCCATGCACCGCAGCCGAGCCGCTGGCGCAGGCGTTCTCGAACCGCGTGGCGGGCGTGAAGCGCAGTTCCGGCACGCTCTGCAACACCAGCGAGGACGGAAAATCCTGCGCCTGAAACCCATTGTTGAAGTGTCCGACAAAGATCGCGCCGATTTCGGCCGGTTCGATCCCGGCATCCTCGATGGCGGCGCGGGCGACGCGGCCGATCAGGCTCTCGGCGTCCGGGTCCTCCAGCTTGCCGAAATTGGTGTGGGCCCAGCCGACGATGCAGGCTTCGCTCATAGCGCGCTCCTTCCCCCGATGCTTCGCATGTAGAGAACCAAGACCCGGGATGCTACCCACAGCGCGGGTTCAGGAAGCGTCCCAGGATGAAACACCAAGCGGCCGGGCTGCTCAGCTCGCCGGATTTCTTACGGCTATGGACCGTCGGCGTCTTCGGCAACGGTGTGCGCTGGCTGGAAGTGCTGACGGCGGGACTGTACACGTTCCACGTCACCGGCTCCGGATTGATGGTCGCAGTGGTCACAGCGGGGCGCAGCCTGCCGATGATCTTCCTTGGTGGCTTTGCAGGCGTGCTGAGCGACGCGCTGGACCGCAAGCGTATCCTAATCCTCGGCCTGCTGGTGATGTCGGCCGCCTCCGCCTCGGTGGCTGTGCTGTCGTATTTGGGCCTGCTGTCGCCGTGGCTGATGTTGCTGGCCGGTATCGCCACCGGAGCGGTGTATGGCACCGAGATGCCAGCCCGCCGGCGTATGGTCGCCGAAAGCGTGGCCCCGGCGCTTGCCCCGCGCGCGGTGGCGCTCGATAGCCTGACCGGCGCACTGACCCGGGTGGCCGGGCCGCTGCTGGGCGGCGTAGCCTACGAGATGCTCGGCGTCACCGCCTCGTTCGCCATCACTGCCGCGTGCAGCCTGCTGGCAGCCGCGGTTGCGGCCCGCGTGCGCTGGTCGCAGGATACCCGCGCGCTCTCGTTGGCGGGCGCCGCGCGCGAGTTGGCGGAGGGCGTCGGCGTGGTGCGCCGCACCCCGGCGCTGCTGGCGGTGATGCTCACCACGGTCGCGGTGAATCTTTTCGCATTCTCCTACACCTCGCTGATCGCTCCGGCAGGCGAACACGTCTTTCACGTCTCGCCGAGTCTGGTCGGCGTGCTGGCTGCTTCCGAGCCGGCGGGCGCCTCGTTCGGCGGGCTGCTGATGGCGAGCTTCGGGATGCCGCGCGGCGATCCGGTGTGGCACATGTTCGCGGGTTTCGCGGCCTTGCTAGCGATGCTGGCGCTCATGCCGCTGGCCCCCGGCTATTGGGCGGCGTGCGGCCTGATGGTCCTGGCGGGGCTTGGCATGTCGCTGTTCGCCAACTTGCAAACCATCATCGGGTTGGGCCAGTCGCCGGCCGCCGTGCGCTCGCGGGTCATGGGTCTCATCTCCACCTGCATCGGCACCTGGCCGCTCGGTATGTTGCTGGCGGGCAGCTTGGCCGACCGGGTCGGGCCGCTCATGGCGCTGCCGGCGCTGGCCATCGGCGGCTTTATCGCGCTGGCCATGATAGCTGGGCTCTATGCCCGGCAGCGATTGACAGGCGCGCCCCACCACCGATAAATTTCGATACAAATACGATAACTGCAACCGCATCCGGGAGGTTTTCATGGCGTCCGTCGAAATCGTCGGAATTCCGCAATCCACCTACACCCGCGTGGTCCGCATCGCCTGCGAGGAAAAAGGCGTGCCCTACACGCTCGCCCCGGTCAGGCCGCATTCGCCGGAGATCAATGCGCTGCATCCGTTCGGCAAATTGCCCGGCTTGCGGCATGACGGGTTCGAGTTGTGCGAATCCAGCGCCATCGCCCGCTATCTGGATGCTGCGTTCGACGGCCCCAAGCTGTTCCCTGCCGAAGCCAAGGCCGCCGCACGAGCGGAAAAATGGGTGTCGCTGGTCAACTCGCACATGGACCGCACGCTGGTCCGGCAATACCTGTTCGCCTATCTGTTCCCGCAAACCCCCGACAAGTCGCCGGACCGCGCCGCCATCGACGGCGTGCTGGACGCGGTGCGCGCGCAGATCGCGCTGCTCGACGCGACCCTGGCCGGATCGGCATATCTTGCTGGCGACGGTTTCACCTTCGCCGACGCCAACCTGTATCCCATCTTGGCCTATCTGAGCCGCACCCCGGAGGGCGGCGAAGCGTTGCAAGCAGCGCCACATCTGGCGGCGTATTTCGACCGCCTGTCGCTACGCCCCAGCGTGCAGGCCACGGTGCCGCCGCCGCTGCCCGGCTGACGCATCAGCCCGGCGGCGGTGCCGCTGCCAGCACGGCGCGGCGCACGATGGCCAGCAATTCCGCCTCGGCAAACGGTTTGCGAAGCTGGTACGGCTCGCCCGCCAGCAACGTCGAATCGTTATAGCCGGTGATGACCACCACCGGCATACCGGGGCGGACCAGCCGGGCGCGGCGCGTGACTTCATTACCACGGCAGTCCGGCAGCCCAAAATCGCTGACCATGGCGATCACGCTGGGGTCTGCGGTCACGCATGCCACCGCATCCGTGCCGATGCCAAAACTGGTGATGCGATAGCCGGCATTGCGCAACATGCTGGACACCACGGTCACCACCATCGGTCCGTCGTCGACCACGACAATATGGCCTTGCGCCGGCTGGCCGGCCGCCGTGCCGGCTTGGCGTTGCGTGCCCGTTCCACGGGCCCGCCGCGCGGCCTCGACCGCCTTCTGCGACGCCTGGGGCAGATACAGCCGGATCACCGTGCCGACGCCTTCGACGCTGTCGATCTTGGTCGCCCCGCCAGATTGCTTCACCAACCCATAGACTTGGCTCAATCCAAGGCCTGATCCGCGTCCCGACGGCTTGGTGGTAAAAAACGGGTCAAATGCCCGCTCGGCCACCTCAGGCGCCATTCCAACGCCAGTGTCGCGCACCACGACCACGACGCATGGAAAATCCAGCGGTCCGTCGTCGAGCGGCGGCGGTTCCGGCACATTGTCGGTCGCCAGCGTCAGTGTGCCGCCATGCGGCATCGCATCGTGCGCATTGATCGCCAGATTGATGATCGCCCGCTCGATCTCGTTGCGATCGACAAAGACCGGCGCCAAACCGTCGCGCAACCGCAGTTCAACCCGGATCGAGCGGCCCAGCGTGGCTTCCAGCAAGTTGCTGATATTGCGCAGCACGCCGTTCAGATCGACGATCGCCGGGTCCAGCACCTCCTTGCGCGCAAACGCCAGCAAATGCCGGGTCAATCGCGCACCGCGCTCAGTGGCCAGGAAAATGGCCTCTAGCAGCGGTTCGTCCTGCGGCCTTGCCGGGGTTTGTTCCTTCAACAATTCCGCCGAACCGCTAATTGCCATCAGCACGTTGTTGATGTCGTGCGCCACCCCCGCCGTCAGATTGCCGACGGCCTCCATTTTTTGGGCATGACGCAGCGCCGCCTCGGTGGCTTGCCGCTCGTCCATTTCGGCCCGCAGCCGCTCATTGGCCGCCGCCAGCGCTTCGGTGCGCTTGGCCAAATCGATCCTGGTGCGCACGCTGTCGTCGAAGAACCGGCCGAACCGCGTGGCGGTAATCAGCAGCGACACCGCGAAAATCGTGCTCATCGCGGCCATCGCAGCATCGAAGCGGGTGCCCTGGAATGCAAACCACTTGGCCAGCGGCAGCACGGACGGCAGCACGAACGCCATCACTGTGGGCAAGTGCGGCGCATTGAATGTGGCCGACCCCGCGCACATGCCGCCGACGATGAACGCGACGAAAACCGGATAGGGCTGCTCGGACGGCATGAGCGCGGCGCTCAACAATCCCCAGAGCGCCCCCGAGAGCGCGGCTCCGCCGACACTTATGGTCTCCCAGCTTTGTATCGTCCGCTCGGCGCCGTGGCGGGTAAAGCGATACCACGCGGCCAAGCGCATCATGCTGAGCAGAGCGACGCTGCCGATCCATAGCAAAAGCTTGCCGAGCGGGGCCACCGGCGCCAACACCGCCCCGGTCAAGATCGCGTTCGCCATGGCGGCGCCAATGGTCACCGGCAACTGACGATAGACCGTCTCGATTCGCGCCGCACGTTCGGCACTGCCATCGGTCGTCTCAGCGCGGCTATCCAGTTGGGATGCGTTCATTGAACACACGTATAGTCTTTCGTTCCGGCCACGTCAGCTAGCCGTGACGAGCCGGAATAAATCGCCCAACAAATATGGCAGCCAGTAAAGTGAGCGCCGCACAACCAGCCATGACCAGCGCGGGCGCCTCAACCAGACCCGTTGCGGCAAGCACGGCCGCCGTCAGCAGCGGCAGCGTGCCGCTGAACACGGTGAAACTGATATTATATGGCAATGCGATGCCGCTATAGCGCAGTTTGGCGGGATACAAGTCCGCCAGCATGACGGCAAAAACGCCGCTGAACAGCGCCCCAGCCAACCCGCTGAGCGGCAACAGCAACAGCAGCGGCACCGAATGGGCGCTCGCGGCCGTGAACCATGGCCAGCTCCCAACAACAAAAATCGCGGCCCCTGCGCCCAGCAACAGCCGGCGCGGCATCCGGTCGCCGAGCCATGCCACCAAAGGCAGCGCCAGCGTGTAGACTGCCACGCCCGCTGTCTGTGCGCCCGCCACCGCCGGCGCATCGTAGTGCAGCACGCGGCCAAGATAGCCGGGCAGGAAGGCGAACAGCAGCCCATTGAACCCGGCGGTGGCCGCCGAAATGCCAACACCGGCAATCACTTGGCCGGGAAAGGCCCGCAGCACCTCGCCGAGTGGCACCTTCAAGACGGTGTGGCGCATGGCCTGAAACGCCGGGGTTTCCGCCAGCCTGCGCCGCAACGGATAGCCCAGCAGGCCCAGCAAGCCGCCGGCGATGAAGCCAATGCGCCAGCCCCAGACCGCCACGCCCTCCGGCGTCAGCGTGCGATTGACAATAAGACTGACCAGCGTTGCCAGCAGCACACCCAAATTGACACAGCCGAACACCACGCCACACGCGGTTCCGGCCCGCTCCGGCGCCGTCTCGGCCACGTAGGTGATCGCACCGGGCAGCTCGCCGCCGATGCAAAATCCTTGGATCAGCCGCAACACCAGCAGCAGAATGGGCGCGGCTGGGCCGATCTGCGCGTAACTTGGCAGCAACCCCAGCGCCAGCGTGGACAGCGACATCGCCAGCACCGAGCCGACGAACACCCGCTTGCGCCCGCCACGGTCGCCCATATGCGCCATGATCAGCCCGCCGAGCGGACGGGCCAGATAGCCGATGGCAAACCCCGCATAACCGCCAATCGACGACGCCAGCGGGTCGCCCGCCGGAAAGAACGCCGCGCCGATCGCGGCGGCGAAGACGCCGAACACCACGAAATCGTAAAACTCCAGCGCGCCGCCGAAACTGGCCAGCAGCAGCATCCGCCATTGGGCGCTGGTGAATGAAGGTTGCACCGTCTGCATCACGCTGCCCTCGCCAATGCCTGCCCGCGAACCAAGTCCGCCGCCTTTTCGCCGATCATGATGCACGCTGCATTGGTGTTGCCCGATACGACCGTCGGCATAATCGAGGCATCCGCCACCCGCAGCCCATCCAGACCATGCACGCGCAAGCTGTCATCCACCACCGCCAGCCGGTCGCGGCCCATCTTGCAGGTGCCGCTCGGATGGAAAATCGACCCGCCGTAGCGGCGCGCATGTTCCAGCAACGCCGCATCGCCCTGCACGTCCTTGCCCGGCAAGTGCTCGGCTTCGATCCAGTGTTGCATGGCGGGTTGAGCTGCAATCCGGCGGCCGAGTTTCAGGCCCTCGACGATGGTGCGGCGGTCGCGTTCGGTTGACAGGTAGTTCGCGTGGATCGCCGGGTAGACGGCGGCCTGCGGACTGCGCAGCCGGATTTCGCCACGGCTTTCCGGACGCAATTGACAGCAGTTCTGCAAGAAGCCGGAGAACTTATCCAGCCCCTCGCCCGGCCGCGCGGCGCTGAACGGGATCAGCAGGAACTGGATATCCGGCGTCTCCAAGTCTGGCCGCGTGCGGGCAAAGATGCCCACCTGCCCGGCGCTGATCGTCAGCGGCCCGCGCCGTGCCGTGGCGTATTGCAGCCCCGCGAGCGCCATGCGCCACGGGCTCATCATCACGTCGTTCAGCGTGACCGGGAACTTGCAGCGATAGGTGATGCGCGCCTGAAAATGGTCCTGCAAATTCTGCCCGACGCCCGGCAGATCGTGCGCCACCGCCACGCCGCTGTCCTGCAAGTGCGCCGCCGGGCCGATGCCGGAGACCATGAGCAGATGCGGCGAATTGATCGCGCCGCCGCACAAAATCACCTCGCGCTTGGCATTGGCGCGCCGGGCCACACCGCCTTGCGTGAATTCCACTCCGGTCGCCCGCCGCCCCTCCAGCGTAACCCGGCTGGCCAACGCCTCGGTCAGCACGGTCAGATTGGGCCGCTTCATCGCCGGGCGCAGGAACGCGGTGGCGGCGGATGACCGGCGGCCGTGCTTGGCGGTGACGTGGTAGTAGCCCACCCCTTCCTGACTGGCGCCGTTGAAATCCTCGGTGCGCGGAATGCCGAGTTCCATGGCGGCGCGAATATACGACTCGGCCAGTTCGGTGCGGTCCGGCAGGTCGCTGACCCCAAGCGGCCCGTCGCGGCCATGCAATCGCTCGTCGGCCGGCCCGGCGCGTCCCTCTGAGCGGCGGAAATACGGCAGCACATCGTCCCACGCCCAGCCCGCGTTGCCCAATTGCCGCCAATGGTCATAGTCCTGCACCTGACCGCGCACATAAAGCAGGCCGTTGATCGACGACGACCCGCCCAAGACCTTGCCGCGCGGCCAGAACACGCGGCGCCCGTGCAATTGTGGGTCTGGCTCGGTCTCGTACATCCAGTTCACCGACTTGTCGGTGATGGTCTTGCCGTAGCCGAGCGGAATGTGGATCCACAACTTGTTATCATTGCCGCCCGCCTCCAGCAGCAGCACCCGCACTGCGGGGTCTTCGCTGAGCCGCGCCGCTACCACGCACCCCGCCGAGCCAGCACCGACCACAATATAATCGGCCTCAATCGTTGTCATGTTGCGCCATTCCCCAACTCACCGGTTGCCCGCCGCGTGCGCCGCGCACAGGATGCCGGGATGGACGGGGGAACGCTACCAGAGGACTTGGTCGCCGCATTGCGGCGCATGGGGCTGCTCGGCGAAAACGCCGTGCCGCAGGCGCGCGCGCTTGCCGGCGGCGTGTCGTCCGACATTTGGCTGGTGGCGTTGAAGGACGGTCCGGCCTGCGTCAAACGGGCGCTGCCCAAGCTGAAGGTCGCCGCCGACTGGCAGGCGCCGGTGATACGCAATGTCTACGAAGCCCGCTGGATGCAGCGCGCCAACCACGCCGTGCCGGGTGCCGCCCCGGCGCTGCTGGGGCAGGACGAAATCAGCGGCACGCTGGCGATGGAATATTTGCCGCCGCGCACGCATAAATTGTGGAAGACCGAGCTGCACGGCGGCCACGCCAGCGCCGCCTTCGCCGCCCGCGTCGGGCGCAACCTCGCGCTCATTCATGGTGCAACCGCCAACGATGCGTCGGTTGCACCCGAATTCCCCACCGACGAAATCTTCCACGCCATCCGGCTGGAGCCGTACCTGCTCGCCACGGCCGCGCGCCACCCGGACCGCGCCGAGGCTCTACACGAATTGGCGGGCGTCACGCAGGCCAACAAGCGGACACTGGTGCACGGCGATGTCAGCCCGAAGAATATCTTGGTGGGTCCGTCGGGCCCGGTGTTCCTCGATGCCGAATGCGCGTGGTGGGGCGATCCGGCGTTCGATCTGGCGTTCTGCCTTAATCACTTGCTGCTGAAATGCCTGTGGACGCCTGACTCCGCCCCGCGCTTCCTGGCTGGCTATGCCGATTTGGCCGCCGCTTATCTGAGCTGCGTCACCTGGGAGCGGCCAGCCGAGGTGGAACGCCGCGCCGCGCGGTTGTTGCCTGGGTTGTTTCTGGCCCGGGTGGATGGCAAGTCGCCAGTGGAATACATCGCCGACGAGGCAAGCCGCGACAAGGTGCGCCGGTGCGCCCGCGCGTTGCTGGCGCAGCCTGCGACCATGCTGGTTGAGGTTGCGGCGGCGTGGCGAAGGGAACTCGACGGATGAGCGACACGGAAATCGTCTACTTGCGCGGCCGCCGGGTGTGGGACAGCCGTGGCCGGCCGACGGTTGAAGCCGAAGTGCTGCTGGCGTGCGGTGCTGCGGGCCGCGCCATCGCCCCGGCCGGCGCCTCCACCGGGTCGGCGGAGGCGCTGGATATGCGCGACGGCGGCGAGACGTTTGGCGGCTGGGACGTGGCGCGCGCGGTGGCCAACGTGAACGGCGAAATTTCAGTCGCCCTCACCGGCATGGACGGTGCTGACCAAGCAGCATTGGACCATGCATTGATCGAACTCGACGGCACCGAGGCAAAGACCCGGCTGGGAGCGAATGCAACTCTCGCCGTCTCGATGGCCGCGGCGCACGCCGCTGCCGGAGCGGCTGGGGTGCCGCTTTACCGGCATCTGGGCGGCGAGACGGCTGACACATTGCCGCTGCCGCAAATCCAGATCTTCGGCGGCGGCGCGCATGCCGGACGACGGGTCGATATTCAGGATTTTCTGATCGTCTGCCCCGCTGCCGCAAACTTTGCCGAGGCGCTGGACTGGACGGCGGAGGTGTATCGCGCGGCGGGCAGCCTGATGAAGCAGGCGGGCAAACTGCACGGCGTGGCCGACGAGGGCGGCTGGTGGCCGGATTTTTCGAGCAACGAGCAAGCGCTGGAAACCCTGGTGCAGGCCATCGACAGCGCAGGTTTCGAACCCGGCGCGGAAATCGCCATCGCGCTCGACGTGGCGGCCTCGGAATTCGGCAAGGCCGGTAAGTACCGGCTCGGGCTGGAAAGCCGCGAACTCGACAGCGACGGCATGATCGGCATGCTGAAGGGCTGGACCGAGCGCTATCCAATCGTGTCGATCGAAGACCCGCTGGCGGAGGACGACTGGGACGGATTTGTGGCCTTTACCAAGGAGCTGGGCGGCAAAATTCAAATCGTCGGTGACGATCTGCTGGTCACTCACGCAGGCAAGATTCGCGATGCGGCGCGGCTTGGGGCGGCGAATTGCGTGCTGCTGAAGCCGAACCAGCGCGGCACCCTGACCGAGACGGCGCAGGCCTGGGCAGCGGCCAAGGCGTGCGGCTATCGCGGCATCGTCTCGGCGCGCTCGGGCGAAACCGAAGACACGACGATCGTGCATCTGGCGGTTGGCTGGGGCGTCGGCCAGCTCAAGGTCGGCTCGTTCGCGCGCGGCGAGCGCACTGCGAAGTGGAACGAGGCGCTGCGCATTGAGGAAGCCATGGGGCCGGTGGGCCGCTTTGCCGGACGGGCGGCGCTCGTGCGGTGAACATCGTGTTGCACTACGCCGCCGGTCCCGGACTGGCGGCGCGGCTGGCGGCTTTGACCGCCGAGGGCCTGCACGTGACAATTTGCCCCGGCGATCCCACTGAAGCGCTGCACGCGGCGGACGTGCTGTGGCACGTGCTGACCCCGTGCACGGCAGCGATGCTCGCCGCCGCGCCGAAGCTGCGGCTGATTCAGAAAATCGGCACCGGGGTCAACACCATCGATTTGGCGGCGGCCAAGGCGCGGCAGGTGGCGGTGTGCAACCTGCCCGGCACCAATGCTCCCGCCGTGGCGGAAATGACGCTGCTGCTGATGCTGGCCGCTTTGCGCCGCCTGCCGCTGCTCGACCGTGGCACCCGCGACGGCTCCGGTTGGGCGCTCGACCCGGCGTTGCAGGACTCGTTCGGCGAACTGGGCGGGCGGACCGTCGGGTTGGCCGGCTATGGCGCAATTCCCAAGCTGCTCGCGCCGATTTTGACCGCCTTCGGCTGCCGGGTGCTGTACACCGCTCGCACGCCGAAGCCGGACGCGGCGGCCGAATGGCGGACGCTGCCCGCTTTGCTGGAGGAGGCCGATATCGTCAGCCTGCACGTGCCGCTCATGCCCGAGACCGCGAAGCTGATCGGCGCGGCGGCGCTGGCCCGCATGAAGCCGGGGGCGATCTTGGTGAACACCGCACGCGGCGGGCTGGTGGATCAGGCGGCGCTCGCGGCGGCGCTGTCCAGCGGTCACCTCGCGGCGGCCGGGCTGGACGTGTTCGCCACCGAGCCGGCCGATGCGGCTGATCCGTTGTTTTCGCTGCCAAATGTTGTGGTGGCGCCGCACGTGGCATGGCTGACCACCGGCACTTTCGACCGCAGTTTCAGCCTTGCGGCAGAAAACTGCCAGCGTTTGCGCGATGGGCGGCCGTTGCTGCACCAAGTTCAGTGACCGCCTTCCGGCTGCTGGCCGACGACCTGACCGGGGCCCTGGACAGCGCCGCGCGCTTCACTGGGCGGTTCGGGCCGATCGCGGTGGCGTGGGCCGACGATCCGGCCTGCGATATCATGGCGTTGGACAGCGCCAGCCGCGAGTTGCCGCCGGATGCCGCCAAGGCGCGCACTGCTTCCCTGGTTCCGGCGCTGGCCGAAGCCGATCTGGCGTTCCTGAAAATCGACAGCCTGCTGCGCGGCCACGTCGCCGCCACATTGGCGGCGTGCGCGGCACTCGGCCGGTTCAACGCCATCGTGATCGCCCCCGCCTTTCCGGCGCAGGGCCGCATCACCCGGCACGGGCGGCAACTGGCGCACGGCTCGGACACCGGCGTCGATCTGGCCGGACAATTGGCCGCACTTGGCGTTCCGGTAGCGCTGCGGCGGCCGGGCGACACGCTGCCGCCGGGCGTCAGCTACTGGGATGGCGAGACCGATGACGACTTGGCCGCTATCGCCGCGATGGCGCGCGGGCGGGTGCTGTGGTGCGGCACCGGCGGCCTGGCAGGGGCGCTCGGCGGCACGCAGTCAGCTCGCGCGGCGGCTTTGAACGGAGCGGTGCTGGCGCTGATCGGCAGCGAGCACCCATCGGCCAAGGTGCAATTGGCACACTGCCGCCGCCTGACTTTGCAGGGCCTGGACGACTTGGCGTTGCCCGCGCCCGGCACCGCCGTGGATGTCGCGCTGCCGCCCGGAACCGGGCGCGATGCTGCGGCGACGCTGATCGATGCAACCTTCGCCGCGCTGCTGCACCGCATCGATCCGCCGGAGACGCTGATTGTCACCGGCGGCGAAACCCTGCGCGGCGTGTGCAACGCGCTTTGCGCCGCCGGATTGCGCGTCGAGGGCGAGCTGGCTCCCGGCATCCCGGTGTCGCGGTTCGCTGGCGGGCGCTGGGACGGCCAACGCGTGGTCTCCAAATCTGGCGCGTTTGGCGATCCCCTTCTGCTTTCGCGTCTGTTGAATGGAGAACCGGCATGAGCTCGCCGCACGCTATCACCCCGCTAGCAATAACCATGGGCGACCCGGCCGGGGTCGGACCGGAAATCATCGTCAAAGCCGCCCGCCGCTTGCAGCCCAGACTGAACGACGGCTCGTTGCGCTTGCTGGTGATCGGCCATGTGGGCGCGCTGGCCGCTGCCCAAACCCTGCTTGGCGATGCGCCACCGATCCCGGTGGTGGGCGTGGAGGATGACTGGCCCGCGCTGTCGATTCTGCCTGCGACCGAGGCGCACGGCGAGCTTGTTATCGGGCAGGTCAGCCCGGAAGGCGGCCGTTTCGCCTACTATGCCGTGGAGCAGGCAGTACGGTTGGCGCAAGCCAAGCGGGTCGGCGGCATCGTCACGGCGCCGTTGAACAAAGAAGCGCTGAACCTCGCCGGGCACCATTTCTCCGGCCATACCGACATGCTGGCGGCGCTGACCGGGATGAAATCGTCGGTGATGATGCTGGCGCATGGCGATATGCGGGTGAGCCACGTCACCACCCACGTGGCGTTGGAAAAAGTCCCGGCGCTGCTGACCCCGGAACGGCTGCGGCGGACCATCGACCTGACCTACGAGGCGCTGCGCGGCCTAGGATTCGAAAATCCGCACATCGCGGTGGCGGCGCTGAACCCGCACGCGGGCGAAGGCGGGCTGTTCGGGCGGCAGGATATCGACATCACCACCCCGGTGCTGGACGCCTATCGAGCGGGCGGCATGCACATCACCGGCCCGGTGCCGGGCGACACGGTGTTCGTGAAACTCCGCGCCCGGCAATTCGACGCCGTGGTGGCGATGTATCACGACCAGGGGCACATCCCGGTAAAGCTGCTGGGCTTCCACGTCGATCCCGCGACCGGCGCCTGGAACTCGCTGTCCGGCGTGAACATCACGCTGGGGCTGCCGGTGATCCGCACCTCGGTGGACCATGGCACGGCGTTCGATATCGCCGGGCGCGGAATCGCCAACGAAGATTCGCTGATCGAAGCGATTGAGTATGCGGAACGGTTAGCCGGTTGAGGCTCGCGCTGGGAGCGATATGCGGGACCATGCCGCACGGATGGCTTTTTGGGCTGGGCGATCAATGAAGGACGTGATCGCCCATGCCAGCAGCAGCACCGAGGCGAGCGCCCCGAGGATGGCGCCGATCCTTGAGATCCCGGCAGCCTCCAGCGCCATGATGATCCGGTAGCCAATGTATTCGTGACACACGTACAATGCATACGAGATGCTGCCCAGCCAAACCAAGGGCGGCAGGACAATCCAGCGAAGCCTGTTGATAATTGCCAGAAAAAATATGGCGTTGAAGCAAACACAGGCCAGCACGATGCGAAATTCGTAGCGCACAAATATGGATACTAGACAAATGCCGATGATGGATGCAGCAAATTTCATATTCGCGCCACGCCAGATCTGATAGTACATGATCCCACAGATCAGAAAATGGCCATAGTCCAATAGGAAATAGCGACGCACGCGCCAAAATATCTCTAGATGCTCAAATAGCACCAGCGACGTCACCAGACAAGCAAGGGCCCAAATGAGACTCGCACTTACCAAATGCCTCAATCCGCCCAGCGCGAACAATGCACCGATTGCGATGTAAAATAATAGCTCGACCGCCAGGCTCCAATAAGAACCGTCGATATCCGGCACGCCAACCATGCTCTCAAACATGGTCAGGTTAACCACGAGTTGCCACAGATCGTATTTCTGGATGGGCAGCGGAAAAAGCATGCCAATGGAAAAAGTTGCCAAAACTGAGGCCCAGAACGTCGGATAGAGCCGCGAAAACCGAGCCACAGCGAAATCCCGCCACGTTGTGCAGCGTTCCAAGGTCCAGACGATCACGAAGCCGCTGATCATGAAAAACCAATAGACCGGCCATGCCCCAGTGCCGCTGAGCAGCCGGGCGGGCGCCGCCGCCAATTGCCCTGTTTCGGCTGTGCCCGGAAACAGTTCGGCGTAGCGCGTGAAAAAATGGAACAGTACGACCCAGATGGCAGCGATGCCGCGAAAAGCATCCAGTTCACGAAACCGGCTCTTGCCTTGCACAGCGGACGTCACAAACTTTTTCCCGCTCTACGCTCACCCGAGCCGGCCAGCCTGGGTGGCCGACCGGCAACGACGCTTAACCGCTCTCGCAGCCGAGTCAAGCAGCGCAATTGGTGGCGCGACGGCAATCGTTCAGACAGGCATTTTTTACTGGCAAATTGCAAGATTTATTGTGCAGATTTTACAGTATAACCGTTGTATCTCACGGTGCCGGGCTGCGGTCGCGGTTCATAGCCGAAAGGATCAGGGCCGGCCAACGGGAAAGCTGCGGGGCCGGAATTTGGCCAGCGATGCTGGCGATTGGAGGGCGGCCGGTGATTGTGACCGGCGCGGCAGGCAAGGCAAGCCGGGGTGGGTCTGCGCTGCCCGGTGCAGGGCAACGCTGTTGCAGCGTACTTGCTTGAGACTGTTGGAGCCGATCCTTGCCATTGCCTGGGTTGCGCGCTAGCAAATTCGAAGCGCGCAACTTCGTGCGGGACGATGTCTTGCCCCAGCCTTTCCAAAATGACGGCCTTGATAAGTTCCAACGCTATCGGGCAACACGGCGGACGGGCTCGACTTTATCGAAGCGGCGGCGGATTGGAGTGATCCCGAAGCGGGACGCGTGGCGGCATCATCATGATCACGGCCACCGGTGATGGGGGCAAACCATATCAGGCGGTGCCAGCGGACCGATCGACCGGCTTGCAGAAGCCTTCGCAGGTCATTGCAGGCAAGATCATGGGTGTGCGGCGCGAGCGCTGCGGCGGCAAGATCGGGCGTACAGAACAGGCCGCTATGGCGTCGTTGATTAGAAATGTGGGATTGGTCTAATGCCCTTGCCGCCGATCCTGCGAAACCTCCGCCTGCCGGTCATCGGCTCGCCGCTGTTCATCGTCTCCAACCCCGATCTGGTGATCGCGCAATGCAAAGCGGGCATCGTCGGCAGCTTTCCGGCGTTGAACGCGAGGCCGCAATCGGTGCTGGCCGAGTGGCTAAAACGGATCATCGGCGCATTGGGCGAGCATGACGCGAAGCATCCGCAGCGCCCCGCCGCACCATTCGCGGTCAATCAGATCGTGCATCGCTCCAATCCCCGGCTGATGGACGATCTGGAGACCTGCGTGAAATTCAAAGTGCCGATCACGATTTCCTCGCTCGGTGCGCGCGAGGAGGTGAATGCGGCAGTGCATTTCTATGGCGGAATCGTGCTGCACGACGTGATTTCCTCGGCGTTCGGGCGCAAAGCCATCGAGAAGGGCGCCGATGGGCTGATCGCGGTGGCGGCGGGGGCTGGCGGGCACGCGGGCACCTTGTCGCCGTTTGCGTTGATCCAGGAAATCCGCGCGTGGTTCGACGGGCCGCTGGCGCTCTCGGGCGCTATTGCCACCGGCGGCGCGGTGCTGGCGGCGCAGGCGATGGGGGCCGATCTGGCCTATATCGGCTCGGCGTTCATCGCCACAGACGAGGCCAATGCGCGCGACGCCTACAAGCAAATGATCGTCGAGAGCGGGGCCGCCGATATTGTCTATACCGACTATTTTTCCGGCGTGCTGGGCAGTTACCTGAAGCCGAGCGTGCGCCAGGCCGGGTACGACCCGGACGCGCTGCCCGCCGAGGGCAAGGCCACCATGGACATCTCGGGCGACAGCAAGGCGTGGCGCGATATCTGGAGCGCCGGTCAGGGCATCGGCGCCGTGCGGCAGGTGATGCCGGTGGCGGACTTGGTGGCACGGCTGGACGCGGAATACCGCGCGGCGCGGGCGCGGCTGTTGGGGAGTGGGACATGAGCGATATCGCGGGCAAGATCGCTTGGGTGACCGGGGCGTCGTCCGGCCTGGGCTGGCGGTTCGCGCAGGTGCTGGCGCAGACGGGCGCCGTGGTGGCGCTGACCGCAAGGCGGGTGGACCGGCTGGAGGCGCTGGCCGCCGAACTGACGGCTGCCGGCGGACGGGCTTTGGTGGTGCCCGCCGACACCACCAGCGTGGAGCAGATCCGCGCAGCGGCGGCGCGCATCGAAGCCGAGGCGGGTCCGATCGATATTCTGGTCAACAACGCCGGGATCAGCCGTCAGGCCAAATTGGAGAATGTCTCCGAGGACGACTACGACGCGGTGCTGGACACCAACCTGAAGGGCCCGTTTTTCGTGGCTCAGGCGGCGGCGCGGCAGATGATCGCGCATAAATTGCCCGGCCGCATCGTCAACATCGCCAGCGTCGCCTCGTTCCGCACGCTGGGCCAGCAAGCCCCGTACGGCATGGCCAAGGCCGCCATGGTGCACATGACGCAGGACATGGCGCGCGAGTGGGGCCGCCATGGCATCAATACCAACGCCATCTGCCCCGGCTACATCCGCACCGAGATCGCGGGCGATTACTGGGCCACCGAGGCGGGGGCGAAGCTGATCAACGGGCTGCCGCGCAAACGGCTGGGCGAGCCGCGCGATCTGGACGGGCTGCTGCTGTTGCTGTGCTCGGGCGAAGCGGCACGCTTCATCAATGGTGCGTCGATGACCGCCGATGACGGCATGTGCGCGTGGTGAAAGCTGCTTTCGCCACCCGGCCGGGCGTGCCAGTCTGACCATCACCGCACCCGGAGCCGCCGTGAACAGCGCTATGCTAGCCGGGCCGCCTGACGCGAACGCATGGTTCGCACGCGGCAACGCGCTGTGGCGCGAAGGCGCGCGCGATGCGGCGGTGGCGGCGTATCAATCCGCCGTCGCACTGCGCCCAGACCACTCGGACGCCCGCAACAATCTGGGCAACGCGCTGATCGAACTCGGGCGTGGGGCGGAGGCGGTGCCGCAGTATCGCGCGGCGCTGGCGATGCGGCCGAAACATGCACCGACGCTCTACAATCTCGGCAATGCGCTGCTGTCGGCGGCAGAGTATGGCGAAGCGGCCGAGCAGTTTCAGGCAGCGCTGGCGCTCGACCCCAACCATGCCGGCGCACACAACAATCTCGGCAACGCGCTGCGGGCGCTGGGCCGGCCTGGCGAGGCGGCGGAGAATTACCGGCAAGCCTCGCTGCTGCGGCCCGATTTCGCGGGCACGCACAACAATCTGGGGGCGGCCCTGCTGGCGCTGCACCGCCCAGCCGAGGCTGCGGCGGCGCTGCGCGAAGCGGTGCGCTTGCAGCCGGATTATGCCGAGGCGTGGAACAATCTGGGCGGCGCGCTGCTGGCGCAAGACGTGCCGGACGCGGCCGTCGAGGCATTCCGCCGCGCCACCGCGCTGGACGACAGCCAGGTGCAGGCGCGCTTTGGCGAGAGTTTGGCGTTGTTGTGCCAGGGCCGCTTCAAGGAAGGCTGGGCAGCCTACGAAAGCCGCTGGCTCGACCCGCGATTTCGCGAGGACGTGCGCGACTACCCGGTGCCGCTATGGCTCAACCAGCCCGGCCAAGACGTCGCGGGCAAGACCGTGCTGCTGCACGCCGAGCAGGGGCTGGGCGACACGCTGCAATTCGTCCGCTACGCACCGATGCTTCGGGCGCTGGGCGCGCGGGTGGTGCTGGAAGCGCAAACGCCGCTGTTGCCGCTGTTGCATGGGCTGGTCGACGCGACAATTGCCGAAGGCGCCGCGTTGCCGCCGTGCGACTGGCATTGCCCGCTGCTCAGTCTGCCGCACGCGTTCGGCACCGAGATTGTGACCATCCCGGCGGACGTTCCCTACCTAGCCGCTCCTGCCCCCCAGCTTGCCGCGTGGGCGCAAGCGCTGGGTCCACGGCTGCGGCGGCGCATCGGGCTGGCATTTTCCGGCAGCCCGGACCACCCAGACGACGCGCTGCGCTCGATTCCGGCAGACCTGCTGCGACCCCTGCTGGCGCTGCCGCAGTTCGAATTTCACGTGGTGCAGAAAGATGTTCGCCCCACCGATGCCGAGGCGTTGCGCGGCGTGCCGAACTACAGCAGCGCGCAGACCGATTTCGCCGAGACGGCTGGGCTGCTGGCGCAACTTGACCTGATTGTGAGCGTGGATACCTCGGTGGCGCATCTGGCCGGGGCGATGGGGCTGCCGGTCTGGTTGCTGTTGCAACATGCCGCCGATTTTCGCTGGCTGCGTGGCCGGGCGGACAGCCCGTGGTATCCGTCGGTGCAACTGTTCCGGCAGGCAGACGATGCCCGATGGGAGCCGGTGCTGGCGCAAGTCGTTGAGGCGTTGCAGGGATGAGCAGCGCACCATAGGGTGATTGCATGTCCGATCGTTCATTTTTGCCCACCCAGTTTGACGCTGTGATCGTCGGCGCCGGTTTTGCTGGCATGTACATGCTGCACCGGCTGCGCGGCCTGGGACTGGCGGCGGTGGTGTTCGAGGCGGGTGGCGATGTCGGCGGCACCTGGTACTGGAACCGCTATCCCGGTGCGCGCTGCGACGTGGAAAGCATGCAGTATTCGTTTTCATTCGACAGCGAATTGCAACAGCACTGGCGCTGGAGCGAGCATTACGCCGCCCAGCCGGAAATCCTGGCATACGCTCAGCATGTCGCCGAACGGCTGGATTTACGGCGCGACATCCACTTCGAGACGCGGGTGGAGTCATCGCACTTCGACGAGCGGACAAACCGCTGGACCGTGCGCAGCAGCAAGGGCGGCGTGGTGTCGGCGCAGTTCTGCATCATGGCAACCGGCTGTCTATCAACCGCCAAGGTGCCGGACCTTCCCGGCTTGAAAAGTTTCACCGGCCAGACATTCCATACGGGGGCATGGCCGCATGAAGGCGTGGATTTCACCGGCCAGCGTGTTGGCGTGATTGGCACCGGGTCGTCCGGAATTCAGGCCATTCCGGTCATCGCCCAGCAAGCTGCGCACCTGACGGTGTTTCAACGCACGCCGAACTACAGCATTCCCGCGCAGAATCGGCCGATGCCGCCCGAATACGAGCAAAGCTGGAAGGCCGAATACGCCGAACGGCGGCGGCAGTCATGGACCATGCGCTCAGGAATTCTGTACAATCTCAACGACAAGCCGGCGATGGATGCGACCGAGGACGAACGCCAGCGCGAGTTCGAGCGGCGGTGGCAGGGCGGCGGCATTCAGTTCATGTCGAGCTTTAACGATCTGATTTTGAGCAAAGCTGCCAACGACACGGCTGCCGAATTTGTTCGTGCAAAGATCCGCAGCATCGTGCGCGATCCGGCGGTCGCGGACCTGCTATCGCCGAAGGACTACCCGATCGGCACCAAACGGATCTGCGTCGATACCGATTATTACGCCACCTATAACCGCGACAACGTGACGCTGGTCGATATCAACGCCGCGCCGATCACGGCCATCACCCCCACGGGGTTGCAAGCTGGCGGACGCGACCACACGCTCGACAGCATCGTGTTCGCCACCGGGTTCGACGCGATCACCGGCACGCTGCTCGCCATGGACATTCAGGGGCGCGGCGGCCAAAGCCTGCGTGCCGCCTGGGCGGACGGGCCGCGCAGCTATCTCGGGCTGATGGTGGCCGGATTTCCCAATCTGTTCACCATCACCGGCCCCGGCAGCCCCTCGGTGCTGAGCAACATGCTCGGCTCCATCGAGCAGCATGTGGACTGGATCGCCGATTGCCTCGGGTATCTCCAGGCACGCGGTGCCGCCAGCATCGAGGCGACGGACGCAGCGCAGGATGACTGGGGGGCCGAGGTGACGGAGGCGGGCAACCGCACGCTGTACCCGCAAACCAAGTCGTGGTACGCGGGCGCCAATATCGCGGGCAAGCCGCGCGTGTTCATGCCCTATATCGGCGGCGTGCCCGCGTACCGTCAAAAATGCGCCGAGGTGGCGGCGGACGGCTACACGGGCTTTCGCATCGGCGACGGCGCGGCGGCTCAGGTCCAGCCGCCGTCCATGGTCCAGGTCTGATTGGTCGCCATCCGGCTATCGTCGGACGCGAGCCACAGCACCATGCGGGCCACATCGGGCGGATACAGCCGGTCTTTCAGGCATTGCCCGGCATAGCGCAGCTTCTCGCCCTCCTCGTTCAGCCACAGCGACATCTGCCGCTCGGTCATGATCCAGCCGGGCAGCACGCAGTTCACCCGAATGCGATGCTCGCCAAGGTCGCGCGCGAAGCTCTTGGTGAGCGCTTCGATGGCGGCCTTGCTCGACGTGTAGGCGGGCATGCCGCCCAAGCCGAGATGCCAGGACGTCGAGCCGAAATTGATGATCGAGCCGCCGCCAGCGGCGATCATCGCCGGAGCAACCGCCTGGATGGCGAAGAACTGGTGGCGCAGATTGATGGCGATGCGTCCGTCCCAATAATCGGGCGTCACGGTCTGCCAGTCGTGCCGCTCATCGTGCGCCGCGTTGTTGACCAGCACGTGGAACGGCCCGGCGGCACCGGCGAGCTGGCCAATGGCAGCCTGAAGTGCCGCAATATCCGTCACGTCGGCGTGGCGGTACACCGGAGCCCGATGGCCTGCGGCGGCGACCCGGTCGATCAGCGCCATCGCGGCGGCGTCGGCAATATCGATGAACGCGACATGCGCGCCCTGGGCGGCGAAATGCTCGACCAAGCTGGCCCCGATGCCGCCCGCACCGCCGGTTATCAGCACCGCGCGGCCGCGCAGGCTGGGGTAAGTTGCGTCGTTCGGCTGCATTCAGCCCTCCCCGATGTTGTTGCCGCCGCCAGAACTGGCTTCCGTGTGCCAACGCGGCGCGTCAGATTGCGCGGCGCACAGTGTGCGGGCGCGCGCAGACGTGCAAGTTTGAGGTACAATGAAATCTCCCCTGCCCTCCGCGCGCCGCCATGCCTCGAACGCCAACAGCGGCCGCTTGAATTCGGCGGCCATTCGCCGGGTCAACACCGCGCGCATTTTCCATGCGCTGCGCGAACACCCCGGCAGTTCGCAGCGCGGGCTGGGCGAACTGACCGGGCTGGATGCGGCGACGATTTCCTCGATCGTAACCCGGCTGGAGGTGGAGGGCATTCTGGAACGCGCCGCACCACGCCGTAGCGGCCACGCCGGGCGGCCGGAGAGCTTGCTGGCCATTGCCGCCGACGCCGGGCTGTTGATCGGCGCCGGCATCGAGCCGGACGGGATCAGCCTGATCGCCGCCAGCCTGGACGGCGGCCGCCGCATGCGGCTCGACTTGCCGGGCGCGATGAACCCGAACGACGCTGTGGCAGCGTTGCAGCGCGGGGTGACGGAGTTGCTGATGCGCTGCTCGATGCCCATCGAGCGGCTGCGCGGAATTGGCATTGGCGTGCCGGGCTTGCTGGATGCGCGGGGGCATCTGGTGCTGGCCCCCAACCTTGGCTGGCGGGATTTGCCGTTGAGCGCAATGCTGCGCGGGGCGTTTGCCGCCCCCGTGCATGTCGACAACGACGCCAAAGCGGCGGCACTGGCGGAGCGGATTTTCGGCGCGGTGCGCGGCGTGGCCGACTTTATCTTTGTCTATGGCAACGCGGGCATCGGCGGCGGGCTGTATCTCGGCGGGCGGCTCTACCGTGGCTGCGATGGGCTGGCTGGAGAGTTGGGCCATATGAAACTCGTCCCCAACGGGCGTGCTTGCGGCTGCGGCGGGCGCGGCTGCCTGGAAGCCTATGTGTCGGAACGCGCGATCAGCGCCCGCTTGAGCGAGTCGGGCCGCGATTTGCCAGACGCCGCTCTCGTGGCCGCTGCCGCAGCAGCAGGCGATCCAGTGGTGCTAGGCGTGCTGGAGGAAGCTGGCGGCCATTTGGGGGCGGCACTGGCTAACGTGGTCAACATGGTCAACCCGCGCGCTGTGGTGCTGGGTGGCAATCTGGCGACGCTCGCCGCCTATTTGCTGCCCGCCGCGCGGCGGGTATTCGCGGTGAACGGGCTGCCGGTGATGCTGGAGGACGCCGAAGTGCTGGTCTCTCCGATGGGCGCCGAGGCGGTGCCGATGGGCGGGGTGGCGCTGGCGCTGGAGCTGTTTCAACCGCGCGATCAAGGATTAGCGGCGTCGTGAGGCGCCCGGCGCGCGCGTCCTGTTTCGATTGCATCGCATGATCCCGGGGGAGTAGCCTTGCGCGATGAGTGCAGTCCCGAAATCGCCGCCGGGCCATATGAGCGTTGCCGAATTTCTGGCGTGGGACAGCGGCGACCGCAGCGGACGGCTTTGGCAGTTGTGCGATGGCGTGCCGGAGGCGATGGCGCCGCCCAGCGAGAATCATGGAGCGATTCAATCCGAACTCGGGGCGATGCTGCGCAATCATCTGCTCGCGCATCGGCCTGGTTGCCGGGTGGTGACCACACCAGGAATCGTTCCCCGGATCCGCTCGGCCGATAACGTGCGCATCCCGGATTTGGCCGTCACTTGCATGCCGCCGCGTGGCGACCGGCTCACCGCGACGCCTGTTTTACTGGTGGAAGTGCTCTCGCCGTCGAACGCTGACGAAACCTGGGCGAATGTTTGGTCGTACACGACCATTCCATCGGTTGAAGAAATCTTGGTGATTTCCAGTTCGCCGGTCACCGCCGAACTGCTGCGGCGCGGCACGGATGGCGCATGGCCCGCTGCCGCCGAACAGATCGGCGGCAAGGCCGAATTGCAGCTTACCAGTATTGGTTTGGCGTTTGCGCTGGCCGATGCCTACCGGACCACCAATCTCGCCTGAGTCAGTCAGGTGTCCCAACGCCGAAAATCTCTGCCCGCAACCGCCGCAGTGTGGCGGCCTCCCGCTCTAGCCGTTCAATTTCCTGGGTCAGTGGCGCCAGCAAAACAGCATCCTCCGACTGCCAGCCACAGCGCCGCCACTCGTGGCGCAGATGGTGTTCGGTATCGGCGGAAAGATTACCCTTGCGGCGTTCCATCCCGAGAGCCGCAGTCAGCGTTCCGGCAGTTGTCATAACGATACACCGTCACAATAAACTTTTGCGCAATATTTTCGTAGCGCCGCGATCTGACGCCATCTTTGCATAGCGCATTGCAAATTGGCAGCCGTCGATATTCCCGCAAGCACCGTGTGCACGAAACAGCGTGAGGGAGCCGGGCCGACGTTACCCAAGAATCAGCCCTGATGCCTCAGCCTTCGCGCGCGACGCCGCCATGCTGTCGGTGACCGCGAGTGCCGCCGCGAGCGCCCGGATGCCGGCGGCGGCATCCACCACCACCGGCGCGCCGTCCAGAATCGCTGCGGCAAACGCGGCGTGTTCGGCTTCCAGCGCGTCGTGATCTTTCCAGGTGATCTCCTCGATCCGGCCGCCGCCAGTGCCGGGCAACGGCAGCCCGCGCTCGCGCCCGATCATCATCAGCTTACGGGCCCCAAAATCCACCGACATGTAGCCTTCCTGGCTGAACAGCCGCATTTTTCGTTCGGTTTTCAACGAGATGCGGCTGGCGGTGATGGTCGCCACGCAGCCGTTTTCGAAACGCACCCGCGCATTCGCGATATCTTCATGCACGCTGGCCACCGGTGCGCCCACCGCGTCCACGCTCTCAATCGGGCTGTCCACCAGCGCCAGCACCAGATCGAGATCGTGGATCATCAAGTCGAGAATGACCGATACATCCGTGCCGCGCGGCTTGAACGGAGCGATGCGGACGCAGTCCAGATACAGCGGGCGGCGCATGCGTTCGCTGATCGCCTTGTGCTCGGCGGAGTAGCGCAGCAAGTGACCGACCTGCAGGATACGGCCATGCGCCACCGCCAGCCGGGCCAGTTCCTCGGCCTGCGCGATGGTGGCGGCAATCGGCTTTTCCACCAGCACGTGCTTGCCCGCCTGCAAGGCAGCACCTGCCAACTCGAAATGCGCCTCCGCCGGGGCCGCGATCACCAGCGCATCGCTGGCGGCCAGCACTGCGTCCCAGCCCAGCGCCGGGCTGCGGGTTTCACGCGCCACGGTGCCGGCACGCGCCGGATCGCGGTCGTAAATGCCGCTCAACGCGGCGCGTTTCGACGCCGCCAGTTTCAGCGCGTGAAACCGTCCGAAATGTCCGGCACCGGCAACCCCGATGCGCAATCCTGTCGCTGCCATGCCCAATCCTCCGGCGCTATGCACAGCTAGCAGCCCCGCCGTTGCCGCCGGAAGAGTGCGGGTTGCGTCAATCGGGGCTTGCCGCCATTCTCCGCCGCCGCCGCAACCCGCCCTGTGCGGGTGTTGCCGTTTGTCCAGTGGAGCCGCCGCGCCGACATGATGTACTTTTCCCGCTTGAAGACCGCGCTGGTGGTCGGCGCCTGCGTCCTCGGCGTGCTGCTCTCGATCCCCAACCTGATCGCGCCGCCCGCCGGCTGGCTGCCGTGGCGCACCATCCATCTGGGGCTGGACCTGCGCGGCGGCAGCTACCTGCTCATGGAAGTCGACATGGGGGCCGTGATCAAGGAGCGGCTCGACGGCCTGTCCGACGGGGCGCGGCGCACGCTGGACCGCGCCGGTATTCGCCCGTTCACCTTGCAACCGCAGCCAGCCGATAACCGGCTGCTGGTGAAGCTGCCCGACGCCAGCAAACAGGACGCCGCCATCGCCGCGCTGCGCGAGTTGGCCACCAGTTCGGCGCAGGGCATCGGCGCTCGCCCGGACCTCGACTTCGCCGCCGTGCCGGAAGGCGTCACCATCACGCTGTCGCCGCCTGCCTTGGTCGAGAAGGCCAATCAGGCGGTGCAGCAGTCCATCGAAATCGTCCGCCGCCGCATCGACGAGACCGGCGTGCGGCACTGACGCCCCCAGTAGTCAAGCGGAAAGTCCCCATCGTTCGGGCGATATTGCCGCCGCAAACCCCCATCGTAATTGCTTTTATGACCGGCAGTCAGCCTGCGATTCACGAGCATGAGGAAAATACCAATCGCTTGGGGCATTCCAGGGCTCCAGCGAGTCGGGCGCGCTTGTCCGCCAAGACATGTTGCCGGCAGATCGACAATCCGTCACGCGCATAGAAGAGTATGCTGATGCTATAAAGAAATCATGCCGACGGGCCGATATCTTATGTGGCTTGCGGGATAGCCAAAGCGAA
>JANYDF010000083.1 GCA_025359905.1 Rhodospirillales bacterium
AAGCAGACCGCCGAGGCGGCCAAGGCGGAAGCGCCGAAGCCCGAACAGCCCGCCGCCAAGCCGGAACCGCCGCCAGCCCCGCCGCCATCCCCGCCGCCAGCACCGGTCGCGGTGCTGATCCCGGCCGACGCCGCGCCGCGCCTGTTGCAGGCGGCGCCGCCGCCGCCCGGCCGCGTCAGCCTCGATGTGGTGGACTACGACGCGCAAGGCGCCATCCGCTTCGCCGGCAGCGCCGATGCCGGGGCCACGGTGCGGCTGTATGTCGATGACGCGCCGGTGGGCGAGGCGGTGGCCGATGCGCGCGGCCATTGGGGGCTGGTGCCGCAGGCCGCTGTGAGTGCTGGGGACCATCGCTTGCGGGTCGATCAGCTCGGCGCTGACGGTCAGGTTGTTTCACGTATAGAATTGCCGTTCCAGCGCGCCGTGCTCACCGCGCAGGAAGTGCTGCTCGGCCATGTGGTCGTGCAGCCACGGCAAAACCTGTGGCGCATCGCCCGGCACAGTTATGGGCACGGCATTCAATACACCGTGATCTACGAGGCCAATCGCAACCAGATCCGCGACCCGAATTTGATCTATCCGGGGCAGGTATTCGCCATTCCGGCGCTGCCCGCTGCTGCCATGCCCGCCGCTGCCATACCCGCTGCTGCCATACCCGCCGCTTCGATCCCGGCGCCCGACTCGGCCAGCAAGTCCAAGTAAGGGGCGAGGCCGAGCAGGCAGCAGGTGACCTCGGTCAGCAGCGCGCCAGCGGTGGCGGGCAGCGGCAGGTCGCGGGTGATTTCGATGCTGGCGCGGTGATCCGCCAGCAGGCGCAGCCGCCAGCCGCCGCCCATTGCCGCCCCCAGCGCCTGTAAGGTGGCCAGCGCCTGCTCGCGCTGCGCGCCGCCTGGGCGGCTAGCGCTGCTGGGCACCCGTCCGGCGATGGCCGACAGCGCCAGCCGGCCGCCCGCGACGCTGTTGGTCAGGTGCACGCTGACCGCGAGGCCGTGCCACCGCAGATACAGCACAGGCGCAGCGTCTGGCGTGCCGAGGTTCAGCTTGCCATCGCAATCGACCAGAAAGCGGCCGATCCGGATGGGCGCGTCGAGGGGCATGGGCGGCTCCGTTGCGTGTCCCTGGGGGCGGACTTGGGCGCAGTCTTGCCCGGCGCGGGTGAAGCTTCCATAAACTTGGACACGCTTTTAGGCTGTCCCATGATCACCGCTGCCAGCTTCCGTATGGTTTTCTCGCCGCCGCATCCGGCGGGCTATCCGTTCCTGATCGGGGCGGCGGTGGCCGTGGTGGCGGGATTGCTGCTGGCCCCATGGCTGGCTTGGGTTGGCGTGATCTTCGGGCTGTTCTGTCTGTATTTCTTCCGCGATCCCGAGCGGGTGCCGCCCGCCCGCGCCGGGCTGATGCTGGCCCCGGCCGATGGCAAGGTGGTGCTGGTCGGCGAAGTGGCGCCGCCGCCGGAATTGGGCATTGGCGACGCGCCGCGTTGGCGGGTGGCGATTTTCCTTTCGGTGCTGGATGTGCACGTCAACCGGATGCCCGCCGACGCCACGGTGACGCGGATTGCCTACCGGCACGGCCAATTCCTCAACGCCAGCCTGGACAAAGCCAGCGAACTGAACGAGCGCAACGCGGTGGCGCTGCGCCTGCCGGACGGGCGCGAGATCGCCGTGGTGCAGATTGCGGGCCTGATCGCGCGGCGCATTCTGTGCTTCGCGCACGAAGGCGACGCGGTGCGCGCGGGCGGCCGCTTCGGTCTTATCCGTTTCGGCAGCCGGACCGATCTATACTTGCCGGAAGGTGTGCGCCCGCTGGTGGCGATCGGTCAGACCATGATCGGCGGCGAGACGGTGATCGCGGACCTGCTCGCGTGACCAACCCGCTCGGCATCAAGGGGCCGGGGCTGCAACAGGTACGCCGTCTGCGCTACCGGCTGCGCCCGCGCCGCCGCCCGCGCTTCAGCGGCCAGTCGTTCAACCGGGTGGTGCCGAACCTGTTGACCATGGTCGGCCTGTGCTCCGGGCTAACCGCGATCCGCTTCGCGCTGGAAAACCGCTTTGGCGAGGCGGCGGTGGCCATTCTGCTGTCGGCCTGCATCGATGGGCTGGACGGGCGGCTGGCCCGCCTGCTGAAGGCCACCAGCCGCTTCGGCGCCGAATTCGACAGCCTGGCCGACTTTCTGTGCTTTGGCATCGCCCCCGGCCTGGTGCTGTATCTGTGGTCGCTGCAATCGCTCGGCGGCTTCGGCTTCGTGCCCAGCTTGATGTTTGCGGTGTGCATGGCGCTGCGGCTGGCGCGCTTCAACGCCTCGATCGATTCCGGGCCGCATCCGGCGTACACCTATAACTTCTTTACCGGCGTTCCGGCCCCGGCGGGGGCGGGCCTCGCGCTGTTCCCGCTGTTCCTCGGCCTGGAAGCGCAGGCGGTGCATGCCGACTGGCTGCTGACTATCGCGCGGTCCAACATCATGAACGCGGGCGTGCTGATCGGCACGGCGGTGCTGCTGGTGTCCACGCTGCCGGTCTGGAGCTTCAAGAACTTCAAGGTGCCGTCCAGCTACGTGCTGCTGCTGCTGCTCGGCACCGGGCTGTTCGTGGCGCTGCTGGTGGCCGACCCTTGGGCGGCGCTGGCGGCGGGCGGGGTGATTTACCTCGGTATGCTGCCGTTCAGCCGCCGCAGCTTCCACCGCCTGCGCGAAGCCGCCGAAGGGGCGCATGGCGAAACTGGCGCGCCGCCGCCGGACGCGGCATGATCGGCTAAATCGATGAAGATGCGCGAATGCCGGTGAATCTCTCCATTCGCAATGCGCCCGACGACGTGGTGTCGTTGCTGCGCCACCGCGCCGTTCGGCACCGGCGCTCGCTGCGTCTTCGGGACTGACGGCCTATGATGCCAGTTATACCAAATCTCGCTGACCAAAACTCATTGTCGTTGCCGGACCTGACCCGGCAATCCATGGCTCCGCACAGAGCATCTCGCGCCTAATACCAAATCTCGCTGACCAAGACTCATCGTCGTTGCCGGGCTTGACCCGGCAATCCATGGCGCCGGATAGAGCATCTCGCGTCTAACGCCGAGCGTTGGCATGGATCGCCGGGTCAAGCCCGGCGATGACGATTGAATGGATCATGGGGTCTCGCCCAAGAGATTTGGGATTACCCCTGGCTCGCGCGGCAGCGTGGGGCTGGACTTGTCACCTTGGACAAGCAGTTGGCCAAGGCTGCCTTGACCGCTTGAGAGCGCGGCCGGAACCGCAAGTCCGCGACCGGCTATCTAAATTTTCATTTACCATTTCCCAGCCGAATTAAGCCGCTTTCACCTGCGCGCAACAGTATCGCGGTACGCTTGCCAGTAGTGTGGCTGCATCGGCCGGAGATTTGTTGTTCCGGCACTTGCAATCACTCGGAGAGCATCCATGCCGATTTCCCGTCAGACCGTACGCGGCGCGCTGTTCGCGGCCTTGCTTGCCAGCACTGCGCTGGGCGGCATCGCCGCCGTGCACGCCGATACCACGGCCCCCATTCAGCCCGCCGCGCCCGCGCAGCGCATGGCGGATTTCTCGGCGCTGGTCGAGCAGGTCAAGCCCGCCGTGCTGGCGGTGACCAGCGTGCTGGGCGCGCAAGACGCGGCCGACGACGGCGAGATGCCGATGCAGGGTCATATGCCCGGCCAGATGCCCGGCCAAATGCCGCACCAGATGCCACATGGATCGCAGCACGCCGAGGCGCGCGGCTCGGGCTTCCTGATCGATGCCGACGGCACCATCGTGACCAACAACCATGTGGTGAAGGGCGCCAAATCGGTCAGCGTGACGCTGGACGACGGCACCCAACTGCAAGCCAAGGTGATCGGGCGCGACGCGCGCACCGACATCGCGGTGTTGAAGGTCGAGGCCGGGCGCAAGCTGCCGTACATCGAACTCGGCGACTCCGACAAGGTGCGGGTCGGCGAGTGGGTGGTGGCGGTCGGCAATCCGTTCGGGCTGGGCGGCACCGTCACGGCCGGGATTTTGTCGGCGCGCAGCCGCGATATCGGTTCCGGCCCATACGACAATTTCTTGCAGATCGATGCGCCGATCAATCACGGCAACTCGGGCGGGCCGCTGTTCACCCAGGACGGCCGCGTGGTCGGCGTCAACAGCGCCATTCTGTCGCCGACCGGCGGCAGCATCGGTATCGGCTTCGCCATTCCGTCCAACATGGTGAAGTCCGTGGTGGCCGATTTGCAGACCAGCGGCCATGTGACGCGCGGCTATCTGGGCGTGACCGCCCAGCCGGTGACGCCCGCGATTGCCGCAGCCCTCGGTGGCAAGACCGATAGCGGCGCGCTGGTGGCAAGCGTGGAAGCCGACAGCCCGGCGGCGAAGGCCGATGTGAAACCGGGCGACATCATCGTCGCGGTCGGCGGCCGCAAAGTGGTCACGCCGCGCGATTTGGCGGTCGACGTAGCGGCAGTGAAGCCGGGCGAGACGGCCAAGCTGGACATTCTGCGGGACGGCACGGCGCAAACCCTGACCGCCACGGTGGCCGAATTGCCCGCCGAAAATGTCGCCGACACCAGCCCTGCCACCCCGGCGCAGCCCAGCATCGGGCTGGCGCTGGCCCCGCTGACCCCGGAAGCGCGCAGCCAGTTGGACCTGCCCGCCCATACCAAGGGTGCCGTGGTGGCGCAGGTGAAACCCGGCTCGCCGGCCGAACTGGCCGGGGTGCAGCAGGGCGACGTGATCGTGGGCGTCGGCACCGCCGCGGTCAGCAGCCCGGACCAAGCGGTGCAGGGCATCCGCGACGCACTGAAGTCCGGCAAGGCGGTGGCGCTGCGGCTGGTGCGCGAGGGGCACCCGATGTTCGTCGCAGTGGACCCGGCCAAGACGGAGCAGAGCGAGGGGTAAATTTCGGGGGCGCGTACTCGGCCCCCCTCCCCCAACCCCTCCCGCAAGGGGAGGGGAGAAGAACCTGCCCCCGTCCCCTAGCGGGAGGGGCCGGGGGAGGGTTGGCCGCACGGACCTAATTGAACGTCAACATCACCTGCGGCAGCGCGTCGAAATCCATGCAGATTTCGCACGGGCCTTCCACCCAGACCGGCGGCGTGACGCTGCCCAGCATCACCACGTGCCCGGCACGCAGACCGCCGAATGCGGCGGCGAGGTCGCTGCCCGCCAGCCACGCCAAGCCGCGCATTGGGTCGCCCAGCAGGTCGCGGCCGTGCCCGGCGTCGCGCTGCACGCCGTTCATCATTGAGCGGCCTTGGATGGCCAGCAAATCCAGCCCGCGCCACGCAGCGAGCGGCGCGCTGAGCACGCAGGCGGTGTGGTAGAATTGGTCGGCGACCAGCACCGGGGTGCCGATTTCTTTGACGTCACCAATCGGCGGCGTCCCGTAGCGGTTTTCCACGATCTCGATGGCGGCGAATAGGTCGGCCACTGCGCCGCGCACCGCGTCCGCCGTGATCGGGGCCACCGGCAAGTCCTGCCCGAGGCGCACTGCCAGTTCGCATTCCACGGCCACATTGCGGAAGCGCGCATACGGCAACGCGACGCCGGAGGGATGGATGTCGCCCGCCGCCATGAAGCCGCCGCACGGGTGATCGATGCCCAAATACTGCTGCATCCGCACGCCAGTGGCGCCGATCTTGAAGCCGCCAATCGGCAACGCGCCGCGCCGCTGCGCGACCACGTACTGCACCAGGGCGGCCTCGGCCTCGGTTTGCGGGGCGATGGCGGGGTCGAGCGGGCGAACCGGCAGGCGGGCGTCGCGCCACGCGATCAGGGCGCCGGCGGCCGGGGCAGGGTTGAATGCCATCATCGGCGGCGGCCGATTTCATACAGCGCCACGGCGGCGGCGGCGGAGACGTTCAGGCTGTCCAGCCCGTTGCCGCCGCCGGGCATTTCGATGCCGGCGATCTCGTCGCAGGTATCGCGCGTCAGGCGGCGCAGGCCATCGCCCTCGTTGCCCAGCACCAGCGCCACGCGGCGTTCGGCCAGCGACGGGCCCGACAGCACCGAGCCGCCGGCGTCCAGCCCGATGACCCAGCACCCGGCCGCCTTCAGCGCCACGATGGTGCGGGCGATGTTGACCGCGCGCAGCAGCGGCATGGTCTCCAAAGCGCCCGAGGCGGCTTTGGCCAGTGCCCCGGTTTCTTCCGGCGAATTGCGGTCCTGCACGATCACCGCCGCCACGCCGAACGCGGCGGCGGCGCGCAAAATCGCGCCGATGTTGCGCGGGTCGCCAACCTGGTCGAGCACCAGCAGCGGACCGGGCCGTTCCAGCACGCCGCCGAGCGACGGCGGCGCCAGCGGGTCGGCGAGCAGGGCGACGCCCTGGTGCACCACATCGCGGCCGAGCAGCAGATCGAGCCGGGCGCGGTCGGTGCGCTCAACCGCCACTGGCCACGGCTGCGGCAGTTTGGCGGCGATGGCGGCTTCGGCCTCCTCGGTCAGCAACAGACGGCGCAGGCGGCGTTGCGGGTTGGCGAGGGCTGCGGCAACCGCGTGGGTGCCATACAACCATAGCGCACCACGCGGCGCGTCCGGGTCGGCTGGCGGGGCCGTGGCGCGGCGCGGCGCGGCGGCACGCGGGCGGTCGCTATGGGCGCGGGCCTGCGCTGGCCGTTCGCCACGTTCCGGACGCTCGCCACGTTCCGGGCGCGGCTGGTCGGCGGGCGGGCGGATGCTGAGCGTGCGTTCGGTGCGCGGGCGATCGTTGGAGCGGTTGAACTCGCCGGGCGGTGCTTCGCCCCGCTTGGGCGCGAAGCGTTTGGGCTCGCCCCGCTTGACGCCATCTCGCTTGGAGCCGGCATGCTTAAAGTCGGCATGTTTAAAGTCGGCGCGCGTCTCATTGCGGCGCGGCGGGCCGTCGCTGCGCTTGGCCCAGCCGGTCTTGGCTGGCCGTTCGCCGGTACTGCGCTCTCCATTGCTGCGCTCGTC
>JANYDF010000098.1 GCA_025359905.1 Rhodospirillales bacterium
GGCCATTCAAGATGACGACCGCCAAGCTTCGCCTCGCTCAGGCTGCCATGGGCCAGCCGGGTACCAAGATCGGCGAACTGTGCGCCGAACTCGGTGTCAGCCGGCAGACACTTTATCGCCACATGAACCCGACAGGTCAGCTCAGAGCCGGCGGCGAGAAGCTGCTCGGTCGCAAAGGGAAAGCGACGCCACCAGCCGCCGGATCGGTGCCAAGGTCAGCGTGATCGCGCCCGTCACCGAACCGCTGCAGAGGACTTTGACAATTCACTGCAGTCGACTTTGAAAATAACATGTCCGTATTATGCTGCGCGTGGCGGCAACAAAGCCGCGCGGATATCAGCCGCTGGCGCGGCGACCACCCCCAGCGTTGATGGGGGCAAAGATGCGGAAACAATCGCTCGGTCTCGCCCAGCGGAAACGCAACCCGCAGTGGCGCGTCTTTGGCACCGGTCAGCAAGCCCCGCTCAACCAGCGGGGCTAGCACCCGAAGGGCCTGCTATTCGCCGAGGCCGACCAGACTTGGATACCGCGCCGAACAGCACGCCGCGTTCCAACACCGCCGCCATCCGGGAATCCAGCCGCCGCCCCGACGCTTCCGCCGCGACAAATTCGCGCACCCGCCCATCGATGCTTGAGGCGGCATCGAAAACGCCATCCGACAGCGAGCCGTCCAGGCTGAGAATCATGATTGCTGTCGCGCGGCCCCCCTCTCCGATTCCGTGGGTTGCCACGTTATCGGCCAGCGCGCGCACCAACGGCAGCACCAACCTCGCACACAATCACCACGGCGGCCGCGTTTGGTTCAGCATCGCCCCCAGGCGGGCAAGGCCAGTCACCTTCACTTGCACGCACACCTTGCTTGGGCCGTCCTGCAATTCCACCGTGGTGACTTTGTGCGTGAGGTAGCCCGCCGTCACATTGGACTGGTAGCCCAGCAGGTTCTTCGATCCGGCCCGCCGGTAGAGCCAGCCTTGCGCACGCAGGTAGATCACCAGCTTGTGCTGCGCGATGTTCAGCGCCTTCGCCGCTTCGTTCAGGCCCAGCACGCCATCAGCCGAAGCGATGCGGTCAGCCGCGGCCGCCTTCGGTTTCAGCGCGGCGTTGTCCGCTTCCAGCGCCAGCACTCGCTCGGTATAGCCCAGCAGCGAGCACAGCGCCGCCGGGTCCGCAGCCTGGACGCCATAGCCACCCGTCTTGCGGATCGGCGGCATCACGTCGGCGGTGATCCACTTCTTGAACCGCTTCGCCTCCGGCTTCCGGCTTGTCAGCACGAGGCTATACAGGCCGGACTCGCTGACGATGGTAACTTCCTGCGCCCCGCCAGGGGTCGTCATAGTATGACGCCCCTTTTCATCGTCATCGAGACGCGCAGTAGCGCGGTGCGCTTCCGCAATATCCAGCACGCGGCACACATCGGCCAGGACGAACCACGGCGCGCCGGCGCGGATCACCACCCGCACGGCCGTGCCATCGGACGCATACGAAACCAGATCGGCTTTCGGCATCACACATGCTCCCGCACGAAGCAGCGCAGGGGCAACGACGCGGCAGCGTAGCCCACCCGCACAACCGCACGGTGCCACTCCGCCTCGGCGATATGCTCGATGCGGCCGGTGCCAAGCGACTGGTAGACGATCACCGCCGCACCGGTTTCCGCATCGCGCGAGCGGCAGATCACCCCGACGAGGCCGCCCTTGTGATGCCGCCACACGCCGCCATCGGCCGGATTCGATTCGCAGTACCACCGCTCGAAGGCGTCCGCCATCAAACGCTTGGTCAAGACTCCGGCCTCAGAATTCGCTTTCCCCCCCCGAAAATCCCACGCGAGTCCCAGTCTCACCGAGTCCGACCGATGAGACTGGATTTAGGACTCCGTGAGACTCCGCAGCCCCGCACGGGCTTTGCTCGGCCGTATTGCCGATCCGCCCGGCCACCTCGTGGTAACCCTGTCCTTCGGACGTTGCCTCATCAAGGCAGCCGTTATCTAATATCTTACATCGAAATATGGAGGTAATTTATCGATTTAAGTTATATAAATTCCTTATAGACGCAACTTCATAGCCAAATCGCTTGCAGCGCGTACCGTCCCATAGCGTTTCACATGCGATTCTCACGGCGTCTGGCTCATGAGAATGTGAAGCTGGCCCGTTTCCATGGAGTGTTTGATGGTTTTCGTTGTTACGATTCCGTCGTGATGACCTCCATCGCGGCTTCGCAGGCCATCGGTGAACGGTAAGCCAAAGCGGAATGCAGCCGGACCGGAGTGTACCAACTTCAACTTATGAAAACCAGCAGCACCGTGCATCCGGCCTCAACCTGTTCGTCACCGCGATCATCCTGTGGAATACGCGATACCTGGAGCGCTGTTGCAGCTGTCCGCCAGACCGAGGATGTGTCCAGCCATCTGCTCGCCCATCTCTCACCGCTCGGCTGGGAGCACGTGAATCTGACCGGCGACTACATCTGGGTTGCCCGGAGCAGCATGTCGGAAAACCCCGACGGATTGAGACCGCTGCGCTCGCTACCGGAAGCATGCCCTCGCGCCGCATAATGTTCGTGCTTTGTCCGCTTATGCGTACCAGAAGGCCTTTTCGTTAGTTCCGGCCATGTCGTGACCCCGGTCCGGTAAACGAAGGTCTGCCGGACCGCGTCCGGTTGTCCGCAAACCCCGCGCCGCTCATGGCAATACGGACGAAATGATAACCGGACGGCTAAGCGGACAGATCGGCCTGCGCCGCTACGCCGCTGGCCGCCTGCTGCCCGCGCCGCCGCCCATCACAGGGTCTGCACGTCGCCGAGCGCTGGCGTGATCATCGCGGCGACATGGGCGTGGTGGGTGAACAGGATCACCTGCATGCGGGTGGCGGCTTCGGCGAGCACGGCAATCGCGGCGCGGGCGCGGGCGTCGTCGAACTGCACCAGCAGATCGTCGGCGATCAGCGGCAAGGACGGCGCGCGCTCGGCATAGTCCTCGATGGCGGCCAGCCGCAGCGCCAGATAAAGCTGATCGCGCGTGCCTTCGCTCAGACTATTGACCGGACAGCGCTGTCCGGTCCCGGTTAGAGCCACGATCGCCTGCGCGCCGTCGTCGTTCTCCACCACTTCGAGGCGCGCGTAACGGCCATCGGTCAGCTTGGCGAAGTGGCTGCCGGCGCGGCGCAGCAGCGGGTCTTGCTGCTGCTGGCGATAGCGGTCGAGGCCCGCGCGCAATAGCGCCCCGGCGAGGCGGATGCGGGCGTAGCGCGCGGCGATGCCGGCGGCTTCGGCGGCGTGGTCCTCAACCCGCTGGGCCGCCTCGGCGGCGTTCTGCCCCGCCGCCATGCGCTCCAGATCGGCATCGAGCTGTCCGGCGCGCTGCCGGGCGGCGTTGGAGATCTCGGTCAGGCCGTCCAGGTCGTGGCCAATCTCATCGACCCGTGCGGCCAACGCATCGAGCTCCTGGCCAGCAGCTTCGGCCTGCAGTGTGGCGAGCGGTAAGCCCTCGCCCTGGCGCTGCAAGGTTGCCGCGTGCGTCGTAATATCCGCCACCAGGGCGCCATGCTGGCCGGCGCGGACAATGGCCGCGGCCAGTTCGCCGTCCGTGGCAGCGCCGGCCAAATGGCGGAACGCCACCAGCACTTGCTCGCCCGCGCCGTGCGCGGCTTGCGCCTGCGCGATGCCAGCGTCGAGCTTGTCGCGTTCGGCCGCCTTGCGGTCCTTCTCGGCCTGCACGTCGCGCGCCGCACGCAGCCGCACGGCAAGCTCGGCGACCACGGCGCCCGCTTCGCTCCCGGCCAGTTCGCTCCCGGCCAGTTCGGGCGCGGCGCGGCCCGCGAGTTGGCCCGCCTGTGCGGCAAACGCGGCAATCGCGCCGGTCATGTCCGCCACCCGGGCGCGGGCCGCATCGCGGGCCTGCGCGGCGGCGGCGATGCTTTCCCACAGCGCCAGCGGCGCTTCGGCGTCTTCCGCCGAGGTGCCGGGCGGCAAGGCAAGGTCCGCCAGCCGGCCGGCCCAGCCGTCACCCCAAGCCGCCATCTCCGCCTCAACCTTGGCAAGCGCCCGTGCCGCGTCCTCGGTCGCCTTGCGGGTCTGCGCGTGCTGCTTCTCGGCGTCCGCGCGGGTGGCAATGGCGGCGGTCTGCCCGGCGGCGGCGGTTTCGGCGGCAGCCAGCAAAGCGGCCAAACGCGGGTCGTTGTCCGGCGGCAAATGGACGGCGAGCGCAGCGCGCGCTGCGGCACGGCGGGCGTTGGCATCCTCCAGACGGCGGCGGGCCGCCGCCTCGCGCTCCAGCGCCGCCAGCACTTCGGTGCGGCTGGTCAGCCAGTCGCGCATGCCGGGCGGGTCCAGCGGTGTGAGGCCGGCAGGCGTCCAGGCCGCCTGCCATGCCGTCACGGCGGCGTCGCGCTCCGCCCGTGCCGCCGCCTCGCCCGCCGCCGCGCGCCGGCGGACAGCGGCGCATGTGGCGCGCGACCCCAGCGCGTGCTCGTAGTCGGAGATGCGCTTGGCTTCGGCGTTGCGCCGGTCGGCGATCCGGTCGGCGTCACGCGTCAACTGCTCCAGCGCATCGCCGAGCGGCGCGCTTGGCAGGCCGTGACGCTCGGCCTCGCTGGGCGGCGGCCCGCCATCGATCAGGGTGCGGCGGAGCAGCCGCCACGCGCGGTCGCGCAGATCGCGGGCGGTGGCGATGGCGTCCCCGGTCGGCAGCGCGGCGCCGGCGGTCAGCGCCAGCAATTGGTGCTCGGCGGCGTCCAGTTCGCGCTGCGTCCGGGCGCCGTCCGCCACGGCGTCGCGCAGCGTGCTGCCGGCGGCGGTCAGCGCCGTCTCGTGCCGCCGCACCTCTGCCGCAACCGGCACCGGCGCGGCGCGCAGTGCTGCGGCATTGCCGGACCACAGCGGCAACGCGGCAAGTGCCTGGGCCGCCTCGGCCACGGCGTCGGCAAACGCGGTCTCGTTGCGGCGGCAGTCCTCGTCGATGCGGCCCTCGGCGCGCGCGGCGGCGATGGCGCGGGCTAGCGGGGCGGCATCGGGCGCTGCGGGACACGCGGCGAGATGCGCGGCGGCGGCCACGGCGGCCAGCCGCGCCGCGCCGTCCTGCTCCAGCATCAGCGAGCGGCGGGCAGCCAGCGCCTTATGCTCGTTCGCCGCCCGCCGCAGCGCGGCACGGGCCACGGCGGTGGGCATGCGCGCGACAATGGCATCCGCATCGCCGGACAGGCCGAGATCGCGGCCGAGGCGTTCGATGGCAGCCGCGTGCGCGGCGGCGGCAATCTGCTGGGCGGTGCGGTCGCCGATTGTCTTGTCGATGCCGGGCTGCTCGCGCGCCAGCGCGTCGATTGCAGCCGCCTCGCGCAGCACCGCCGCATCCGGCGCGAGGGCCGCGTGCGCCATGGCGATTTCGGCGCGGCTGGCGGTGTCGCGCGCCAGGGTTTGCGCGGCGACGTCGCGCTTGAGGATGGCGTCCTGCATCCGCGCCTGGGCGTCGGCCGGCAGGGCTGGCACGGGCCCGAGCGCAGCAAGCGAAGCGGTGGCCGCCGCGTGACCGTCCAGCGCCGGCAGGGTGCGGCGGATCCGCTCCAACCGGCGGCGCTCGGCGGCCAGCGTCCGCTCGCGCGCGGTGTTCAGCGTGATCGTGGTGGCCAGTTTGGCGCGCTCATCGCGCCGGGCCTCGTAGTCGTCGCCGCGCAGCGTGCGGGCGTCCAGGTCGATCCGCGCCGTCTCGTGGCTGGCGAGCGCCTGATAGAACGCCCGGCTGGCGACGCGGCGCGGCGAATACAGCGCGTCGGCTTGCCTCTCCAGCCACACCAGCGCGGCCGGCACCTGGGTCAGCCCCGAACTGGCCTGAAATATCGTCGTGCCGGCCTCGCCGCGCCCTTCGAGCATGGCGTTGCCGCCCTGGCGCAGCCGGACGCCGTTCAGTCCGAACATGTCCTCGAAGAACGTGCGATCCTGCGGGCCGCGCACCGCGCTCAGCGCGCTCTCCGGCACCGGGCGGCCGTCGCCGTCAGTCAGATTGTCCTTGCGGCGTTTGAGCCGGATGAAGCTGTGCAGCGCGCCATCCGCCGCGGCCAGTTCGAAACCGACGCGCAGATCGCTCTGCTCGTGCAGATAGGCATACGGGGTGCGCAGCGGAAAACCGTACAAAGCATCGCCGATGGCGGCCAGCGCGGTCGATTTGCCGGCCTCGTTGGCGCCCAGCACCACATGCAGCCGGCGATCCGCCGGGAAGCTCAGCTCGATATCGGTCAGGTGGCCGTAGCGGGTCAGCAGCAGACGGGTGAGCTTCATGACGTCTCGTCCGCCGCGAGCGCGTGGCGCACGATCTGCCACGCATCCGGCGCCAGTGCCCGCAGCGCGTCGAGATCGCCTGGCACATCGACGTCACTGCCGCTGCTGCGGCGCGGGACTCGCTGGGCGAGGGCGGCGTATTCGGCCAGCAGCCGCCCGGTCACGGCGGGATCGCCGAGCGCCTCGGCAAAGGCCTGTTCCAGCAGCGCCAGCGCGTCGCCGGTTTGCGCCAGTGGTGGCGCGCGGGTCGCGATCCGCACGCTCTGCACAAAGAACTCGGCCCCTAGCGCGATGGCCGCATTGCGGCATTCGGCCTCGGCGGCCTTCGGATCGGCGAGCAGGGCCGCATGCAACGCCGCCGTTCCGCTCAGCGTCACCCGCGCGATAACCGGGCGCCCGCCGGCGTCCGCCACTTCCGCCGCGAACCCCGCCCGCGCCCGCGCCGCCAGGCCCGCCATGGCCTCCACGCCATCGAGCGCCACGGACACCGCCGCCCAGCGCAGCACGTCGAGCGCCTGGAACGCCACGCTGACCACGGCGCGGTCGCGCACCTCGATCAGCATCGCGCCCTTGGCGCCGGTTTCGTTCGGATGGCGGCCCTGCAGGTTGCCGGGGAACACCACCCACGGGCGTTCGGCCAGGATGCGGCGGTCGTGGATATGGCCGAGCGCCCAGTAATCGTAGCCCTTGGCCTGCAAGGCGGCGACGCTGCACGGCGCGTAACGGGCGTGCTGGCCGCCGGGGTCTTCGGCGGAGGTGTGCAGCACGCCGATATTGAGCATGCCGCGCACCGGATCGGGGTAGCTGGCGGACAGATCCTCCGGCACCGCGCGGTCGGGGAACGAGCGGCCGTGCAGCATCACCTCGAAACCGTCCACCGGAAACGACTGCGCCGTGCGCGACGAGAATTCGCGCACGTTCGGCGGCAATTGCAGCCGCCGGGTGATCACCGAATGCGCGTCGTGATTGCCGCGCACCACGAAGCAGGGCCGCCCGAGCCGCTGCATCTGCTGGGCGAAGAACAGGCCGGTGCTGTAGTCCTTCCAATCGGCATCGAAGATGTCGCCGGCAATGATGAGGAAGGCCACGTCTTCGCGGATCGCCAGCGCCACCAAGTTTTCCAGCGCGCGCCGGGTGCAGGCGGCGGCGATTTGCGGCGGCAGCTCGCTATCGCGGGCGGCCCCGGCCATGGCGCTGTCGAGGTGAATATCGGCGGCGTGCAGGAATTTCATGCGGGCGGGCGCAGTTGGATGCCTTTTTGGGGATCAAAACGAGTGAGCCACGGCCAAAGCTGGGCGGTCAACTATGCGCGCTTCCAGTCGAAATGAAAGCCAGGGGCGCCAGCCTTGGCGCTGCGGCCGGGCGGGATTATTCGGGATGGCGCGGCTGTTCATCCCCGGCATAGATTGAGCGATACAATCGCGCCCCCGGCACTTCCGGCTCCAGAACAGGAGGCTGCAACGCACTCGCCGGCCCCACAGCACGCGCCGCGCGCCCGTCCGGTTCATCGCCACTGATGTTCGCGTTCCTGGTCCGTAAAAGCCTGCAACACCGCGCGCTGGTCCTCGCGGCGGCGGCGATATTGCTGATCTACGGCGCGTTTACCGTGCGGCAATTGCCGATCGACGTGCTGCCCGATCTCAACAAGGGCATCGTGACCCTGATCACCGAAGGCCCCGGCCTGTCGCCGCAGGAGGTCGAGCAACTGATCACCGCCCCCATCGAAGCCACCATGAACGGCGTCGCTGGGGTCAGCCGGGTGCGCAGCACCTCGACCAGCGGGCTGTCCATCGTGTTCGTCGAATTCACGCTGGAGACCGACATCTTCCGCGCCCGGCAATTCGTCGCCGAGCGCTTGCAGGCGGTCGGCGCCGTGCTGCCGCCCGGCACCCAGCCGCAGATGATGCCGATGTCCTCGCTGATGGGCGAGATCATGCTGGTGGCGCTGTCCGGCGGGCCAAATGCCGACCCGATGGCGCTGCGCGATCTGGCCAATTGGGTGGTGATGCCCCGGCTGCGCAACATCCCCGGCGTCAGCCAGATCATCCCAATCGGCGGGCTGGTACGCCAGTTCCGCGTCACGCTCGACCCGCTGGCGCTGAGCCGGCTCGATGTCACCATCGCCGATGTCGAGCAGGCGTTGCAGCGGTTCGGTGCCAACACCAGCGGCGGCGTGGTCAACCACAACGACCAGGAATTTCAGATCCGCGCTGTCACCTCGCAATCCAGCCCGCCCGGTGCCGGATTGCAAGGTGCGGCCGGATTGCAGGACCTGGGCCGGGTAGCGGTGGCGCTGCGCGACGGCGTGCCGATCACGCTCTCGCAAGTCGCCAGCGTCGGCTTCGGCGCCATGCCACGGCGCGGCGATGCCGGCTACATGGGCCGCGACGCGGTGATCCTGACCGTGGTCAAGCAGCCGGGCGCCGATACCGTGGTGCTGACCAAGCAGGTCGAGGACGCGCTGGGCGACCTGCGCCGCAGCCTGCCGGAAGGGCAGAACAAGCTCGACGTGCTGTTCCGGCAAGCCGATTTCATCGAAGTCTCGGTGGCCAATGTCGAGCGCGTGCTGATCGAGGCGGTAGTGGTGGTGGCCATCGTGCTGCTGCTGTTCCTCGGCAATCTGCGCACCACGGTGATCTCGCTGACCGCCATTCCGCTGTCGATGCTGGTCACCTTCGTGGTGTTTCAACGGCTCGGCCTGTCGATCAACACGATGACGCTGGGCGGGCTGGCGATTGCCATCGGCGAGTTGGTCGACGACGCGGTGGTCGATGTGGAGAACATCCTGCGCCGGCTGCGCGAAAACCGGCACGCCCGCCGCCCGCGCGACCCGCTGGCGGTGATCGCCGCCGCCTCGCAGGAGGTACGGTCCGGCATCGTGTATTCCACGGCGATCATCATCCTGGTGTTCGTGCCGCTGCTGGCCATTCCGGGCATCGAGGGGCGGATGTTCCAGCCGCTCGGCATTGCCTACATCGTCTCGATCCTGGCCAGTCTGGTGACCTCGATCACTGTCACCCCGGTGCTGTGCTCGCTGCTGCTGCCGCGCATGCGCCAATTGGACGAAGGCGAGGGCTGGCTGGTGCGCACGCTCAAGCGGGGCAACCGCTTCGTGCTCGGGCTGGCGCTCAGCCATAGCTGGGCGGTGTTCGGCACCGTGCTGCTGGCGGTCGCGGCGGCCGGCGTGGTGGTGCCGACGCTGCCGCGCACCTTCCTGCCCGGCTTCAACGAAAGCTCGCTGGTGGTCAGCGTCACGCTGCAACCGGGCATTTCGCTCGACCAATCCGGCCGCATCGGCACGCTGGCCGAGCAGTTGATCATGACGGTGCCCGAGGTGCGCAATGCCGGCCGCCGCACCGGGCGCTCGGAAAGCGACGAACACGCGCTCGGCGTGCATGCCAATGAAATCGAGGTCGATGTCGCCGCCTCGGCGCGCCCGCTGCCGCGCATCATCGACGATATCCGCAACCGCCTCGCCGGGCTGCCCGCCGCCGTCAGCGTCGAGCAGCCGATCTCGCACCGGCTGTTCGACCATATCCTGACCGGCATTTCGGCGCAGATCGTGCTGAAGGTGTTCGGCGACGACCTCGACCGCATCCGGCTGATCGCGCTGGATCTGGAACACCGGCTGAAAGAAATGCCGGGGCTGACCGATGTCGCGGTGGAACGGCAGGTCCGGGTGCCGCAAATCCGCGTCGATGTGAACAGCGCCAGTGCGGCGCAATACGGCGTCTCGCCGGGCACGCTGGCCAATACCATCGAGCATCTGGCCGGCGGCCTGACGGTGGCGCAGGTGATCTCGGGCCAGCGGCGCACCGATGTGGTGCTGCGCCTGCCGGAGGCCAGCCGCAGCCCGATCGGGCTGGCCGGGCTGCTGATCGAAACGCCGGGCGGGCGGGTGCCGCTGTCGTTTTTCGCCCAGGTGCAGGACACCAGTGCCCCCAACGAGATCCAGCGCGAGAACGGGCTGCGCCGCATCGCGGTCACCGCCAACAGCCGCGCCGATGTCGACCGCGCCCAGGTGGCGGCGCAAATCCGCAGCGAAATCCTCAACACGCCGCTGCCGGCCGGCTATTCGATCGCCTTCGAGGGCACCTTCGCCGAACAGGATCAGGCCACGCTGCGGCTGGCCGGGCTGGGGCTGGTGTCGCTGACCATGATCTTCATGGTGCTGTACGCGCGCTACCGCTCGGTGACGCTGACGCTGATCATCATGAGCAACGTGCCGCTGGCGCTGGTCGGCAGCGTGATCGCCATCAAACTGGCCGGGCTCGACCTGTCGCTGGCCAGCATGATCGGCTTCGTCACGCTGACCGGCATCAGCACCCGCAACGGCATTCTTAAAGTCAGCCACACCATCAATCTGATGCTGCTGGAGGCGCAGCCGTTTGGCCGCGCGCTGATCGTGCGCGCCAGTCTGGAACGGATGCTGCCGGTGCTGATGACCGCCACATCGGCCGGGATTGCGCTGATCCCGCTGCTGTTCGACAGCTTCGCGCCCGGCAAGGAAATTCTGCACCCGGTCGCGGTGGTGATCTTCGGCGGCTTGCTGAGTTCGACCGTGCTCGACGCGGTGCTGACGCCGTGCCTGCTCTACCGCTTCGGCCAGCGGGCGATGCAGCGGCTCGTGGCGAACCGGCCGGGTTTGGTCGAGCAGGACGCTTATTGACGATATAACGTCTCAAGAATTTGTTCTATTTTGTATTGATTATCCGCTTTTGTTGTGTTCGCCGGGTCTATAATGTCGGTTGGCGCTGCAGCCGTTTGGGGGCAGCGCCAGCGTGCTGGGGAAACCAAGTCATGACCGCCACGCTTTCATCGGTTTCGTTTCAGCGGCTGCCTGCGGCCCGGCCTGAATCAGCCCGGCCTGAATCAGCCCGGCCTGAGTCAGCACGTCCTGAATCAGCACGATCCCCCCACACGCGCCTGGAACCCGGAACCGCCGATGCCGCGAGCGAGCCCGCCGTGGCGGAGGCAGCCGAGGTGCCAGGCGTAGTGGCCCATGCGGTGCCGTCCGCCACCGCCGAAGCAGCGGCGCGGGCCCCGGCAGGGTCCGGGCGGGTGATCGGTCTGGCCGTGCTGGCCGGGGCGCTGGCGGCGGCGGTGGTGGTGCTGGCGGCACGCGAATTGCTGCCGCCGCGCCCGTTCGACGATCCCCGGCTGGCGCAACTGGTGCATCAAAGCGGCGCGTTGTCCGAACAGCTCCAGGCGCTGACGCAAAAATTCCGCACGCTGGAAACCGAAGGCGTGGCCACCGCCAGCACCGCCGATGCCCTGTCGGCGCAACTCGCCATTCAGCACACCGAACTTGGCGAACTGACCGGCACGGTGCAGCGTGTGGCCAGCGGCTACGACAGCGACGCCGATGGCCGCCGCTCGGGCGCCACGGCGGCGCTGTTCGGGGTCGCCGTGGTGCAGTTGCGCGACGCCATCGAACTGGGCCGGCCATTCGATTGGGAACTGGTCGATCTGCGCGGGATCGCCGGGCACGACCCCAAGCTGCTGCGGGAATTGTACCGGCTGGCCCCGCTGGCGAGCAGCGGTGTGCCGGCCGCCGAGCAAATCCGCCAGGGCCTACAGGTCCTCATGCAAGCCGAAGCGCAGCGCAGCGCGCCGGGCATCGTGCAAGCCGGGCTGGACATCGTCGGCCGCGTGTTCGGCCCCACGCTGGCCAGCGCGTCCGGGAATGCGAACCCGAGCGGCACCAATCAAGCCAACGTCAACCCCGCACTGTTGCAGCAGGCCGCGCTGTCGCTGGACCAGGACGACGCCGCCGGGACGCTGCAGGCGCTGCGCGCGTTGACCGGCGACAGCGCCACGGCGGCGCGCCTGTTGACCACGGCGGCGGAAAAGCGGGCGGTGGCGCTGGATGCCACGGCGGTTTTGCAGGATGCGGCGCGGCGGCGCCTGCAAACGCAACTGCGCTCCGCCACGGCTGCGGGTGCGCCGAATGCGGGCGCTCCGAATGCGGGTGCCGCGGTCGCCGGGGCCGCGCCTTGACCGCGACGGCTGCGGTGTTAGCGGCGCATCACGATCATGCCGGCGGGCGAGATATCGATGATATCGCCAGCCGCGATGCGGCTGTGCCCGGCCACGATGCCGATATCGCCATCGGCCAGCGTTTCCGCCGTCAATTCGGCCGAGGTTTCCAGCACCAATTGCGCCGCCGTGCCCACCATGAAGATCGTCACGGCCACCAGAATTGTCGCCATCGGCAGGTCCCCGCGCCCGTTTACGCCCGTGGCGCCATGATAGCAGTGCCGTACGGCCGCCGTGAACACGATCTCGCCGCCAATCGCCAAGCCCTCCCGCCGGAGCAACGCCCATGCCAACGCTCATCCTGACACTGGTGCGCCACGCGTTGCTGTTGTCCGCCTTCCTGCTTCCGGGCGCGGCCTGGGCGCATACCGACGCGAACGGCCCGCACGGCGGCGAGGTGCAGGATGCGCAGCCCGGCCCGATCCACATGGAAACCGTGATCGAAGGCAATACGGTGAGTGTTTACCTGACCGATGCCGACGGCGGCGCGATGCCTGCCACCGGCGCGCAGGGGCAGGCCACGGTGCTGGTCAACAAAGTCAAACAGCAGGTCAAGCTGCTGCCGTCCGGCAAGGACGCACTGAAGGGCGCCGGCGACTTCGTGCCGGAGCCGGGGATGCGGGTGCTGGTGGTGTTGACGCTGGATGGCCAGAAACAGCAGGCATTGTTCTCGCCGATCAAAGAATAAGAATGCCATTCCGGGCCAATTAAACCATTATGGTCCAGCGGCACAACAATAATCCTATATCACACGCAATATATCGTAAAGCCAAATAGCCAATCGGGGCAGATTTGGCCGGACGTGATCGCTCATTGCGCCAGTTGACTTATTCGCTGCCCACACATAGCGTTACGACATCAGGCTTTATCGGGGGCGAGAATGAGGCAGGCAATTCATCTGATAGCACTCCTCATGGCCAGTGCAATGGCCGTGCAGCCCGGTAGCGCGATGGCGCACGCCATTTCCGGCGTCCGGCTGTTCCCGGTCACCCTGACCATGGACGACCCTGGCGTCGCCGATGAGGCGACCCTGCCGCAAGCGGTATGGCAGCGCGGCGCCGGACCGTCGGAGACGACGCAATTCCAGTGGGAATTCGACAAGACCATCACGCCCAGCACCTCGCTGATCTACAATCACGGCTACGACATCCTGCGCCAGAAGGGTTCGAAGGCGCAGTTTGGCTTCGAAAACCCGGTGATCACCGGCAAGTGGCAGGCCTGGGTGGTGCCGGATCGTGAGTTCCTGCTCTCGGTTGGCGTGCAGCGCGAACTCTCCGGCAGCGGCCCGTTCGCCGACACGTTCGGGGCCACGGCACCGGTGGTGTATTTCGGCAAGGGGCTGGGCGAGCTGCCGATTGCCGCGCTGCGCCCGCTGGCGATCACCGGCGAGCTGAGTTACACGATCCCGGATCGCCAGCTTAATTCCACCGCCGACAATGGCGGCAGTCTGCGGTCGTGGTCCGGCGGGCTTTCGCTGCAATACAGCATTCCGTACCTGCAATCGCAGGTGAAGGATTACGGGTTGCCCGACTTCATCGGGCGGCTGGTGCCGCTGATCGAAACCACCTGGACCTCGCCCGCCTCGCCAGGCGGCAGCAGCCCGGCCACGCTGCAATTTGCGGTCGGCGCGGTCTATCTGGCCGACAGTTACCAGATCGGCCTGGAAGCGCTGATCCCCGGCAACAAGGCGGCCGGACCAAACGTCGGCGTGGCGTTTCAGGTGCATGTGTTCTTCGACGATATTTTCCCCAACAGTCTCGGCAAGCCGTTGTTTCCATGAATTGCTGCCGCTCACGCACCGCGCCCGACGGAGAATGACCATGCGTTCGACGCCCGCCTTCGCCGCCGCCGTGCTGTGCGGCCTGACCGCTGCCAGTTTTGCGGGCACCAGTCTTGCGGGCATCGGTCCTGCCGAGGCCCACGCCATGCTGCGCAAGGCGGTGCCGGGCGTCGGCAGCATCGTCGCCACGGCGCCGCCCGAGGTGACGCTGGATTTCAGCGAAGCGCTGGAGCCGCATTTCACCACCATCGTGGTGCAGGACGCGCAGGGCAAAGCCGTTGACGCAGGCGACAAACATCTCGGCAGCGACAATGCCAAGCGGGTCATCGTCGGGCTGAAGCCGCTGCCGGCTGGCAGCTACAAAGTCATCTGGCACGCCACCTCGGTGGACACCCACAAATCCGAAGGCAGCTTCGAGTTCACCGTGCGGCCCTGAGATGGAGTGGCCCGGCTCCGCTCTCGCCCTTACGCGCGGCCTGCATCTGGCCGGCACGCTCTCGGTATTCGGCACGCTGACGGCAATGGCGCTGGTAGCGCCTGCGGTGCTGGGTGCAGCACCGCAGGCGGCTCCCGCGATCGATGCGGCGCTGCGCCGGGTCGCGCGGATCGGCATCGCGGCGGCGGCGCTGGCCTTGCTGCCATGGCTCGCGGTGCAAAGCTTCGACATGGCGGGCGCCGCCAGCCTCGGCGAGCTGGCGGCGGCGATCCCCGATGTGCTGCTGGATACGCGTTTCGGCCACACGCTGCTGTTGCGCGCCGCGATGCTGGCGGCGGTGGCGCTGCTGCTGCGCGGGCGGGCGCCGCAGCGGTGGCAACTCTGGCTGGCGCTGCTGCCGGCGGCAATCGCGGTCGCGGCGCAGTCCTGGGCCGGGCATCCGGGGTCGAGCGAAGATTGGCTGCTGCTGGCAGCCTCGATGCTGCACGTGCTGGCGGCCGGGGCTTGGCTCGGCGGGCTGCTGCCGCTGCTGCTGCTGATCCGCGCCGCACCGGGCCGGGGTGCGGCGCTGGCGGCCGGGCGGTTCGGCTGGATCGGCATCGTGGCCGTGCTGATTCTGGCGGTGACGGCGCTGGCGCAAAGCTGGACGCTGATCGGCGGCTATGCCGGCGCCGCCGCGACGGCGTACGGGCAGATCGCGCTGTTCAAATTGCTGCTGTTCGCGGTGCTGCTGGCGCTGGCGGCGATCAACCGGGTGCGGCTGACCCCGGCGCTGGCCGCGCCGCTGACCCGTGAGCGCGCCGCGCGCCACATCCAAACCAGCGTCATCGCCGAAACCGCAATCGGCACGCTGGTCGTGCTGTCGGCCGCATGGCTGGCCAGTCAAACCCCGGCGGCGCACGCCCAGCCGGAATGGCCGTTTGCGCTGCGGCCGAACGTGTCGATCCTGGCCGATCCGGATGTCCGCCGCGCTTTCATCATCGCCGCCGTGGCGCTCGCCTTGGCGCTGGCGATGCTGTGCGCGGCGCTGCTGTTCCGCCGCTGGCGCTGGCTGGCGCTGGCGGCGGTGCCGGCGCTGGGCTACTACGCCGTGACCGTGGTCGACGATGCCCCGTTCCTCGATCCGATGCTGGTCGAGGCGTATCCCACCACCTTCTACCGCTCGCCGACCGGCTTTACCCCCGGCTCGATCATGCACGGCGCCGGGCTGTTCGCCGCCAACTGCACGGTGTGCCACGGCGTGGACGGCCGCGGCGACGGTCCGCTGGCCAAGCAACTCTCGGTCAAACCCGCCAATCTGGTGGCCGAGCATGTCTGGGGTCATGCCGATGGCGAATTGTTCTGGTGGCTGTCGCACGGCATTCGCGGCCCCAAGGGCCAGCCCGCCATGCCCGCGTTCGCCAGCGTGCTGTCCGAGGACGATCGCTGGGCGCTGATCGATTATCTGCATGCCCATCTGGCCGGCACCGCGAAGGCGGCGGGCAAGCCGTGGCGCAATCCGGTGACGCCCCCGGCGCTGGAGGCAACGTGCAGCGACGGCCGCAGTCTGACGCTGGACGATCTGCGTGGCCGCTTCGTGCGCATCGTGGCCGGGGACGCCGCCGTGCCCGTGCTGCCGGAAGCCGACGCGATCACTCTGCAACTATTGCTACAACCCAGCGAACTGCCGGGTTGCACCTTTGGCGGCCCGGATATTTGGGCAGCCTACGCGGTGATGGCCGGGGTGGCGCCGGACGCTTTGGCGGGCACGCAATTCCTGATCGACCCGTCCGGCTGGCTGCGCGCCGGACTGACGCAGCGCGAATCGGGCGCATGGATGACGGCGGAGGGCATGACGGCGGCGATGCGCGACGCAGCGGCGCACCCGATGGCCGCCGCCGCCCATCACCACCACTGAGCCGCCATGCAGCGCATGACCTGCACCCTGGCGATGACAGCGTGGCTTGCCGCAGGGCCCGCCCACGCGGCCGGCGTCGCGCCAGCGGCCGCGCCGCAAACGGCTGGGCCTGACCACACCGCGCTGGCTGCGGCGGCCGGGGCGGTGGCCGGGGTGGTGGCATTCAACGTGCTGGCGCTGGGCTGGGAGGCAGTGCCGGTGGTGGCGGGCTATGCCAGAGCCGGTCAGCTGACCGTGCCGGCCGAAATGTCGGTGGCGATGAGCCGGATTTACGCGGTGTCCAGTGCGGCCGGCGGCGCGCTGATCGCGGCGCAAACCTCAGGTCCCGATGCCTCGGCTTCAGCGCGCCTGCTCACCCTGGGCGGCGGTGCGCTGCTCGGCGTGACGGCGTTCAATCTGCTGACCGCCCCGCTGGGCACCGTGCCGCTGGCGGGGGCGGCATTGAATGCGGTGCCGGTGACGGTCGCGGCCGGCAGCCGCCTGCTGGCCGCCGGTTCGGCAGCGGCCGGGGCGGCAGCCTCGGTGTGGCTGTACGACCGCCAAACCGGCCGGAGCTTCCCGGCTGGCTATGCCGCCAGCCTCGCGGCCGGGGCCCTGGCGGGCGTGGCGGCGGCCAATGTGCTGACCGCCGGCACGTTGGGCACCCTGCCCTATTTCGCCGGTTCCGGGGCCGTTGCGGGTGAGCTGGCGGCCCCCGCCGCCCAGGCGGCCAGCCGGATTTATGTGATCGGCGCCGGCGTGCTAGGCGGGCTCGCGGCGGACGCCCTGTATACTCCGGTCCTGCAATGGACTGGCCAATGGGGCAGCCGATGATGCGAACCAGCGCGCGGCACGCTCTTACGCGGACGGCACTAATTTCGGACGTTACGTCATTCAGCATGCATGTTACATTTGCTGGCGCGTTGCTGCCGAGCATCGGTGGCGGACCGGCGCGCAGCATGCACGGCTTGCCCGCTTCGCGCGGGGGGAGACAGCGATGTCCATGATGTTGCAGCGGCGCGGCCTGCTGACCGCCTCGGCAGCACTGGCAACCTCGGCAGCACTGGCAGGGTTGGGCATGCTGCCGTTCGGCGCGGCGCACGCCGCTGCGGGCAGCGTCAAACTCACCGCCGTGCGGCGCGTGCTGGACGTGAACGGCAAGGCCGGCAACGCCTACGGCCTTCAGCAGGCCAACGGCACCGCCGGTTTGTTTCTCGATCCGGACCAGCGGTTTCAGGTCGAACTGGCCAACGCGCTGGGCGAAGACACCATTATTCATTGGCACGGCCAAACCCCGCCAGCCGCCCAAGACGGCGTGGCGATGCTGGGCCTGGAAACGCTGATCGCCGCTGGGACAAGCCGCAGCTACGAATTCGCGCCGCGCGCCGGCACCCACTGGATGCACGCGCACCAGGGCTTGCAGGAAGTGCAGTTGCTGTCGGCACCCTTGGTGGTCCGTACCAAGGCGGATCTGCAACTCGACGCCCAGGATGTCACGGTGCTGTTCGCTGACTTCAGCTTCCGCGCGCCGGAGGAGCTCTACAAAGATTTGGCGAACGGGGTGATGGCGGACATGGGCGGCATGGCCAGCGCCGCGCCGCCGCCGGCCAAAGCTGCTGACGCCATGCCGGGAATGTCCGGCATGGGCAAGATGGCGGGCATGGGCAAGATGGCGGGCATGGCCGCGGACGGCACGCAAACCAATATGGGCCGGGTCGGCATGGATAAGGTCGATCTCAACGACATCGACTACGACGCCTATCTGGCCAATGACCGCACCCTCGCCGACCCCTTCGTGGTGCGTACCGAGCGGGCCGGTCGCGTGCGGCTGCGGCTGATCAATGCCGGCGCCTCGACCGCGTTCTGGATCGACACCGGAGAGGCCGACGCGACCGTGATCGCGGTGGACGGCACGCCGGTGAAGCCGACGCTCGCGCGGATGCTGCCGCTGGCCGAAGCGCAGCGCATCGACATCATCGTGCATGTGCCGGCCGGCACGGCTGTTCCCATTCTGGCGCGGCGCGTCGGCGGGCGCGAACTGACCGGCTTTGTCCTCGCAGCACCCGGCGCACCGATCAAGAAGCTCAGCAGCTTTGCCAAATACGGTGCACCGCCGCTGGATCATTCGCTGGAACAGCGGCTGACGGCCGTGGCACCGCTGGCGGCGCGCCCGGCCGATGTGCGCTACACGCTGGCGATGACCGGCACGATGAACCCGTATGTCTGGCTGATCAACGGCAGCAACTTCGCCAATCGCACGCCGCTGCGCGTGAAGCGGGGCCAGCGGGTGGAACTCGATTTCGATAACCGGACGCTGATGCCGCATCCCATGCACCTGCATGGTCATTGCTTTCAGGTCATCGGAGTTGACGGCGTAAAACTGAACGGCGCGGTGCGCGATACCATCGAAGTGCCGCCGATGGGCCGGGTGTCGATTGCCTTCGACGCGGACAATCCCGGAAGCTGGCTGCTGCATTGCCACAATGCATTCCATATGCAGTCAGGCATGGCAACCGAGATGATATATGATGCCAGCACATAAGTATCGCGATCTGCCGAATCGCCGGCAGTAAAATCGCTTGGAATCATGCGGAAGCCGTGATTAAAATTCGTCAACTCGGGGTGGGGAGAGCACAGATGACAATTCGCCGTACGGTTCTTTTATGCACGGCTGCGGCCATGATTGCCGCACCGGCACTTTCCCGACCTGCCGCCGCGCAAGGCATGGGCATGGGTATGGAGCAAGGCGGCCGCAGCTATTGGATGCCGGTGATTGTCGGCGTCATGGCCGGCGCCATGGTGTGGCCGCTGCTGGTGCCTGCCGCCGTTGAAACCGTGGCCGTTGCCGGCGGCGGGATGGCCGGGGCCGCCGTGGCCGGTGCGGCTGCTGGCCCGGCCGCCGTGGACGCCGCTGCTGCTGCCGCCGCTGCCGCCGCTGCCGCCCCGGCCGCGATGGCCGCAGCCGCCCCGGCCGCTCCGGCAGTTGTTGAAGTCGCAGCCGCCGCTGCCGCCGCACCAGCCGCCGCTGCTGCAGCCGCCCCCGCCGCTGCGGGTGCGGTTGGCGCCGCTGCCGCCGCGCCGGCCGTGGCGGCGATCGATATGGCGGCCCCGGCAGGTGCTGCCATCAACGTTGCCGAACGCGGCTGGGGCTGGCGCACGCTGCTGGCAACCCCGGCGGTTGTCGGCGGCGTCGTCGGCGGCATCGCTGGCTACGTGTTCGCCCGTTAACCGGCGGCTGCCGCTTTCACTGCGGCATGTTGCCAATGAGGTTTCCCAGGAAGGGTCGCAAATCATGAAACGCTTGACTGCCGTCACGCTTGCAGCACTGCTGATCGTCGGCAATGCCGCTTCTGCGCAAACCACCACCCCGGCACCCAGCGCACCGCCGGCTGCATCCAGCGCCGTTCCCCCGGCGACGATGCCGGAGATGCAAATGCCGATGGCGGCGAAAAAGCCCATGGGCATGGTGACGGCCGAGATGAGCGGCGAGGGTTACAAGGTGCCGCTTGGCGAGTTGGCCGCCATCGGCGCTGGCGTGGTGGTGGGCGCGGCCTTCGCGCACGCCGTCGCCGGGCATGGCCTGATGATGATCGGCGCCGTGGCCGGCGGCTGGATCGGCGATTGGTGGTACGGCACGGCGCCGCAGCGCATGGCGGCCAAATAATACCAAATCTCGTGGAAGAGAACCCACGAACCTTTGAATCGTCATCGCCGGGCCTGACCCGGCGATCCATGCCAACGCTCAGTGTTGGATGCGAGATGCTCTGTGTGTCGCCATGGATTGCCGGGTCAAGCCCGGCAACGACGATGAGTCTTGGTCAGCGAGATTTGGTCTAACGCCCATTGGCCCGTGCTGCGGCTTGACCGGCAGCACGGCTGATCCGCGAACGCCCCGGCACAAGCCGGGGCGTTATGCTGTACAGCGCAATGCGGCACCCAGACCGCTGATTTTACGATGAAAATTGTAGAATCATAATCACCGCGTGCACCAGCAGCGTCAGCGACACGCCGCCGATAATCGCCGAGGCGATCAGTTGGGTGACTTGGCTTTGAGTGCCGCCGGGGCGCAGCCCGATCACCACCGCCACGCTGCCGCCGAGCATGGCGCTGCACACCACCTTCAGCGCCACCCAGCCGCTTTGCACGTACAGAAAATGCGGCTGCGCCAGTTTGCGGAAGAAGTTTTCCTGAAACAGCTCGGTCGGCTGATTCGGGAACAAATAGTGCCACGTCAGCAGCGACGTGCCGTATGCGGTGATCAACGCCGCCGCGACCAGGAACAGCGAGCCCGCCGCCAGACTGATCATGATGGCCGCGACGATATAGGCGCGGCCCGGCAGCCGCAGATTGCGCATCGCCTGAAACTGCATGCCGGAAACCCGGTTGCCGAGATCGGCGGCGATGATGGCGCTGTTGCGCGCCACGATCAGAATGCATGTGTTGAACGGCACCGCCACCACGGTCAGTACGAAACCCAGCCCCTCCAGCGTTTCGTCGTGCAGCACGGCGCGCAGGTAGCCGCCGAACGAATTGTAGTTGAAGCCGAACCACACGGTGACGAAGCCAACGATGGCCGATCCCAGCCCGACATAGAGCAGCATCGACGGAGCGGCGAACAGCACCCACAGATATTCGCGCAAATACCGCCAAAACCAGTACACCGGCGGCCGCCTTGGCTGCGGGCGGGTCCAGTCCGCCTGAAAACCGCCGCGTGCTGTATCGGCCAGGGAGGTGTGCGTCGCGGCGGCGGCGCTGGCGCGCTGCGCGAGTTGCAGCATGGCGGCTTCGATGGCCGCGCGATCGACCGGCACGTCGTGCAGCCGGGCATCGGACGGGTCGAGCACCATGGCGCGGTCGGCCAGCGTGATGAACTCATCGACATGGTGCGCCACAATGATCGCCGGTTTACCGGCGCGGCGGCACAGATCGCGGATGGTGCTGGCCAGCCAGCGCGCGGCGGCGATGTCGAGCCCAGCATTGGGTTCGTCGAACAACAGCACTGCCGGGTCCGACAGCAGCGTGCGCGCAATGGCCAGCCGCTGGCGCTGCCCGCCGCTGGACGCGGCAACGCTTTGCCCGGGGTCGATATCGGCCAGCATGGCCCCCGCCGAGCCGGGCAGCCCAGCACTCTGGGCCGCACGATGATCGGCGACGATGGCCAGATTGTCGCGCGCGTTCAAATCGTCGAACAGCGCGTGGTTCTGAAACACCAGCCCGCCGACATCGCTGGTCTGGCGGCTGAGATCGATGCTGCCAGCCGGGCGGGTCAAGGTGCCCTGCACCACCCAGCCGGCGCTGCGCTCCAGCAAGCCGGACAGCAGACGGATCAGCGTGCTTTTGCCGGACCCGCTGGGGCCGACGATCAGCAGCACCTCGCCGGGGGCGAGCGCAAAATTGGCATCGCGCAACAGCGTGGCGCCGCCGGGCGCCACAATGCTCAGGCCGGATAGGGCAATTGCAGGGGGGGCGGCTGGACGGCTGTTCACGCGCCGGTCTCGCGGGCCAGAAACGCCACGCCGCCGGGCATGTCGTGGCGCAGCGCCTGGGCGCGCAGCGGATCGGCGATCAGGATGATGCGCTGCGCCGTCCCCGTCACCGCCGTGCGCATCGCCACACCAGCCAGCGAGTTCAACGATTTGCCGTCGCCCAGCCCCCACAGCACGCCGCCCAACTGGCGCAGGAACAACCCGGCGTCGTCGCGCACATGCCCCAATGGCGGCCCAAGGCGCGGATCGGTCACGATGCGGGTCAGCAGTTCCAGCGCCTGCGGATCGGCTTTGGCGGCTTCGGCCAGATTGACCAGCATCCGCTCGGACAGCAATTCCATCTGCGGTAGCCCCATCACCTTCGGGCCGAGTTGGCCAAGCACGTGTTCCACCGCCGGATCGCGCAGCGCCTGATTGAGCGCCGGGCCCACCGCGCTGAAATCCAGCGGCGCGCCGCGCAGGATCGAGAAGGCTTGCAGCGTGTTGGATTCCACCGCGTGCCACAGCGCATCCGCCACATAGGGTGCGATCACCGGCCCGATATCGCGGGCGACGCTATCGGCCACCACGGCTTCGCCGGCCCGCATCAAGACGTGGAAAGCGTATTGCGTGTCCGGCGTTTCCCAGGCGCGCGCGGCGATGCGCCGCAGCACGTCGCGCAGGCTGGCGCGGTATTCCTGCTGCCAGACCGGCGATTGGATCAGATCGTGCGCACTGCTGACCATTTCGCGGGTCAGGTCGATGGCCGCATCGCGAATTCGGCTGCGCCCGGCGGGATCGGCCAGCGCCCACAACAGGCCGATATCCGCCGAGGTCAGGATCGGCAGCGTCTGTTCGGCAAAACGCGCGCTGCGATACGGCCGGAACAGCAACCGGCCTTCGCCGGTTTGCCAAGCCAAGCCACAGCGCAGCACCGCCCCCGCAGAGGTGATGCAAAACACAGGAAGATCGGCGCCGCTCGCCAGCGGCGGCGCGGTTGGCGGCACCAGCCATGCTTCGTCGCGCGTGGGGCCAAAGCGCAGCGGCAAGGTCAATGCCGCAGCCAGCACCAGCGCCAGTGCAATGGCCGCCGACGCTCGGCCACCGCGCAGCATCCGCCACATCCCCAACTTACGCATTGCCCCCAACTTACGCATCGCCCCCAACTTACGCATTGCCCCCAACTTACGCATCGTCGGCACCGCGCGCCGGGACGGCAACGCCGCGCCAAACAGCCGGTCAAAACGGCCGCCTGTCCCGCGAGGCTAGGCGGCTGGTCCCGGGGCCGCTACTGCGAAAGCCCTGGCACCCTGCTAATGATCTGGAATAGCTTTACGCCGCGCTGCATGGCCGGTTGCAAGAAGATCAAGGATCGCGAAGCGGAGCAACATGGGTAACGACGTGGAAGACCGCTACCGAGATTTCGTGGTGCTGCGCCTTGAGGCTGAGAAAGTGCTCACCGCCGGCAGCGAACGCGAGTTGATCGGCGACGGGATTACCAAATTCCAGCTCAATGCCAGTCAGGCGCGGGGTATTTTGGCGGTGGCCGCAAGCAAGACGTGCCAGGTCATCGAACGCGATGTCGCCCGGTCGGCACTGAATGTGCTGCGCGAATTGGCGGGCAAGCGCGGGGCGATCGACCGCAAGCGCTTCGATCAGGGCGTCAAAGTTTTAAAGGGGCTGGCGGACGGACAGATCAGCGAAGCGTACGCGCGGTCCTGGCTAAAACGGATCATCGAGGACAGCGACCTGACGGTGCGGGGCAGCGGGCTATTCCGCCGCAAGCGCTGGTTTCGCAAAATCCGTGCTATGGGCTGAGCGGTTTGCCATCCGATCGGGTTCGCTGCTGATCGGATTGCCAGGAGAGGCGCGTCATGGGTCCGTTCACGCCGCTCAGTTTCGTCCTGCGCTGGCTTGCGGCGTTGTTCGGCGTGTTCGCCACGTACAACCCGTCCGGCTATTCGTATTACCATTGGCTGAGCCGTTCGCCGTCCATCGGTTCGTTGCAGGCGCTGGCTGGGATTGCGCTGGTGATTTTCTACATCGTTTATCTGCGCGCCACGTTGCGCTCGCTGGGCCCGGCCGGCATGGGATTGACCACGTCGCTGCTTGGCGCCACCGCGTGGCTGCTGGCGCAGTGGCGCGTGATCAATCTGGATCAGCCAGATCAGCGCATGGTGGTCAGCTTGTCGATCACCGCCTCGCTACTTGCCGTCGGCATGTCATGGTCAAGCATCCGCTACACGATCAGCGGCCAGTACGACAGCGAAGATGTCGGCGTGGGGCCGCTGGTCTAAGCCAGATGCAACGCGGTTGCAGCGTGGCCGGGTAAGCCAGCGCCATGGCGCGCAAGCCGCAGCCGCCCCGGGCCCGCTATGTCTGGCGCTTCCTGCGCGGCGTGCTGATGATGGAATTCCTGTTGATGGCTGTATGGAATCCCTGGGGCACGTCGTATGCCGCCTGGATCAGGCAGCCGGGCAGCCCGACCGCGCTGCAAGCCTTGGCCGGCATCGCACTGCTGATCGGCCATGTCGTGACGGCGCGGATCGCCTTCGTTGCCCTCGGCTATGCCGGGCTGCTGGCGGGGCTGGCGCTATCCGGCTGCGCGGTTCTGGCCGCCTCGCAACTCGGCTTGGCCGATCTCAATCGCCTGCAAACCGAGCCGCTGTTCTGGCTGGCGATCTGGGCCAGCATCGTCTCACTCGGCATCACCTGGGCGGCGTTTCAGAAGCGGCTGTCGGGACAGCGCGGCGTGCTGAAAAATCCGCCCTGATGCGGCGGCTACTGCGCTTCCAGATCCGACACATGCCGGGTGTTGGAGAAATCGATCTGCGCGAAATTGAAGTCCTTCGACGGATCGATGCGGATATAGGCGAACGCCACCTCGGGGTAGGTCTCGAAGCTCATCATCGCCTGATCGGCCCGCCCGCGCAGCAGCGCCGCATCTTCCGGGCTGCCGGCAATGCGTTGCAGCTCGCTCCAGTAATAGTAACCCCAGAAGCTGTTGCCATAGAGCTGCACCGAGGTCAGGAACTCGTCCTGCGCGCCCGCCAGATCCCGCTTGCCCCATTTGGCCAGCCCGGCGATGGTTTCGGTGTTCGCCAGCAGGAATGCCTTGGATTTCACATACGGCGCGTCGGCAGCGGTTTCGGCGTTGTAGATCGCATCATCGAACCGTTTTTCGGTCAGATCGAGCAGCGCGAGGTTGATCGACGGCACGCCCAGCGCCGGATTGAGCCGTGCGGCTTCGCGGAATTGCTTGGCTGCCTCGACATTGTTGGACGACAGCATCGCCGCCATACCAATCAGGTTGTGGAACGGCGCATGGTCGCTTTCGTTGTCCTCCTGGCGGGCTTCCTGGGCAATGATCTTCTGCCAGCGGTCGCGGAACTCGACGTAGGAAGCAGGGTCGCTGCGGAACCGGCCGCTTTTTGACATATCGTTGAATTCGGCAATCGCGGCGGCATACGGCTCAACCCGCATCACCACTTCGGCCGCCACATCCTTCAGGAAGGCTGGCAGCGCTTCACCGTCCTTGCTGTGCAGGTCGAGCGTGAAGCGGCCGGTGTGCAGCGAATTGCCGCTCATCAGAAAGCGGAACCCACTTTCCTTGCCCATCAGCGCGCCGGCCAGATGCACCTGGCTGAGGCCGAACTCGTTCTGAAACGCCGCGGTGACTTCGCGTAGATTGAACGATTCGGCGACCGCGCTGACGATGCTTTTCTGGTCGGCCGAGCGGATATCCGGAGTGCGGACGATCGACTTGAAGTCGACCAGTTCCTTCATGCCGCTGTCCATCAGCGCATCGACCAGCGGCACACTATAGCCGGCTTCGACGAGGTCCTTACTGACCTCGATCCTAAAGCTGATGTTATCGGCGTTCAGCAAAGCGTCTGAACCGATGATGCCAAGCGACAATAACGCCGCAGCGATCAAGGTGCCGATATCCATGGCTCGCCCTTTCCGGACCTGAACAGTATGATGTGCAACCTATCACGCTCCCGCCACCGGCGCACAGGATGATTATCGCGCCTGGGCTGGCGGGTTGCGGCGCGCGCTGCTTAGCGCGACAGATCGCGGGTGCTGAGCTGGCCGTCGAGTGCGGTGGTGATGTTCATCCAGCTCAGCCCGGTGCCGAGCACGGTGGCCGCCACCGATAGGCCGATCCACACCGGCGCCTGTTCCGCCGCCACCGAGAGCAGGCCGCTGTCCAGCAACACCCAGATCGCAGCCCCCGCCACGCTGGCGGTCAGCGCGATGCCGCCGATGCCGAGGGCGCGGATGGTGACCGGAATGGCGACGCCATAGGCCAGCAGCAGCAGCACGGTGGTGATCAACTGCCAAGTTGGAAGTTGCCAGATCGAAGATTGCCAAGCGGGGCCCGCGCGCAGCCAATGCACGTACGACCGGCCGCTGGGGTTGTAGGTGGCGAACACCAGGAACCCGGCGAACAGCAGCCGCGACACCAGCATGCCCGCCAGCCACCAGAACGCGCCGCCGCGCCAAGCACCGAAACGCCGCCCGGCCGCCATCGGGCCTTACCTGACAGCGCTGGCGAGGCGCGCGCGGCAATCCTCGGCCCGGCGCGCCAGATAGGCGTCGCGCTGGGCCGCGTACGGGTCGGCCGGCTCGACGCGGGGCGGCTCGACGCGGGGTGGGGCGGCGCTGGCCGCCATGTCATAGCGGTCGAGCAGGTCCACCGCGTAATACGGGTAGAAATAGCTGCCGATCACGGCGTACAGCGCCACGTTGGTCACCAGCCGGGCGGCGGCGTCGCGGGTGGTGTACGGGCCGATCAGCGGCAGTTCGATAAACGCCGCATCGCTCAGCACCCCGGCGCGGCACAGTTCGATGCCCAGATCGGCGGTGCGCGGCGGATAGCCCATGGCGGCGGCGGCATCTTCGGTGCCGAGCCGGCCGGCCGTGGTGTTGATGGCAAACCGTGCGGCGGCGTTCCAGGCGGCTGCGGTGTCGGCCGTCGCCAGCGCGGAGACGGCGTAGACCGGCTCACGCAAGTTCTGCACCGCGCGGTGCAGCGTGCCGCGCACCCCGGCGGGCAAAGCCAAGGTCATGCTTGGCATGACGCCGCCGAGCGCCCCACCCGTCAAGCTGACGTTCCAGCCGTAGATCCAGCGGTTGTAGACCTCGAACCGGTCACTTGCCCCCGCAGCATCCTGCGCCGCCGCATCGTGCGCGGCGGCGAACAGCAGGACGCCCGCGAGGAGGCGCACCAGCCGGTGGGTCATGGCGTGCCCAGCCAGCCGCGCATGGCGCTGAAGGCGTCGTGCACCGCGCCGCGCGCCGCGCCGTAGGCATGTTCGGTCAAGCTCGGCTTGCGCAGCACGGCGGCGACTTTCTGCCCGGCGGCCGGCAGCGCCTCACGCAGCGCCGCCGCAGCATCGTCGCGCGTCACCACGCCGACCGGCGTGCACAACGTGGGCTCCGGGTCGGATTTCCACGGCAGCAGCGACCCGGCGGACGCCGCCGTCGAGAGGGTGAAACCACTATCCGGTCCGGCGGCGGCGAGCGCCAGCAGGCGGGTGACGGCGGGCAGCCGGGTCAGCTTGGCGTTGTCCATCAACTGGTCGATGGTGGATTGATCCAGCTCCGGATAGGCGACCAGCAACAGCGCATCCACCTGGCCGCGCGCCACCCGCGCCGCCAGTTGCGCGGGGGTGCCCGCCTGCACGTCCAGGCCCGCGAGCCCAGGGTCGAAGCGCTGCAGCAGCGCCAAGGTGACAGCAGGATCGGCGCCGGCAAGGCCGAGGCTGGGGCGCGGCGCGCCGGCGGCAGCACCTGCCGCAGCGGCGGTCAGATCGGCGAAGCTGTGCAGCCAGCCGCCGCGCTGGGTGAACACCAGCAGGCAGCGATGCGCCAGTTCGCCGCTGAATTCGAGCCGTTCCGGCGGCAACGCGTGGCGGGCGGCGTAATCCAGCGTGCTGGCCAGATCGGCCACGGCCGCCGCCGCCGGGTCGGCCGCGACGTGGTCGAGCGCGGCGGCGGTGCTCGGCTGCGGCTGCAATTTGAAACGCTGGCCAGGAAACAGCGCCGTGACCAGTTCGGGCGCGATATCGCCAAACACCGGGTCTTGCTCGGGACCGGCATACAGCGTCCCCTCCCCTGCCCAGGCCGGCGCGACGCTGGCGCTGGCGCCGATCCATATCGCCAGCGCCAGCCAAAGCGCAGACTTGGGCGCGGGGCGGGGCGGAAAATTAGTCACGCAGCAGCAGCGATGCGGCAAACAGCACAAGGAAACACCAAAAATTCAGCTGGTTGGCCGTCCATGCGACGACAGCGACGGAGTACAGCGTCGCATAGCTGCCCCACAGCACCAAGACGAAGTTCCGCCCGGACCGGCTCAGCCCGCGCCGGTTGCGCCACGCCAAGGCGGGGCCGAATATCAGCGGCAGTGCTGCCGCCGCGAACAGGATGCTGCCGCGCACGATATCCGGGCCGATCTGGCCCGCTTGCAGCGCCGCCGCCAGATCGAGCGGGGCGCTGAGCAACGGCAGCAGACGCTGGGCGGCGAAGCCGGCGAAATCGAGATCCCACGCGCCCCCGGCGCGGAAAATCTCTGGGGGGTCGAGCATGTCCAGCCACGGCGCGCCCGCCAGCAGCAGCGGCGCCGCCAGGATGCCCAGCAGCACGGCCACCCGGTCGGCCGGGCGCAATGCGAACACGCCGCGCCACCACGCACCACGCGCTTTACCCGGGCCGGTGCGCGAAAGATCGATCGCCGCCAAACCCGCGAGCGGCAGTCCAGCCGCCAGCGGCGCCAACGGCAGCAGCAACAGCGCCAGCACGCGCAGCACCGCCAGCCCCAGAACAGGCGTGAGAATGTAAGCCTCGGTGCCCGTCATGGCTGACGGTCGTTGTTATAGGACATAACCGGGGCCGTCAGGTCCAGCACGCCGGGCTGTCCGTGCCCGCACCGCGCAGCGGGCTGTCGATGCATGGCGGGGCAATTTCGGCCGCCGGCGGCGCGCTTAAGCTCCAGTCCCAGGCATGCCGGATGACGCCGCCCAGCCGGATGACGCCCAGCAGGGCGGCCACCGCCAGCGCGTACAGAATGGCGTTGCGCAGAAAGTAGCGCGCCCGCCACAGCAGCCAGACCAGGGCAACGGCAAGCGGCACGCCGACATAGGACAGCACGAACTCGTACTGGGTCATGGCGCATGGGCCGCAGGCCCGCACGTTGCCAGCACCGCAGGCCCGCACGTTGCCAGCACCGCAGGCCCGCACGTTGCCAGCACCGCAGGCGCGCGCGTTGCCACCGTAGCAATGGGCTTAGCAGCGGGCGCAGCAGCGTATGTCCGGAACAGCTTCTCCCAGCGCGGCAGCATCGGCCGGGCCGTGCGGTTACGGCTGCGGCAAGCTGGCCGGATCGACCAGGAGCGGCGCCAGATAACCGCCGGCCAGCGCCGAGGCCATGGTGCCCACACCGGCCAGCAGGCGCTGGGCGATGGTATAGCCGGCGGGCTCCGCCGCCACGGCGGCGGCTCCCGCAGCCTGGGCAGCAGCCTGGGCAGCCGCCGGGGCAGCGGCGGCGGCACTGCCGAACAGGCTGACGAAGCTTGGCAGACCGAGCGGGGCCAGCAGCAAGCCGCCGGTGGCCACATCGACCACGACGATGCCGGCCACGGCGCCCGCGCCGGTTTCCAGCAGCAGCATCTTGCTGCGCTTGGCAGGCGCTACGAACGACGGCGGCGGCGGCAATTGCGCACGGTCGACTTGCAATTGCGGCACCGCTGCCGGTTGCGGCACCGCTGCAGGCGACTGGGCGGCCGCGCCGTGCGCGGCGGCGGCCAATCCGCAGATGACAGCCAAGCCGATGATCAGGCGCATCGCCGCTCTCCAGTCGTGAGGTCCGTCAGCCGTGCTTTAGAAGCCAAATAGTGGCGGCATCGCATCGTCATTGACCATCCGCCGCTGCCGCCGGGCGCGGATTTTGCGCGCGCCAGACTGTCAGCATCTGCTCGGTCAGCCTGCCGACCGCCGCCGCCACCGCGCCCGGATGCTGCGCCACTGGCGTGGATACCATAAGGCTGCGCTGCCAAACGACGAAATAACCACTGCGCATCCAGCCAGCATCGCTGCTGAAAAAACTTTCCTGAGCATAGACGCCAAGCAGGACGGCGGTGACGCATTGTTCGCCCGCCGGCAGCCGCACCGTCATCGCCGAAACCGTGATCCGCGCCGCCGCGTCCGCGCGCAACACCATACCGGCATTGGCGGCTGGCTGGCGCGCCGCCTCGGTCAGCGGGTCGAGGTCGAGGCCGCACTGAATGGCGTCCGGGCTCAACTGGCTGGCCGCCAGCGCCGCTGCATCGATGCCGTGAAAATCGAGGATCAGATCGGCGGCCGGGCTGGCGGCAGCGGCCGTGGCCGCCGCACCGGCCAGAGCTGCCAGCAATAGGCCAAGCCGCACGGCGGGCAGCGCGCGCCGCCAACGAGAGTGTCGTAACGGCCCCGCTGCTATCGGCAATTTCTGTCGCTCCAAGCCCACCATGCGCAGCATTGCTCGGAATCCGCCTGCGCCGCGCCGAATTCGGCAGGATTGCATCCATCGCACGGGGCCGCATGGCCTCAGCGTTGTATAGGCAAAACGCCAGCTCCCGCAACTATGTGGACACATGTGCGGCATATTATGGCGCACACGTCACGAAATCGGCGGCGGCGCTTGTGTGCGCCGCCGCCGCCGCACTAGACTTGAATTCATTGCAAAATGACACCTCCCGCCACCGTCCGAACCAGCGGCGCGGCGCGGACTCACTGAAGGAATGGCCGTTTGGGCAACATCCTGCTGGCAGCTTTGCTCGGTCTTGCCACCATCGTTCGCGCCGAGGGCACCAACGTGTTCGCCGAAGTATTCGCGCAGCTTGCCGCGGAAACCGATGGCGGGCTGACGCCCAAAACCGCCGTGCTGAACGCGAACGCCAGTCAAATCAAGCCAGGCCCGCTGGCCAAGCCGGGCCCGCTGGCCAAGCCAGCCGATGCGCCGCCAGCCGATGCGCCGCCAGCCAGCCAGCCCGAGCCGATTTTGGCTGCCACACTGGCCTCACTACCCACAGCCCCCAGCGCCATGCCAGCCGCATCGGACGCCGTTGCACCGGACGCCGTTGCACCGGCAACTGCCCCGCCGGAAGCCGTGAAGCCGCCGCCTGTGCCGCCCGCGATCGACGCCGCCGCTGCCCCGGTCCAGCCGCAGATGGTCCAGCCGCAGATGGTCCAGCCGCAGACGGTCCAGTTCCAGACGGCCCAGCCGTCGGCGATGCTGCTGGCGCTGGCCAGCGACACGCCGGCCCGTCTGCCCGATGGCTCGGTGTTCATGCCCATCGCACTGCAACGCCTCGTCGGCCTGCGCACCCAAATCACCCGGCTCGAACAATTGTCGCCAACCGCGGAAATCGCTGGCCGCATCGTCGCCAGCCCCGATGTCGCGGCCCTGATACAGGCGAGCCAGTCCGGCATCGTCGAAGCCGCCGGCGCGGCCATTCCGCGCGTCGGCAGCCAGGTGCGGCGCGGCGAATTGCTGGCCACCCAGCGCCCGGTGATCGATGCGCCGCGCATGGCCGAGCTGAACGCCAAAATGGCCGAACTGCGCAGTTTTATCGACATGGGTCAGCAGCGCATCGCCCGCATCCGCGAGGTGATGTTCATCCGCTACCGGCAGAGCAAAATCGAAGCCGTCAACGCGGAAATCGAAAACTATCGCCGCCAGTTGCAGATTTACGAAGAGCTGATGACCAGCCGCACCGAGATCCGCGCCCACACCTCCGGAGTGATCTCGCGGGTCAACTTCGTGGCCGGGCAAATCGTGCAGCCGCAGACAACACTGTTCGAAATCGTCGATCCGTCCCGGCTGTGGGTGGAAGCCGCCGCCTTCGACCCGGCGCTGGTGCAGGATATCGGCAGCGCGCAGGCCATCACCGGCGACGGACAGGTGCTCACGCTGCGGTTTTCCGGTGGCGGGCTGACCTTGCAAAATCAGGCGGTGCCGTTGCAGTTCGAAGTGATCGGCACGGTCCCGGCCCTGCAAATCGGCAAGCCGGTGACGGTGTTCGTCCATCGCAAGCACGCCCAATACGCCGGCGTGCGGCTTCCGGCCGCCGCTCTGCTGCGCAATGGCTCCGGCGAGACCGTGGTATGGGAACGCCTGACCGCCGAGACCTTCGCCGCCCACCCGGTGGCCGCCGTGCCGCTCGACGGCGCTTCGGTGGCGGTCACCGCCGGGCTGGCGGCCAATATGCGCATCGCGATCAGCGGCAGCCCGATTCTGGAACAAATCCGATGACGGCAGCCCGTTCGACCCAGCGCCGCGCGGGTCACGGTCTTTTGATCGCCGCCGCGATGGGTTGGGCGATGGGTTGGGCGGTGGGCTCAGGCGGCCCCGCAACGGCGGGCGACGTGGCGGCCGCGCCTGCCGCAGCACAGGACTATGCCGCAGCGCAGGGCTATGCCGCCACACTGGACCGGGAATTATGGGCGGGCATTTCGCTGGGCGACGCGGTCGCTGGGGCGGCCGTGCTGGGCGGCGGTGCTGTGGCGATTGCCGCCGTTACTGGCTCCACAGCGCTCGCGGTGGCGGCGGCCGCCGTGGCGGCGGTGTCGTTCGTGGTCTTCGATCCTGGCGCCCCCGGCGTGGTATCGCCCACCGATCTGCCGTTGATGTCATCCGGCGGCGTGCTGCCGGAGACCAAATAACGCCCGGCCAGGCGGTCACATCACGCCGGGTCTTGCCAACGCAGACCAAGTTCGCCGCTGTTGTTCAACGCGCGCACCCGCCGCCGCCACAGCAGCATTGTGCCCGACCCGAGCAGCAGCACGGCGGCCACGCTGCCGCTGAGCGCCACATTACCGGTGAGCGCCGCCAAGGGCAGCGCCACCAAGGTGAGCGCCGCCGAGGGCAGCGCAATCCATGATCCGGCCATAGCGGCCTTCCCGCCCGCAGGCTTCGCAGCAGCATGCTCGCCGGGCGTGCTGAGGCCGATATCCTGGGTTTTGGTGACGCCATCGACGGTCAGGCTAACGGTCAGGTCGTTGTGACCCGGCGCTAGCAGAATGTCGCGGGTGACGTAGAGGCCCTGGTCGGTCTGCTCCAGATCGGCCGATTGCAGATCGCTCGACACCGACACCTTGGCGCCGGACACTGGCGCACCATCGGCAAACCGGCTGACAAACACTGCCAGCGCCTGATGGGAGAAGACCGCGACGATTTCCATCGTGCCGATTCGTGCATCGGTGCGCGGGGCAATGCTGGCCGCGCCCGGCGGTGCGGCGCCATGGTCGCCATGCGCCCAAGCCGCCGGAACGGCGAACAACACACCCATGGCCAACACAGCCATGGCCAACACGCCCATAGCAAGCGTCCGCCCAAGCGCCGGTGATGGATTGAACATGCCGTCCCCCTTGCCTCTCGTGGCTTGCCGCGCAGACGGCTGCGCGATGCAGCCCCGCGACAATCGACCAGAATTATTGTATCAGACGATCCGCCGTTTCGTCAGCCATAATGACAGTTTGCTTGCGACGCTCATGCTCCACGTCCGGGATCCACGTCCGGGCTCAACCTCCGGACTTGGCGGAGCGGTGCAGCCGGCGCGTGAAGCAGCGCGCGCCTAAGTCGGCATTCATACAACCGGTTGCCAACAGCGTTCGAATTCACCGCATCGTAACCGCCTCAAGCAAGATTATATCTGCCGTCCGCTAGTCACCGCGAGAAGGGCTTTTCGCAGCAGGAGCGAACATGCTCATGTGTCTACTCGCGAACGCACTGCTGTGCAGACCAACGTGCCGTCGCTGCCGCTTCTCAGGAGAACACCGGATGACACGTCGCGCGATGGGTCTTTGTCTGCTGGCGGCCAGCTTGGCAGCAGCCCCGGTGCAAGCCTCGGCTGAGACTCCAAAGGTTATGTCGCAGCCAACCACGGGCGGCTATCTGGTGCCGGTGGCGGTGGGCGTGCTGGCCGGCGCGCTGATTTGGCCGATGCTGGCGCCGGCCCTGGGCATTGGCGCCTTCGGTGCCGCAGCGGCCCCCGCAGCCCCCGGCGCAGCGGCGGCGGCGGCCGTGCCTGCTGCCGCCGAAGCCGCTGGCGGCTGGGGCTTGCCGAGTTTTTTGACAGGAACAATGGCCGTTGGCGGCGTCATTGGCGGGACCATGGCCTATCTGGGCGTTCGCTAAGCGGTGCGGCACGGCGCCAATCATGTGGCCGCGTGCTGTGCAGCCGTGTTGCTGGCGGCCGCCGTTGGGCTGAAGCCGGCCGCGGCACAGGAGGCAGCCGCTCAGCTGCCGCAAAATGTGCTGCGGATCATACAGGCCGATGGCGCCCGGCCGATTTTCGACAGCCTGATTGCCGCCATCACCGCGCCGGGCCGGCTGGCGCTGCGCCCTGAGATCAAAACCGCCAGCCCGCAGGCGGCGCTGCAAGCGTTTTGCGAAAACGCCAAGGAGGGCGGGCCGGATATCGTGCTGACCACGCAGCGCATGTCCGCGGCGGTTGCGGCCGATTGCGAGGCCAATGGCATAAAAGACCCGGTCGCGGTCGAACTCGGGCGCAACCCGCTGGTGCTGGCGGTGCGCAGCGGCAGCGCCCTGGCGCGGCTGAGCAGCCAGCAAGTGTATTTGGCGCTCGCCCGCGACGTTCCGTACAAGGAGGAATTCCACCGCAATGTCGCGATCCGCTGGTCGGATATCGACCGCAGCCTGCCACCGTTGGACATCCGCTTTCAGTTGCCGCCGCGCGCCGATGGCAGCCGCGCGGCGTTCGACATGGTGGTGCTGGCGGCGGGCTGCCGCGGCGAAAAACTGGCCATGCAAATCGCCGCCGCAGCCGAACGCATGACCCGCTGCACCGCGCTCAGGGCCGACCGGGTGCGGGAAATTCCCCGCGATCAGGCGGTGCGCGCCTTGCTGGACGGGCCCGAGGGAACCGTCGGCGTGCTGTCGCTGCGCGAGGTCGAACAGTCCGAGGGCGGTCTGGTGGGTGTGGAACTGGACGGCGTGCCGGCGGAGCGGGGTGAAATCGGCCACGCCGTGCTGGATCACGCGCATTCGGTGTGGCTGTACGCGCGGCGCAATGACGCAGCCCTGAGCGCCGCAGCGCCGGGCGGCTTCGGGTTGAGTCAATTCGGCCTGCACAGCTTTGCCCAAGGGTACATGGGCCAGGATGCTCCAAGCGAGACCGCGCCGCCGCCCACCGATGCTGCGGTGGCGCAGATCATCGAACTTGCGCAGAGCGATGCGATCATCGGGCCCGCCGGGCCGCTGGCGCAGGCCGGCATGATGCCGCTGCCAGACGACGAGCGCGCCGCCCAGCGGGCGGCCTTGGCGCCGAGGCCCGCCACGTACGGGATCGCCTGGGCGATGGATTGGACCTACTCCATCGCCTACGGCGCGTGGTACGTGCTGGAAACCACCTTCCAGCGCAATCGCGGCGCGATGGGGCCCGGCGCGTCGGACCTCAGCGGCCTGATGGATCTGGCCGGCTACAAGCTGAAGGAATTCCAATCCTCGATCGGCATCGTGCCGGGTGCGACCATGACGTTCGGCATTGCGCGGGAAATGTCCGAGGCGGATCGCGATGCGCTCGACCGCGCGCTGCGGCTGGATTCGCGCGCGCGCACCGATGCGGTATCGGCCATTCAGCGCCGGGTGGTCCGCACCGTGCTCGATGTCGGCCAGACCGAGGGCTACGTGGTCAGCACCGTCGAACTCACCGTGTTTCCGCTGCCGGAAATCCGTCTGGTCGTCTCGGCGGCGGGGGCGGAGAAATGAGCCGCAGGGCACCGATTGGCCGGACCCCGGTCTGGCTGCGGCTGCTGACCGCCGCGTTCATTGCCGCAATACTGGCCGCCGCCGTGCGCCAGGACCGCCCGCCGCATGATCTGACCATCGAAACCGGGCCGGCCGGCGGCAGTTACTACGAAGCCGCCATGCAGTATCAAGCGATTCTGGCCGCGCGCGGTATCCGGGTGCAGGTCAAGCCGAAAGCCAATTCGCTCGAATTGTTGCAGGACGTGACCGACCCGGCAGCCGGGATCGATGCCGGCTTCGTCGCCCAGGACCTCAGTGCGAGCAAGACCGTGCCCGCCTACGCCATCGGGCAAATCCAGTTGCAGCCGCTGTTCATCTTCGCCAACGCCGAACTCGGCCGCCGCAGCAGCATCGACGATCTGCGCGGACGCAAAATCCTGCTGCCGCCGCAGAACAGCGCCACCGTCGCCGCGGCGCTGAAGGTGTTCCAGTTATACGACATCTCGCCGGACAACACCTCGTTCACCTATGCCCCGCTGGCCGAGGGCGTGCGCGATCTGCGCGCCGGGCGCTACGACGCGGGGGCGTTCATGCTGGCACCCGAGAACGCCGTGGCGCGCGAATTGATCGCCGATTCAGGGCTGCATTTGCTGCCGGTCAGCGAAGCCCGGGCGATTGCCAACCAGTTGCCGTTCCTGCGCCCGGTGACGCTGCCGCGCGGCATCTACAACATCGCCGACGCCATTCCGCCGGAAGACACCACGCTGGTCGCCGCCACCGTGGGCGTGGTGGTGCGCCGCAGCCTGCACCCGTATCTGGTCTACGCGCTGCTCGACGCGCTGACCCAGACCCATCGCGGCCCCGGCGTGCTCAATGCCGCCGATGACTACCCGACCCTGACCGGCAGCCAATTGGAAATGCATCCGCTGGCGGTGGCGTACTACCGCGATGGCATCCCGTGGATTTATCGCGAGTTGCCGCCCTGGCTGGCCAGCGTGCTGGACCGGCATACGGTGACGCTGGCGGTGCTGGCCGGACTGGCGGCCCTGATGGCGGCCACCACATGGCTGGCCGCCGCCATCGCCGGCGTGCTGCGCGGCGTGGCGTTCCTGCTGCGGCGGGGGCGATGATTGCCATGATCCGCCACGCCGCCGAAGCATAAGCGAGCCAGCCGGTGCCCAACGACGTCACGCCGCTTCAGCCATCCCCCGCGCTTCAGCCATCTATGGCACCGCTCGACGATCCGTTCCGTCCCAGCGGCCATACCGGACTGTTGATCCATATCCTGCGCAGCCGGGCAGCCCATTTCGTGCACGGCAGCGGTCTGGATATCGGGCTGGGCAGCGGCATCCTGCTGGCGGCGCTCGGCCAGCTTGGCGTCGCACGGCTGTATGGCGTGGACATCGACGGCGCGGCGGTGGCGGCGGCGGACCGGCTGCTGCGGCAAACCGGGTTACACGGCCAGGCCACGCTGCGGCAGGGCTCGATCTGGGAGCCGTTCGGTGATCAGTGCTTCGACGTCGTGACCGCCAACCTGCCGCATTTTCCCGCCGATGTGCCGGCCGATCCGGAACATTCGCCGTATTGGAGCATGGCCGGGGAGGATGGCCGCCGCTGGGTCGATCCGTTTCTGAGCGGGCTGGCAGCGCATTTGACCAGCGATGGCGTGGCCTTCATGACCCATACAACCTATCTGGGCCTGGAGCGGACCGAGGCGGTGCTGGCGGCGCAAGGCCTGTACATGCAGGTGGCCTGCGCGGCACTGGTGCCGCTGCACCCGGACAAGGCCAAGCTGATCAACCCGGACGTGCGAGCCCGCTATCTGGGAACCGGCATTGCCCAAATCGGACCATACGAATTCCTCGAAGCGCAAATCCTCGAAATCCGGCGGCAGCACCCAGCATGACGCACCGCTGGAGTATGCGCCGGTTGGCGGCCCGGTTGGCGGCTCTCGTGATTGCTGTCCTGGCGTTTGCCGGGGCGGGATACGCGCAACCAACGCCGGTTGGCGCGGCGGCGCAGGCCCGTGCGCAGGCGATTCTGGCGGCCGGACGCGCTGCGGCTGCGGCCGGCTGCGCCAAGCCGGCCGAGTTGCTGGTGCAAGTGCTGTGCGCCGGCCAGTTACGGGTGGGACTGCGGACGTTCTATCCGGGGTTTTCCACCCGTAGCGAGGCGGGCGAATTCAGCGGCTTCGAAGTCGATATCGCCCAGCGCATCGCCGATTTTCTCGGCGTCAGGCTGACCGCCACGCCGGTGGACGCGCGCACCCGGATTGCCCAGTTGGCCAATCACGAGGTCGATCTGGTGATCGCCACGATGGGCCACAACGTGCAGCGCGACAGCCAAGTGCGCTTCATCCGCCCGCATTACTACCAGTCGCGCACCGTCGTGGTCGGCGCGCGGCAAAGTGCGGTGGATGACTGGACCGACATGGTGGGCAAGACCGCCTGCGTGCCGGTCGGCGCCAGTTCCAACCTGATGATCATCCAGCACCACGTGCGGCTGATGACGTTCGACACGCCGCAAAGCCTGTTGAACGCGCTCGATTTCAACATGTGCGCCTTCATCGTGCACGACGACACCTTCTTCGGCACGCTGCTGACCGCCCCCGGCTGGTCGGCGCGCTACGGGGTGAAATTCGGCTTCGCCCCGCTGCCCTGGGGCATGGCGGTGCCGCATGACGGGGCGGACCGGATGGCTGAGCTGCTAACCCAGCTCAGCATCGCCTATCACGCGGGCGGCGTGTTTCTCGACATCGCCCGGCGCGACCGGCTCGATGGCGGCTTCCTTGAAGCCGAGCAGGCGCGCTGGGCGCAACCTGCGTGCATCGCACCCGATGGCAGCCCGGCGGCGGCCTGCCTGATCCCGCCGGTCGATACCGCCACCGCGTCCGATGCGGTCGGCCTGGGGCCCGATCTGGCGCACTGGCTGGAGCACATCAGCGCCGGCTGGCTGGGCTCCAAGCTCGATTTCACCTTGTTGAAAAGCGAGAGCACGTTCGAGCTGCTGCTGGACGGAGTGTCTTTCTCGCTCGCACTGGTCGGCGGTGCGGTGGTGTCGACGGCGCTGTTCGCCTTGGCATTCGGCCGGCTGCTGGCAGCCGGGTTTGCCCCGCTGCGCTGGGCCACTGCCGCCATCACCGCCATTGGCCAGACCACGCCGATGCCGTTGCTGATGTTCTTCGGCTACGTGCTGGCGGCGGGCACGATGCATTATTCGGCCAGCGTCGCACTCGGCGTTTCGGTGATCGTGCTTGGCTTCTACAACGGCTGTTACGCGGGGCGCGCCATCCACGAGGCGTTGCAGGCGATGCAGCGCACCGCGCCGCAGGGCGAGACCGCAGGATTTCGCCAGGCGGTCTCGGTGGCGGCAGTGCAGCTGATCGCCTTCCTGATCAACGCCGCCAAAGGCAGCCCGGTGGCCGGGATGATCGGCGTTCCGGAATTTCTCAACGTGATCTCCGATCTGACCTCGTATTCCAGCGACCGCACGGTGACCTATCTCATTTTGCTGGTGTTCTATACGGGGCTGATGCTGATCGTGATCAGCCTGCTGTCGGCGGTGCAGCGCCGCTTGCAGACCACGTCCGGGCAATCCAACGCAGGACGCCGCGTATGATCGAGGTGTTCCGCAGCTTCGTGCCGGTGTTCTTCCAGGGGTTCCTGATCAATCTGGAAATCGCGCTCGGCGCGCTGCTGATCGGGCTGGCGGCCGGGTTGCCGCTGGCACTGCTGCGCCGCCAGGCGCCGTGGGCGCGCCCGCCCATTCTGGTCTGCACACGGCTGATGCAGGCGGCCCCGGTCTATGTGATCATGTTCTTTCTGCTGCATTTATTTCCCAAGGACATGCAGGTTCTCGGCATGCCGCTGGAAATCAGCGGCCTGTCCGCCGTCATCCTCGCGCTGGGGGTCTACATGACCGCCTATATCGCCGAGAACGGCTATCAGGCGCTGGAGCATCTGCAACGCCTGGAACATGCGCAGGCGTTGCTGTTCTTCCCCAATGCGCTGCGCGGGTTTTCCGTCGTGGTGATGTCCTCCGGCATCGCGGCGGCCATCGGCGTTACCGAAGCGGTTGGCGCCACGCTGAAGCAGGCCGAACGGCTGACCACGCTGGGCGGCAAGATATGCTTGTTCCTGCTGGTCATCAGCTTCTTTGCCGCGGTGTTCAGCACCGCTAACGCGGCGATCCGCTACCTGATCAATCGCGCCTGAGCCACCCAGGATTGCCACGTCGCGCTCCTGCGCAAGCTGGCTTGCTGGCTGACTTATCCACAGGCCAGTCCGCCGGGCCAGTCGGCCGGCTGACGTTAAGAAGTTAGATTCTTAGCTTAGTTAGACAGTTAGAGGCTGGAATCGACTTTTTATTTCAACTGCTTATCCCGAGTCGGCGTTCGCGATTCCCCGAGTTTGCGTTCCCGTTTCCCCGTGTCCTGACGTTCCCGTTTCCCCGTGCCGGCGTTCCCGTTTCCCCGAGCCGCCGGTGGCCAGGATTCAGCATCCGGCGTTCCCGATACCCCGAGCCGGTGGCCGCAATGAGCCGGCCGGGCGCGCATAACCGCAGCCTTGCCGGCGGCGGGACGCCCCTCGCCTGCCCCCCCCTGGCTTGTCCCCCCTGGCCTGCCAGCCGGCCGCGATCCGCCGGGCCCCGATCCGCCGGGCCGCGCGGCCACCGGCTCGGGGAATCGGGAACGCCGTGGCGTGGGATACTCGGGGAATCGGGTACGTTTGCACGCTTCCCTTCGGGCCTGCCGGATCGCCATGATAGCCAGGCAAGGAGAGTTCATGGCCGCGTTGTTGTCTGATCTGACCGCAGACGAACTGGTCGGCCCCGGTGAGCAAGCCGATATGTTCGTCGACAGCGTGCTATCCGCGCCGCTGCGCAACGACCGGGTGACGATGGAGTTCCCGTTCTTCGCGTTGCAGAAGCGGCCCTTGCTGACGCCGATCGTCTACAAGGACAGCAATGTCTCCATCCGCATTTCGCCGGGCGAGCGTGGCGTTGCCACGATCTGGGACAAGGATGTGCTGATCTACCTGTCCAGCCTGATCAACGCCAGGATCGAGCGCGGTGAGGATGTTTCACGCACGGTGCGCATCGCCGCCTACGACCTGCTGCGCGTCACCCGCCGCCACACCGGCAAGAACGGCTATCAGGAAATCTACGACGCGCTGTTCCGGCTGCGCTCGACCACCATCACCACCGATATTCAATCGGGCGGCGAGCGCGAGACGCGCGGCTTTGGCTGGATCGACAGTTTCCGCATCCTGACCAAGGAAAACCGGGCGGGCAACCGGGTGATGCAGGGCCTGGAAATCACCCTCAACGACTGGACGTTCCGCGCTCTGGTCAAAGACCGCCGCGTGCTGGCGATCAACCCGGCCTATTTCGACCTGACCGGGGGGCTGGAGCGGCGGCTGTACGAGGTGGCCCGCAAATATGTCGGGCGGCAGAGCGAATGGCGGGTGTCGCTGACGCTGCTGGCGAAGAAATGCGGCACCATGCAGCGCAGCCTGCGGCGCTTCAAATTCGACCTCAAGGCACTCGCGGCACTGGACCGGCTGCCGGACTACGAGATGCTGCTGATCAACGATCACGCCTCGCCGGTGGCCAAGGGGCTGGAAACCGCCGGCATCAAGGGCACCAAAGGCGCTAAGCGGACGCCCAATGAGGCGGTGCTGGTGGTGTTTCGCCCGCGTGTGCCGGCGATGAATCTGCCGGATCTGGCGATCGATCCCGAGTCGCTATAGGCCCCGGGTCGCTATAGGCCCCGAGTCGCTATAGGCCTCGCGCGGCTATAGGCCTCGCGCGGCTATAGGCCGCGCCGCTGGAACCACTCGTCGAGTGCTTCGACCATGATGTCCTGAATGGTGCGCCGCCTGAGGCGTCCCGGCTCCGGCTTGCCCGCCTCGGCCAGCCGCAGATAGCGCCCCTCGTCCAGCTTCACCGTGGCCGCCACCAGCCGCCCTTGCGAGACAGGGGCGGCTGGCGGTGCCGCCAGGGTTGGCATAGCGGGCGGGGCCGGCATAGCGAGTGGGGACGGCTGGACGGAGATGGGTGGGGCAGGGACCGATAGGGCAGGCACCGGTGCGGCTGCAACGGCCGGGGCGGGCGGCGGCGCATCCAGGCCGATCGGCCTGGCGCTGCCCTTTCGGGGAATTGGGAACGCGCTGAGGTCCGGGCCTTTGCTCATGGCGTAGTCATTACGCACTTACGTAGCCGCGTGGATACGTAAGTCCATAGCTCCGCAATCTCCTTGGCCGAGTTGCTGGATGGGTCCAATTCGCCGACTGTCCGCCCGTCAATGCCCGAGGTCGGAAACGACACCGAGTGGTGAATGGTCGCCGTGGCCACCGTGCCGCTTTGCGACAGCGCGATGGCCGCCTGCCCGGTGATGCGGGCGTTCTTGGTGGCGCCGTTGATGATGAACACCATGGGCTTTTGCGCTTCTTCGGCGATGTCGATGGTCCGCCCGACCGCATCCAAATCGTCGGGCGACGGCCGGGTGGGGATCAGCACCAGATCGGCGCGCTCGACGACGGCGCGGATCAGCCCGGTGGCTTGCGGCGGCGTATCGATGATCACCAGCTTGAAGCCGCCCGCCCGCGCCTGCTCGATATGCGCCGGCAGATCGTCCAGCCGGCTGGCGAAGAACACCGGGGCTTCGGCCTGCCGGCGGTTCCACCAACTCGCCAGCCCGCCCTGCGGGTCGGCGTCGATCAGCACCACCGGCCCATCCCCGGCCCGCTCCGCTTCAACCGCGAGGTGGCGCGATATGGTGGTTTTCCCGGCCCCGCCTTTTTGCGAGGCCAACACAAGCACATACATCAGGATGTCCGCCGGATTCGCTGCTTTGCCACGCGGTATACCGCACGTGCGGGCGGACGCAAGCCGGTGCGGCAATACGGCGGTACGCCCGTCGGCACGAACGGCCTTACGTAAGGACGTACGTAAGGCCGCAAATGGCTCCGCACGCCGTCCCGTGCGGAATTTGCGCCGCCGCCCGATCCCCGGAACATCGCGGCCACGGGCGCGAAATACACGCCTGCAACGTCCCAGATTGACCGGCAGACCGGCCTGAAGTACTTCTTCAATGAGTACGTATGAAGCGGAAAACCCGATGCCCAGAGCCGCCGTGGACGACAACAAGCGGATGAACCTGCGCCTGCGCCCCGACCAAAAGGCGGTCCTGGTGCGGGCCGCCGCGTTGCGCAACACCGGCCTGACGGATTTCGTGCTGCAGCCTGCGCTGCGCGAAGCCGCCGCCATCATCGACGCCGCCGAGCACCTTGAGGTGTCCGAACGCGACAGTCTGCGTGTGCTCGCCCTGCTGGAAAACCCGCCCGCCCCTAACGCAAAGCTGCTTGCCGCCGCCGCCGCCCTGCCACCGGCGGCATGATCCTAGCCTGGCACGAAGCGGCGATAACGCGGCAGCACGATCGCGCTGCGTTCGATTGCGGTGAGGCGGCGCTCAATGAATTTCTGCTGCGCTATGCGCGGCAGAGCCACGACAACGGCGCCGCCAAAACCTTCCTGGCGATCGATGACGCAAGCGGGGCCATCCTTGGCTACTACAGCCTGGCACCTGCCTCGCTGGCCTATGACCGCACGCCCGCTGGGGTGCGGCGGGGCCTTCCGCGCCATGAGGTGGCGGGCTTTCGGCTGGCGCGCATCGCGGTGCACCGCGCGGCGCAGGGACGCGGTCTCGGCGGACAATTGCTGCTCGCCGCTGGACGGCGCTGCCTCGCCGTGGCAGCCGAGGTCGGCGGCAGCATCCTCATCATCGACGCGAAAAGTGATCGCGCCGCCGCCTGGTACGCCAGTTATGGCGCTGTCCCGCTGCTTGATGCCGAACGAACGCTGGTCGTGGCGCTGGCCACCCTTGAAGCCGCCCTTAAGCACTGATGTCTGGCTTACTGCCGGTTTGGTGGACACCTGGTTAAGGTTTTCCACGGGAACGGGAGTTGCAGATGTGGAGCAGCCCCCATTTCGACCGGACTTCGGGCGCAACCGTGAGGTCCTAGTGGATAGAACCTGACGGAAGAGTCCTGAGAGGGATTCCCTGCGGGTGTGGCTCGTGCGAGTCTGAGTGATGCGCACCGGCATCGTGATCGACGTTAGCGCCGCCGACCGTGCTCGCCTTGAGGCGGTGGTGGCGGATCGGAACAGCCCACAAAAGCACGTCTGGCGTGCCCGGATCGTCCTGCTGACGGCGGCGGGTTGCGGCACCAACGAGATCATGCGTGAAGCCAAGGTGGCCAAGACCGCGGTCTGGCGATGGCAGGAACGCTTCATGGTGGCGGGCGTGGACGGGCTGCTGCGCGACAAGACGCGCCCCTCGCGCATTCCGCCGCTGGCTCCGGCGGTCACCGAGCGCGTGGTGGCACTGACTCTGGCCGATCCGCCGGGCGAGACCACCCACTGGACGGCTGCCGCGATGGCCGAGGCGAGCGGCATCAGCGTCAGCTCGGTCCAGCGCATCTGGCGCAGCCACGGCCTGCAACCGCATCGCGTTCGCCAGTTCAAGCTGTCCAACGACCCGCAGTTCGCCGCCAAGGTGCGCGACATCGTCGGTCTCTACGTCGATCCACCCGCGCATGCCGTGGTCCTGTCGGTGGACGAAAAGAGCCAAATTCAGGCACTTGATCGTACTCAGCCCGGCCTGCCGATGAAGAAGGGGCGGTGCGGCACGATGACGCACGACTACAAGCGCAACGGCACCACCACTCTGTTCGCCGCGCTCAACGTGCTGGACGGCAGCGTCATCGGCCGTTGCATGCAGCGTCACCGCCATCAGGAGTTTATTCGCTTCCTCAACGCGGTCGAGGCGGCGGTTCCCGCCGGGAAGCTGATCCACGGCATCCTGGACAACTACGCCACCCACAAGCATCCCAAGGTCATGCAGTGGCTGGAGCGGCATCCGCGCTGGACCTTTCACTTCACGCCGACTTCGGCATCCTGGATCAATGCAGTCGAGTCCTTCTTCGCCAAACTGACCAAACGGCGGCTGAAGCGCGGCGTGTTCCACTCGCTCGTCTCCCTCCAGGCAGCAATCAACCGCTTCCTCGCCGAGACAAACGATAACCCGCGCCCTTTCCGCTGGACCAAGGATCCCGACAAGATCATTGCCGCCGTCAGGCGGGGGCACCAAACGTTAGATTCGCTCCACTAGCTGGAGGCGAATATCTCATCGAAGAGGTCGCCGAACCACGCCTCGAACACGTCCACCTCGGCTTCCGTGACCGGGATATGCTCGGGCCAGTCGTCGGTGACGGTCCAGGTGGAGAGGTCATGCTTCGGCGGCCGGCCCGGAAACGGCCAGGGTTGGCCGAGCAACGCTTCAAGTTGTTCCGATGCGGTCGGGGGGCGTTCTTTGCGAAGTCTGGCCATTGCGCCAGAATCGCCCAACCTGACGCCTGAAAGAATAGCCTTTTCTTACGCTGGAAGCCCCGGCGTACCGTGGCGCAAAAAGACTTGCGCGCGGCGGCGCGGGGCTGAAACGGTGTAGGGGCGGACGCGGTCGTCATGGCGATAACAATCTCAGCGCCGTCGCCACCGGCAGATAGAGGGTGCGTGGCTGCCGCACCAAGGGCGTGAAGCCGAAGGCTGCATAGAAGGCCGCCGCACTGTCGTCGATCGCGTCGGCGAAGATGGCGTGGGCGCCGATCGGGGCTGTGGCGACGGTCTTGATGGCATCGAACAGCAGGGCTTCGCCAAGCCCCTGTCCGGCATAGTCGCTATGGCGGCCAAGCCAGCCGATCAGCACCGCCGGAACGGTCGGGTAGCGCGGCAGTTTCTTCGCCAGCGGCTCGGGAACCTCGGTCAACGGCACGTTGCTGGACGACAGCGTGTAGAAGCCCGCCACCCGATCCGGAGCGATCTCCCTGGCGACGAAACAGGTGGCGTATTTACGCTTCACGTCCTGGGAGACGGTCTCGCGGAAATAGCTGTCGATCCGGTCGTTGCCGCAGGTGAAATCTGCCCGCTTGTGCGCTTTCGCCAGCGGCTCGATGGCGAAGCGGACGCTCACCGGCGCTCGATCAGCTCAGCATGGCGCTTCGCCGCACGAGCCAGTCGCGCGTTCGGCTGGGGCGGATTGATCAGCGCCTCGGCGAAGCGGATTTGGTCCTCGCGCGCGAGGCGCATGATGTCGGCGTCCTCGACGACGCGGCGGGCGTCCTCGCCGGCCGTGGAGATGAGATAACCGGTCAGTGTCATGCCGCGCAGACGGGCGGCGCGCTGCATCTGGTCGTAGACCTGGACTGGGACGCGCGCTTCCAATCGGGCGGTCTCGGCTTCAGTTTGGAGTTTGGGCATGGGGGCCTCCTTCGCGTCCATCATATACGGCATAATGCCGTATTGATCAAGGCGATTCACAGCCCGAGTCCGATCTGCCGCTTGCGGCTAAAACTCCATTCGATGGCGCCATCGTCGCGACGGACGCCGCTGATATGTTGGTCGAGGCGCTTTTCCAGGACCGGCTGCCAGGGCACGAGTTGGAAGCCCAGTCCGTCCTCGATCATGGCGAAGCGCCCGCTGGCGAGATTGGCGACGCCCGCCAGCCTGCCGGATACGTATTCGCCGGGCGCAGACGGGCTGTAGGTCAGGCCCCGCTCTGCGGCCATCTCTTTGCCGACGCGCTCGACCTCCTGGCGCTCCAGCGCGGCGACCGTGCGCCGGGGAATGGAAATGAACCCGTCCTTCACGCTGGCATGGCCCATTTCGACGAGACGCGCCGCGCGCCGGTCGAGCGCCGCGTTCACCTCCTGGCCGAAGCCGGTCCCGGCAAGGGGCAGATGGTCTTTCGCAACCAGCTCACGGTCGAGCCAGATCGCGCCGTCGCTGCCCACCTGCCGGTCGAGGTCGAGCGTGGAGAGCGTGCGGATGCCGAAATCCTTGGGCCGGCCGGGGGCGTCATAGGCGATGCCCCGTTCGGCTATGTCGCCGGGGATTTTCCAATGGCCGGCGTCGATACGCTCGACGTGCCCGGCGCGGCGCAAGGCTTCCAGCCGGCGCACATGCGAGCGAATGAAGGCATCCGGGTCGCCTTGGCGCTGCTCGATAATGTCCCGCGTCGCTTCCAGATGCAGGCTCGGCTGGTAGATGCCGCCATTGGCCTCCGCCATGATCTGGATGTTGACATCCGCCGGCCGGGGCTCGGCCTTGGTCGCCACCGGGTCGAGCGCGACGATGTGGCCGCGCCTGATCTCGTCGAGGCGGCCGGCGTCCGCCATCTCGACATAGTGGGTGCGCCCGTCCACGCCATCGATGACGAGGTGTAGCCGGTCGCCCATCTCGTCGCCGGCCAAGCCCTTGGCGAGCACGCGGCCCAAGATCGGTTCGGTGATCTGCTTGCCGTGTGCCGCATATTGCGCTGGGGCGCGTTCGTCGGCGAGACCGTGGTCGGCGAGCGCACTGTGCATGGTCTTGATGATGTCGCCGCGTTCTCCCAGTTCGCGCAACGTCGGCTCGGCCTGTGCTGAGATGGACCAGCGGCCAACCTCCACCTCGGTCGCCAGCCCGATGCCCTCCAGCCTGCGGGCGCGGGCGATCAGCAGCGCCCGGTTGCGACGCGCCGTCTCCAGCATGTCCTGGTCGGGGCGCAGATCGGCGAAGGCGTGGCTCGCCTCCTGTTCGGCGAGCAGCATACGGTCCAGGCGGGTGAAGCGCTCGGCGTCCACCTCGCGCTCAAGCTGGCGGCTGAGCTCCTGCTCGGTCTGCCGGCCCAGCTCCAGCGTGACGATCTCGCTGGCCCGTTCGCGGATGCCGTGCGCGATGTAGTCG